>DASWPG010000024.1:0-27025 GCA_036404115.1 Cellulomonas sp.
ACCTGGGCATCGGCGCCGACCACCGCAGCGCACCCGTCCTCATCCTCATCGACCAGACCACCGCCACCGTCATCCACCGCACCACCGGCGAGATCCTGGCCACCGCCACCATCGACCCCACCCGCACCTACTGGCGCAACAGCGAACGAGAGCCCGGCCGATGGCCGAGCTCTCGCACTATGAACGATGACGCGGGACACCTATGAACCATGTCCCGCGTCATCACACTGGTGGAGCTGAGGGGAATCGAACCCCTGACCTTCTCATTGCGAACGAGACGCGCTACCAACTGCGCCACAGCCCCAGAAGCGAGAGCAAGCCTAGCACCCGTCGCGGACCTGCCACGACACCCTGCACAGGGCCGGGCATCGCACCGGGCACCGCACCCGCGACGCGTCCCGGGCGGGCGTCACTCCCCCGCAGCGCGCCGTCGGGCCAGCACCGCGTTCAGGTCGATCGACCCGGTGGGCTCGCCCGCCGTGGCCAGCGTGCTCGGGGCCGGCGGGGTCGTCCCGCTCCCGGCCGCGGCCACCACCGGCTCCGCGGTGGTCTCGCGCTCGGGACCGGCCGCGTGCTCCGGGCCGAGCTCCGCGGGCGTGCCGCTGCCGGGCCCGGCGACGTCCGCCGTGCGGTCGGCACCGGCACCGCGGGCCACGGCGGCGGTCGAGCCCTCGACCTCGCCGAGCGGTGCGGGCTCCCGGTGCGGGGCGGCGGCCTTGGTGGTGTACGTGGGTGCGGGCACCGGCACCGGGGTCCACGAGTCGCCCTCGCGACCGCCGGACCAGACCCGTCCACCGGCCTGCGCGCCCGTCTGCGCGCCTGCGGCCGCGCCGGCGTCGACCCGGGCGATGGCCTGCGTGTCGTCCAGCGACGGCCGCACGGCCCGCCCGCCGGCGCTGATCCGCCCGGGACGGGCGACCGCCTGCTGGGTGCGGGCCTCCTCGGTCGCCTGCGCGATCCGGTGCTGCCACTCGGCCTCGGCCTGCTGGCCCTGGACGACGGCACGCCGGCCGAGCACGAGCACCGTGGCGAGCAGCAGGGTCGGCACGACGGCGACGAGCACGGGCACGGTCGCGGCGGCGATCACCACCCAGCAGACGACGGTCGCGACCAGCAGCGCCCCGGCCAGGGCACCGCGACGGCGCGCGGCGGCACCTCGACGGGCGGTGGCGGCCGCGTGGGCGCCGTGCAGCATCGCGGCGCGGCGGGCCGCGTCGGCGGCGATCCTGTCCTGCGTGCCGTGGGGTCGGTCCACGTCGCTGCCTCCCCTGTCCGGGCCTGAGTCGGCGGCCCTCTCCGTGACGGCCGGGGTGATCCGGACGCCGCTGCTCGCGTGCAGCAGCCCATTGCGCTTCTGGTCCTCCCGGGCGCAGTCCGGCCGGACGGCCCGCACGACGTCGGCGCGCCGGCGGTGGCTCGACCCCTGGGGGCCGGTCACCGCGAGCACCCGCAACGCCGCGGAGAACCGGTCGTCGGTCCGCGACTCGAGCATCTGCTGCCGGTGCCGCAGCTTGTACGGCACCAGGTAGGCGATCCACAGGCCGACCACCACGAGGGCGGCCGGTCCGGCGAATACCTGCACGCGACGACGGTAGGCGGCCGCGCGCCGGCTCTCCCGGACCCGTGCGGCGTGTCGGGCCGGCGAATCACATCGGTGTGATTCCGGCCGCCCCGCTCCGCTGCACGTCGTGCCAGCGGGCCAGCAGCCCGCCGGGCACCTCCTCCGCGGTCAGGGCGAACGACCGGTGGTCCCGCCAGACGCCCTGGATGTGCAGGTAGCGCTCCCGCAGCCCCTCGTCGCGGAAGCCGAGCTTGTGCACCACCCGCAGCGACGGCCCGTTCTCCGGTCGGATGTTCACCTCGACCCGGTGCAGGCCCAGCGCACGGAAGCAGTGGTCCGTGGCGAGCGCCACCGCCGTCGGCGTCACCCCGCGCCCGGCGACGTGCTCGGACACCCAGTAGCCGATCGAGGCGGAGTACAGCGAACCGTAGGTGATCCCGGAGACGGTGAGCTGCCCGGCCAGGGAGCCGTCGACGTCCACCGCGAACGGCAGCGACGCGCCCTGCCGCGCCTGCCGGTCCAGCGACCGCACGAACTGCCCGAACGTCGGCCGCCGACCCGCGGCCGGCGCCGGCGAGGTCGCGTCCCACGGTTCGAGCCACGCCGCGTTCTGCACCCGCAGCCGCATCCAGGCCGGCTCGTCGCCGCGGCGCAGCGGGCGCAGCCGCACCGGACCGTCCGTCAGCACGACCGGCCAGCCGGGTCCCCCGTGCACCATCAGCCCTCCAGCACCAGGCAGTGCACGACCTGCCCGACCCCGATCAGCGCGTCCTGCTCCCCGACAACCGCGAGCGCGTTGGCCTGCGCCAGCGCGCCGATCGACCAGTCCGCCGGGTCTCCCACCGGGGACACCCGGTAACCCTCGGCCGGGCTGCCGAGCACCGTCGCCGGCACGAACTGGCGCACGCCCTGGGGCGAGGACCAGGCCACCTCGGCGTGCGCGGTGATCGACGGGCGGAACAGGTCGGTGTGCCCGGCCATCGCCCGCAGCGCCGGCCGCACGAACACCTCGAACGCGACCTGCGCGGCGACCGGGTGCCCTGGCAGCGCGAACAGCGGCACCGTCCGGTCGATGCCGACCCCCTCCGTGCCGCCGAGCGCACCGAACCCGTGCCGGAACCCCGGGGACATCGCCACCTGGTCGAACCGCACGGTACCCAGAGGCGCCAGCACGTCGGCCAGGGTGTCGTGCGCGTACTCGGACAGGCCGCCGGTGGTCACCACCACGTCCGCGCGGACGAGCTGGTCCTCCAGCGCCTCGCGCAGCACCGCCCGGTCGTCGGTGACGGCGCCGACCCGGACCGGCGTCGCACCCGTGTCCCGGACCGCCGCCTCCAGCGCGTGCCCGGCGGACTCGTACACGCCACCGTCCCGGCGCGGACCGCCCGGCTCGGTCAGCTCGGAGCCGATCGAGACGATCACCACCCGGGGCGCCGGGTGCACCAGCAGCCGGCCACGACCGAGCGCCGCGGCCACCGCCAGCTGTCGCGCGGCCAGCCGCGTGCCGGCCGAGAGCACGGCCCGCCCGCCGGAGATGTCGGTCCCCGCCGCCCGCACCCCCTCGCCGGGCAGCGGCGCCCGGTGCAGCGAGACCCGGACCGGCCCGCGGTCGGTCTCGTCCGCCGGGAGCACCGCGTCGGCACCGCTGGGCACCGGGCCGCCCGAGGCGATCCGGACCGCCTGCCCGGGTGCGAGCCGCAGCGCGGCCGGGTCCCCGGCCAGCACGTCGTGGGCGACCGGGAGCACCACCGGAGCCTGCGGTGTCGGCTCGCGCAGGTCACCCGTGGCCACCGCATAGCCGTCGTACGCCGCGACCGGCACCGGGGGGACGTCGGAGCCGGCCACCAGGTCCTCGGCCAGGATCGCGCCGGCGGCGTCCGCGAGCACGACGTCGAGGGGGGCGACCGGGCCGACCGCGGCCAGCACTGCGGCGAGCTGGTCCTGGACGGATCTCATGCCCGCATTCTGCCCTCCCCGGACGTGAGCCGACGCAGCCCGCGCCCGAACCGCTGCCGGTACGCGTCCCGGTCAGGCGTCCAGGCCCGCCACGTACTCCACCAGCCAGCCGCGGAACTCCGGGCCGAGGTCGTCCCGGTCCACCGCGAGCCGCACCGTCGCCTTGAGGTAGTCCAGCCGGTCGCCGGTGTCGTACCGCCGGCCGCGGAACACCACGCCGTACACGCCACCGCCCTGCTCGGCCGGCAGATCGGCCAGCGTGGCCAGCGCATCGGTCAGCTGGATCTCCCCACCACGGCCCGGCGCGGTCCGCCGCAGCACGCCGAAGGCCGCCGGGCTCAGCACGTACCGGCCGATCACGGCCAGGTTGCTCGGCGCCTCCTCGACCGGCGGCTTCTCCACCAGCGAGACCACCCGCACCTGGTCCGGGTCGTCGCCGCCCTCGACCGGCGCCACCTCCGCCGCCCCGTACAGCGAGATCTGCGACGGCTCCACCTCCAGCAGCGCGATCACCGAACCGCCGGTGCGCTCCTGCAGCGCGATCATCGTGGGCAGCAGCGGATCGCGGGGATCGATCAGGTCGTCCCCGAGCAGCACCGCGAACGGCTCGTCGCCCACGTGGTCGGCGGCCTGCAGCACCGCGTGCCCGAGGCCGAGCGGCTCGCCCTGACGGACCACGTGGACGTGCGCGAGCCCGGTCGAGGCGCGCACAGACGCCAGGCGGTCGGCATCGCCCTTGCGCTCGAGCGCCCGTTCGAGCTCGGGTGCGGAGTCGAAGTGGTCCTCGATCGACCCCTTGTTCCGTCCGGAGATCACGAGCACGTCGTCCAGGCCCGCGGCGGCGGCCTCCTCGACCACGTACTGGATCGCCGGCTTGTCGACCACCGGGAGCATCTCCTTGGGGGTCGCCTTCGTCGCGGGCAGGAACCGGGTGCCGAGACCGGCCGCGGGGATGACTGCCTTGTGGATCGTCATGTCGGGAGGCTAGCGGTGAGCCGGAGGTCCCGCCCGGGCAGACACAAGTTTGCGAGACTAGGAGTCATGAGCGCCGTGGCCCAGCCCTATCCGCATGCCGACGGGCGAGAGGTGACGGAAGTCAAGGACGAGCTCCGCGGACTCCTGCGCGCCGCACGGTCCGGCCGGTCGCCCAGGCTCCGGACCGAGGCGGCCGACGCCCTCGTGGAGGTGCTGCGCACGCTGCCCGCCGTGGACGGCGTCGGCACCGTGGCCGCCTACTCGGCCCGACCGGCGGAGCCCGGCACCCTGCCGCTGCTGGAGTCGCTGTCGGCCCGCGGGATCGACGTGCTGCTGCCCGTGCTCGGCGCCGGGCTGCAACGGGAGTGGGCGCGGTACACCGGGCCGGACGACCTGCTGCAGCGCGCCCCGGGGCGGCCGCCGGAGCCGGGCGGTCCCTCGCTGGGCGCCGAGGGGCTGGCGCAGGCGGACCTGATCCTGGCGCCGGCGCTCGCGGTGGACACCGCCGGCAACCGGCTCGGCCAGGGCGGCGGCTGGTACGACCGTGCCCTGCAGCACGCCCGGCCCGGGGTACCGGTTGTCGCGGTGGTGTTCGCCGAGGAGGTCTATGACGCGGCGACCCGCCCGCTGCCGCACGAGCCGCACGACCGGCGGGTGGACCTCGCGCTGACGCCGGAGCGCTGGCTGCGCCTCGCCGCCTGACCGGCCCGGCCGGGCAGGACGCGGCGTGGACGGGCGGCGTATCATTGGCACTCGGACCTACGGAGTGCCAGACAGGCCGCGGCTCGCACCGCGGCGGTCGGTCGCCCCGCCCACCCAGCTCACGTCATCGCGGGAGACAGCAGTGCCCACCTACGCCTACACCTGCACCGAGTGCGGCCACGCCTTCGACATCCACCAGTCGTTCAGCGACGCCGCGCTCACCGAGTGCCCGAACTGCGGCGGCAAGCTCCGCAAGGTGTTCTCCAGCGTCGGCGTCGTGTTCAAGGGTTCCGGCTTCTACCGCACCGACTCGCGCGCGGGGTCGACCTCCGGGGCGCGGTCGAGCAGCACGCCCGCCGCCGCGCACGCGTCCGGCGGCTCCACCAGCAGCGAGGGCGCGTCCTCCTCGTCCGGCTCCACCTCCGGCGGCACGTCGAGCACCTCGACCGGCTCCGGATCGTCCTCGACGGGGTCGACCGGCTCCACCTCCGGCTCCGGCTCCGCCGCTGCCAAGCCTGCCGCGAGCTGACCGCAGGCACCGCCTCGCCCGACGGGTCGGTGCCCGGGCGAGGCGGCCGTCGATCGGATCACGTCGACGGCCCCGGGGCGGCGACCATCGCCCCGGCTGCGGTCCTCGGCAGGGCCGCCAGAACCCGGGCAGCCCGCGGAGCGCGGGCGTCGACCGTCCACAGACAGGTGCAGGTCGCAGGGTCCCCAGGCCGAACCGTGCGGGTCGCCGGTGACCACCGCACCGTCCCTACCGTCGCCCCATGCCCCGCGACGACCCCGCACCCCGGACCGCCTCCCGCACCGACCCCGCCGCCCGGTGGCTCGGGCTGCGCGTCGTCCTCTGGCGCCTGCGGCTCCCGCTCGCCGCGCTCTGCGCCGGCCTCGCCGTCACGGCCGTGGTCGCGCGGCTGACCCCGGCAGCACCCGCGACCGTGCGGGTGGCGGTCGCCGCCCGGACGCTGGCCGCCGGGACGGTCCTGGCAGCGGGCGACATCGCCGTGCGTGACGTCCCGGTCGCCCTGGTCCCGACGGCGCTGGTCCCGTCGGCGCTGCTCCCGACGGCGCAGCAGCCCGCCACCGGTCCGACCGCCTCGGGGGCGGTCTCCGACGCACCCGAGCCGCAGCCGATCGACGACCTGGTGGGCGGACGGCTGGCGGTCGACGCCCCCGCCGGGCTGCCGCTGGTGCCGGGGCTGCTGGTCGACGCCGCCGCGGAGCCGCCGCCGGGCACCGTGGTCGTGCCCGTACGCTTCGCCGACCCCGCCTTGACCGCGCTCCTCGCGCCCGGGACCCGGGTCGACGTGGTGGTCTCGTCGGCCGTCGACGGCGTCCCGCCCGAGCAGGTGGCCCGGTCGGCCGTCGTGCTCGCCCGCACCGGGTCCGCGGCGACGGGGGCGGGCCCCACCGCCGCGGACGGTGCCGGATCCGGGATCGGGTCCGGCGCCGGATCCGGCTCGGCGGACGGCACCACGGACGGTTCGGGAGCCGGCTCGGCGGACGGCACCGATGACGGCCCGGTGCTGCTGGCCGTCACCCCGGACGAGGCCGTCGCGCTCAGCGGCGCCGCCGCCTCGGGCGTGCTCAGCGCGGTACTCGTAGGATGATCTGGACATTCGCGACAATCTGAAGGATCTGAGGGGACCATGAGCGACGTGGTGAACAAGGGGCTGAGCGCCGCCGGTGACCGGGCACGCGGACTCGGAAGCGTGTTCCAGGGGTTCAAGGACTTCATCTCGCGGGGGAACGCGATCGAGCTGGCCGTCGGTGTCGTCATCGGCACCGCGTTCGGCACGGTCGTCTCCGCGCTGCAGACGGGCGTCATCGGCCCGCTGATCGCGGCCCTCGGCGGTGTGAGCGACATCTCCGGCCTGTGGACCTACACGATCGGGAACGATGCGAAGCTCAGCTTCGGCCTGGTGCTGAACGCCCTGCTGCAGTTCATCATCACCGCGGCGGTCGTGTACTTCCTGATCGTGCTGCCGCTGAACAAGCTCGCGCAGCGCCGCAAGAAGGGCATCGAGGAGGAGCCGGCCAGCCCGTCCGAGGACATCCTGCTGCTCCAGGAGATCCGCGACCTGCTCGCCGCCCAGGGCCCCGCCGCGCAGCGCAGCACCGGCAGCGGGGCGCACGCCGCGCCCGGTGCCTCGCCGGAAGCCTGACGCACCCCGTCGTCCGAGGTCCCGCGCCCCGACTTCCCAGCGGCCCGGCACCTCGGCGGATCGACAGCTCGGCGACGGCACGCCTCGGCGCTGCCGTCGCTCGGCTCGATGACGGACCGACGGCTCGGTGACACGGTCGGGATGTCGCCCGCCCTGACGGGCGCGGGCGACATCCCGACCGTCCAGCAGCCGTGAGACGGCAGTTCCGGCAGCGCTCCGTCCGACCGCCCGCCGTACCCGGCGGGTCGGCCGCGGCCGCGTCCGGTCAGCCGCCGTGCTGGACGATCAACCGCCGTGCTGCACGATCAGCACGCGCATCGGGCCGTCCGCCCACGAGGTGTGCTGCTCGCCGACCCGCCAGCGCACGACGTCGCCCGGGCCGACCGGCACCGGCACGTCGTCCTCCCCGGCGACCCGGCCGCTCCCGGTGAGCACCACGAACGTCTGGTCGAGCCCCGCCGGGTGCCGGGGCAGGCACGACCCGGCGTCGAGGTCGGCGAGGTGCACGCGTGCCCGGCCGATGCCCACGGCATCCAGCACCTCGGCCATCCGCACCCCCGGTGCACCGTCGAGCGGCGCGAGGTCCCACGTGACGATCTGCATCCGGGCACGCTAGCCGGTGGCAGGATGACCGGGTGAGCACCTCACCGACGGACGGTCGACCCACCGGCCGCACCGACCGGCCCGTGGACGACACCCCGCTGATCCCGGACCGCAGCGCGGACGACTCGGACACCGGCTGGGGCGAGCAGGGCACCGGGTCGAACGACGAGCGCCTGCTGCGCGACGTCCCGCCGCACTGGTAGCCGCAGCCAGAGGCACGCGCGCGGTCCGCCGCCGAGCACCGGTCGGAGCAGCGTCGGCCCCTGTGCCGCCTCCGTGCCGGCCCCGCCCGGCGCACGGCCCGTCGACCCCTGCCCCGTGCACAGCGCTGCGTCGACCCCTGCGAGCGCCGGTGGCGCCGGTGCAGCGCGGTATGAGCCCCCGCACCGGTAGCGTGCCGGCCCTGCGTCAGCTCTGCACCCGCCCGCCTGCGTCAGCTCTGCGCCCGCCCGGTCGCCCGCGCGACGGCCGACCGCACGACCGCGTCCACCCGTGCGCTGCGCCGCTTGAACCCGAGCTCCCGGCGCACGTCCGCGGCCAGCTCGTCGTCGGTGCGGTCGGGAGCGTCCGCGACCAGCCAGAGCACGATCTCGTCCACCTGGTCGTCGGAGTAGGCGCTGATCGGCAGCCCGGCGCGCACGGCGGGCCGCGGCGACCCGGCCATCGGCAGCATCGGCTGCACGATCGGCATGGCACCGGTCATCGGCGCGGCAGCCTCCATCACACCGGGGATCGCGGCGGCGGACCCTGGCGGCGGACCGGGCACCGCGGTGGCAGCGCCCGTGCCGGTTCCCGACCCGACCCGACCGCCGACCGGCCGCGGCGCCTCGGGGGTGGCCCCAGCGGTGCCGGCACCGTCCTGCTCGGCGCCGGGCAGCGGTGCGGGGGCGCCGCCGCCGGCGGGCAGCCCGACGTCGCCCGGCAGCCCGATGGTCGCCAGCATCCCGGTGGTCGGCGCGGCCGGCGGCTCCTCGTCCACGACGTCCACCGGCGGGATCAGCAGCAGCGCGCGGTCCCGCTCGATCTTCGCAGCGGCGAGCCGCCGATCGGCCACCGCGTGCAGCGCGCGGCGGATCCGGTCCACCTCGGCCTCGGGATCGAGGAACGCGGCGGCCGACCAGACCCGCAGCACGCTCCAGCCGAGCCGCTCCAGCCGCTGGGCGACCTGGCGGTCGCGCACCCGCACGCTGGGCTCGCCGACGTAGGCCTGGTCGTCGGTGAGCACCGCGACCAGCAGCTCGCCGGGCAGCTCGGGGTGGCCGACCGCCATCGGCAGGTGCAGCCCGCCGGGCAGCCCGTGGTCCAGCTCGACCACCAGCCCGTGCCGCCACAGCCGCTCCGCGAGGTCCACGACCAGCCGGTCCCGCTCGGACACGTCCGGATCGACGTCCGCGTGGCCGTCGGCCTCCTGTGCCGCAGCCACCGGTCCGTCGGCAGCCGACCCCGTGGTCCCCCGCCCGGCGGCGTCCGGCCCGGTCGTGCCCTGCCCCGCAGCGTCCGGCCCAGCAGCGTCCGGCCCGGTCGCGTCGGGCCGGGTCGCGTCGGGCCCGGTGGCTCCCGTGCTGCCGTCCTCGGCCAGGTCCTGCCCCGCGATGCCCTGGTCAGCAGCGCTCGGGTCGTCGCCGGCCCGGCCCGCAGCGTCCGACGCGGCGGCGTCCGCACCGACCGTCGCGACCGCGACGGTCGTCGACGCACCCTCGTCCGTGACGGCGACCCGGTCGACCACGACCAGCACCGGCTCGATCGCCCGGTCGGTCTCGCCGCGTGCCCGCCGCTCGGCGAACCGCAGCAGGTCCGCGAGCAGCTTCGGGCCGGGGCCACGCAGCCGCCCGGGGTCGATCTCGTCCGAGCCGATCGCCGACACCACGTCCAGCCGGTGCCGGGTGACGCCGAGCGCGGCGAGCAGCAGGGCCGCTCCGCCGTGCTCGCTGACCGGGCCGAACCGGTGCAGCACCCGCCCGTGCGGCGTCTTGCCGAGCCCGAGGGACAGGATCAGCGCGTCCCGGCGCAGCCCGGCGACGTTCGTCAGGTCGGTGACGACGAACGGCTCGGGGCGGCTGCCGTCCAGGCACGCGGCCAGCGCCGGGCTGTCCCGGACCTGCGCCAGCACGGCCTCGCGGATCTGCGCGGTGTGGAGCGGCGACCCGGTGATGACGGCCAGCGACTCCTCGGGACGACCGAGCGCGTGCTCGATCACCAGCTCGACCACCAGGTCCACGTCCGCCCGGGTGCTCTGCACCGTGCCGCTGTCGTCCGGCATCCCGCGACCGTTCACCAGGTGGTGGCCGACGGTGGCCGCGCCGGACGGCAGCGGGGTCGGGCTGAGCACGTCCGCGTATCCGTGCGCGGCGAGGAAGGCGGTCAGGTAGGGGTCGCGGCGGGAGGCGGCCACGTGCAGCGGCACCGTCGGCAGCACCGCGGCCAGCTCGCCGATCGCGGACCCGGAGGCGCACCGGCGGTCGCCGACCACCACGACCTGCCGCCCGCGTGCGACGGCGGACAGCACGACCTCGATCGGCAGGTGCGCGGCGGCGTCCAGCACCACCAGGTCGACGGTGCGGGTGGCGGGCAGCACCTGCGGCACCAGCATCGGCGCGGCGGCGATCACCGGTCGCAGCCGGCGCGCGACGTCCGGGTAGCGCTCGAAGGTCTCGCGCAGACCGGCCATCCGGTCCTCCACGAGCTCGCCGAACAGTGCCTCGGTCTGCTCGGGGTGCGCGGTCATCGCGGTCCGCACCTGCGCGGCGGCACGCGCGCGGACCGGCCCGGACAGCGCGGCCACATGAGCGAGGTCGAGCTCGCGGTACTCCTCGGCCAGGATGCCGAGCGCCCGCCCGTCGTAGCCGGCCAGCGCGGGGTCGGCGGCGAGGATCTGCTCGAAGACGGTGCTCCACCAGGCGAGCTCCAGCTCGGCCGCCACCAGGTCGGCGTCGACGGCCGGGATGCGCCGGTCCGCCAGGTCGTCCAGCAGCTCACCGAGGCCGACGGCGCGCAGCGCACGGACCAGCCGGGTGCGCTCGGGCAGCACGGCCAGCGCCTCGGCGCCCGCGACCAGCCGGTGCACCCGGTCCAGCACCTCGCCGATCGGCCGGTTCAGCAGCTCGCCGCCCTCGGGGGTGCCGGTCAGCACCTGGCTCAGCGCCGCGGCGTCGGCCCGCACGGCGCTCGACTCGGACTCGATCGCGGCCAGGCCCTCGGGCAGCCGGGGCCACCCGCCGGCCGGGCAGTGCGCCTGCCAGACCTCGCGCTGGTGCGCGGCGTCCAGCAGCGCCGCGTGCAGATCGGTGACCGGTCGGCCCGGGCGCAGCAGGTCCTTGGCCTGCTTGCGGAGCCGGCGGCGCAGCCAGAAGCCCATCGGGCTGCCGTGCTCGGCCCGCCACTGCTTGCTGCCGGTCGCCGCGACCAGGTCGGCCGGGTTGCGCTCGAACACCAGCGGCTGGAACACGTCCAGCGCCCCGCGGACGCCGGCCAGCACCTGGAGCTGCTCGACCCAGCCGTCCAGCGTGGTGGCGGGGGTGAAGCCGGTGACCTCGGCGACCTCGGCGATCCGCTGCTGGATCGCCGGCAGCCCCGCCGGTCCGGCCAGCCGCTCGGTGCGGATCAGGGCCTCGCGCGCCCCCGCGTCGCTGTCCAGGTCGGCCCCGTACCAGGGGGTGTCCACCGGGCGGAGCGAGAACGCGCCCGCGCGGGCGGCGTCCACCAGCTCGCGGGCCGCCTCCTCGCGGTGCGCGGCGTCCAGCGACCGCGCCACGTCCGGGCGCAGCCGGACCGTGGTGCGCGGGGCCGGGCGGGCGGAGGTGAGCCGGGCGAGCGCCTGGAAGGCGTCGTACGCGGAGGCGCCCCACGGCGCCCGGACCAGGTGCAGCCCGTCGACGTAGCCGCGCAGCCGCTCCCGGTGCGCGACCAGCGCCGCACGCACCTGGGCCGCCGTGGCGGCGTCGCCGGGGTCGACCTCCTGGGTCATCGCGCCGAGCAGCCGCCGCCCGGCGGCAGCCCGCCAGGCGGCGTCGGGCGCGATGTCGAGCAGGATCTCGCCCACGCCGAGGGCGTCCAGCCGCTCGCGCAGCGCGACCGCCGCACGCCGGTGGCCGGGCACGTAGAGCACCGTGCGTCCGTCGGCCGCCGCGTCGGCGACCAGCGCGGCCACCGTGCCGGTGACGTCGCTGCCGGCCGGGGCGTCGACCAGCACGTGCGCCCCGGTCGCGACCACGTCGAGCACGTGCTGCTGCGCCGGGTCCAGGTCGCCGACGCCCCGCTCGGCGGCGGGGTCGCGGTCGCCGCGCACCGGCTCCGGCAGCGGGGCGGCGAGCACGTCGGCGGCCTCGGCGACACCCGCGAGCGCCGCCACCACCTCGTGCCGCTCCAGGGCCGAGGACAACCGGTCCAGGTCGTCCACCAGCACCTGACCTGGGTGCACGAAGGTGCCGACCACGATCCGGTCCACCAGGGTGAAGTCGTCCAGCACCGCCGCGCCGAGCGACGTGAGCCGGGCGAGGGCGTCCCGCGGGTCGAACCCCGACCCGGTGAAGGCGCTGCGGGCCACCGCGCCGGGGTCGAGCAGCGCACCGCGGGAGCGCAGCGCCCGGCCGAGCACCGGGTTCACCTCGAGCGAGGGCTCCAGCGTCAGCTCGTAGTCGCTCTCGGCGGTGCCGCGGGCGGCGAGCGACACCGGGCGCAGCAGCACGGGCGCGCGCACCCGGCGCGCGGCCGGCGCGGGGGCCTGCGACCCGTCGACGGTGCCGGTGGTCACGCTGGTCGCCGTGGCGATCGCGGCCACGTCGTCGGTCGCGACGTCCGGCGTGGTCTGCTCGGTCCAGGTGGCCACGCCGATCGCGAGGTAGGTCGGGGCGATGCCGTACTGCTGGGCGTAGGTCCCGGCGCGGGCGGCCACGGCGCGGGCGCGCCGCCGCGCGGTGCCGAGCGCGGCGCCCTCGCGGACCAGGTTGGACAGCCGGGTCTCGCGCCCCGCGAACAGCTGGGCGATCCCGGACGGGTGGGCGGCGGACAGGTCGAGCGCGGCATCGCCGAGCAGCTCGACGTCGGCGAGCGTCGATCCGCCCGCGGCCTCCACCAGTGCAGCCCGCCAGGTGCCCGTGGACCCGGCGACCAGCTCCTCCGCCGACGGCGGCTCGACCAGCACCGGGCCGGCTCCTGCGGCCTCGTCCGTCGCGGGGGTGCCGGCCGACCGGTCGCCGCCGCCCGTGGACGGCGTGGGCACACCGGTCGCACCGGAGGCGGTCGCCTTCTGGTCCGGACGGGCGGCACGGCGCGCGGGGACAGTCACCCTCGCACGCTAACCGCCCGGGCCGCCAGGTCGGGGTGTGACGCGCCGCTGTGCCCGATGATGACGCGGTATCCGGGGTGGCGGCCGGTCGCGGGACCGGTTCCGCGCGGACGGCGACGGCGCGACGAGGAACGGGACGACCGTGCAGGCGCCGGAGTGAGATCGGGGAGGGGGATCGTCCGGCGCTCACGCGGGGCCAGGGACGAACGTGCTGATGACGGTGCGCACCGCGCAGGGGGCAGGCGATGCGCACCGTCGAGAAGAACTATGACGTGTCAGTCGTTCAGCGGTCAACCACCGGCACGGCATCCGAGTGATCGCTCACACAGCCTGGCCACAGCCGTGCGCATCGTCGCAGGTCGCCGACGCTCGCACGTGAGGGAGATCACAGGACCTGCTCGCGGGGGTCCGTCGCTCCCCCGGAGGTCGCCGCAGCACGCGTGCGGCAGGCGGTGCAGCGGCCGTGCGGCAGGCGGTGCGGGACGGCGATCGCAGCCGGACCGCAGCGCGATCGCGACGCCTTCGCGCCGCGATCGCAAGAAGGTCGGCGGAGCCCGTCAGCCGCCGCGGGCCCCGCCGACCTGACATGTCTATCGCGCCCGCCGGCGAGGCGCAGGAACGCCTGAGTAGTTCTACTGACGCCTGTCGACGATTCGGCGTCGAGCGGTGCGACGGGCACCCGCGGAGGCATCCCGGTCTCATCTGTCGAGACGGCGGCCGGTCCGGGGCCCCTCGCCCCGGACCGGCGTCGGCTCAGTTGAGCGTGGCGAGCTCGGTGGCCGGGTCGGCACCGTTCGCGATGTTCTGCAGCGCCACGCCGAGATCGCTCTCCAGCCCCTCGTTGTCCGAGGTGAGCTTGCGCGCGTACTCCGAGTCCTGCAGCGCCTGCGTGACGATCTCGATGCTGTCCAGCGCGGTCTGCGACTCGTCGTCGCCGACCTCGGCGGTGACGTCGGTCGCGGCGGGGAAGCCCTGCAGCGTGTTGACCCAGATCTGCTGGCCCTCGCCGACGGCGAGGAACTCGGCGAACTTCGAGGCCGCCTCGAGCTTGTCGCCCTCCAGCGTGCTGCTCAGCGCCAGCGCGTAGTCCACACCGGTGGTCGCGGTGCCCTCGTGGTCACCGATCGTCGGGAACTGCGCCATGCCGAGCACGTCGTCCTCGACCGCGCTGCCGGGGGTCTCCGAGTTGCCGGACAGCGTGGCGCTCACGTGCCACGAGCCGGTCGGCATCGCCAGCGCGCGCCGGGCGAGCAGGTAGTCGTCCCGGGCGGACGGGTAGGTGGTGGTGCTGGTCGCACCCTCCTGGAAGACGCCCGAGGTGAACAGGTCCTGCCAGCGCTCGGCCGCGGCCACCAGGGAGTCCGAGTCCCAGTCGCCGTCACCGGCGGCCGCCTCGTAGATGTCGTCGCCGTCGCCGTACTGGGTGCTGAGCCAGACGAAGAAGTCGTCGACGTGCCAGTCGTCGGCAGCGCCCATCGCGAACGCGGTGTACCCGGCGGCCGCGGCGGCCTCGCTCACCTCGAGCAGCTCGTCGTAGGTGGTCGGCAGCTCCAGGCCGAGCTCGTCGAACAGCGTCTGGTTGTAGAGGTAGAACTCGCTGCCGGCGGTCAGGATCGGCACCGCGGCCACCACGCCCTCGGCGGTGGTGGTCTCGTCCAGCAGCTCGGACTTCACCCCGCCGATCCAGTCGGAGGCGTAGTCGGCGGTGTCCATCGCGTAGTCGGCGTAGTCGTCGAACGAGGACCCGACCTGGATGCCGAACATGTCCGGCACCTCGTCGGCCAGGATCAGGTTGTCCAGCTCGCTGTAGTAGTCGTCCGCCGCGTCCGCACCCTCGTAGTCGATGGTGATGTCGGGGTTCTCCTTCTCGAACTCCGCGACGATGTCCGTCCACTGGTCCGTGGTCGGGATCCAGGAGCGGAACGTCAGGGTGACCGTCCCGTCCGAGGAGGAGTCGGCCTCGTCGCTGCCGGACCCGCAGCCGGCGAGCAGGGCGAGGGTGGCGACGGCGACCACCGCGGTGGTGCGACGCGTGATCTGGTGGAGATGCGGTCTCATGGTGTTCCTTTCCGGAGTTCATCGTTGAACTGTTCGTGGTCCGCCGCCGAGCCGGCGGCGGGATCCTGGGTGGAAGGTCGTGGGTGGGAGGTCCTGGGCGCAGTCAGCTCTTGACCGCTCCCGCCGTCAGGCCGGACTGCAGGTACTTCTGGCTGAACAGATAGACGATCACCGACGGGATCGTCATCAGGATCAGGCCGGCGTAGAGCTGGCCGATCTGCTCCTGGCTCATCCGCTGGTACTGCAGCAGCGCGATCGCCTGGGTCACCGGGTACTTGCTCTGCGAGGACAGCAGCAGGTTGGGCAGCAGGTACTCGTTCCAGCAGTACACGAACGACAGCACGGAGACGTTCGCCAGCACGGGGCCGCTGAGCGGCAGGAAGATCCGGGTGAACACCGCGAACGGACGGGCGCCGTCGATCGTCGCCGCCTCGACCAGCTCCTGCGGGATCGACTCGAAGTGGTTCTTCATCAGCATCAGCATCACCAGCACGTTGAACGCGACCAGCGGCAGGATCACGCCGAGGTAGGTGTCCCGCAGCCCCAGGTCGTTGATCGTGGTGAACAGCGGCGTGACCACCGCGGCGACCGGGATCGCCATCCCGGCCAGCAGCAGCCGGTACAGCAGCGTCCGGCCACGGAACCGCATCCGCGCGAACGCGAACCCGGCCGCGGAGGCCAGGATCACGATCACGATCGTGGACACCCCGGCGAGCAGGAAGCTGTTCCCGATCGCGGTCCAGTAGCTGAACTGGTCGTGGTTCAGCACCACCTGGTAGTTGTGCAGCCCGCCGACGGTGAAGGACTTCGCGACGGCGACCACGAGCGGGTAGACCCACATCGCGGCGAGCACGATCAGGACGACGTACATCACCGTCCACCGCAGGGCCCGGTTGGTGCGCATGGCCTACTTCTCCTTGCTGGTGAGCCGGGCCTGCACGAGCGCCAGGGCGAACGCCGCGACCAGGATGAAGATCCCGATCGCCGACGAGTACCCCGCGTTGCGGTCGAGCCGCTCCTGGTAGAGGAAGGTGCTGAGCACCTGGGAGGAGACGCCGGGGCCGCCCTGGGTGGTCAGCCAGATCGTGTCGAAGGTCTTCAGCGACCCGATGATCCCGAGCGTGATCAGCACGCTGGTCGTGCCGCGCAGCGAGGGGATGGTGATCGAGCGCAGCCGACGCCACCAGCCGGCACCGTCCAGCGCCGCGGCCTCGTAGAGGTCGTCCGAGATGGACATCAGGCCGGAGAAGTAGACCATCATCGAGAAGCCCATCCAGGCGAACACGTCGATCACGACGATCGACCAGATGCCCAGGTCAGACCCGAGCCACTGGATGGTGTCGTCCTGGCCGAGCAGGCCGATCGCCCGCAGCGTCTGGTTCAGCGAGCCGTAGTTGGTCTCGAACATGTACTTGAAGACGGTCGCGATGATCGCCGGGGCCATCGCGATCGGCAGGAAGAAGATCGCCTTGAACAGGTTGCTGCCAGGCATCCGCTCCTTGGCGATCACCGCGACCAGCAGGCCGAGCCCCGTCTTCAGCGCGACCGAGACGACCATGAACTTCAGCGTGTTGCCGAGCGCGATGTAGAAGGTCCGGTCGTGGAACAGCTCGACGTAGTTCGCCAGCCCGACGAAGTCCATCCGGGTCAGACCGTTCCAGTCGGTCAGGCTCGCCCAGACGGCGAAGCCCACCGTGTAGTACAGGAGCCCCGCGGCCAGCAGGACGATCGGTGCCACGTACAGGTAGGGGGCCCACCGGCCACCGAACTGCCGCATCGCGTCTCCTCAAGTCATCGTTGAACTAGAGCCCGTCGGCACCACCGGCGGATGCTGCTCACGCCGTAGTTCGACGTTGAACGATGGGGACGCTAGCACAGGTACGATCGCGTGACGAGCCCGTGCCCACGGCTCGTCCCGACGGGCGGACCGGCCCGCGGACGCCGCGGGACCGGGCGCGAGGAACGACAGGAGGAGTCCAGCGATGGCGCGAGTGCGGCTGTCCGACGTGGCGGAACGGGTGGGCGTCAGCACCAAGACGGTCTCCAACGTCGTCAACGGCACCGGATGGGTCAGCGCGCCGGTGCGGGAGAGGATCCTCGCCGTCATCGACGAGCTCGGCTACCGGCCCAACCTGGCCGCGCGACAGCTGCGCAGCGGTTCCAGCGGCATGATCGGCCTCTGCGTGCCCACCCTCCGCGAGCCGTACTTCGCGGAGTTCGCCTCCGAGTTCGTCTCCGCCGCCGAGGCCCGCGGGTCCACCGTGCTGGTGACGCAGAGCAAGGGCCGGCGTGAGGTCGAGCTGGCCATGCTGGAGTGCGAGGACCTGCCCGCCGTGGACGGCATGGTGTTCTCGCCGCTGACCCTCACCGCGCAGGACGCCGCGGCCCGGCGCAGCACGGTGCCGATGGTGCTGATCGGCGAGCACGGCGAGGCGCTGGCCTCACCGACGCTCACGCACGTCGGCCCGGACAACGCCGCGGCCGCCGAGACCGCCACCCGGCACCTGCTGCAGGCCGGCCGGCGCCGGATCGTCGCGGTCGGCCTGCAGAAGGACGAGGACCCGACCGCCACCGGGTACGTCCGGTTCGCCGGCTACCGCCGGGCGCTGGAGCACGCGGGCATCCCGGTGGACCCGGCGCTGCTGGTCGCGGTCGAGCGGTACAACCGCGCCGAGGGCTCGGACGCCGTCGAGCGGCTGATCGCCGCCGGGACGCCGTTCGACGCGGTGTTCTGCTTCAACGACTCGTTGGCCTTCGGTGCGCTGTACACCCTCGCGGCGCACCGGATCGCGGTGCCGCAGGCGGTGAGCGTGGTCGGCTACGACAACATCGAGGAGGGGGCCTACGTGATGCCGCCGCTGACCACGATCGACCCCGGGATCGCCGGCTCCACCGATCTGATCCTGGACCTGCTCACCGGCGTGCAGCCGCGCCCGGGCGGCCTGCTGCGCGTGCCCTACCACCTCGTGGTGCGCTGAGAGCTCATCCCCGCCGCGAGGTCAGCCGCAGACGCAGCACCGCCGGGGCGGGGTGCAGCCGGGCGTTCGGCAGCACCCCCGGGCCGCAGGCCGCGCTGCCGAGACCGTGCTGCGCGGCGTCCAGGTGCACGTGCAGCAGCCCGTCCGGTACGAGCTCGTGCGGGTGCCCGGCGCTCTCCAGCGCCCGGTCCGACCACGGCCGCAGCGACAGCTCGACCCCGGGCGACTGCCGCCCGCCGAGCTCGGTCGGCCCCGCGTCCAGCACCAGGACCGACCCGTCCGGGAAGCCGAGGTCAGCGTGCGTGACCCCGCGGCGGGCACCGTTCTCCTGCGGGTGGGTGTAGCGGGTCTGCCACTCGCGCACCGTGTGCCGCCAGGCCCCGCCGACCGCGGCCAGCCGGGAGTCGGCGTAGGACTCGTCCGGGCCGAGACCGTGCCAGGCGACCGTCACGTCGGGCGCGGCGGCCTCCTCGACCGTGAGCAGCACGCCGAGCCGGGCGATGCTCTGGTCCCAGCGGCCCTCGGGAGTGATCTGCACCGTGAGGTCCACGGCATCGGGGCCCGCCACCCGCCAGGTCCACACCGTGCGGAAGCCGTTCCGGGTGCGGGGACCGGCAGTGCGCGCGGTCACCACCAGGGCACCGGTCGGGTCGGTCCGGACGTCGATCTTGCGCTCCGCGAGCAGGTGCAGCCCGCTCTCCCGCCAGATCTCCTCGTCCGGGCGGCCGACCCACATCCCGGCGCACCGGTCGTTGTCCGTCGGAGCGCGCCAGGCGTCCACCCGCAGCTCGGCCACCCGGCGACCGTGCAGCTCGACCAGGGCGCCGGTGGGGTCGAACCGCGCGTGGCCGACCACGAACGAGCCGTCCGGCTCCTGGCGTGCCCGGTCGGCCGGCTCGGCCCGGTCGGAGCGGTCGGCCGGCGCCGGGACCGGTACGAACGGGACCGCCGGGGTCACGGCCAGCTGCCCGGTCGCGACCACGAACGGCCCGGCGAACCACGGCTCGTCCAGCGGCTCTGGCTCGTGCTGCACCGCGCGCAGCGTCCACCAGGTCGGTGTGTGGTCCGCCGCGGGCAGCGGCAGCCCCGACGACGGCCGCAGCACGCGCTCGTCCCCCGGCGCCAGCGGGCCGTCGTCCAGCACCCCCCGGGCCAGCACCTCGTCCCCGTGCTGCAGAGTCCACTCCAGCGCCAGGTGCACCGTGCTGCGGAACGCGTACCGGTTGCGCACCCGCAGCGCACCCGGGTCGCCCGGCACCGGGTCGATCCGTACCGGGGCGATCACCGCGGCCAGCTCGCGCAGCGACGGCGCCGGTGTGAGGTCCGGCAGCACCAGCCCGTCCGCCACGAACGTGCCGTCGTGGAAGTCCTCGCCGAAGTCGCCGCCGTACGCCGCGAACGGGGTGCCGCCCGCGTCCCGCCGGGTCAGCCCGTGGTCGATCCACTCCCAGACGAAGCCGCCCATCAGGCGCGGGTAGCGGTCGAACAGCGCGTCGTAGTCGGCCAGGCCGCCCGGCCCGTTGCCCATCGCGTGCGCGTACTCGCACTGCACGAACGGCATCCGGCGGCGGCGGGCGTCGGCCTCGGCACGGGCCAGCGGCGCCTCGACGCCCTGGCCGATCAGCGCGACCTCCTCGCTCGGCGCGTACATCCGCGAGTACACGTCCACCTCGTCGCTGGAGAAGTCGCCCTCGTAGTGGATCGGCCGGGTCGGGTCCAGGTCGCGGACCGCGCGGGCCATCGCGGCGATGTTGCACCCGCCGCCGGCCTCGTTGCCCAGGGACCACAGCACGACGCTCGGGTGGTGCGCGTCCCGGCGGACCATCCGGGTGACCCGGTCCACCAGCACGTCCGTCCAGGCCGGGTCGTCCACCGGGTTGCCGGCCCAGCCACCCTCCTCGAACCCGTGCGTCTCCAGGTCGTTCTCGTCCACCACGTACAGCCCGTGCTCGTCGCACAGGTCGAGGAGGTGCGGGTGCGGCGGGTAGTGGCTGGTGCGCACCGCGTTCACGTGGTGCCGCTTCATCGTCAGCACGTCCGCGAGCATCCGCTCCGGTCGCACCGCGCGGCCACGCAACGGGTCGAACTCGTGCCGGTTCACCCCGCGCAGCGTCACCGGCACGTCGTTGACCAGGAACACCCCGTCCCGGATCGTCACCGACCGGAAGCCGGTCCGCAGCTCCACCCGTTCCCCGGGCGCGGTCAGCACCAGCAGGTACCGCCGGGGCCGCTCGGCGCTCCACGGCTGCACCGGCACCCGCACCGTGCTGCCCACCGGCACGTCGACGTCGAGCTCGGGCACCGTGACCCGGGTGCCGGGCGGCGCGTCCGGCGCCTCGACCGTCAGCACGCCGGTGCCGGTCGCGGCCTCGTACTCCGCGACCACCCGCACGTGCCCGACCCCGCCCACCGGGCGGTGCTCCAGCGTGACGCTGCGGAAGATCCCGGACAGCCACCACTGGTCCTGGTCCTCGACGTAGGACAGCGCGGACCACTGGGTCACCCGGACCGCGAGCAGGTTCTCCCCCGGGCGCAGCACGTCCGTCAGGTCGATCTCGGTCGGCAGCCGGGACCCGTGCGAGGTCGCCAGCACGGTGCCGTTCAGCGCGACCTCGAACCAGGAGTCCACCCCCTCGAACCGCAGCACGGTGCGGCCGTCGGCAGGCCAGCCCGCCGGCAGCGTCAGGGTCCGCCGGTACTCCCCCGTGGGGTTGCGGTCCGGCACGAACGGCGGCTCGATCGGGAACGGGAACAGCCGGTTGCTGTACGCCGGGGTGCCGTACGGCCAGGCGTCCGGGGACTGCGCCAGCTGCCAGTGCCCGGGCACCTCGACGGCGTCCCAGCCCGGCCCGTCGCCGGCGTCCGCGCGGTCCAGACCGGTGCGCGCCGTGGGCGAGAGCCGGAACCGCCACGGGCCGTCCAGGCTGACGGTGCGGGCGTCCGAGGCCCCGGCGGGCAGCCGGTGGCGGGCGGGCAGCACCCCGGTGGGCGGGGTGATGGTCTCGTGGCTGGTCACGGGCGCTCCTTCGGGCCGCTGGCCGGCTGTCGCGGGCTCACGACAGCATGCGAGGGATCGGCCACCCCCCGCTAGTTCAACGATGGACTATAGTGCCCGATGCCGCTGTAGTTCAACGCTGAATGCCTCCGGGACGAAGGATCTCTCCATGCACTCCGCCAGCATCGTCGTCGACCCCGCCTTCACCATCGCCCCGGTGCGCCGCGGCCTGTTCGGGAGCTTCGTCGAGCACCTCGGCCGGTGCGTCTACACCGGCATCTACGAGCCCGGCCACCCCACCGCCGACGCCCAGGGGTTCCGCGGCGACGTGCTGGCCCTCGCCCGGGAGATGGGTGTGAGCACCGTGCGCTACCCCGGCGGCAACTTCGTCTCCGGCTACCGGTGGGAGGACGGCGTCGGCCCGGTCGACCAGCGCCCGCACCGCCTCGACCTGGCCTGGCACTCCACCGAGACGAACGCGTTCGGCCTGCACGAGTTCCTGGCCTGGACCGAGGCCGCCGGCGTCCAGCCCATGATGGCCGTCAACCTCGGCACCCGCGGGCTGCCCGAGGCCCTCGACCTGCTGGAGTACACCAACCGGCGGTCCGGCACCGCGCTCGCCGACCAGCGGCGCGCGAACGGCGCCGAGGAGCCGTTCGGGATCACCTTCTGGTGCCTGGGCAACGAGATGGACGGGCCGTGGCAGCTCGGCCACAAGACCGCAGGGGAGTACGGCCGGCTCGCCGCCGAGACCGCCCGCGGCATGCGCCAGATCCAGCCCGACCTGACCCTGGTCGCCTGCGGCTCGTCCTCCTCCGGCATGGCGACCTTCGGCGAGTGGGAGCGCGAGGTGCTCGAGGAGGCCTACGACCAGGTCGACATGATCTCCGCGCACGCCTACTACCACGAGCAGGACGGCGACCTCGCGTCCTTCCTGGCCAGCGCGGAGGACCTGGACCACTTCGTCGCCGCCGTCGTCGCCACCGCCGACGCGGTGCGCGCCCGCCGGCACGCCACCAAGCACATCCAGCTCTCGTTCGACGAGTGGAACGTCTGGTACCACGAGGACGAGTCGAAGCTCCCGCAGGGCGAGGACTGGCCGCAGGCCCCCCGGCTGGAGGAGGACGTCTACACCGTCGCGGACGCCGTCGTGGTCGGGAACCTGCTGATCTCCCTGCTGCGCAACTCCGACCGGGTGCACTCCGCCAGCCAGGCGCAGCTGGTCAACGCGCTCGCCCCGATCATGACCGAGCCCGGCGGCCCGGCCTGGCGGCAGACCACCTTCCACCCGTTCGCCCTCACCTCGCGGCACGCTCGCGGGCAGGTGCTCCGTGTCGCCGTGGACGCCCCCCGCTACCCCAACGCCCGGTTCGGCGAGTCCGCGCTGGTGGACGCCGTCGCCACCCACGACGCCGAGACCGGCGAGATCGCCGTGTTCGCGGTCAACCGTGCGATCGACGGCCCCACCCGGCTCCGGATCGACCTGCGCGGCCTGGCCGCAGCGCCCCGGGTGGTCGAGGCGCTGACCTACGCGCACCACGACCACCACTGGCGCGCCACGAAGGACGACGCCGGCACCGTGCTCCCCCGGGAGAACAGCACCGTCGAGGTCGGCACAGACGGCGCGGCCGGCACGCTGAGCGTCGAGCTGCCCGCGGTGTCCTGGTCGGTGCTGCGCCTCGCGGTCGCGGGCTGACGGACCGGCCGCGACCCGCCGTCACGTTCCCGGCGGCTCCCAGGCTGCTGCCGGGAACGTGACGTACGCTGACGCGCATCCGAACGTCGAGCACTCGCTCACATCGCGGCTGGGAAGCCCTCCCCGACGCCCGGAGGCCCCCCGTGACCACTTCCCCGCCCACCCTGACGCCGGGCGGCCGACGCCCCGGGCAGGCCGCCGCCACCGGCTCGTACCAGGTGCTCTCCCGACGGATCCGCGAGGCGGGTCTGCTCGAACGGACCCGCGGCTTCTACGTCACCCTGATCTGCGTGCTCGGCACCGCCCTGGCCGGGCTGGTCGCCGGGTTCGTGCTGCTCGGCCACTCCTGGTTCCAGCTGCTGATCGCCGGCGTGCTCGGGATCGTGCTGACCCAGGTGGCGTTCGTCGCGCACGAGGCATCCCACCGGCAGGTCTTCACCTCGGGCCGCGCGAACGACCGGCTCGGCCGGATCCTGGCGAACGCCGTGGTCGGGATCAGCCACTCCTGGTGGATGACCAAGCACTCCCGGCACCACGCCAACCCGAACCAGATCGGCAAGGACCCGGACATCGCCCCCGACACCATCGTGTTCCTGGAGCAGGACGCCCGCGCCCAGCACCGATGGCTGCGCTGGCTGACCCGGATCCAGGGCTGGGCGTTCTTCCCGCTGCTGACCCTCGAAGGCCTCAACCTGCACCTGACGTCCATCCGGTCGCTGGTGCACGACGACCGCGGCCGGTCCCGGACCTGGGAGCTGACCGTGCTGCTCACCCGGCTCGCCGCCTACGTGGCGCTGGTGCTGTGGGCGCTGCCGATCGGGATGGCGTTCGCCTTCCTCGGCGTGCAGGTCGCGGTGTTCGGCGTCTACATGGGCGCCTCGTTCGCACCGAACCACAAGGGCATGGCGATCGTGCCCGAGGGCAGCCGGATCGACTTCCTGTCCAAGCAGGTCCTGACCAGCCGGAACATCTCGGGCGGCACCCCGATGAGCATGCTGATGGGCGGCCTGAACTACCAGATCGAGCACCACCTGTTCCCCAGCATGCCGCGCCCCCACCTCGCGCGCGCCCGCCGGCTGGTACGCGAGCACTGCCGGACTCACGGGGTGCCGTACACCGAGACGACGCTGCTGCGGTCGTACGCCATCGTGGTGCAGTACCTCAACCGGGTCGGGCTGGCGGCGCGCGACCCGTTCGACTGCCCGATGGTGCAGCAGTACCGGAACGTCTGAGCAGACGTTCGACGGCCGGCCGGGCCGGCAGGCCGGTGGTGCCACCGTGCCCGACCTGACCGGGCCGGACGGCTCAACGACGCGCCGAACCCCCCGATAGGAACCGCAACGGCGCCGCACCCGGCGGGGTGGGGCACGACGGAGCCCGACGGAGGAGAGCAGACGATGACCGCAGCGCAGGAGCCGGTGCACCGACGGGTCTGGGCCGACCGCCCGGTGCTGGTCAAGATCCTCACCGCCGTCGCAGTGATGGCCCTGACGACCGCGGTCACCTCGGCGGTCGCCGTGGCCTCGCTGCGGAACCTGCGGTCCGAGGCCGCCACCATGTACTCGGACAACGTGCAGCCCCTGCAGGTGCTCGCCGAGGTGCAGCGCTCCTACCAGGGTGACCGTGCCCGGGTGATCCAGTACGGCATCGCGGACGCCGCGACGCGCGCCACCCTGCGCGACGAGCTCACCACCCGGCAGACCGACCTCACCGACCTGATCGCCACCTACCGGGAGGGCGCGGTCGACCAGGGTGCGGTGGACGACGTGGTCGCGGCGATGGACGCCTACTACACCGCCGCCGAGGACACCCTGTTCCCGTTCGCCGACGCCGGCGACACCTCGGGCTTCGCCACCTACTTTGACGAGACGGTCCGCCCGCTGACCACCGCCGTGATGGACGCCCTGCAGGTCGAGACCGACGCCCAGGGTGTCGAGGCAGCGGACCGCGCCGCCGCGATCGACTCCTCCGCGGACCGGTCCGTCCTGATCGTCGTGCTGGTGGCGGTGGCGGGCGCTCTCGGCGCGACCGCGGTCGCCTGGCTGGTGGCCAGCACCCTGGTCCGCCGGCTGCGGCGGGTGTCCCGCAGCCTGGCCGCAGCCGGCGACGGCGACCTCACCGTGCCGTCCGAGGTGGTCGGCAAGGACGAGGTCGGCCGGCTGGCCGAGGACCTGGTCCGCACGCAGGACAGCCTGCGCGCCCTGATCGCCGGCGTCGCCGAGACCGCGCAGACGGTGGCCTCCGCCGCCGAAGAGCTGTCCGCCGCATCCTCCCAGGTCGTCACCGGCTCCGACGAGACCTCCGCGCAGGCCGGCGTGGTCGCCGCCGCCGCGGAGCAGGTGTCCCGCAACGTGCAGACCGTCGCCGCCGGCGCCGAGGAGATGGGTGCCTCCATCCGGGAGATCGCCCAGAACTCCTCGCAGGCCGCGAAGGTCGCCGGCCAGGCCACCGAGGTCGCCGCCAGCACCAACGACCAGGTCGCCCGGCTCGGCGCGTCCAGCCAGGAGATCGGCAACGTCGTCAAGGTCATCACCAGCATCGCGGAGCAGACCAACCTGCTGGCGCTGAACGCCACGATCGAGGCCGCCCGCGCCGGTGAGGCCGGCAAGGGCTTCGCGGTCGTCGCCGGCGAGGTCAAGGAGCTCGCGCAAGAGACCGCCAAGGCCACCGAGGACATCGTCCGTCGCGTCGAGGCCATCCAGGACGACACCTCCGCCGCGGTGACCGCCATCGGCGAGATCGGCACGATCATCGCCTCCATCAACGACTACCAGCTCACCATCGCCAGCGCGGTCGAGGAGCAGACCGCCACCACCACCGAGATGTCCCGCTCCGTCGCTGAGGCCGCCACCGGCTCCGGCGAGATCGCGGTGAACATCACCGGCGTCGCCTCGGCCTCCGCCAGCAGCTCGCACACCCTGGGGCAGATGGGCGACTCGATCGCCGAGCTCGCGCACCTCTCGGAGGGCCTGCGGGAGCGGGTCACGCAGTTCACGTACTGACCGGGGGCGGGGGCGAGCGCTGGGGGGCGAGCCCCCGCCGGTGACGATCCGGCCGCTGCGTCCCCCTGGGGGCTCGGTGGTGGCTCTGCCGCTCTACCGACGGCCTTCCGAGCGCGAGAGCGATGTGTGCCTCCATCCGACACCGAGTCGAGGGCATCGTCGAACGGGCCTGCCCCCCTGTCCGGCCGTCCTTGGGTCTGATGCTGGGAGGTGCGGGGCGTGCGGGCACTTCGCCGACGCGATCAACGAGACCCGCTACGGGGACCACAGCGGATACCCCGTGCGGCCACGGGATGGTCGCGCGGCGCGAGAACGGGTGAGGTGTAACGGCCTCATGTACTGCTGCCCTCGTATCCGCCTGGCGAGCATCCTCTCGTCCGGAGGACAGCGCCTACGCCGTCGCGAGATCCACCACGCGCGCACGGCACGCCAGCAGGAGCTCGAGCCGTTGACCGGTCACTTCCAGGCCGAGCTCGTCGAGCCGGCAGAACGTGGTCACATCGGGGCGCGCGAAGCGCACAGAGGTAGCGTCGGGCACGTCGAGGCCTTCCAGACGGACAGCGTCAGAACTTCCATCCTCGGAAGACCTCGACCCCTACCTCCGGACCGCCACACCAGCACGCGCTACACCCGCATCTGCGATGAGCCACCATCCGCACCGCGGCGACCTTCTCCTCATCCGGGTGCTGCCGCGTCTGCGGCTTACCCGGCGTCTGCTCCTTCGGCATGGCTCCATCCTCGATTCCAAGGTCAGGAGCCTCCAAGAGACCCAGGGCGGTTCACACCACGCTCGTGCGGACCGCCCTCACCCGTCTGCCCGAGACGTCGGCCTGACCCGTGCACACCTGCGTCGTGTGGGGCCTGGAGTGGCCGTCGGAGCTCGCCGCCGCGGTGTGCTGCGACCCGGCGTGGGAGCCACCCCGCGCGGCATGACCCGCACCCCCTCGTCTGGCTTCGGCCGGGCGAGGGGGTGCTGTCGTGTTCGATCTGAGCGGCGCGGGCCACCCGCGTTCCCGCCCGCGCGTCCTGGACCGCAGCATCCGGCAC
>DASWPG010000025.1:0-96809 GCA_036404115.1 Cellulomonas sp.
CCTCCTGCCCGAGGGACTGGGCCCACAGCCCGAGCTCGCCCTGGCGCTGCAGGGCGGTGGCCTCGGTGTCGAAGCGCCGGACGATCACCATGTCGCGGTACAGCCCACGCAGGGCCTCGCCGTCGAGGTGGGACACCCGGGATGCGTAGTCGGGGTGGTCGACCCGCTCACCCGTGGGGGTGAGGAGCTGGACCAGCCCGTCGTCGGTCAGCGGACCGCTTGAGCTCACGCGGTTCTCCTTCGCCTGCGGAGCGGTCCCGGGGGCGGGGCCGCTGTCGAACCTACGCCAGCGTAGGCTACGCAACCGTAGGTCCGGGTCCCGGGGTGCCGTCAAGGTGGGGGCTCCCCCGTTGTCCGGTCCCGACAACCCCCGCCGCGCCGCGGTCCGACGCGGCCGCGGGCCGCACCCGGTCAGCGCGACGGAGGCAGCCCGAGCCGGGCGCGCAGCTCGTCGTTCTCCCGCTGCACCGGCCAGCGCGAGTACGCGAACACCAGGAACATGATCACGTTCACGACCGGGACCAGGCCGATCAGGATCCACCAGCCCGACCAGCCGGCCTTCTGGATGATCCGGATGTACGCAATGAAGAAGATCAGCCAGACGACCACCAGCACCGCGATGCCGACCCCGCCGCCCAGCAGGCCCAGGAGCTCGTCCGAGCTGTCCGTCGTTTCCATGGGTCCCAGCATCCCCGCCGCGCGCCCGGCGCGCAGCCGTTCGATCCGGCGCGCCGCGACCCCCGCGCGTCCCGTCCCGCGGCGCGTGACCTATCTATTAGTCAGTAGGTAGAGTGCTCACGGGTCCGACGGCGGGCCCGGACGGGTCCGGGAGCGGGGGGTCGGGCACCGACCTCACGCGCGATGAAGGGTGTGGCAGGTGGACGAGCTGCTGTTCGGGGCCGCGTACTACGACGAGTACATGCCGACGGACCGGATCGACCGGGACGTCGAGATGATGCAGGCGGCGCACATCAACGTCGTCCGGATCGCCGAGTCCACCTGGAGCACGCTGGAGCCGCAGCCCGGGGTGTTCGACCTCACGCACGTCGACCGGGCGCTGGACGCGATGGAGGCCGCCGGCATCCACGTGATCGTCGGCACCCCGACCTACGCGGTGCCCGCCTGGCTGGTCGCGGCGCACCCCGACGTGCTCGCGGTCACCAGCCGCGGCGAGGGCCGGTACGGCGCCCGGCAGATCATGGACATCGTCAACCCGGCGTACCGGTTCTACGGCGAGCGCGTGATCCGCCGCCTGCTGGAGCGCACCGCGCACCGGCCCGGCGTGATCGGCTTCCAGATCGACAACGAGACCAAGTACTACGACTCCGCCTCCCCCGACGTGCAGCGCGCCTTCGTCAAGCACCTGCACGAGCGGTTCGACGGCGACCTCGCCGCGCTGAACCGGACGTTCGGGCTGGACTACTGGTCCAACCGGGTCGACGCCTGGGAGGACTTCCCGGACGTGCGCGGCACGATCAACGGCTCGCTCGCCGCCGCGTTCGACCGGTTCCGCCGCTCCCTGGTCACCGAGTTCCTCGGCTGGCAGGCGTCGATCGTGCGCGAGTACGCCCGGCCGGACCAGTTCGTCACGCAGAACTTCGACTTCGACTGGGGCCCCGGCTGGTCGTACGGCCTGCAGCCCTCGGTCGACCACTTCCGCACCGCCGAGGTCGTGGACATCGCCGGGGTGGACATCTACCACCCCACGCAGTCCCGGCTCACCGGCAAGGAGATCGCCTTCGGCGGCGACATGATGCGCTCGGTCAAGGGCGGTGCGAACTACCTGGTGCTGGAGACGCAGGCGCAGGGCCAGCTCGCCTGGCTGCCGTACCCCGGCCAGCTCCGGCTGCAGGCCTACAGCCACCTGGCCAGCGGCGCCGACGGCGTCATGTACTGGCACTGGCACTCGATCCACCACTCCTTCGAGACCTATTGGAAGGGCCTGCTCAGCCACGACCTCGAGTCGAACCCGACCTACGAGGAGGCCGGTGTCCTGGGTGGCGAGCTGGCCCGGGCCGGCGGGTCGCTGATCCACCTGCGCAAGCAGAACCGGGTCGCGATCATGGTGAGCAACGAGGCGCTGACCGCCCTGCAGTGGTTCACCCTGGAGACCGGCTTCATCGACGGGGCCTTCGGATCCTCGATCGGCTACAACGACGTGCTCCGCTGGGTGTACGACGCGCTGTTCGAGCTGAACGTCGAGGTGGACCTGGTCTCCCCCGACACCGCGGACCTGTCGGCGTACTCGCTGCTGCTGGTCCCCGCGCTGTACTCCGCGCCGGAGGCCACGCTGCTCCGGCTGCGCGCCTTCGTCGAGGCCGGCGGGCACCTGGTCACCACCTTCCGCACCGCCGTCGCCGACGAGAACGTCGAGGTGTGGCACGACCGCGCCCCGCACGCCCTCACCGGGACCCTGGGCCTGACCTACAACCAGTTCACGCTGCCGGACGGCGCCGGGCTCACCCTGCACGGCGACCTCGCGGCGGCCGCGACCGGCACCGAGCACGCCGCCCTGCGGTTCATCGAGCTACTGCGGCCCGAGGGCGCCGAGGTGCTGGCCTCCTACGACCACCCGGCCTGGGGCCGGTACGCCGCCGTGACCCGCAACCGCGTCGACGGCGGCGGCACCGCGACCCACCTCGGCACCATGACCTCGCCCGATCTGCTCCGGGACGTCCTGGCGCTGACCGTGCGGCAGGCCGGCCTGTGGGAGTGGCCGCAGGAGCTCGCCGGGACCGTGACCGTGCGGCGCGGCACCAACGCGCACGGCAACGCGCTGACGTATCTGCTGAACTACTCCGCCGAGCCGGTCACGGTCCCGGCCCCGGTCGCCGGCCGCTCGGTGCTCGACGGCGCCGAGATCGCCCTGGGCGCCGCCCTGACGATCGGGCCCTGGGACCTCGTCGCCGTGGAGTCCTGAGCCTGCCGCACCCGCAGCCGCGCTCGCCGCGCACCGGTCTCCTCCCTCGACCGGCGCGCGGTGCACGGCGCGATACCCTCGCCCGACACGGCACGACTCGACGACGACAGGGGGCGAGGGGTGACGGACGCGAGCTCGGCAGCGGTACCGCGCAAGCGGGTCCGGCTGACCCCCGAGCAGCGCAGGGCGCAGATCCTGCAGGTGTCGGCGCGGCTGATCGCCGAGCACGGCTTCTACGGGATCTCGTTGCAGAACGTCGCGGACGCGGTCGGCATCACCCAGGCGGGGCTGCTGCACTACGTGCGCAACAAGGACGGCCTGCTGGAGATGCTGGTCGAGCAGCAGTACGACCGGCAGGGCACCCCGACGGACTTCGTCGCGAGCGGCGATCCCGCGGCCACCCACCCCGGCGGTCCGTCGTTCCCGGCGTACTGCCGGTACCTGGTCGACTTCAACTCGCGGCGTCCCGAGCTGATGAAGCTGTACATGGTGCTGAGCGCCGAGGCCGCGTCGCCGGCGCACCCGGCGCACGACTACTTCGCCACCCGGCCGACCGCCGTGTGGCAGTACTACCAGCAGACGCCGTGGCGGCTGCCGCCGTCCGTGGGCTCGTTCGAGGACATCCAGGACCTGGTCGAGCTGAGCCTGGAGGCGATGGACGGCATCCAGGTGCGGGTGTTCCGTCGGCCCGCGATCGACATGAATGCGGAGTGGGCGCGGTTCGACCGGCTGCTGTTCCCGTCGCCGGTCTGGGACGACTACCGCTGACCCGGGACAGGCGGCGGCGAGGTGCCGCCCGCCACCGGACGACCGACGACGCCGAGGGGGAGGTGGGCCGCCGATGCGGGTGCTGGTGGTGGAGGACGAGACCCGGTTGGCCGCGGGGATCCGCACCGGTCTGCAGGCCGAGGGCTTCGCGGTGGACCTGGCGGACAACGGGATCGACGGGCTGTGGCTCGCGCAGGAGAGCACCTACGACGCGATCGTGCTGGACCTGATGCTGCCCGGGCTGGACGGCTACCAGGTGTGCCGCCGGCTGCGCGAGGGCGGCTCGTGGGTGCCGGTCATCATGCTGACCGCGATGGGCGAGGTCGAGGACCAGGTCGAGGGGCTGGAGTCCGGCGCCGACGACTACCTGACCAAGCCGTTCTCGTTCCGGGTGCTGGTCGCCCGGCTGCGGGCGCTGGTGCGGCGGGGCAGCCCGGAGCGACCGGTGGCGCTGGCGGCCGGCGATCTGGAGTTCGACCCGGCCTCCCGCGTGGCGACCCGGGGCGGGACCGATCTCGGGCTCACGGCACGGGAGGCCTCCGTGCTGGAGCACCTGATGCGCAACCTCGACCGCGCGGTGTCCAAGCGGGACGTGCTCGAGCACGTCTGGGACAGCGACTTCGACGGCGACCCGAACATCGTGGAGGTGTACGTGCGCCGGCTGCGCACCAAGGTGGACGAGCCGTTCGGCCGGGCCGCGATCCGCACGGTGCGCGGCGCCGGCTATCTGCTGGACGGTCACGGTGGCTGAGCCTCGGCTGTCCGTGCGGACCAGCAGCACGCTCGGGGCGGTGCTGGTGGTCGGCGTGGTGCTGGCAGTCGGGGTGCTGCTCGGGGCGCGCTACCTGCAGGTCTCGCTGCTCGGCGAGACGCTGGCGGTCGCGCAGGCCCGCGCCGACGCGGTGGCGGCCCAGCTGGAGACCGGTGGGCACCTGCTGACCGTGGTGGACCTGGACGAGGACGACGAGCTGGTGCAGGTGCTCGACGAGGACGGCGAGGTGGCCGGTGCCAGCGCGACCGCTCGCGGGCTGGCAGCGCTGCCGCTGGACGCCGAACAGCTGGTGGTGCGGGACGAGGACGGCGAGGAGCAGGCGTTCGCGCTGGCCACAGCCTCGATGGACGAGGACGCGACGGCCGACGACCTGGCCGGCGGCACGGTGGTGGTCGGTCGCAGCCTGGACGGCGTCCGGCAGGTGCAGATCGGGGCGACCGCCGCGCTCGTCGGCGCCGCCGCGGTGCTGCTGGTGCTGGTCGCGGTGCTGTCCCGCTGGCTGGCCGGGCGCGCGCTGCGGCCGGTGGAGCGGATGCGGGAGCAGGCCGAGGCCGTCTCGCACACCCGGCTCGGGGTGCGGCTGTCCCAGCCCGGCGGCGACGACGAGGTCGCGCGGCTGGCCCGGACGCTGAACGCGATGCTGGACCGGCTGGACGAGTCGGCACGGGCGCAGCGCCGGTTCGTCTCGGACGCCTCGCACGAGCTGCGCACACCGCTCGCGGTGGTGCGGCAGAACGCCGAGCTCGTGCTGTCCTACCCCGACCGGGTGGACCCGGCCGACCTGGCCCGCGGCACCGTCGACGAGGTGGACCGGATCCAGGAGCTGGTGGCCGGCCTGCTGCTGCTCGCCCGGTCCGACGAGCAACGGCTGCGACCCGTCGCGGCGACGGTCGACCTGGACGACCTGCTGCTCGCGGAGGCCGCCCGGGTGCGCGCCGCCGGCCGGGTGCGGGTGGACACCTCGGCGGTCACCGCGGTGCGGGTGACCGGCGATCCGGCCCTGCTGGCGCGGGTGGTGCGCAACCTGGTGGACAACGCCGCGCGGCATGCGACCGGGACGGTCGCGCTGGTCTGCGACGCCCTGCCTGCACCCGTGGCGGGTGGTACCGACCACCCCGGCACGGCGACGGGCTGGGCCGCGCTCGACGTCGTCGACGACGGTCCCGGCGTGCCGGCCGCCGACCGGGAGCGGGTGTTCGACCGGTTCGTCCGCCTGGACGACGCCCGGGCGCGTGACCGGGGCGGCTCGGGGCTGGGGCTGGGGCTGGCGATCGTGCGCGAGCTGGTGGCGGTGCACGGCGGGACGGTGCAGGTGCTGGACGCGACGCCGACGGGCGGCGGGGCACGGTTCCGGGTGCTGCTGCCCGTGTCAGGTGACGTTCAGGAACCATGACGCAGTGTCGGTGCCATGAACGACGACAGCACCGACCGAACAGCCCCGGTCCCGCCCGCCCAGCCCGCAGCGCAACCGGCACCGGCACAGCCCGCCCCCGCGCAGCAGGCCTTCGCCCAGCAGCCCCCGGCCCCGGCCCCGCAGGCGTACGCCCCCGCCCCGGGCCGGACCCGCCGCTGGTGGCTGGTCGGCGGCGCCGCCGCCGGCGTGCTGCTGCTCACCGGTGGCGTCGCCGCCGGGGTGGTGCTCGGCCGCGGTGAGACCACCGTCGTGGTGGACCGCTCCGCGCTGACCGGCACCACGGACGGCTCGGGCGCCACCGGCAGCGGCTCCGGCACGACCACCGACGGCACGCAGGCCACCTCGGGCACGAGCACCGGCAGCACGACCACCACCAGCGTCCCGGACTGGGCGGCCGCCTGGGTGGACGCGGACGACATCGAGCTGTGGGGCGACACGCTGGCCGCCGCGAGCGCCGCCGCGCTGGACGCAGCGGGCACCGAGGCCGTCGTCACCTCCGCCGAGGCCGGCGACGACCCGACGCACACCTACGAGATCGAGGTCACCCGCCAGGACGGCGCGGAGATGGACGTCTACCTGGACGCCGACTTCGGTGTCGTGGCCACGAAGACCTGGCACCACTGAGGCGGACCCGCTCCTCCCGCACGACCACCGACCATCACCGCCGACCACCGCCGGCGCCGGTCCGGGCGCCGCCCCCGGACCGGGTGCCCGGCACGAGCCGGTCAGCGCCGCGGCAGCCGGGCCACCTGGACGAAGAAGTCGTCGATCTGCCGCACCACCTCGACGAACCGGTCGAAGTCCACCGGCTTGGTCACGTAGGCGTTCGCGTGCAGCGCGTACGACCGGAGCACGTCCTCCTCGGCCTCCGAGGTGGTGAGCACCACCACCGGGATCGACCGCAGCGCCTCGTCGCCCTTGAGCGCCTGCAGCACCTCCCGCCCGTCCATCCGGGGCAGGTTGAGGTCCAGCAGGATCAGGTCGGGGGTCGGGGCGTCGGCGTGCTCGCCCTCCTTGCGCAGGAACGCCAGCGCGCTGACCCCGTCCGAGACCACCGACAGCCGGTTCGGCACCCGGCTGTCCTCGAACGCCTCCTGGGTCATCAGGACGTCACCGGGGTCGTCCTCGACCAGCAGGACGTCGATCGGCTGGGCCGTGCGTGCCACGTTCACTCCGAGTCCTCGGCGGGGACCCCCTGGGCGGGTGGAAGGGTCCAGTGCACGCTGGTCCCTGCCCCCGCCGGCTCCCCGAGCCAGATGCGACCGCCGTGGTGCTCGACGATCTTCTTGCACAGCGCCAGACCGATGCCCGTGCCCTCGTAGACCTCCTTGGCGTGCAGCCGCTGGAAAATCACGAACACGCGCTCGGCGTATCGCGGATCGATGCCGATGCCGTTGTCCCGGCACTCGATCTCCCAGGAGTCTCCCACCCGCCGGGCGGTGAGGTTCACCTCGGCCGGCCGCGCCGGGTCGCGGAACTTGATCGCGTTGCCGACCAGGTTCTCCAGCAGCTGCACCAGCAGCCCCCGCTCGCCGCGGACCACCGGCAGCGGGCCGTGCGTCACCACCGCCCCGGACTCGGTCACCAGCCGGTCGAGATCGTCCAGGGCGACCGCCAGCACCTCCTCCAGCGGCACGTCCGTGCGAGGGGCGCCGGCCGGGCCGTCCCGACCGACCCGCGAGAAGCCCAGCAGGTCCTGGATCAGCCGCTGCATCCGCTTGGCGCCGTCCGCCGCGAAGTCGATGTACTGGTCGGCGCGCTCGTCCAGCTGTCCGCCGTACCGCTTGTGCAGCAGCTGGGTGAAGCTCGCGACCTTGCGCAGCGGCTCCTGCAGGTCGTGCGAGGCGACGTAGGCGAACTGCTCCAGGTCACGGTTGGAGCGCCGCAGCTCCTCGGCCTGCGCGGTCAGCTGGTCGTGGGCGGCGGCGACCTCCGCGCCGGACGCCTCCAGCGCGCCGAGCTGGCGCACCAGCGCGGTCCGCATCCGCTCCACGTCCTGGGCCAGCGCGGCGATCTCGCCCGGCCCGGTCACCGCGACCGGGTGGTGCAGGTCCCCGTCGGACACGGCCCGCGCGTCGACCGCCAGCGCGGCCAGCGGGCCGGCGATCCACCGCCGCAGCGTCTGCCACAGCAGCACGCCGCCGACCAGCGCCGCGAGCACCAGCAGCACGAGAGCGCCGATCACGATCCGATTCCAGGTCTGCAGGTCGTCCAGGGCCGCCTGCCGGTGCTCGTGCAGCAGGTCCAGGTAGGCCTGCACCGCGTCGCGGGTCTGCATGAACAGCGTCTGGCCCTGCGCGAGCCGGGCGGTGGAGACCGCCGTCGTGCCACCGGCCTGCACGGCCGCGATGGTGGGCATCGCGAACTCGCTGTCCCACTGCTGCGCGGCCTCGACCGCCGCGTCGGCCGCCTCCTGGAGCGCGGACGACGCCGCGGTGCCCGCCCCGGCGTCCGGTACCGCGACGAACGAGGAGGTCGCGTCGCCGGACCGGGTGTACGGCTCCAGCGCCACCTCGGAGCCGGTGAGCGCGAAGCTCCGCACCGCGCTCTCCGCGTCGATCAGCCGGGTGAAGGCCCCCTCGGCGTCGGTGATGACGGTGACGTAGCGCTCGGCGACCACGTCCTGCTGGTCCAGCATCCGCACCAGCGCCACGCCGGCGCCCAGCACGATCAGGCCGAGCGCCAGACCGCCCGCGACCAGCGCCAGGCCGAGCCGGCGGCGCAGGGTGCTGCGGGTCCCGGGACGACGCTCCGGTGCGTCCGACGGCGGCGCGGTGACCGGGTCCGGCACGGGTGCGGGGGGCCGGCTCCCGCTGCTCATGCCCCGTCCCCGGCCCAGCCGAGCACCACGATCGCGGTGTCGTCCACCAGGGCGCCGCCGTGCTGACGACGCACCTCGTGCAGCACCGTGTCGACGACCTGCGCGGGCGCCTCCACCAGGGCGCGGTCCGTCACGGCGAGCAGCCCGTCCTCGCCGACCCGCAGGGCCGAGCCCTGGATCGTGGCCTCCAGCACCCCGTCGGTGTACAGCATCAGCCGCCAGCGGGCGCCGAGCTCGACCCGCCGGGCCTGCCAGGTCCCCGGCACCGGGATGCCGAGCGCCCGCGCGCGCAGGTCGGTGGGCAGCGTCCGGGTCGGTCGGCCGGACGCCGGGTCGCCCAGCAGCAGCGGCACCGGGTGCCCGGCGAGGTAGAGGTCCATGGTCGCGCGGCCCGGCGCCACCTCGACCATCGACATGGTCGTGAACACCTCCTCGCGGGTCCGTTCGGAGACCAGCACCCGCTCGACCAGCGGCAGCAGGTCGACGGTCGGGGTGCCGGCCAGCACCAGGGTCCGCCAGGCGGTGCGCAGCACGGCGCCCAGCGCGGCCTCGCCCGGCCCGTGGCCGCACACGTCGCCGACGATCGCGAGCACCGATCCGTCCGGACGCTCCACCACGTCGTAGAAGTCTCCGCCGAGCACGCTGTCCCGGCCGGCCCGGTAGCCCACCCGCACCTCGAGCTGCTCGTCCCGCACCGCCGGGCGCGGCAGCAGCGCACGCTCGAACCGGGTGGTCTCCTGCGCACGCACCTGGCTGCGGTACAGCGCCTGATCGGCGGCCTGCAGCTGGCGCCGCTGCACGGCGTACCGCACCGAGCGGCCCAGCGTCGCCCCGTCCACGTCCGCCTTCACCAGGTAGTCCTGCGCACCCGCGGCCACCGCCAGCAGCCCGGTCTCCGCGTCGACCCGGCCGGTGAGCACCACCACAGCAGGCGCGCCGGCGGCCAGCAGGCGGCGCAGCCCGTCCAGGCCGACGGCGTCCGGCAGCTCCAGGTCCAGCAGCACGCAGTCCACGTCCAGCAGGCCGGCGGCCTCGTCCAGGGTGCGGGCGCGCACCAGGCGCACGGCCAGGCCGGCATCCTCCAGGTGCTCCGCGACCAGCAGGGCGTCGCCGTCGTCGTCCTCGACCAGCAGCAGGGCGATCGGGTCCCCGTCGGCCGGGTCGCCCGGGTCGGGCGAGGCACCGGACCGAGCGGCGCCAGCGGACGCGGGAACGTTCACACAGGTCACCTCTCGTCTCCCCGGCACCGAGCATAGGGGGACCTGTGCGAGCAGGAGAGGCTCCGCCGGGACCGGCGCGTCTCGGGGCCGTGCCGGGTGCGGCGACTGCTCAGCGGCGGGTGTGCCGCGCGATCTCGAGCACGACGTCGGTGGCCTCGGGCTCACCGACGCTGATCCGCACCCCGTCACCGGCGAACGGACGCACCAGAACGCCGCCGCTCGTCATCGCCTGGGCGAGCCGGGTCGCGTCCTCCCCGACGCCGAGCCAGACGAAGTTGGCCTGGCTGTCCGGCACCTGCCAGCCGAGCGAGCGCAGCCCGTCGAGCATCCGGGCGCGCTCCTGCACGATCCCGTCCACCCGCACGAGCAGCTCGTCCTTCGCCCGCAGCGAGGCGACCCCGGCGAGCTGCGCCAGGTGCGACACCCCGAACGGCGTGGACGCCGCGCGGATGCCGGTGGCCAGCCGGGGGGCCGCCACCGCGAATCCGACCCGCAGCCCCGCGAGCCCGTACGCCTTGGAGAACGTGCGCAGCAGCACCACGTTCGGGTGCGCGGCCAGCACAGTCAGGCCGTCCGGCGCCTGCGGGTCCCGGACGAACTCCAGGTAGGCCTCGTCCAGCACCACCAGCACGTCCCGCGGCACCGCCGCCAGGAACGTCGCCAGCTCGTCCGCATGCACCGTCGGGCCGGTCGGGTTGTTCGGCGTGCAGACCAGCACCACCCGGGTGCGCCCGGTGACCGCCGCCGCCATCGCGGGCAGGTCGATCCGTCCGTCCGCGGTCACCGCGACCGGCACCGCCGTCGCGCCCGCGAGCGCCACCGAGATCGGGTACGCCTCGAACGACCGCCACGGGTGCACCACCTCGTCGCCCGCACCGCTGAACGCGGCCAGCACGTGCCCGAGCACCCCGATCGACCCGGCACCCGCCACCACCTGGTCGCTGCCGACACCCAGGTGCGCGGCGATCGCCTCGGTCAGCTCGGTCGCGTACATGTCCGGGTAGCGGTTCACGTCCACCGCGCCGTCCGCGATCGCCGCGACCACCGAGGGCAGCGGCGGGTACGGGTTCTCGTTCGACGAGAGCTTGAACGCCGCGGCCCCCACGGGCACGCGCGCGCCCGGGACGTACGGCGGCAGGCTGGCGACGGCGGGGCGCAGCGGCACATGCTTCACGGGGGCCAGGATGCCACCGCGGCGCGTCCGCGCGGAGCGGCGGCCAGCCCGCGGACGCGCCGGGGCGATCGGGCGGGCCGCACCGGCATGGCACGCGACCGCACGGCGCCCCGGCGCGGACGATGGCAGGATCGACCCATGAGCTTCGTGCTGCGTGTGCTGATCAGCGGGGTCGCCCTGTGGCTGGCCGAGATCCTGCTGCCGGGCATCTCGATCGTCGGCGCCGACACCACCGGCAGCGAGATCGGGGTGATCCTGCTCGTCGCGCTCGTGTTCGGCATCGTGAACGCGGTGGTCAAGCCGATCGTGCACGTGCTGTCGATCCCGCTCTACATCCTCACGCTCGGCCTGTTCACGCTGGTCGTGAACGCGCTGATGCTGATGCTCACCGCGTGGATCACCGAGCAGACGTCCTGGGGGCTGCGGATCGACGACTTCGGCACCGCGGTGGTCGGTGCGCTGATCGTCTCGATCGTCAGCTTCGTGCTCTCGGTCGCGATCCCGCGCAGCCGCGAGCACTGACGGGGTCACCGGCCCGCGGCACGAACCGCGGGGCACGACCGGGCGGGCCGTCCCCGCGCACGGGCGCCCCGGCACGGCCGGCACCGCGCGTGGAAGGATGCGACCCATGCCCGAGCAGGACCGCACCCCCACCGCACGCATGTCGCTCGCCGACGTCACCCCGCCGATCGCCCTCGGACCACTGGACGGCCGGTACCGCCGGACGGTGACACCGCTGGTCGACCACCTCTCCGAGGCGGCGCTGAACCGTGAGCGGGTGCACGTCGAGGTCGAGTGGCTGATCCACCTCACCTCGCACCGGGTGGTGCCCGGCGCCCCGGAGCTGTCCGACGCGGAGCGGGCCTACCTGCGCGCGGTGGTCACGGACTTCGACGCCGCGGACGTCGCCGCGCTGGCCGAGATCGAGCGGACCACGGTGCACGACGTGAAGGCCGTGGAGTACTTCGTCAAGGGCAAGATCGCCGCAGCCCCCGACGCGCTGGGCGAGCAGACCGTGCTGCCGGCGGTCTCCGAGCTGGTGCACTTCGCCTGCACCAGCGAGGACGTGAACAACCTGTCCTACGCGCTGATGGTGCGCGGCGCTGTGCAGCAGGTGTGGCTGCCCGCCGCCCACGGGCTGCTGGACGACCTCGGCGCGCTGGCCCGGGACCTGGCCGAGGTGCCGATGCTGGCGCTCACGCACGGCCAGCCGGCCACGCCGACCACGCTGGGCAAGGAGCTCGCGGTGCTCACGCACCGGCTGCACCGCCAGCTGCGCCGGATCGCCGGCGCGGAGTACCTCGGCAAGCTGAACGGGGCCACCGGCACGTTCGGCGCGCACACCGTCGCGGTGCCGGGCGCGGACTGGCCGGAGGTCAGCCGCACGTTCGTCGAGCACCTGGGCCTGACCTGGAACCCGCTGACCACCCAGATCGAGTCGCACGACTGGCAGGCCGAGCTGTACGCGGACGTGGCCCGGTTCAACCGGGTGCTGCACAACCTGGCCACCGACGTGTGGACCTACATCTCGCGCGGGGTGTTCATCCAGATCCCGGTGGCGGGGGCGACCGGCTCCTCGACCATGCCGCACAAGGTGAACCCGATCCGGTTCGAGAACGCCGAGGCGAACCTGGAGCTGTCCTGCGCGCTGCTCGACAGCCTGGGCGCCACGCTGGTCACCAGCCGGTTGCAGCGGGACCTGACCGACTCCACCACGCAGCGCAACATCGGCCCGGCGTTCGGGCACTCGCTGCTGGCGATCGACAACGTGCGGCGCGGGATGGCGGCGCTCTCGGTGGACCGGGACCTGCTGGCGCGCGAGCTGGACCAGAACTGGGAGGTCCTGGGCGAGCCGGTGCAGTCGGCGATGCGAGCGGCCTCGGTGGCGGGCGTGACCGGGATGGAGAACCCGTACGAGCGCCTCAAGGAACTGACCCGCGGCCGGCGGCTCACGGCCGACGACATGCGCGGGTTCATCGGCGGCCTGGGCCTGCCGGCCGACGTGGCGGAGCGGCTGACCGCGCTGACCCCCGCGACCTACACCGGCCTGGCCGCCGACCTGGTCGGCTACCTGGAGGACTGAGCGGGCTCGACACCGGGCTCGACACCGGGCGGCTCGGTGCCCGGCACCCGCACGGCCGCGAGGTCAGCGAGCGCCGCGGCGTACCCGGCGGCGTCCCCGGCCCGGGCGGAGTCGTGCGCGCGCACGGTCGGCCCGTGCAGCGCGGACCGCACCCGACGACGCAGCGCCCGGCCGGCCGGCTCGTCCAGGCCGGCGGTCGCTGCGGCCAGGTCGTCGAGCACCCGGTCCCGCTCGGCGAGGACCGGCGGGTCCCACTCGCGGGTGCGACGGTCCTGCTCGTAGGTGCCGGCCTGCTCGGCGACCAGCGCGCGGGCCTCGTCCACGGCGGCGGACCGCCCCTCGGGCGCGTGGTCGGCGACGGTGGACAGGCCGACCAGCCGGACGCCGGGCAGCGCGGCCACGGCCGGGTCGACGTCGTGCTGCAGCGCCAGGTCGACCACCGCCAGCGGCCGGTCGGTCCCCTCTGCCGCCCGGGCCCGGGCCAGCGCACCGGCGTCCAGCACCGCGCCGCCGGCCCCGCTGCACGCCACCACCAGGTCCACGCCGGCCAGGCTGGCCTGCAGGTCGGCGGTCGCGGCACCGACCCCGCGGCGCGCGGCGAACTGCGGGGCGCGGCCGCTGGCGGAGTAGACGACGATCTCGCCGCAGCCGCGTGCCTTGAGGGCGGCCAGCGACGCGCCGGCGTAGGAGCCGGTGCCGATCAGCAGGCAGCGCACCTGGTCCCATGCGGGCAGGTCCGGCTCCACCAGGTCGAGGGCCACCCCGACCACGGAGCGGCCCGCGGCGCCGAGGCCGGTGCGGGACCCGACCGCCCGGGAGGTGCGCGAGGCGGCCTGGAACAGACCCTCCAGGGCGGAGGTGGTGGTGCCGTCCCGGCGGGCGGCGGTCAGCGCCCGGCGCACCTGGCCGGCGATCTCCCGCTCCCCGACCACCATCGAGTCGAGCCCGGAGGCGACCGCGAACAGGTGCTCGACCACCCACGGGCCGGTGGCGGGCGCGAGGGCGTCGGCCACCCGGGCGGAGCCGTAGCCGGACCGGGCCGCGACGGCGGCGGCCGCGCAGGTGCGGGCGGTGCCGGAGTCAGCGGCGTCGGCGATGTCCAGGTACAGCTCGAACCTGTTGCAGGTCGCCAGGACGACCGCACCGGAAACGGCGGCGGAGCCGCTCACGATCTCCCGGCCGACGGCACGGGAGTCAGCGGTGAGCCGCTCCAGCACGGACAGGTCGAGGTCGTGATGGCTGGCCACCAACGACAGCAGAACCACGGCCACGATTGAATCACTCCAGGGAAGACGAGGCACAATCCTGGGATGTCGACTCCGTCACGCGCCGCCGGGACCTCGCCCGCCGGCACCGGTCTGCCCTCGCTGCCGGACGGCAGCGGCCTGCCCGCCGACCACCCGCTGGCCGACGGGCGCACGGCCGACGCCCCGCTGCTGGCTGCCTACCGGTCGCGCACGCCGTCCCGGCGCCCCGTGTGGTTCATGCGGCAGGCCGGCCGGTCGCTGCCGGAGTACCGGGCCGCGCGGGCGGGCACCGCGATGCTGGACGCCTGCCTGGCACCGGAGCTGGCCGCGGAGATCACCCTGCAGCCGGTGCGCCGGCACGGCGTGGACGCGGGGATCTTCTTCTCCGACATCGTGGTGCCGCTCCGGCTGGCCGGGGTGGACGTGGACATCCAGCCGGGCGTCGGTCCGGTGCTGGGCACCGCGGTGCGCACGGCTGCGGACGTGCAGCGTCTGGTCGAGGAGAGCCCGGCGGAGGCGCTGACCGACGCGGTGCTCGCACCGGTGGCCGAGGGTGTGCGACGCACCGTCGCGGAGCTGGGCAGCACACCGCTGATCGGCTTCGCCGGGGCCCCGTTCACCCTGGCCGCGTACCTGGTCGAGGGGCGCCCGTCGCGGGACCACCTGGCCGCACGGACGCTGCTGCACGCCAACCCGGACGCCTGGCGCACGCTGACCGCCTGGGCGGCCGACGTGACCGGGGCGTTCCTGCGAGCACAGGTCCTGGCCGGGGCCAGCGCCGCGCAGCTGTTCGACTCCTGGGCCGGCTCGCTGTCGCTGGCCACCTACCGCGCCCGGGTGGCGCCCGCCTCGACGCGGGCGCTGGCGCACGTGGCCGACCTGGGCGTGCCGCGGGTGCACTTCGGCACCGGCACCGGCGAGCTGCTGGCGGCGATGCGGGACGTCGGGGCGGACGTGGTCGGCGTGGACGACCGGGTGCCGCTGGACGAGGCCTCGCGGCGGCTCGGTGGTCGCACGCCGGTGCAGGGCAACCTCGACCCGGCCCTGCTCGGCGCCCCCTGGCCGGTGCTGGAGGCGCACGTGCGGGACGTGCTGGCCCGTGGCGCCGCCGCGCCGGGGCACGTGCTGAACCTGGGGCACGGCGTGCCGCCGACCACCGACCCGGACGTGCTCACCCGGGTGGTCCGGCTGGTGCACGCGATCGAGCCCGCCGCGCCGGACGGCGGGGCTCCCGGGCGCCCGGTCCCGCTCGACCGACGAGCGCTACGCTCGCCGTGGCCCGACCTCGGACGGCACCGGGACGCCGGACCCGCCGACCGTCCCACCTGAGGAGCACCGCCGCGATGACCGGACCGGCCGCAGCAGCCGACCACTCGCCCGCCGAGCCACCCGTCCGCCCGACGACCCCCGGCACCGGCACCGGCACCGGCACCGGCACCGGCACCGGCACCGATCAGGCTCGGGCCGCGGACGGCCCGGGCCCCGAGGTGTGGGACGCGGTCGTGGTCGGTGGCGGCGTCGCCGGCCTGGTGACCGCCCGGGACCTCGCGGTCGGCGGCCTGCGCCCGCTGGTGATCGAGGCGTGGACCACCCCCGGCGGCGTGGTCGGCCGGCACGAGCTGGACGGGCTGACCCTGGACGCGGGCGCCGAGTCCTTCGCCACCCGCGGCGGCGTGGTCGCGGCGCTGGCCGCCGAGCTCGGCCTGGCCGACCGGGTGATCTCGCCCGAGCCGCGCGGCGCGTGGGTGCGGCTGCCGCACGGCTCCGGCCCGCTGCCGCGCACCGGGCTGCTCGGCATCCCCGCCCGGACCGGGACCGCGGACGTGCGCCGCACCCTCGGCCGGTGGGGCGCGGTCCGTGCCGGGCTGGACCGGGTGCTGCCGGCGTCGGTCGGCCTCCGGCCGGTCGGCGAGGTGACCACGCTGGGCGGCCTGGTCCGGGCCCGGATGGGCCGCCGGGCGCTGGACCGGCTGGTGCGGCCGGTGGTCGCCGGGGTGCACGCGGCGGAGCCGGACGACGTGTCGGTGGAGGTGGTCGCGCCGGGTCTGCTCGCGGCCGTGCGGCGGGAGGGGTCGCTGGCCGGCGCGGTGGCCTCGGTGCGGGCGCTGGCCCCGGCGGGTGCCGCGGTCGGCGGCTTCGAGGGCGGCCTGCACGTGCTGGTGGACGCGCTGGTGGCGCAGATCGAGCAGCACGGCGGCCGGGTGCGGTGCCGCACGCGCGTGGTCGGCGTGGACGCCGGGGCGCACACGTTCGCGATCCGGGTCGAGCCCGACCCGCGACGCCCCGGCGGAAGCCTCGGCGAGCAGCTGCCGGTGCCGGAGCCCACCGGGTCGGCCGTGCTGCACGCCCGGCGCCTGGTGGTGGCCACCCCGCGGGCGGTCGACCTGCTCGCCGGCGTGGTGCCCGGGCTGGCCGGGCTGCGCACCGACCCGGGGGCGGACATCGTGCTGGCCACGCTGGTGCTGGACGCGCCGGAGCTGGACGCCGCGCCGCGCGGCACCGGGGTGCTGGTCGCCCGCGAGGTCTCCGGGGTGCGGGCCAAGGCGCTCACGCACGCGACGGCGAAGTGGGGCTGGCTGGCCCGGGCCGCCGGTCCCGGCCGGCACGTCGTCCGGCTGTCCTACGGCCGTGCGGGCGAGGCCGGCGGGCTCACCCCGGGCGCCGCGGCCCGGCCGGTCGGTCTGCCCGCCGACCTCGCCGGGCTGACCGCGCTCGCGCTGGCGGACGCCTCCGCGATCCTCGGCATCGAGCTGGCAGCCGAGCAGGTGCGGGCGTCGTCCCGGGTGTCCTGGTCGCAGAGCCTGCCGGTGCCGAGCGCCGAGCACCGCCGCACCGTCGAACGGGTGCGGGCCGCGGTCGCGCCGGTGCCCGGGCTCGCGGTGACCGGGGCCTGGGTGGCCGGCAACGGGCTGGCCTCGGTGGTGCCGGACGCCCGGGCGGCCGCGGCGGCACTGCTCGCGGAGGCGACCCTTTCGACATCCGGCACCCGTTGAGGCGAGACTGACCCCATGCCCCTGGTCCGCGTCGGTACCCGGGCGAGCGCCCTGGCCCTCGCCCAGACCGGGCACGTGGCGGACGCCCTGACCGGGCTCGGGGCGGGCGAGCACGAGCTGGTGCGGGTGCGCACCGAGGGCGACCGGCTGACCGGCTCACTGACCTCGCTCGGCGGCACGGGGGTGTTCGTGACCGCGCTGCGCGACGCGCTGCTGGACGGCCGGTGCGACATCGCTGTGCACTCGTTCAAGGACCTGCCCACCGCGCCGGCGCAGGGACTGGTGGTGGCCGCCGTGCCGCTGCGCGAGGACCCGTGCGACGCGCTGTGCTCCGCGCAGTCGTCCTGGACGCTGGCCGGGCTGCCCCGCGGCGCGACCGTCGGCACCGGGTCGCCGCGCCGGGCCGCCCAGCTGCGAGCGGTGCGCCCGGACCTGCGGGTGGTGGACATCCGCGGCAACGTGGACACCCGGCTGCGTCGGGTGGAGGACGACCTGGACGCCGTGGTGCTGGCCCGCGCCGGGCTGGCCCGGCTCGGGCGGCTGGACGCGGTGACCGACACCCTGCCGGTGGACGTGCTGACACCGGCACCGGCGCAGGGCGCGCTCGCGGTGGAGGTCCGCGTGCAGGACGCGACCGGCGACGGTCCGCTCGCGGCCGCCCTCGCGGCCCTGGACCACCGGCCGAGCCGGCTCGCGGTGCTGGCGGAGCGCGCGCTGCTGGCCCGGCTCGAGGCCGGCTGCGCGGCCCCGGTCGGCGCGTACGCGCAGGTCACCGAGGACGGGACCGCGCTCGACCTGACGGCGGTGGTGCTGCGGCCGGACGGCACCGCTCAGCTGCGACGCACCGGCTCGACCGGCATCGGGACGGGCAGCCGGGCAGGCGTGGGTGTGACGGACCCGGACGTCGAGCACGCCGTCCGGCTCGGCGCCCGGCTGGCCGACGAGCTGCTGGCCGACGGCGCGGCGGACCTGGCCGGGCTCGGGACGAGCGCATGACGGCGACGCCGTCCGACGGCGAGGTGGCGACGCCGCCCGACGGCACGGTGACCGGACCGCTGACCGGCCTGCGCGTCCTGGTGCCCCGCCGCACCGAGGGCCCGGACCCGCTGGTGATCGCCCTGCACGCCGCCGGTGCCGAGCCGGTCGTGGTGCCGTTGATCCAGACCGTGCCGCCGGAGGACCCGACCGAGCTGGACGACGCGCTGCTCGCGGTGGAGGTCGGCTACTACGGCTGGGTCGCGGTCACCAGCGCCGCTGCCGTGCCGGTGCTGACCGACCGGGCCGAGGAGACCGACCGCGACCTGCCCACGCTGCTGCGCGGCACCCGGGTCGCCGCGGTCGGCGGGTCCACCGCGCGGGCGCTGCGGGAGATCGGCGTCCCGGTGGACCTGGTGCCGCACGGCCGGTCGTCCGCCGCGACCCTGCTGGCGGCCTGGCCACCGGTGGACTCTGCACCCGAGGGTGCCGCACGGGTGCTGCTGCCGCTCGGCGACCTGGCGTCCGGCACCCTGGCCGACGGCCTGCGCAGCCACGGCTGGGAGGTGGACGTGGTGGTCACGTACCGCACCGTGCCCGGCCCTGCGCCCGAGCCCGAGCTGCGCACCGCCTGGTCGGCCGGCGAGCTGTCCGCCGTGCTGCTCACCTCGGGCAGCACCGCGCGCAACCTGGTCGCGATGCTCGGTGCGCCGCCCGCCGGCACGCTGGTCTGCTGCCTGGGCAGCTCCACCGCGGCGGAGGCGGTCCGGGCCGGCCTGCCGGTGCACGCGATCGCGGCGGACCAGACGCCCGCCGGGCTGGTCGCCGCTCTGGTGCGCGCGGCCGCCGAGCACGGCCCTGCTCCGGGCCCCGGCCTCGCACCCGACCACGCACCCGAGCTCGACGGAGGGCAGGCATGACCCCGCACCACCCGGCCGGACCCCCGGCCGCGTCCGTCCCCTCTCCCGCCGGCACCGTCCTTCCGCCGGTCGGCCGGGTGCGCCCGCGCCGGCTGCGCGCCACCGCCGCGCTGCGCCGGTCGGTCAGCGAGACCCGCCTGCACCCCGCCGACCTGGTGCTGCCGATGTTCGTCAAGGAGGGCCTGACCGAACCGGCGCCGATCGACTCCATGCTCGGCGTGGTGCAGCACTCCCGGGACTCGCTGCGTCGCGCGGTGGCCGAGGCCGCGGCCGCCGGGGTGAGCGGTGTCAACCTGTTCGGCGTGCCGCTGGTGCGGGACGCGACCGGAACCGGCGCCACCGACCCGGACGGCATCCTGAACCGGGCGATCGCGGACGTGCGCGCCGAGGTGGGCGACGCCCTGGTGATCCAGGCCGACCTCTGCCTGGACGAGTTCACCGACCACGGCCACTGCGGGGTGCTGCGGCCGGACGGCAGCGTGGACAACGACGCGACCCTGCTCCGGTACGCCGAGATGGCGCTGGTGCAGGCCGAGGCGGGCGCGCACATGGTCGCGCCGAGCGGGATGATGGACGGCCAGGTCGGCGTGATCCGGGACGCCCTGGACGGGGCCGGCCGCACCGACGTCGCCGTGCTGGCCTACGCCGCGAAGTACGCCTCCGTGCTGTACGGGCCGTTCCGGGACGCGGTGGAGTCGACCCTGGAGGGCGACCGCCGGACCTACCAGATGGACCCGGGCAACCGTCGGGAGGCCCGGCACGAGGTCGCCCTGGACATCGCCGAGGGCGCGGACGTCGTGATGGTCAAGCCCGCCGGCGCCTACCTGGACGTGCTGGCGGACGTCGCGGCGGTCAGCACCGTGCCGGTGGCCGCCTACCAGGTGTCCGGCGAGTACGCGATGGTGGAGGCCGCCGCCGCCCGCGGCTGGATCGACCGGCGCCGCGCGGTCACCGAGTCCGTGCTGGGCATCCGCCGGGCGGGCGCGGACCAGGTGCTGACCTACTGGGCCGTCGAGCTGGCCTGCTGGCTGCGGGAGGAGTGGCGATGAGCACGACCACCAACGAGGAGGCGTTCGACCGTGCGCTGCGCAGCATCCCGGGCGGGGTGAGCAGCCCGGTGCGGGCGTTCGGCTCGGTCGGCGGCGCCCCGCGGTTCCTCGCCTCGGCACGCGGTCCGTACGTCACCGACGTGGCCGGCACCGAGTACGTCGACCTGGTGGGGTCGTGGGGGCCGGCGCTGCTCGGCCACGCGCACCCCGAGGTGGTCGAGGCCGTGCGGGAGGCCGCCGGACGCGGGCTGAGCTTCGGCGCCCCCACGGTGGCCGAGGTCGAGCTGGCCGAGGCGGTGCGCGCGCGGGTGCCGGTGGTCGAGCGGCTGCGCCTGGTCTCGACCGGCACCGAGGCCACCATGACCGCGGTCCGGCTGGCCCGCGGCGTGACCGGCCGGGACCTCGTGGTCAAGTTCGCCGGCTGCTACCACGGGCACGTGGACGGCCTGCTGGCCGCCGCCGGCTCCGGCGTCGCGACGCTGGCGCTGCCCGGGTCGGCCGGGGTGACCGCCGCCGTGGCCGCCGAGACGATCGTGCTGCCGTACCAGGACGTGGCCGCCGTCGAGGCCGCCTTCGCCGAGCACGGCTCCTCGATCGCCGCGATCATCACCGAGGCCGCGCCGGCCAACATGGGGGTGGTGCCGCCGGAGCCCGGCTTCAACGCCGCGCTGGCCCGGATCGCGCACGCCCACGGCGCGCTGCTGATCCAGGACGAGGTGCTGACCGGGTTCCGGGTCGGCCCGGCCGGCTGGTGGGGGCTGGAGGCCCGGCAGGAGGGCTGGACGCCGGATCTGCTGACCTTCGGCAAGGTGATCGGTGGCGGGATGCCGGTGGCCGCGCTCGGCGGGCGGGCCGAGCTGATGGACGTGCTGGCGCCGCTCGGCCCGGTCTACCAGGCGGGCACGCTGTCCGGGAACCCGGTGGCCACCGCGGCCGGGCTGGCCACGCTCCGGCTGGCCGGCACGGACGTGTACGCCCGGCTGGACGCCGCCTCGCTGACGGTGCGCACGGCGGTGCACGAGGCGTTCGAGGCCGTCGGGCTGCCGCACGCCGTGCAGGTGGCCGGCAACCTGTTCAGCACGGTGCTCGGCTCCGACGCGGGCGCCCGGGACTACACGCAGATGCAGACCAGCGAGCACTGGCGGTACCCGGCGTTCTTCCACAGCCTGCTCGACTCCGGGGTGTACGCACCGCCGTCGGCGTTCGAGGCCTGGTTCCTGTCCGCGGCGCACGACGAGACGGCGGTCGGCCGGATCCTGGCGGCGCTGCCGGCCGCCGCACGCGCCGCGGCGGAGGCCCGTCACCCGCAGGGCTGAGCCCGCTCCCGGCGGCGCACCCGCCTGCGGCTCGCCGTCCGCGGGACCACCGGCGCGGTCCCGGGGCGCATCCCGGTTGCGCGGGTGCGCGGCGGTGATCATCCTGACATCGATGTCGCAGTGCGCAGGGGGATCTGTGACCGGTCCCTGGTCGTCTGCGGCCGGGGAGTGCACGAGCGTCGCGGGAGCGGCCGCCCCTGCCGCCGGGGCGAGCGCCATGACGCGGTCGCATCCCGCGCGTCCGCGCCGCCGACCCCTCCTCGCCCCGCTGCGCCCCCGTGCGCTCCGACGCCCCGTCCGGCGTCCCCGGCGTTCCGGAATACCCCTTGGGGGTATACGGTTGCGACTGGCGGTGGGCACGGGCGCCCCACCCGGACGGAGGAGCGTCATGCACGGGTACACCAGCGGCAAGGACGACTACCTGAAGCGGCTGCGCCGCATCGAGGGCCAGGTGCGCGGGATCGCACGGATGGTCGACGAGGACGTCTACTGCATCGACGTGCTCACCCAGGTCGCCGCGGTGACGAAGGCGCTCCAGGCCGTCAGCATCGGGCTGGTCGAGGACCACCTCGGCCACTGCGTGGTCGATGCCGCGCGGCAGTCGCCCGAGGCCGGCGCCGAGAAGGTCCGCGAGGCGTCCGAGGCGATCGCCCGGCTCGTCCGGAGCTGACCGGCGCGCCGCCGGCCCCGGGAGCCCGCACCAGCACGCGCGGCAGCCGCCGCACCACCACCGAGAGGAACCACCATGAGCCAGACCACCACGTTCTCCGTCGACGGCATGACCTGCGGGCACTGCGTGCAGCACGTCACCGAGGAGCTGACCGCGCTCGGCGGCGTCCGGGACGTGCAGATCCAGCTGGTCGCCGGCGGTTCGTCGCCGGTCACCGTCACGTCCGAGGGCCTGCTGGACGACGCCGTCGTCGCGGCCGCCGTCGAGGAGGCCGGCTACGCCGTCACCCCGAAGGGGTCCTTGCTGTGACAGCCGGCGAGCACCCGCAGCACCCCGGCACGCCCCGCACCTCCGCGGCGCCGGGCGGCCCCGTCGCCCCGGCCGGCCCGGTCGCGACGATCGACCTCGCGGTGTCCGGGATGACCTGCGCCTCCTGTGTGGCCCGGGTGGAGAAGCGGATCAACCGCGTGCCCGGCGCCCGTGCGACCGTGAACCTGGCGCTGGAGAGCGCGCACGTCGAGATCGGCCCCACCGAGGACGGCAGCACGCCGGACGCCGAGGTGCTGGTCGAGGCCGTGCGCAAGGCCGGGTACGACGCGAGGGTGACCGCCCGGCGGTCGCTGCTGACGCCGCCCGCCGCACCGCACGAGCACGGCAGGGCGCACCAGCACGACGCACCGCACCTGGACGACGTGGCGGGCGCGGCCGGGAGGCACGACCTGGCCGGCATGGCCGGGGCGGACCCCGCCGAGCACGCGCTGTCCGGTCACAGCATGGCGCCCGGCCACGAGATGGACGCGGACGAGGACACCTCCGCCCCCACCGATGCGCGCGGCACCGACCTGCGCCGCCGGCTGCGGGTGGCCGCCGTCCTGACCGTCCCGGTGCTCGCGCTGTCGATGATCCCGCCGCTGCAGGTCGCCGGCTGGCAGTGGCTGGTCGCCGTGCTCGCGCTGCCGGTCGCGACCTGGGCGGCCTGGCCGTTCCACCGCGCCGCCGCGCGCGCCGCCCGGCACGGCGCCTCGACCATGGACACCCTGGTGTCGATCGGCATCGTCGCCGCGACCGGCTGGTCGCTCTGGGCGCTGCTGCTCGGCGGTGCCGGCGAGATCGGCATGACCATGACCCCGTCGCTGTGGCCCGCCGCAGCGGACCACGCCATGGCGACGCCCGAGCTGTACTTCGAGGTGGCGGCGGTCGTCACCACCTTCCTGCTCGCCGGCCGGTACGCCGAGCACCGGTCCCGCCGCCGGGCCGGCGACGCGCTGCGCGCACTGCTGGACCTGGGCGCGAAGGACGTCGCCCTGCTGGTCACCGGACCGGACGGCCGGGAGGTCGAGCAGCGGGTGCCGATCGCCCGGCTCGGCGTGGGCGACACCTTCGCCGTCCGCCCGGGCGAGAAGATCGCCACCGACGGCGTGGTGCTGCGCGGCAGCAGCGCCGTGGACACCAGCCTGCTCACCGGTGAGCCGGTACCGGTGGACGTCGGTCCCGGCGACGAGGTGACCGGCGCGACGATCAACGCCGGCGGCCACCTGGTGATCCGCGCGGCCCGGGTCGGCGACGAGACGCGGCTGGCCCAGATCGGCCGGCTGGTCGCCACCGCGCAGACCGGCAAGGCGCCCGTGCAACGGCTCGCCGACCGGATCTCGGCGGTGTTCGTGCCGGTGGTGCTGGTGCTGGCCGTCGTCACGCTGGTCGGCTGGCTGGTCGGTGGTGGCAGCGTCCAGCAGGCGTTCACCGCCGCCGTGGCGGTGCTGATCATCGCCTGCCCGTGCGCGCTCGGCCTGGCGACCCCGACCGCGCTGCTGGTCGGCACCGGGCGCGGCGCCCAGCTCGGCATCCTGATCAAGGGCCCGGAGACGCTGGAGCAGACCCGCACCGTCGACACCGTGGTGCTGGACAAGACCGGCACCGTCACCGAGGGCCGGATGGAGCTGGTCGACGTGCTGGTGCCCACCGGCACCGGCAGCCCCGCCGAGGCCGCGCAGGACGAGGTGCTCCGGTACGCGGGCGCCGTCGAGGCGCTGGCCGAGCACCCGATCGCCCGCGCGGTCGCGGAGGCGGCGCAGGCCCTGGCGGACGGCCGCCGCGGTGCCCGCACCGGCACCGGCGAGGACGGCGTCCCGATCGGCGCCGACGAGGTGCACGGGTTCACCGCGACTCCCGGCCGGGGCGTCAGCGGCGTGGTCCGCACCGCGCACGCCGGGCTCGGCCTGGGCCGCCGGGTGCTGGTCGGCCGCCCCGCGTGGCTGACCGAGCAGGGCGTCACCGTGCCACCCGGGCTCGCGCAGCGGTTCGCCGCCGCCGAGGCGGACGGTGCCACCGCCGTGCTGGCCGCCTGGGACGGCTCCGCCCGCGGCGCGCTGGTGCTGCGCGACCCGCTCAAGGCGACCTCGCGCGCCGCGATCGACGACCTGCGCGCGCTCGGTCTGCGGCCGGTGCTGCTGACCGGCGACAACGCCGGTGCGGCCCGGTCGGTCGCCCGCGAGGTCGGGATCGCCGAGGTCGACGTGGTGGCCGAGGTGCTGCCGGCCGACAAGGTGGACGTGGTGCAGCGGCTCCAGCGCGAGGGCGCCCGGGTGGCGATGGTCGGCGACGGCGTGAACGACGCCGCCGCCCTGGCCACCGCGGACCTCGGCCTCGCGATGGGCACCGGCACCGACGTGGCGATCGAGGCCGCCGACGTCACGCTGGTGCGCGGCGACCTGCGCTCGGCCGGCCAGGCGATCCGGCTGTCCCGCCGGACGCTGCGGGTGATCCGGCAGAACCTGTTCTGGGCGTTCGCCTACAACGTCGCGGCGATCCCGCTCGCGGCGTCCGGTCTGCTGAACCCGATGATCGCCGGGGCCGCCATGGCGTTCTCCTCCGTGCTGGTCGTGACGAACTCGCTGCGGCTGCGCCGATTCGCCTGACCGACCGCGCGGTGTCGCGGCACGGCGTGGACCGGCCTGTCCATAGGCTGTTCGACCTGCGCCCCTGTCGGCGGTCCCGGCTACCGTCGAGCGTCCGGCAGCATCCCGCAGCACCCGAGACCAAGGAGCACCGTGGCAGCACCCGTCCTCGAGATCGCCGTGCAGGACCCCGCCGGGCTGCACGTGGCCGCGGAGGCCGGCGCCGCCCGGGTCGAGCTGTGCGTCGCCCTCGCCGCGACCGGGGGCCTGACCCCGAGCGCCGGTCTGCTGTCCGCCGTGCTCGCCGCCCGGGACCACGCCCGCGACCACGGGCGCCACGCACCGCAGGTGCACGTGCTGGTCCGCCCCCGGCCCGGGTCGTTCGTCTACGACGCCGCCGAGCTGGACGTGCAGGTGCGCGACGTGCGGGCCGCGCTGGACGCGGGCGCGGACGGTGTCGTGCTCGGGGCGCTCACCCCGGACGGGCTGGTCGACGCCGTGGCGCTGCGCGCGCTGGTCGCCGCCGCCGACGGGCACGAGGTGACCTTCCACCGCGCGATGGACGCCGTCGCCGACCCGCTGGCCGCCCTGGACACCCTGGTGGACCTCGGGGTGACCCGGGTGCTCACCTCCGGCGGTGCGGAGCGCAGCATCGACGGCGTACGCCGGATCGCCGAGCTGGTCGCCCGCGCGGCCGGCGGCGTGCAGGTGATGGCCGGCGGCGGGGTGCGGCCGCCGGACATCCGCTCGCTGGTCGCCGCCGGCGTGGACGCCGTGCACCTGTCGGCCGGTCGCCCGGTCGCCGGGGACGGCGGCCCGGGCGGCGGCGGGGGCACCGGGCACACGGTCACCGACCCGGAGCTGGTCGCGCAGGCGGTCGCGGCGCTGGAGCGTGCCCAGGGCTGACGCGGGCCGACCTCACCGCCCGCCCCCGGGCAGCTCCGTGAGCCGCCGGGTGCACTGCGCGAACGCGGCCCGCCCGGTGGCCGGCACGCCACCGAGGCCACGGGGGTGCGTGCGGCCCTGGAAGGTCTCGTCCACGTCCACGTGGCCCGCGTCCTCCAGCCTGCGCAGGTGGGTGGACAGGCCGGCAGCGACCCGTCCGCCCCGGTCACGCCCGACGCGCGCCGCATCGGGCTCGGCCGACGCCCAGCCGGCTCCCAGCGGGCATCCCTACGATGCCCCGGTGACCGACGCCCGACCGGCCTCCGCTCCGCCGCCGTCCGACCGCGCCTGGCGCCGCCGGCTCACCACCGAGATCTGGATCGTGCTCGGGCTGTCCCTCGGCAAGTCCGGGGTGTACGCGGTGGTCAACATCATCGCGCGCCTCACCGCCGAGCCCGCGCTGTCCGAGCAGAGCACCACGCTGAACGCCAGCCAGTCCTCGCGCCCCTACCTCGACCTGGTGTACCAGCTGCTCTCGATCGGCTTCGCGCTGGTCCCGGTCGCGCTCGCGCTGTACCTGCTCTCCGCCCAGGGCCGCAGCGCCGTGCGACGGATCGGGCTGGACCGCACCCGTCCCCTGCGCGACCTCGGCGTGGGCGTCGGGCTCGCCGCGCTGATCGGCCTGCCCGGCCTCGGGCTGTACGTGGTCGGCCGCGCGATCGGCATCACCGTCGAGGTGCAGGCATCCGCGCTGAACGCCGCCTGGTGGACCGTGCCGGTGCTGATCTTCTCCGCCGTGCAGAACGCGCTGCTGGAGGAGGTGATCGTGGTCGGCTACCTGACCGAGCGGCTGCGCGAGCTGCGCTGGCGCACCCCGACGATCCTGGTCGCCAGCGCGCTGCTGCGCGGCTCCTACCACCTCTACCAGGGCTTCGGCCCGTTCATCGGCAACGTGGTGATGGGCCTGGTGTTCGCGGAGTACTACCGCCGGCGCGGACGCACCATGCCGCTGGTGGTCGCGCACACCGTGATCGACGTGATCGCGTTCGTCGGCTACGCGCTCGTCCCGGCGGCCTGGCTGACCGCGCTCGGGATCACCTGACCGTCACGCAGGGGCGCGTCAGGCCGGCCCGCCCGCCGTGGGACCGTTCCCGGCGCGCGCCTCGGCGAGCTGGCGCCCGAACGCCCGGGTCGCGAACCCGGAGACCACCATGATCACGCCGGCAACCAGGGCGAACAGGCCGAACACGGTCGCGATCACGTCCGCCGAGTCCTGCGGCTGGATCCCGAGCAGCAGGCCGAACAGGAAGCCGACCAGCCCGAACACCAGCGTCCCCGACCAGGTCACGTCCCGGGCCCGGTACTGCACCACCGCCACGATCACCGCCGCCACTCCGAGCACCAGCACCCAGAGCGCGAGCAGGTAGAACAGCACCAGCGCCGTCGCGCCGGGCCAGAGCATGATCAGCGCGCCGAAGCCGATCCCGACCAGCCCCTCCGCGACCCACCAGCCGAAACCCGGCCGGGAGCGCACCAGCAGCGCCTGGACCAGCACCCCGATCCCGTCCAGCACGGCGAAGGCGCCGTACACCCAGACCAGGGCGGACAGCGTGCGCAGCGGCTCGACCAGCATCAGCAGACCGAGCACCAGCAGCAGCACCCCCCGCAGCACGGGCAGCCACCACACGGACCGCAGCATCGCCCCGAACCGGTCCTTCGCGCCCTGCGCCACGACGTCTCCCTGCTGTCCGCGCGGCCGCCAGTCGTGCGGCCGGTCCGACGATCCCCGTCCAACCCTCCGGGGCACCCGCGGCCCAACCTAGCCGCGCGGCCCGCTCGGCACCACGGGAAGCCCGCACCGGGGCCCGGACCTGCCGCGCACGGCGTGCCGATCTCATCCCCGAGGCGGAGCCGCGGCCGCACGACGTCATCCAGGAGGACGGGATCGCGCCGGAATGCACTCGTGCACCGACCCGCGGGCACCGCTGCTGCCTAGACTCGCCGACATGCCCGACGCCTCGACCAGCGTGCCGGTGGCGTCCGGTCCGCCCGGAGGCCCCGGCAGCCAGCGTGCCGTGGTCCCGAGCCGCCCCCGGGTGGTGGACACCCCCGAGATGCGGGTGCACCACCCGAGCGACCTGCTCGGTGTGCTGATCGCGCTGCTCGGCCTGGTCGCGGTGCTGGTGCTGGCCACCTACGCGCAGCACACCACCACCGGCGTCGCGGAGGACGTGCAGGGCATCGCCGGCCTGCTGCGGCAGATCCTGATCGTGCCCGTCGCGCTGCTGGAGAGCGTGGTCACGTTCGTCGTCCCGGTCGCGGTGCTGGTCGAGCTCGCGCTGCGGCGGCTCGGCCGGCAGATGATCGAGGCCTCCGTGGCGGCGATCGGCGCGGTCCTGGTGTCCACGGCGGCGACCTGGCTGGTGCACACGGTGGGGTCCGACACGCTGGTCGACGGCCTGTCCGTGCCGCTGGCCGGTGTCGCGACGGTGACCATCCCGGGCTACATCGCCCTGATCGCCGGCCTGCTCACCGCCGCCGGGCCGCGCAACCAGCGCCGCTCGGTGTCGTGGTCGTGGAACCTGGTCTGGGTCGCCGTCGGGATCATGGTGATCACCGCGGGCGTCTCGCTGCCGGGTGTCGCGGTCGCGCTGCTGATCGGCCGCGCCGCGGGCCTGGGGGTGCGCTACCTGTCCGGGGTGCGCCCGGAACGGGCCTACGGCACCAGCCTGGTCGCGGGCGTGCGCCGCGCCGGCTTCCGCGCTGCGCTGCTGGAGCGGGTGCCGGACGACGACGCGGACGACGATCCGGTGGGCACCTCCGCGGCCGTGGCCGACCAGCTGCCCGGCACGGCGGCGTCCCGGACCCTCGCCCGGTACTCCGACTACCGGGTGTACGAGCTGACCACCGAGCAGGCCGACCGGTTCGACGTCGTGGTGCTGGACAGCGACCGCCAGGTGGTCGGCCTGATCAACCGGGTGTGGCGCTCCATGCGCCTGCGCGGCATCGACGGCCGGTCGGTGGTCTCGCTCCGGCAGGCGACCGAGCGCGCTGCGCTGCTCTCCTCCGCGGCCAGCACCGCCGGCGTGCGCACCCCACGGCTGCGCGGCATCGCCGAGTCCGAGAGCTCCATGCTGCTGATCCAGGAGCGGGTGCCGGACGCCGTGCCGCTGGCCCAGCTGGAGCCCGGCGCCATCGACGACGCCCTGCTGCGGGAGATCTGGGCGCAGCTCGGCACAGCGCACGCGAGCGGGCTGGCGCACCGCGCGCTGACCAGCGACACCGTCCTGGTCGGCCGGGACGGCACGGATCCCGTGGTGTGGCTGGTCGGCTGGGAGCAGGGCGACGTCGCCTCCTCCGACCTGGCACGGCGGATGGACCGCACCCAGATGGTCGCGCTGCTGGCGCTGCGGGTCGGGCCGGCACGTGCGCTGGAGTCGGCGGTGGCGGTGCTGCCGGACAGCGACATCGCCGCGATCGGCCCGCTGCTGCAGACCATCACCCTGCCGCGCCGTACCCGCGAGGAGCTGCGTGCGCACAAGGAGGTGCTGAGCGAGCTGCGCTCCGCCCTGATCGCCCGGCTGCCGGAGGCCGACGTCGAGCCGGTGCAGCTGGTCCGGTTCGGCGCCCGCACCGTCCTGACCATCCTGCTGACCGTGGCCGCGGTGATCGTGCTGCTCACCACGATCAACCTGCAGACCATCCTGGACGCGCTGTCCGACACCGACTGGCGGCTCAGCGTGCTGGCGTTCGCGTTCGGCATGTCGACGCTGGCCGGGTCCGCCCTGGCCCTGGTGGCGTTCTCCCCGGTGAAGATCCCGCTGTGGCGGGCCACCGTGGCGCAGTCCGCGGCCACCTTCGTCGCGCTGGCCGCCCCCGCCGGTATCGGCCCGGCCGCGCTGAACCTGCGGCTGCTCACCCGCCGCGGCGCCTCGACCTCGCTGGCCACTGCGACCGTCGCCCTGGTGCAGGTGACGCAGTTCATCGTGACCGTCGTGCTGCTGCTGGTGCTCTCGGTGATCTCGGGCACCAATCAGCTCGAACGGTTCACCGTGTCCGCCACCGTCGTGATCGTGGTCGGGGCGGTGGTCGCACTGATCGCCAGCGCGCTGTTCGTCCCCCGGGTCCGGACCTGGGTGGCCGCGAAGACCCTGCCGACGCTCCGGCAGACCTGGCCCCGGCTGATCGAGGTGCTCGGCCAGCCGCGCCGGCTCGCGCTCGGCATCCTCGGCAACGTGCTCACCACGCTCGGCTACGTGCTGGCGTTCGAGGTCTGCCTGCGCGCCTTCGGCCAGGAGGTGTCGATCGCCCAGGCGGCCATCGTGTTCCTCGCCGGCAACACCGCCGGGTCGATCGCGCCGACCCCCGGCGGCATCGGCACCGTGGAGATCGCGCTGGCCGGTGCGCTGAGCGTGGTGGGGGTGAACCCCGGCGTGGCGACGTCGGTCGCCGTGCTGTTCCGGGTGCTCACCTACTGGCTGCGGATCCCGATCGGCTGGCTCGCGATGCGCTACCTCCGGCGCATCGGCGAGCTCTGAGCCCCGCCCGCTCCCCCTGCCCTTTCCTGCCGGCCCGCCGCCGCAGCCCCGCAGCCCCGCAGCCCCGCACGACGAAGGCTCCTCGCCCGCGCGTGCGGAGGAGGAGCCCTCGAGGGTGCTGCGAGGTCCGTGGGGTCAGGAGGCGGAGGTGCACTCCCGCTGCGCCGGGACCAGGTCCAGGCTCGCGGCCAGACCGGCGGCGATGCGGGACCAGGAGGAGAGACGGATGGCTGAGACCTCGGGCCGCAGGTCGGGGACCGGACGGTCCCGCTCGGCCGGCTCGTAGAAGCCGCGCTGTTCCATGTGTGTTCCTTCGTTCGGCAGCCCGGCTGACCTGCGAGGGTCCCGTGGCTTTGCGTCCCCTCCTCGCGGAGGGTTTGCCTTGTCGCTGACAGTCCCTGACTGTAGAACCGTGAGCAGCGTCACGGAAGAGGGTGCGGGTGAACTTCTGTCACAGAAGGCACATTTCACCCACTCGGGGCAGAACGGACATCCCCCGGCCGGGTCAGGCCCCGGCAGCCGCGTCCAGGAAAGCCTCCAGCAGCGGCCCCGCGGTCGTCACCCCCGAGACGCCCGTCTCGACGAACACCGCCACCGCCAGGTCGCCCTGCGCCGCGATCATCCAGGTGTGGTTCTGCAGGTCGTCGTCGCTGCCGAACTGCGCGGTGCCGGACTTCGCCAGCACCTCGTCCCCGGGCACGTCCTGCAGGAACGTCGCCCCGCCCTCCGTCACCACCGCACGCATCATCTGCCGCAGCGCCGCTGCCTCGTCCGAGGTGAGCGCCTGCGCGGGCGCCGCCGGCGTCTCCAGATCGTCCTGCACCACCAGCTGGGGGGTGACGCGGCTGCCGGCCACCACGGAGGCGGCGACGGTCGCCATCCCGAGCGGGCTGACCACCACCTGGCCCTGCCCGATCATCGAGGCGGCGTGCTCGGTGCCGGTGGAGTCCGCCGGCACCGTGCCGAGCGTCGCGGAGAAGCCCAGGTCGACGTCCTGCCCGAGCCCGAGCGACTCGGCCGCCGTGACCAGCGCGGACTGCGGCGCCAGGTCCGCCGCGGTGAGGAAGGCGGTGTTGCACGAGTTCGCGACGGCGGTCTGCAGGGTGATGTCGCCGAGCCGGTCCGTGGGGTAGCCCGGGACGTTGCTGAACTCCCGGCCGTCGATGGTCGCGGTCGCCGGGCAGGTCACCGTGCTGTCCGGGGTCAGCCCGGCGCGGAGCAGCGCGAGCGAGCTGACCACCTTGAACGTCGACCCCGGCGGGTACAGCCCGAGCGTCGCGGTGGAGATGCCGCCGCCGCCCGCCCCGCTCGCCACCGCCAGCACCTCGCCGGTGGACGGCCGGATCGCGACCACGGCGGACGCGCGGTCGGTGATCGTCGCCACCTGTTCCTCGGCGGCCTGCTGCAGGGCCGGGTCGATCGTGGTCTGCAACGGCGTGCCCGCCTGTGGTTCCACGTGGAACAGCTGGCGCTGGTGGGCGTCGCCGGTGGTGGCCGAGATGGTCAGCCCGGGCGTGCCGCGCAGCTGCTCGTCGTACTGCAGCTGGAGGCCGCTCAGGCCGGTCAGGTCGCCCGCGACCACCGCGCCGTCGGACCCGTCGATGATCTCGGCGGTGGCCTGCCCGACGGTGCCGAGCACCTGGCGGGCGAACTCGCGGGTCGGCGCGAGCGGCAGCTCGTCGGACAGCGCGTTGACCCCGGGCAGGGCGCTCAGCGTCGCGATGTCGTAGCCCGGGTCGGAGTCGCGCACCACGATCGCCTCGACGAACGCCTTCTCCCCCGCGGCCGCCACCTGTGCGGCGTACTCGTCCTGGTCCAGCCCGAGCGCCTGCGCCAGCCCGCGCGCCGCCCCGTCCCACTCCGCCGCGGTGACCCGGGTCTTGTCGATCCCGATCCGGTGCACCGGGCGAGACTCCACCAGCACCGAGCCGTCGGCGCCCAGCACGTCAGCCCGCTCGGCCTGCACCCGGGTGACCACCAGCGTCTCGTCCGCCGTCAGGTCGGGCGCCAGCAGGAACGGAGACCAGCGGGCGACCCAGGCGCCGTCCTCCTGCGCCAGCGTCGCGTGCGTGGTGTAGGTCCAGTCGGTGCCGCTGCTGTCGACGTCCCAGACGAAGGACAGGTCCACCGTGACCGTGCCGTCCTTCTCCTCGGCGACGGTGCCCGCCGACACCGCGGGCGTCCACGGGTCCAGCTCGGCGTAGGTCGCCGCGCGCTGCGCGGTCGCCTCGTCGGCGGTGGCGCCGTCCAGCGGCACGTCGGTGAAGTCCCCGCTCGCCAGCGCGGCGGCGAGCGCGTCGGCCAGCGCCTGGTCCTCCGGCGGAGCGCTGCTGCATGCGGCCAGCGGGACGACGACCAGCGCGAGCACCACGGCCGCACCAGCGACCCGACCGGTCATGCGTCCCCGACGGCTCCTGGTACCCACCCGCACGTGCTGCTCCTCGGGACGAGGGGCCCCCACCCGGCCCCGGCACGGGTCAGCCTAGGGACGCCGAACCGCGTCGACCGGCGATTCCGTGGCCGCACCTGTGAGGAAACGGTGCAGGTCGGATGTGCTCCCGGCGCTGTTGACGACCCCTGCGCCGCCGTCTTGGATGGACGGATGTCACCTCCGTCGGTCTCCGGCAGTCCCGTGCGGCGGACCCGCACCCCGCTCCCGCGAGGGGTCCGTCGCTGATGGACGCCGACACCTGGGTCAGCATCGGCCTCGTCCTGGTCTTCATCCTGATCGGCGGGGTGTTCGCCGGCACCGAGATCGCACTCGTGTCGCTGCGCGAGAGCCAGATCGACCGGATGGAGCGGCAGAGCGCCCGCGGCGCCCGGGTGGCGGCGGTGGCGCGCGACCCCAACCGGTTCCTCGCCGCGGTGCAGATCGGCGTCACGGTCGCCGGCTTCTTCTCCGCCGCGTACGGCGCCTCGACGATCGCCCCCGACTTCGCGCCGGTGATCGAGGCGCTCGGCGTGCCGTCCGGTCCGGCCGGCACCCTCTCGCTGATCGTGCTGACGCTGGTGATCGCCTACCTCTCCCTGGTGCTCGGCGAGCTGGTGCCGAAGCGGATCGCGCTGCAGAGCACCGCCCGGGTGGCCCTCGCGGTCGCTCCGCCGCTGGACCGGTTCGCCACGCTGATGCGCCCCGTGATCTGGCTGCTGTCCCGCTCGACCGACCTGCTGGTCCGGCTGCTCGGCGGCGATCCGACCGCGACCTCGGAGGAGATCTCCGAGGCCGAGCTCCGCGACCTGGTGATCGCGCACGAGGGGCTGCCGGAGGACGAGCGCCGGATCCTCACCGACGTCTTCGAGGCCGCGGACCGGTCGGTGTCCGAGGTGATGCGGCCGCGCGGAGAGGTCCGCTTCCTCGACGCCGACCTCACGCTGGCCGCGGCGCTGGACGAGGTGCGCGACCTGCCGTACTCCCGCTACCCCGTCACCGGCGAGGACTTCGACGACGTGCTGGGCTTCCTGCACATCCGCGACCTGGTGGACGCCCGGGGCTCCGGCGACCTGCGGGTGCGGGACGTGGTGCGCGAGATCGTCGCGCTGCCCGGCACCAACAAGCTGCTGCCCTCGTTGTCCCGGCTGCGCGGCGAGGGTGTGCACATCGCGGTGGTGGTGGACGAGTACGGCGGCACCGACGGCATCGTCACCCTGGAGGACCTGGTCGAGGAGCTGGTCGGCGACATCCGGGACGAGTACGACGTCGTGGGCCCCTCCGGCCCCGAGGCCACCGCGGGCGACCCGGGCACCGTGGACGCCGGACTGACCATCGAGGAGTTCACCGCCCGGACCGGCATCGCGCTGGCGGACGGCCCGTACGAGACGGTCGCCGGGTACGTGATCGCCCGGCTCGGCCGGCTGGGGCGGGTCGGCGACGCGGTGCAGGTGGACGGGCACCGGGTCGAGGTGCTGACCGTGACGGGTCGGCGGATCACCCGGGTGCGGGTGGCGGAGGTGTGACACCCGCGGGCCGTGCGCGGCCGGACCGGCGGGCGAGCGGGTCCGGCGGCGCCGGCGGCCCCGCCCGACCCGGTCCGACCCGCCCGCATGCTGCTCAGGCCGACGCGTCGATGAACAGCCCCTCCTGGACCACGTCCGCGAGGTCCTCCATCGAGACGCCCGCGTCCGAGAGCAGGTCGGACAGCGACGTGCCGGAGTAGAGCTGGTCCAGGAGCGAGGACGAGTCCGTCCCGAGCAGGCTGGACAGCGAGTCCAGGGTCTCCTGCTGGTCCTCGGTCAGGGTCTCGCCCCAGACGCCGGAAGACCCGCTCGGCGGCGGGCCGGACGGGCCGGCCAGCCCCTCCTGGTCGATCAGCGAGGACACCATGTCCTCGACGTCGCCCATCGCCTGCATGTCCGCCGGGGCGGCCTCGACCAGGGCGGCGGTCAGGTCCTCCCGGCTGACGCCCTGCTCCTCGGCGAGGTCGGCGAGCGAGGAGCCGTCGGACAGCGCCTCCATGATCTCGTCGGTGGACAGCCCCAGGGTCTCGGAGGCCGCCTCGACGTACCCCGGCACCCGCGAGGTCGCCGTGCCGGACGAGGAGCTGCTGGTGGTGGTCGTCGTGCCGACGTTCTGCGCCGCCGCCGCCGCGAGCGCGCTGGCGATGCTGCTGGTGGTGCTCGTGGCACTCGTCCTGGCGAGCTGGCTGAGGAACGAGGACGAGCTGAGCTCGATGCTCATGTGGACCTCCTGACGTGCGCGCCGGACCGTCCGTCGCACCCCTCCGATCGGACGGACGGTCGCCCCGACCAGCAGGGCGGGGCGATTGACAGGTGATCGACAGGTAGGGCACAGCCGGGTGGCCCGGACCTGTGAACCTGCGGCTGTCCGGGCGACAGCAGGCCATCCGGACGAGCGCGGGCCGGGCGGGTGACGGCCGGGCGGGCACGGGCCACGGACGGGCCCGGAGCCGGGGACGCGATCGATTGACTTCCCGATCGCCTGGTCGTACTTTCTCCGTATCTACCAACCAGTAGATAGCAGTGGAGGTCCCGCGGGCCGCCACGACGTCTCGATGTGGAGCGTCCGCCCACCCAGACCCGAGGCTGTCGCGCACCGACGCCGGCGGCCGCCACCACCCGCGCCACGGCGCGCCGACGAGAGGGGCCCGCAGTGAGCATCACCTGGACCACGTCCACCCAGGACCAGCAGTGGATCGACGGCGGCACGCCCGCCGCCGGTGCGACCTCGACGCGCGGCCTCGCGCTGACCGGGGAGCGCGGGCGGGCGATCCGCGGTTTCGGCGGCACGTTCAACGAGCTCGGCCACCGGGCGATCAGCGCACTGTCCGCGGCCGACCAGGAGACCGTGTACCGCGAGCTGTTCAGCCCCGACGAGCTGAACCTCCGGGTGAACCGGTCCGCCGTCGGCGCGAACGACTTCGCCACCTCCTGGTACTCCTACGACGAGACGCCCGGCGACTACGCCCTGGATCACTTCTCCGTCGAGCGCGACGAGGAGCACGTGATCCCGTTCATCCGGCAGGCGCAGCGCTACCAGGACGAGATGGTGCTGCACTGCTCGCCGTGGTCCCCGCCCACCTGGATGAAGAACCCGCCGGTGTACAACTTCGGCCGGATCGTCAGCACCCCGCAGAACCTGTCGGCCTACGCCCAGTACTTCGTGAAGTTCATCCAGGCGTACGCCGAGCGCGGCATCACCGTCACCCAACTGCACGTGCAGAACGAGGTGTTCGCGGACCAGAAGTTCCCGTCCTGCCTGTGGTCCTCCGAGGAGCTGCGGGTGTTCATCCGCGACCACCTCGGCCCCGCGTTCCGCGCCGCGGGCCTGACCACCGCGATCTTCCTCGGCACCCTGAACGGCCCGGAGGACCAGTCGTTCACCGCGGCCGGCCAGAAGCTGAACCACTACGCCCGGTTCGTGGACAACATCCTGTTCGACGACGAGGCCCGCCAGTACCTCGGCGGCATCGGCTACCAGTGGGCCGGCCAGCACGCGATCGCCCGCACCCATGAGGCCTGGCCCGAGCTCGAGCTGATGCAGACCGAGTCCGAGTGCGGCTTCGGCTCCAACTCCTGGGAGGACGCGGAGTACGTCTTCCACCTGGTGCGGCACTACCTGCAGCACGGCGCCACCGGGTACACCTACTGGAACCTGGCGCTGGAGCCCGGCGGTCTGAGCACCTGGGGCTGGCCGCAGAACTCGCTGGTCACCGTGGACACCGACGCCCGGACGTTCACCCGCAACCCCGAGTACTACGTGATCAAGCACTACTCGTCGGCGGTGCGGCCCGGTGCCGTCCGGCTCGGCACCACCGGCCGGTTCAGCGCGCAGGGCTCGGCCTACCTGAACCCGGACGGCTCGATCGGGGTCGTGGTGCAGAACGCCCTGGACCGCGCCGAGGCGTTCTCGTTCACCGACCCGACCGACGAGACCCGCTCGTTCACCGCCACCCTCGCGCCCCGCTCCCTCCACACGTTCGTCGTCCCCGCCTGAGCCGCCGCCCGCCCCGCGCCCTCCCCCACTGAGAACGAGGCGCGCCAGGTGCACAGTCAGTGCGTGTGCACCTGGCGCGCCTCGTGGCCTGCGGGGGGCGATCTGCGGAGGACGGACCGCGGCCGGCGGGCGGAATGGCGCGAGCGCAGGGCGCGTTCGACCCAGGTATGAAGGCAGTCGAGTACAGCCAGTTCGGCGGAGCGGACGTCCTGCGGGTCGTCGACGACCGGCCGGAGCCGCACATCGGCCCGGACAGCGTGCTGGTCAAGGTGGTCGCCGCCGGGATCAACCCGGTCGACTACAAGGTCCGCGAGGGGTATCTGCGCGGGCTGATCGACACCGACCTGCCGGCGGTGCCGGGCTGGGACGTCGCCGGGGTCGTGGTCCGTGCGGGCCTGGACACGCCTGAGCTGGTCGAGGGCGACGAGGTGCTGGCCTACGCCCGCAAGGACACCGTCGGCGACGGCACCCTCGCCGAGTACGTCGCCGTGCCGGTGCGGACGATCGCGAAGAAGCCCGCCGGGGTCACGTTCGACCAGGCCGCCGCGCTCCCGCTGACCGGGCTGACCGCGCTGCAGTCCGTCCGGCGATCCGGCCTGGGTGCCGGGTCCACCGTGCTGGTGCACGCGGCCGCGGGCGGCGTCGGCTCGATCGCGACCCAGCTCGCCGCGCGCGCCGGCGCACGGGTGGTGGGCACGGCCTCACCGGGCAACCACGACTTCCTGCGCGAGATCGGCGCGGAGCCGGTGAGCTACGGCGAGGGCCTGGTGGCCGGTGCCCGGGCGCTGGCCCCCGGAGGCTTCGACGTGATCCTCGACTACGTCGGCGGCCCGGCGATGGACACGGTCGGCGACCTGCTGCGGCCCGGCGGCACGGTGGTCTCGATCGCGGACCCCCGGGCGCGGACCGAGCACGGCGGGCAGTACGTCTGGGTGCGGCCGGACCCGGTGGGCCTCGCCGAGCTGGTCGCCCTGGTGGCCGACGGGGCGCTGCGGGTCGAGGTGTCGCAGACCTTCGACCTCGACCACGCCGCCGACGCCTACCGCGCCCTGGAGACCGGCCACACCCGCGGCAAGATCGTCGTCCACCCCTGACGTCGGCCACCCGCACCGGGCAGAGGGTGCGTGGTGCGGGTGGCCGCCCGCCCGGGCCCGCGTGCGACCGAGCGCGACCAGGCCCTGGCCCGCGTCAGTGCCGGTGCAGCGGGCGGCGCCGGCGGGTCACGCCGACGACGGTCGCCGCGCCGGCCAGCAGCAGGATGCCCGCCGCCACCAGCAGCGTCCGGACGCCCTCGGCGCCGGTGGTCGCGAGCCCGTCCGCACCCTCGCTCAGCACCGCAGACGTCGACGTGCCCGTCCCGTCGCCGTCCGCCAGGACGCCGCCGGTCGCCGCGCCGGTCGGCTGCGTGGTCGGGTCGGTGCTCGGCTCGGTGCTCGGCCCCGTCGTCGGGTCTGTGGTCGGGTCGGTGGTCGGCTCCGGGGTCGGATCGGTCCCCGGGTCCGAGCCCCCGCCGGTGGATCCCGGCTGATAGGTCACCGCGACGCCGGCCCGGTTGGGCTCGAGAGTCTCGTAGCTGAGCCCGCCGGACGTGACGCTGGCGGTGGTGACGACCATCGTGTTCCACGCGGCAGCATCGGTCCCGAGGGTGGAGGCGGTGCTGTCGGAGGCGGAGCGGGTGCGGAACGTCACCGTCACCTGCTCCCCCGGCTGCAGCTGCGCAGCCTCGAAGTCGAGGTCGATCCGGATGCCCCGCACCTGGCTCAGGTCGATGACCTCCGCGGCCGGTGTCCACACGTCGTCGGCGCAGCCGGTGCCGCGCGGGTCGGCCGAGGTGACGACGCCGGTGTAGGTGCACGTCTCGCCGTCGAGCAGGTACCAGACGGTGCTGGTGGTCCCGTCCGGCAGGTCGAGCAGCTGCAGGTCACCCAGGTACTCGGTCGCCCAGCTGCTGCCGCGTGAGCTGGTGCTCTGCGACTTCGAGGTCCCGGTGTCCCCGGAGTACGGCAGCACGTCCACCAGGGAGGCGCTGGCCGTCGGCAGGTTGCCGGTGTTCTTCAGGCGCAGCCGCCAGGTCTCGGTGCCGCCGGTCGCGGTCTGGACCAGGCAGGGCTGCCGGTAGAAGCCGTCGGTGGAGGTGCACGCCTGGCCGGAGCCGGAGACGTTCACCACGCCGGTGGCCGTGGCCCCGTCGGCCAGGTCCTCGGACACGTCCTTGATCCGCAGATAGTTCGCCTGCGAGATCACCTTCACCTGGGCGGACGCCTGGCGGGTCAGCCCGTCGTCCGCGGTCAGGTCGAACTCGTTCACCAGCACCGAGTCCGCTGCGGTGCCCGCCCGCACCACCAGGGGCACGGTGACGACCAGCTTCTCGCCCGGCATCAGCCGGGTGCCGGCCGGGAACGTGATCACGATCTGTGTCCCGTCCAGGGTGATCACCGGTGTCACGGCGCCGATCGATGCGCTGGTCGGCGAGGTGGTCAGCGTGAGGGAGCTGTAGTCCTCCGGGTCGTAGACCAGCAGGGCGCCGTTCGCGTCGGACGGCAGCACGTCGGTGAGCACCGGGTTCACGATCGGCGCGGTCCCGGTGTTGGTGACCGTCAGGGTGAACGGCACCTCGTCGCCGGAGCGGACGGACGTCGAGGTGGTGGTCTTCGAGACGGCGGCATCGAGCACGCCGTCGGTGACGGTGTAGGTCGCCTGCGCCGGCGTGAGCGTGGTGGTGGTCGGCTGGTACTGCGCCTGGACGGTGCCCGTGACCACGTTGGTCAGGGTGCCGGTCGGCACCTCCGCGCCGGTGCTGCGCAGCGTCGATCGCGGGCTGAGGGTGAACAGCGCGGTCGGGCCCTCGAACCCGCCGACCGTCCGGTTGGCGAACTGCGAGCCGGACGGCGCGGTGAACGTCACCCGGACGCCGGTCACGTCGGACGCGGTGGTCCCGTCCGGCAGATCGGCCGCGCCGTCCGGCAGCACGGGCATGGTGGTGGTCGTGCCGGTGCCCAGGGTGCTGGTCACCATGGAGGTCCAGCTCCCGTTGACCAGGTACTGCACCGAGGCGGTGTAGCCGGCGCCGTCCTGGATCGTGATGCCGGACAGCGAGTCGAGGGACACCAGGTCGAAGGCGTCCCAGAACGCCGCGGAGGTGTCCTCCAGCACGTACTGCCAGGGCTTGCTCACCGCGGCGCTGCTGGTGCGGTGCGCCGTCAGCGAGAGCCGCACGGTCCGATCGGTGGCGGAGTAGCGGGTGCCGGTGCTCGGCGAGACCGACTTGCTCAGCGACCCCTTCAGCGGCTGCAGCGCCTCCGGGTACAGCACCGTGGTGGCCTGGTCGGTGTCGTCCGGGGTGCTCGGGCCCAGGTCGCCGCGCACGGTGTTCACCAGGCTGGTCTGCGCGGCGCCGTCGGTGGTGCCGACGATCGCGACGACCGCCTGACCGTCCAGGCCGCGGGTCTCGGCGCGCAGCACGGTGCCCGCGACCAGCGTGAGCACGGCGTTGTCCGGGATCGACGTGCCGGTGGCGGTGGCCTCGATCTGGACGACGTCGGCCAGGTCCGCGGCGGTGAGCGCGGCGACCGCGCTGGCCGAGGTGAGGGTGTGCAGCACCTCGCCGTCGGCGCCGAGCAGCAGCACCTGCAGGCTGGTGGCGCCGGTCGGCAGGGTCACCCGCAGCGAGGTCAGGTCCACGTAGTCGAACGCGTTGCCGGCGTCGTCCGGGTTCGGGTCGGTCAGCCGCAGGGTGGTCACCGGGACACCGGTGATGTTCTGCACCGTCATGGTGAGCTGGTTGGTAGGTCGGTCCGCGTCGTCGCTGGTGTTGTCCACCGGGATCAGCGCCTGGGAGGTCGACCAGCTCTTGGTCGCGTCCACCCGGCGGATGTCCACCGCCGTGGTGCCGGTGCCGATGGTCAGCGACGTCGAGTCCTGATCCGTCCCGACCAGGCCGTCACCGGTGCCCGTGCCGTCGACGGTGCTGGTCACGGTGTTGGTCAGCACCGTGCTGGGGTCCTGGGCGGAGCTCAGCGCCAGCAGCAGCGCGACCTTCGGCGTGAAGCTGCCGTCGATCGGCAGCGAGGTCGCCGTGCCGGTCGGGGTGTACACCACCCGGACGCCGTCCACGCCGTCGTCGATCCCGTCGTCCGCGCCGAGGTCGAGCAGCGACGACGCGTCGGTGGTCGGCCCGGCGATGCTGCGCCAGGTGTCGGCGTCGGTGCCGCGATCGTGCACGAACACCTCGGCCTGCGATCCGGACGGGATGTCGACGGAGCCGATCCGGACCAGGCCGGCCGCATCCCACAGGGTGGAGTCCGTGCCCGCCAGGTCCTCGATCGTCAGGGAGCCGACCGGCACCGTGGTGTCGCGGGAGATCCGACCGGTCAGGGTGGCGACCAGCTGCTGGCCCACGACACCGGGCAGGCCCGCACCGTCGACCTGCTGGGTGACGATCTTGGTCGCGGTGGTCACGACCCGGCGCGGCAGCACGGTCAGCACCGCCGACGCGGTGGCCTGCTCGGCATCGGTCCCGTCGGCGGCCTGGCCGTCCACCGCGACCTCGTTGGTGAACCCGTGCTCGTCGGTCCAGCTCGCGTCGGTGGCGACCAGGAACGGCACGGTGGCCACGGCCTTGGTGGCGATGGTGCCGGAGTAGGTGATGGTGAAGCCGGTGACCACGAAGCCCTCGGGGATGTCCGGCCAGCTGACGACGCCGTCCTCGCCCGGTGCCTGCACGAGCGTGTCGAAGGACTCGCCGTCGGCACCGGTGATCGTCACCGTGGCCGAGTCCGCGCCGGCGGGCCAGGTCGAGGCGTCGGAGGTGCCGGATCCGTCCGTGCCGAAGCCGACGAACCCGAGCAGCGGGTTCTCCGTGGTGCCGGTGCCGAACGGACCGGCCCCCGCGGTGGCCGGCTCGGTGATCTGGAGCACGCTGAGCGACGTGTTGGAGGAGTTCGTCGCGGTCAGCCGGACCACGGAGGTCTCCCCGGCGACCACGGTCGCGGCCCCGGACTCCGCGCCCGCCGAGCTTGTGAAGGTCTTGCCCGCCGTGACCTCGACGAGCACGGGGTTGATCTGGAAGCCGGCCTCGGCGGTGCCCGAGGCCGAGCCGCGGCCGGTGGTGAGGTCCACGCCGACGACGTCGGTGACCTTGGACGTCTCGTATCGCGACACGCTGGTCGCGTCCTGGCCGAGGACGAGCACGACGCTCCCCGCCGCACCGTTCGCCACGATCGTGCCGGCCGCGTCGGTGTCGCCGATGAACTGCAGGGTCACCCCGGTGACGGTCGCGGGGTCCACCGCGCCGAGGTCGATCGCCTGCCCGTCGGTGAACGTGCCGAGCAGCGCGGAGCCGGTCACGGCGTCGGTGCCGGTGCCGGTCTGGGTGGTCACGGTGACGGTGACGCCGGTGGCGCCCTCCGGGAAGGTCACCGCGCCGATGGACCGCAGCTGGAGCACCGTGCCGGGCCCGAACGAGGCGGACGTGCCGGCTGCCGGCTCGGTCACGGTCAGCGCGGTGGCGGCGACCGGCGACGTGTTCTGCGCGCCGAGCGTCACGGTGACGTCGGCGGTGTCGCCGGCGATCTGGTCGGTCGGCGAGAAGGTCTTGGTGGCCGCGACCGTGGGCGTGACGGGCACCACGATGCCGATCGAGGCGTCGGCGGACACGGTGTCGGCGTTGTCGGCGGCGGCGACGGCGGTGTTCACGACGGTCGTGCCGTGCCAGGACAGCGCGGTGTCGGCGGGCAGGGTGGTCGTCAGCATCACCGAGATGCTCTGGCCGGCCCGCAGGCCGGACACCCCGGGGTGGTTGGTGCTGTCGGTCTCGTTCAGGGTCACGCTGACGTCGTTGCCGTCGGTCACGACGTCGGCCTGCCCGTTCACCTCGCCGTCCACCAGGACGGCGCCGGACGTCGTGCCCAGCACGAATGGATCGGGGATCGTGTCCGTCACGACGACGTTCTCGCACATCGAGCTGATGGACTCGCAGGTGACCTTGACGGTCCAGACAACCTCGTCCCCCGGCTCCGCCGAGGTGGCTCCGACGGTCTTCTGGATCGTGAGGGTCGGCCGCGCGTCAGCGGCCTGCGCGGGCGTCGCCGCACCGAGCACCGCCGAGATCAGCACCAGCGCGATCGCGGTGAGCAGTGCAGTGACCCGTGCCAGGGGTCGTCCGATCGTCACGGTCGAGCCGCCGTCGCCTGTTCCGAATGTCATCCCCGTTGTCCGTCCGCATCGACACCACCGGCGGTGCAGACGCGACGAAGGCGCCCATATCCGGCATTTCGGGTATCGGGGGGGCTTGATGGGTCACGGAGGTGAAGACCGGGGTGATCGCGGCGTCACCCGCGAGGCGGGTCGGGAGCGCGGGCGGGTCGGGAGCGCGGGCGGTGCTGACGTGCGCGGGCGCACCCGCGTGGCGGGCCGGGGCGTGCGGCTCGACCGAGCGGGCCGGTCAGGCGAGCGGCGCCGGCTCCCGGACCGCCATCCCGGCCGCGCGGTAGGCGGCGTCGACCAGTCGCATCGCCACCACGGCGTCCGCTGTCCCGGACACCGGGTCCGCGCCGCGCAGCACCGCGTCCGCGAACGTCCGCAGCATGAAGACGTACGAGGCCGTCCGGTCCACCGGCACCTCGGTCGTCGCCCCGTCCCGCTCGACCACGATCCGCCCGCCGAGCTGCGGGTGGAAGGGCGAGGTCACCGCGATCGTGCCGGCCGTCCCGACGACCCGCGCGACGAGCCGCTGGTCGACTGTCTCGACCATGCTGGCCCGCACGACGCCGTCCACCCCGCCCGGCAGGTCGAGGTGCACGGTGATCTCGGCGTCCACGCCGTCGACGTCCACGGCCTCGGCCGCCCGGACCGCACCCACGCCGAACAGGAAGGTCAGCAGGCGCAGCGGGTACACGCCGAGGTCCATCAGCGCACCGCCGGCCATCGCGGCCTGCCACCGGATGTCCGACCGGTCGGCGATGTCCACGCAGAAGTCGGCCTCGGCGGACCGCACCTCGCCGATCGCGCCCTCGGCGATCAGCCCCCGCAGCGTCGCCCAGGCCGGGTGGTGCTGGGAGTGGAACGCCTCCATCACCACCAGGCCGGACCCGGCGGCGAGCGCGGCGACCTGCTCGGCCTCGGCCGCGTTCGCGGTGAACGGCTTCTCGCACAGCACGTGCTTGCCGGCGGCGATCGCCCGACGCACCCAGACCCCGTGCAGCGCCGCCGGCGTCGGCACGTAGACGGCATCGACCTGCGGGTCCGCGAGCAGCTCGTCGTAGCCGCCCAGCACCCGGGGGATGCCCTCGCGCTCCGCGATCGCCGCCGCCCGGGCCAGGTCACGCGCCGCGACGGCCGTCACCTCGACCTCGGAGACCGATCCGGCGGGCACGACCACCGCGTCGTGCAGGATGCGGGCCGCACCGAGGACCCCGAGACGCACCGTCGACATGACCGCGACCCTAGCCGCCCGGACCGCCGCGATCGACGACCGGCACCAGCATGGTTGTGCACGGTGGCTAATAGTATTAGCCTCCAGGCTATGAACATGAGCCATCTGGTGGTGGACGGCCACCGGGTCGCCGTCGAGCTCCGCGGCGAGGGCACCGGCGCGGCCCCGCTCGTCATCTGCTCGCCCGCCCTGGGTGACACCCGCGACGCCTACGGCCCGCTGGCCGACCACCTCGTCGCGCACGGCTACCGCGTCGCCCTGCTCGACCTGCGCGGGCACGGCGACAGCGACACCGGCTTCCCGCGGTACGGCGACGAGGCCACCGCCGACGACCTGCTCGCCGCGATCGATGCCCTCGCCGACGGACGACCCGTCTTCCTGGCCGGCGCGTCGATGAGCGCCGCTTCCGCCGTGATCGCCGCCGGCCGCCGGCCCGAGGCGGTCGCCGGCCTGGTGCTGCTCGCCGCCCCGCTGCGCAACGGCCGCGCCGCGTCCGCCCTGATGCTCGCCCTGCGCGTCCTGCTCAGCCGCCCGTGGGGCCCCGCGTTCTGGCGCGCCTACTCGACCCGGCTCTGGCCCGGGCTGGGCGCCGACGCCCGCACCCGCGCCGCGGCCGGCACCCGGCTGCTGACCCGACCAGGCCGCTGGCCCGCCTTCACCGCGACCGTCGCCGGCACCGACCACTCCGTCGTCGCCCCCTGGCTGCCCCGGGTCACCGCCCCGGCCCTCGTCGTGATGGGCGAGGCCGACCCCGACTGGCGCGACCCGGCCGCCGAGGCCCGGTGGGCCGCCGGCCGGCTCGACGGCGACCTGCTGCTGGTGCCCGGCGCCGGCCACGCCCCCATGCTGGAGTCCCCCGCCGTCGTCGCACCCCGCGTCGTCGCCTTCCTGGACGGAGCCACCGATGCCGCGCGCCGGCCTTGATCCCGAGACCGTGGTCCGGCAAGCCGCCACGATCGTCGACCAGCACGGGGCGGCGGCGCTCACGCTCTCCCAGGTCGCCGCCGACCTCGGCGTCGCCACCCCGAGCCTCTACAAGCACGTGGGCGGGCTGGACGACCTGGTCACCCGGATCGCGACCGCCGCCACCGCCGACCTGGCCGGCCGGCTGGGCACCGCCAGTCGCGGCCTGGCGGGCCGGGACGCCCTGACCGCGATGGCGCACGCCTACCGCCGGTTCGCTCACGAGCACCCCGGCACCTACCCGCTCACCCAGCAGCACCGCGACAACCCGGCCTGGGCCGCTGCGGCGGCCGACACCATCAGCGCCGTCGCCGTCGCGCTGTCCGGCTACGGCATCACCGAGGACGACGTCGACCGCATCCGCCTCCTGCGCGCCGCGCTGCACGGATTCGTCGACCTGGAACGCTCCGGCGGGTTCGGGCTCCCGGCCTCGGTGGACGTGAGCTTCGCGCTGCTGGTCGGCGCGCTGGACACCGCACTGCGCACCGCCCGCTGACGCCGCCCGGCCGGTCCCGCCCCACCGGTCGAGAACGCACAGCGGTCGAGAACGCACACCGGAGCAGGGCCGCGCGAACGCCGCTGCTGGCGTCGACCGCTGCTCACGGTCGGGTGGACCGAGACGACCATCACTCCCGACCTGACCCGTCGGCCCGCCCAGGACGTCAGCCGTCATCTCGCCACCCGACCGCTCTCGCTGGCCCCGCTGATCCTCGCGACGGTGCTCGGCGGCGGCGCATGGCTGCTGGCCGGCGGCGGCACCTCGCCCGCCGACACCACCCAGGTGCTGCTCGGCTGGTCGGCCGTGCTCGTGCTCCTGGTCCGGATCCGGTTCCTGCAGCGGCGCATCATCCGGTCGCAGGTGCGGTCGGTCTACGGCGCCGGCACGGTGGTGCCCGCCGCGCTGATCGGCGCCGGCGGCCGGCAGCGCAGCACCTCGATCCCGTCCGCCCCGCCCTCGACCCGCAGCGCGCCCGCGGACCACGGCACCAGCACCGTCGCCCCGCGCTGCACCGCCGTCCGCGCACCGTCCGGCTCGACCAGCGCCCCGCTGCCCGCCGTGACCACGACGACCGCGAAGCCGGGCTCCCACCCGACGTCGCCCCACCAGCGCTCCACCCGGAAGAACGGCGCCGCAGCCGGCAGCAGGTCACCGGTGCGACCGGCCCGAGCGCCACGCAGCGCCTCGACGGCGCCGGCCGACCACCCGCGCCGGTCCACCGCGGCCAGCGCCGTCGGGAACCCGAGCCCGAGGTGCCCGGCCGTCGCGCCGTCGATCGCGAAGCCCGCCCACTCGACCAGGATCGACAGGTCGGTGGGCTCCTGCAGCTCCACCACGAACGCCCCGGCGCCGATCGCGTGCGGCAGCCCGGCCGGCACCAGCACGGCATCGCCGGGTGCGAGGTCCAGCACGTGCATCGCACCGAGCATCGCGGCGGTGTCCTGCGTCCGGACCCAGCCGGCGAGCTCCTCGGCGGCGACGTCGCGGCGGAAGCCGAGGTGCACCGGCGCGCCCGCGAGCGCCACCCAAGCCTCTGTCTTGCCGTGCGCGAGGCCGAGGTGCTCCCGGGCGAACGGCACGTCCGGGTGCGCGTGCACCGGCAGCCGCTCCCCGGCGTCCAGCAGCTTGACCAGCAGACCCGTGTCGGCGCCGGTCGCGGCGGCCTGCTCCGGTCCGAGCCACCCCGGCGGGTCCGAGCGCACCGCGTCCGTGAGCAGCGAGCCGTCCGGCAGACGGGTGAGGCCGAGCGAGGCCTCGCCGAACAGGGTGGTGGCGGATCCCACCCAGTCCTCCGGCACGTGGTCACCGTCCGCGGGGTGGCCCGTCGGCCCTCGGAACTCGGCGATCCGGGCGCCGCCGGCGTAGAACCGGTCGGCGGGCTGGCTGGCGGGCAGGGTGATCGGGCGGGTCACGACGTCTCCTGGTCGGGGTCGGGGTCGGGTGGTGGGGTGCGGCGCGGCGGTGGGATCAGCGGCCCGGATCACCGGGGGCAGCAGCGAGCGGTGCCCGGTCGAGCGGGTCGACGACCTCGACCGCGACCCCGGTGCTCCACCGCTCCCCCGGGCCCAGCACCGGCGCACCGGCGTGCGGCAGGTCGCGCTCGGCGCCGAACAGCGGCGCGTTGGTGGGCTCCACGCCGAGCACCCAGGTGCCGTGCGCAGGCCACGCCCAGGTGCACAGCCGCGGCAGCGTGCCCGCCGGCCACTCCAGCACGACCTGCGGCGCCGACGGCCCACCGGCAGCCGAGGGCGCCGTGAGCACCGCACGCGCCAGCCCGTCCGGCCCGACCGCGAGCCCCTGGTGCTCGGCGACGACCGCCTCCGCCCCGGGCAGCGGCGCCGGCATCACGAGCGGGTCGCGGCCGTCCGGCAGCGGATCGCGCACCCGGGTCCGGACGCCGGCACCGGACGCAGACCCGCGCGCAGACCCGGGCGCGGACCCGGCTGCGGACCCGGGCGCCAGGTGCAGCCGACCCCCCGGTGCGAGCAGCGGCGCCCCGAGGTTCACGTGGTAGAGCAGCGGCACGCCCACCGGGCCGGCGCCGTCGTTGCGCACCACGTCCCGCACCTCGACCCGTGCCCGGTCGGTGGCCGCGACGATCTCGCGCTCGACCACGACCCGGGTGCCGTACAGCGTCGAGTGCCCGACCACCCCGCGCACGTGCACCTCGACCCCGGTCGGCGTGACCTCCCGCCACCACCGCACCTCGGTGGCCGGCGTCAGGTGGTGGCTGCCGTGCTGACCGGCGGTCGCGGTCGGCGGCCCGATGTTCTCCGGCCCGCAGGTCACCATCAGCCCGCCGAGGAACCGCTCCTCCCAGCCGTGGCCGGGGCCGGGGTCCGCCCGGTGCGGGGACCGCCAGGCGAGCGGCACGCCGCGCCACCACACCGCCCCGAGGTCCAGCCCACGGTCGGGCCGCACGTCGATCGACAGCCCGCCGGCCAGCCGCAGCACCAGCAGCCGCTCGCCGCCGGTGCGCACGACCTCCTCGACCTGCGCGACCGCCTCCGGCAGCGCGACCAGCCCGGCCGCCGGCAGGGCACCCAGCACAGCCGCCGGCAGGGCACCCAGCACAGGCGCCGCCAGGGCACCGAGCCCTGCCCCCGACGCGCTCACCGCTCCGCCAGCGCGGCGAGGAACCCGCCGACGAACGTGTCACCGAGACCGATCGTGGTGGGCAGCGGCACGTCCAGCGCGTACGCCGGCTCGCAGACCAGCTCCGGCGCGACCCCGCCCAGCGCCGCAGCGAGCCCTGCCCCCAGCGGCCCGGGACCGAGCGCCTCGGTCGCCGCGTAGTCCTCGACCGTGAAGCCGTCCCCGTGCACGTACCGGGTGCCGGCCATCGTGATCCCGCCGCGCAGCGCAGCCCGCAGCCCGACGGCACGCGCTCCCGCCGCGAGCGCCCAGTGCTGGGTGTGCACGACGAGCGTCCGTGCCGGCACCACGGCCGCCAGCTCGCCCATCGCGGCGGCGACGTCGCCCGCGTCCAGCAGGTCCACCGGCCGGTCGATCCACGCCTGCAGCTCGTCCTCGTTCATCGCCCAGACGTCCACCCGGCCGGCGAGCGCGTCCCGGACCGGCCCGCGCAGCGCCGGCACGTGGTACCCGGCGTCCTCGAAGTACACCAGGGCGCGCGGCGGCACCCGGTCCAGGTCGGCGGTCAGCGTGGCCAGCCGCGCCGCCAGCGTCCCGGCCTCCTGGACCACGTTGAACCCGGACACCAGCACCACGTCCGCGGTCGCCAGCTCGTCCCCGAGCCCCGGGTCCAGCACCAGCTCACGGTTCGGCGGGTCGTTCACGTAGATCAGCCGGTTCGGCCGCGCCGCGACCACCTCCGTCCCGCCGACCCGCACCGGTGCGCCCGCCGGGTACTGCACGATCAGGTGCGGGTCGGTGCTGTCCCGGTCCGCCGAGCAGAGGAAGGTGGTGCTGCTCGGCAGCAGCCGACGCACGTCGTCGTCGATGCTCACCAGGTGCACCAGCGCCGGCAGCCCGAACCGGTCCATCGCGATCGCCGCACGCACGCACGTCCCGCCGAGCGTCACCCGCCGAGGGAACCGTCGTGCGAACGCCGCCACGATCGCCGACGACGCGACGAACCGCTCCCCGCCGACCCCGTCCCGCACGAAGCCGAGCAGCGAGCGCAGCAGGTCACGCTCGCTGCCGATCTCCGCCCACGGGTCCAGCTCGTCCGGCCGCAGCGCCCACTGCGCCGCCAGCCCCGACAACACCCCGGCGTCCCAGTCGACCTCGTAGTCGACCGTCCCGCCCAGCCCCAGCACGTACCGCGTCCCCACCACCTGCTCCCTCCCGTCGGCAGGACCACTGCCTCGACCCGCCACGCCCGCCGCCACCGGTGCCCTCGGCCACGCCCGGGCACCGGACGTGGCCGGGCGGGCCGGCAGCGGAGCGGTCAGTAGAGGGCGGCCTTGCCGGCGGCGTCGAACAGCTCGATCTTGTGCGCCGCCACCGCCTGCATCGTCTCGACGGCCGGCGGCTGGATGGTGTTCGGCTCCCGCAGGGTGAGGTCGGCCAGCACCTCGCGCATCCGGTCGTGGTAGGCGACCTTGATGTCGCTGGAGATGTTGATCTTGTTCACCCCGAGCTTCACCGCGCGGCCGATCTCGTCGTCCGGGTTGGCCGAGCCACCGTGCAGCACGAGCGGGATCGGCAGCAGCGTCTTCAGCTCCTGCAGCAGGTCCAGCTTGAGCTCCGGCTTGAGCCCCTTGGGGTACAGGCCGTGCGCGGTGCCGATCGCCACGGCGAGGCTGTCCACCCCGGTGCGCTGCACGAAGTCGACAGCCTGCTCCGGTTCGGTGTAGATGATCTGCGACACCGCGACACCGGCCTCGGCCTGCTCGTCGAGCTTGCCGATCGTGCCGAGCTCGCCCTCCACCGAGAGGCCGACGGCGTGCGCCGCGTGCACCACACGGCTGGTCAGGGCCACGTTCTCCTCGTAGGGCAGCAGCGAGCCGTCGATCATCACCGAGGTGAAACCGATCTGGATCGCGGTGAGGACCTGCTCGTAGGTGCCGCCGTGGTCCCAGTGGATCGCGACCGGCACGCTCGCCTTGTGCGCGCGCTGGATCAGCGCCGGCAGGACGTCGTGGCCGAGGTGGCTGACCTCGTCGGGGTGGATGGCGACGATCAGCGGGGCCTCGCGCTGCTCGGAGATCTCGATGATCCCCTTGAACATCGCGTAGTCGCTGATGTTGAACGCCGGCACCGCGAAGCTGTGCTGGTTCGCGACGGCCAGCAGGTCCGAGCCGTTCATCAACATGGGGTGACTCCTTCTGGGTTCGTGTTCGTGCTGCGTAGTGGTGCTGCGCCGTGCGTCAGACCTTCACGGCGCCTGCCGTCATCCCACCGATGAAGTACCGCTGGAAGAACAGGAAGAGAATGAGGACCGGAATGCAGCCCAGGATGCTCATCGCCATCATCTCGTTCCATTCGTACGAGTGCTGGCCCATGAGGAGCTGGATGCCGATCGGCACGGTGCGCATGTTCTCGGTGCGCGTCAGCGTGAGCGCGAACAGGAACTCGTTCCACGCGATCATGAACGTGTAGATCCCGACCGAGACGAGCCCGGGCACCGAGATCGGCACGAGAATGCGCCACAGCGCGGTGAGCGGGCCCGCTCCGTCCACCTTGACGGCCTCGTCCAGCTCGCGCGGGAGGGTGTTGAAGTACCCGGTCATCATGATGATGGCGTAGGGCAGCGTGAACACCATGTAGGTGAGGATCAGCCCGGCGTAGGTGTTGTACAGCCCGAGCGCGACCATCAGCCCGAAGTACGGGATCAGCAGCGTGATCGGCGGCACCGCCTGGACGCTGACGATGAGCACGTTGATCGCCTTCTTGCCGGCGAATTCGTAACGGCTGAACGCGTAGGCCGCCAGCACCGCCACCACCAGCGTCAGCAGCGTCACGCTCAGCGCCACCAGGTAGCTGTTCCCGAAGAACCGCAGCTTCACCGGGTCGGTGAGGATCGTGGTGTAGGCGTCGAACGAGAAGCCCTCGGTGATCAGGCGCGGCGGGTTCGCGAAGATCTCGGAGTTCGCCTTGAACGAGCTCGCGAGCATCCACAGCACCGGGAGGCCGGCGAACAGGGCGCCGAGGACCAGCGCGACCAGCACGAGCGCCTTCTGGCCGGTCTTGGCGGGCGGCCTGCGTCGGGCGGCGGCAGCGGTGCCGGCGGGGCGTGGGCTCTGGAGGAGGGTCGCCATGTTCAGTCCCGTGCCTTCTGGTGGCGGACGTAGAAGAATGCGAGCACCATCGACAGCAGGAGCACGACCACCGCGGAGGCGGAGGCGACCGAGAACTTGTAGCTGGAGAATGCGAGCTTGTACGTGAAGGTGCTCAGCATCTCGGTCACGTTGATCGGGCCGCCGCCGGTGGTCATCCAGATCAGCGCGAACTGCTGCGTGGTCCAGATGAAGTCCAGCAGCGCCATCGAGATGATGATCGGGCGCAGCTGGGGGACGGTGACGTTCCGGAACTGCTGGAACGGCGAGGCGCCGTCGACGCGGGCCGCCTCGTACAGGTCGCGGGGGATGCCCTGCAGCCCGGCCAGCAGACTGATCATGAAGAACGGGTAGCCGGCCCACACGTTGATGAAGGTCACGGCGACGAGCGCCGTGCTCGGGCTGGACAGCCACTCGGTCTGCCCGTCGGTGAGCCCGACCGAGCCGAGCAGGTAGTTGATCACGCCGTTCGGGTTCAGCAGCAGCCGCCACAGCACGGCGATGATCGCGACCGTGAACAGCCACGGCAGCACGTAGATCACCCGGAACAGCGCCTTGACACGGTGGCTGAGCAGCGGGGTGTTCAGCAGCATCGCGAAGCCGAGGCCGAGCGCGAAGTGCGCGATCACGCTGGCGCCGGTGAACACCAGGGTGTTGCGGGCCGCGGTCCAGAACACCGGATCGGTCAGCACCTCGGCGTAGTTGTCGAAGCCGACGAAGGTGGACGTCGGCGTGGTGATCACACCGTCCAGCAGCGAGTACCAGATCACCATGGCGATCGGCGTCAGCATCAGGATCGCCATCAGCACACCGGTGGGCGTGAGGAAGGCGTACGGGGTCAGGCGGCGCCGGAGGCGTGCGAGCCCGGGCCGGCCCGGTGCGGGCTCGTCCGGTGCCGACGCTGCCGCGTCGGTTCGGGCACCCGCGGGTCGGTCGGCGGGTCGGTCGACGTGCGAGAGGAACACGAGGGGTCTCCTTGGAGGGAGGACCGCGCCGGGCGGTTCAGGGGACCGCCCGGCGCGGTCGACGTGGGTCGGCGACTAGAACTCGGCCTCCCACGCCGCCTGGGCGTTGGTGAGCGCGTCGTCGATGCTCTGATCCCCGTTCAGGGACTTCTGCAGCTGCTCGCCGAACTCGCGCATCAGCTCCTCGGCGACAGGCAGCCCGGTGAACTCGTTGGCCGGGTAGCCCTCCTGGTAGATCTGGAACGCCGTGGCGAACAGCTCGTCGTCGTCCACGAAGTCGGGGACGGACTCGGTGTTGCCCGGGAAGGCGTTCGCGATCGAGGACAGCTCCGCGTTCGTCTCCTCGCTCAGCAGGAACTCGACCAGCTTCATGGCCTCGGCCTTGTGCTCGGAGTTCTGCGCGACGCCGATGCCCCACGAGGCGTACGGGATGCCCCGCTCGCCGTCGTAGCCGTCCTCGGCGGGGATCGCCGCGATGGAGAAGTTCAGGTCCGGGTTGGCGTCGCGGATCGTGGTGATGTGCGCGAGGGAGTCGATCATCATGCCGACCCGCCCGTTGGTGAACTCCTCGACCTTGTCCTGCTCCTTCATGGTGAACGATCCGGGCGCGATCACCCCGGCGTCCCACAGGTCGGCGACGAACTGGACGCCGCTCTCGACGTCGGGGTTGTCGGTCAGCGCGGGCTGCCCGTCGTCCAGCATCGACCCGCCGGACGCCCAGACCCAGGACATCACGTCGTTCTGCACGCCGTTCGGCGCCTCGAGCGAGAGCGGCAGGATCCAGCCGTAGGTGCTGTCGCCGAGCGCGGTGACCGCCTCGGCCGCGGCGGCGAACTCCGAGCGGGTGCTCGGGGTGCTGGTGACGCCGGCCTCGGACAGCAGGTCGTCGTTCACGAACATCGGGTAGACGAAGTTGACCACCGGGATCATGTAGGTGGAGCCGTCCACCTGCACCTGGCTGACCAGCTGGCTGTCGTCGAAGCCGTCCTCGGCCATCAGCGCGGACAGGTCGGCGATCGATCCCTGCTCTGCGAAGTCGCTGACCCAGGCGCCGTCCAGACCGACGACGTCGGACATCGTCCCGGCCGCGGCCCCGGCCAGCACCTGCTCCTTGGTCGAGGCGTACGGGCCGCTGAGCAGGTCGACCGTGATGCCGGGGTTCTCCTCCTCGAACGTGTCCATCAGGTCGCGCAGCGCGCCGTCCGGGAGCTCCGGCTCCCACCACTGCGCGAACTCGATGGTGACGTCGCCCCCGGACGATCCATCGTCGGCGGCACCGCCGCTGCCGCACGCGGTCAGGACCAGCGCGGCGACGCCGGTGACCGCGCCGGCGCCGAGCCACCGCATCCGAGCTCCGTTGCTCATCTCTCTCCCTCCAGTGCCGCTTCTTGCGGCTGGGTGCGCATCTTTGCGTGTTTCAGGACGCTAGTGCGACTTCATGCGGCCGTCAAGACCTGTGACCATGCTGTTACCGCGGACCGATCTGCGTGAAAACGCGTGGATGTGCTAGAAGTTGAGACATGTCGACCTCCGACGGCACCCCCCGACGCCTGCCAGCGGGACGCAAGGCCGAGCTCGCGGCCTTCGTCGCCGAGATGGGCGAGGTGACCGTCGCGCAGCTCGCTGAGCGGTTCGACGTCTCCCCCGACACCATCCGGCGCGACCTCGACCAGCTCGACACCGAGGGGGTGCTGGTCCGCACGCACGGCGGGGCCGTCGGGCTGGCCACCGCGCCCCGGCCCAACACCGAGCTCGACGTCCGGATGCGGATGCAGACCGACGCCAAGGAGCAGATCGGCGCGCGCGCCGCCCGGCTGGTGCACGACGGCCAGGCGATCATCGTGAACGCCGGCACCACCACGCTCGCCGCGATCCGTGCGCTGTCCGAACGACGCGACCTCACCGTCGCCACCAACAGCCTGCGCGGCGCCACCGAGCTCGCCCCGCAGGTCTACCGGGACCTCTACGTCTTCGGCGGCGCCGTCCAGATCACCGACCAGGCCACGATCGGCCCCGTCCGCTTCCCGTCCTGGAACCAGCCCGAGGTCGACATCCGTTGCGACCTCGCCCTGATCGGCGTGGGAGCGATCTCGGTCGACCTCGGCTTCTCCACCAGCAACCTGGTCGAGGCGTCGATGATGACCGAGATGATGGACCGCGCCGACAAGGTGGCCGTCCTGGCCGACGCGTCCAAGTTCGGCCGCCGGCTGTTCGCGCAGATCGCCGACCTCGGCCACGCCGACTACCTGGTCACCGACACCGCCCCGCCGGCCGACCTGCGCCGCGCGCTCGCCGACGCCGGCGTCGAGGTCCTGCTCCCCGACACCTGATCCCGCACCCGGGCCGAGCCGGGCGCAGACCAGGCCGAGCCCGGCCAGACCCCGGGCCAGCGGTTCCGGATCACCACACCGGCGGGCGGCGCTCCGGCCAGCGCAGCCGGTCCTCGAGCTGCGCCGCGAGCGCGAGCAGCACGTGCTCCCCGCCAGGCCGGGACACCAGCTGCACCCCCATCGGCAGCCCTGCCGGCGCACCCGGCTCCGGGTCGGTCCAGTGCACCGGCACCGCGAGCGCCGGCAGCCCCGCGACGTTGATCATCGAGGTGAACGGCGTGTAGGCGCACTGCTGCGCGAAGTTCCGCTCCGGGTCCTCGGCGTCGTACCAGCCCAGCGGTCGCGGCGTCATCGCCATCCCGGGCAGCAGCACCACGTCGTGCTCGGCCACCCGGGCGACCAGCGTCCGCTCGAAGCGGTCCAGCGCGGCGAGCGCCTCGGTGAGCTGTCGGGCCGGGACCGCGCGCCCGCGCTCCACCAGCCACCGGGTCAACGGCTCCAGCAGGTCCAGCCGCTCCGGGTCGTCGATCGGCACCGCCGCGGCGCCGGCCATCCACAACGTGCGGAACGCCGGCGCGTACCCGGGGTCCGGCTGCCAGCGTCCGGCGTCGGTCACCACGTGCCCGAGCCCGGCGACCTCGCGCGCGGCCAGGTCCAACGCGTCCTGGGCCGCCGGCTCCAGGGCGGTCTCGTAGGCGCCCTCCCACGCGCTGAACGTGCTCACCGCGACCCGCAGCACCGGCCGGCCGGGCACCTCCGCCCGGCGCGCCGCCACCAGGTACGACCCGCGCGGCCCGGCCGGCGTCCGCAGGGTGCGCGGGTGGCGCACCGTGCCGTCGGCGTCCCGCGGCAGCATGCCCTCCAGCAGCAGGGCGGCGTCCGCCACGGTCCGGGCCAGCGGTCCGTGCACCACCAGCCCGCCGTGCTGCTCCACTCCCCCGCCGGCCGGCAGCAGCCCGCGGGTCGGCTTCAGCCCGACCAGCCCGCACGCCGCGGCCGGGATCCGGATCGACCCGCCGCCGTCAGACCCGGGCGCCACCGGCAGCAGCCCGGCCGCGACCGCGACAGCCGCACCGCCGCTCGACCCGCCCGCCCCGCGCGAGGGGTCCCACGGGTTGCGCGCCGGCGGCCCGACCAGCGTCTCGGTGTACGAGGGGAAGCCCAGCTCGGGCGCCGCCGTCTTGCCGAGCGACACCGCGCCCGCCGCGTCCAGCACCCGCACCACGTCGCTGCTGACCTCCGGCACGTACCGGTACCGGCCCGCGAACGCGCGCGACCCGTAGCCGGTCGGCACGCCGGCCCGGTCGGTCAGGTCCTTGTCCGCCAGCGGCATCCCGCGCACCGGTCCGTCCGCAGGCCCGGCCGCCGCACCGTCCGCCGTCAGCGCCGCCGCCCGCTCCCGTGCCGCGTCGGCCGTCACGGTGACGAACGCGCCCAGCCGGCCGTCGTCGCGGGCGATCCGGCCGAGGTAGTGCTCGGTGAGGTCCGTGGGGGTCAGCTCGCCCGCGCGCAGACCGTCGCGCAGGTCGGTGGCGGTGCGGTCGTGCAGCGGGCCGGTCATGCCGCCAGGGTAGGCCGGGCGCTGGTCAGCGCGGTGGCCCCGACGTCTCGCGCTGCAGCGCCAGGATCCGGTCCAGGTCGTCGTCCGACGCGGTCTTGTTCCGCCCCTCGTGCCCGCAGACCTCGCACCGGTGCAGCAGCACCCAGCCCTTCTTGCCGGAGTAGTCCACCCCGTACGGCACCATCACCCCGCCGCAGGCGGACGCCCGGTCCCCCGGCCGCTCGTCCACGTGCCGGGAGCACAGGCAGACCCGGCAGTGGTTCCGGTAGCTGCCGTCCGGGTGCCGGGGCACGTGGGCGCCGCACCGGGTGCAGACGAACGCGGTGTCCTCGATCGCGCGCGGCATCGGTCGTCCCTCAGCCCCGCACCCGCGTCGCCAGGTCGGCCTCGGTGATCGCCCGCAGCACCCGGCACGGCACCCCGACCGCCACCACCATCGGCGGCACGTCCCGGCTGACCACGCTGCCCGCGCCGATCACCGACCCGTACCCGATCCGCACCCCGGGCAGCACGGTGACGTTGCTGCCGATCCACACCTTGTCCTCGATCACGATCGGCTCGGAGAACCGGGCGAGGTCCACCCGGCGGTCCGGGTGCACCGGGTGCCCGGTGGTGGTCAGCGTCACCGTGGGCGCGATCATCACCCCGTCGCCGATCCGGATGTCCACGTCGTCCACGCAGGTCAGGTTCACGTTGCCGAAGAAGTCGTCCCCGAGGTGCACGTTGGCGCCGTAGGCCGCGTGGAACGGCGGCAGCAGCACCGTGCGCGCACCGACCGAGCCGAGCATCGCGTGCAGCAGCTCGTCGCGTCGCGCGGGCTGCGAGGGCGGGGTCCGGTTGAACTCGAAGATCGCGTCGGCCCGTCGGTCGACGTCCGTGAAGGCGGCATCGGTGTCGGTGTAGACCAGCCCGCGCCGGATGCGGTCCAGGACGTCGCTCTGCTCAGCCGGCTCCATCCGGAGCACGCTACGCCAGGAGCCGGGCCGGCACCTCGCCCCGCCGGACGAGCGCCCCGGCCGCCGACCGGGCGGCGCCGCCGGGACCCCGCCTCGGCCAAACCATCGGATCGTCCATGTGCGCGCGGTGATGTGCCATGGCTCCTCGGCGGGCCGCCGCTAGCGTTGCCCTCGCGAACAAGTGCCCTACGAGGATGTACGGGAGTGTCGATGAAGACTTTGGGGAGGACGGCGGCCGTCGTGTCCGCCGGTGCGCTGATGGCCACGATGGCGGCGTGCAGCTCCGGGGACAGCAGCTCCGGATCGTCGGATACTGCTGACGGCCCGGTCGAGATCACCTACATGGGCTGGGTCCCGCTGGCCGAGGACGTCGTGGCCGCGTGGAACGAGGCGAACCCGGACATCCAGGTCGTGTACTCCCCGGTCGCCAACGGCGCCGAGGCCTATCCGAAGATCCGGTCCTCCGTGCAGGCCGGCGACGGCGGCTGCCTCGCCCAGATCACCTACGACCAGGTGACCAGCTTCGTGGCCGACGGGATGCTGATGGACGTCTCGGACTACGTGTCCGACGTCGAGGACCTGTTCCTCGACTGGACCTGGTCCCAGGTCAGCCCGGGCGGCCAGACGTACGCGATCCCGCAGGACACCGGCCCGATCGCGATGTACTACCGCGCGGACCTGTTCGAGCAGTTCGGCATCGAGGTGCCGACCACCTGGGACGAGTTCGCGGAGGCCGCCGCGACCGTGCACGCGGCCGACCCGACCACGACGCTCACCTACCTGGCGACGGACGACTCCAGCACCATCGCCGCCTACGCCTGGCAGAACGGCGCGCAGTGGTTCTCGATCGACGACGACGCCTGGCAGGTCGGCATCGACGACGACGCAAGCCAGGAGGTCGCCGAGTACTGGCAGGCGCTGCTCGACTCCGGTGACATCGCCACCACCAAGCGGTGGGACCCCGGCTTCTACTCCGAGCTGAACGACGGCACCTACCTGGCCGTGATCGGCGCTGCGTGGAACACCGCGCTGCTCGAGGCCAACGTGGGCGACACCGCCGGCGACTGGCGCGTCGCCGCGATGCCGACCGTGGACGGCTCCACCGCGACCGCGAACTCCGGCGGCTCGGCGGTCGCCGTCCTCGACGGCTGCGAGTACCCCGAGCAGGCCGTGGAGTTCGCCACCTGGCTGAACACCTCCGAGGACAGCCTGAACGTGCTGGCGGCCTCGGACGGCGGCGGCCTCTACCCGGCGGCGACCGCGGCCCTGGACTACGACGTGGTGAACGAGGAGCTGGACTTCTTCGGCGGCCAGAACGTCTCGGAGGTGTTCGCCGAGGCGGCCCAGAACGTGAACACCGACTGGGCCTGGGGGCCGACCTACTCGACCACCGACACCGCGCTGACCGACGGGCTGGCCGCGGTGGCCACCGGGTCGACGACGCTGCCGGACCTGTTCACCAGCCTGCAGGAGTCCACCGTGACCACGATGACGGACCGCGGCATCGCGGTGTCCGACTGACATGAGCGTCACCGTCGAACGACCGCGTGTGGCCCTCCGGACCGTCCGGCGGGCCACGCGCGGTGGCGCGCGGCGCGCCTGGCCGGCGATCGTCGTGCTGGTCGCGCCGTTCGTGCTGCTGTTCCTGTTCGTCTACGTCACGCCGATCGTGTACTCGGTGGTCCAGAGCTTCTTCTCGCTGCGGACCTCGGCGCTCGGCCTCGGCGATCCGACCACGGTGTTCGTCGGGCTGGACAACTACGCGAAGGCGATCGGCAGCGGCGCGTTCTGGTCCGCCCTCGGCCGGATCCTGCTGTTCGGGGTGGTCCAGGTGCCGGTGATGCTGCTGGCCGCCCTCGGCCTCGCGCTGCTGCTGGACTCGGCGGCCGCCCGCTGGGTGAGCCTGTACCGGATCCTGTACTTCCTGCCCTACGCGATCCCCGGCGTGATCGCGGCGGTGCTCTGGGCCTACCTGTACTCGCCGTCGCTCAGCCCGTTCGTCGCGCTCGGCGAGAGCGCGGGCGTCGAGGTGGACTTCCTGTCTCCGAGCGTCGTGCTCTGGTCGATGGCGAACATCACCACCTGGGCCTTCACCGGCTACAACATGCTGATCATGCTCTCGGCGCTGCAGGCGATCCCCCGGGAGCAGCTGGAGGCGGCCCGGATCGACGGCGCCTCCGAGTGGCGGATCGCCCGGATCGTCAAGACCCCGCAGATCCGACCCGCGCTGGTGCTGACCGGGATCAACTCGATCATCGGCACCATCCAGCTGTTCAACGAACCCCAGGTGCTGCGGGTGATCGCCGACGCCGTGAACAGCGAGTACGTCCCGACGATGCTCGCGATGGGCGCCGCGTTCGTGCAGAACGACTTCGGCTACGCCGCCGCGGTCTCGGTGCTGCTCGCCCTGATCGCGGGCGCGGCGTCCGTGCTCTACTACCGCCTGGCCATGAGGAGGTCGCAGTGACGACCACGGCTCCCGCCGCCCCCCGCCGTCGACGCCGCGGCGCACGGCGCGACACCGACCTGCACGTCACCCCGGCCGCGGCCTGGGGCACCCTCGGCGTGCTGACCCTCGCGGCGGTGTACTTCCTCGTGCCGGTCTGGTGGCTGCTGGTCTCCGCGACCAAGAGCAACACCGGACTGTTCAGCTCCGGCGGCTTCGCGTTCGCGGACCTGGAGCTGGGTGCGAACATCACCGATGTGCTCACCCGGCAGGACGGCCTGTTCGGCCGCTGGCTGCTGAACTCGATCGGCTACGCGGGGGTCGGCGGCGTGCTCGCGACGCTGTTCGGCGTCTCGTGCGGGTACGCGCTGGCCAAGTACGAGTTCCGCGGCCGCGGCGTGCTGTTCGGCGGCATCATCGCCGGGGTCCTGATCCCGAGCGCGCTGCTGACGGTGCCGCTCTACCTGGTGTTCGCCAAGATCGGCCTGGTGAACACGGTCTGGGCCGTGCTGATCCCGGCCGTGGTCAACCCGTTCGCGGTGTACCTCGGGCGGATCTACGCCGCGGCGAGCATGCCGGACGAGCTGATGGAGGCCGGGCGGCTGGACGGCGCCGGCGAGCTGCGGATCTACTGGACCATCGCGCTGCGGCTGATGTCCCCGGCCCTGGTCACCGTGCTGCTGTTCAGCTTCGTCTCGATCTGGAACAACTTCTTCCTGCCGCTGATCATGCTGTCCGACCAGACGCTCTACCCGGTGACGCTGGGCATCTACAACTGGTACACCCAGACCCGGCAGGCGAACTACAACATCGTCATCACGGGGTCGCTGCTCTCGGTGATCCCGCTGGTCGTCGCATTCCTCGCGCTCCAGCGCTTCTGGCGGTCGGGGCTCACCGCCGGGGCCGTCAAGTCCTGAGGCCTGCGCGGCCTCACCCCTTGCGCTGCGCACGGTACGTCGTGGGGTTGAGGCCGTGCAGCCGGCGGAACTGCCGGGAGAAGTACAGCGGGTCGTCGTACCCGACCAGCCGGGCCACCTCGCCGACGGTCAGGCCCGTCGTGTCCAGCAGCGAGCGGGCCCGGGCCATCTTGAGCGACAGGTGGTACGCGGTGATCCCGCCGCCGGTCGCGTGCCGGAACAGCGCGCTCAGGTGCGACGGGGACAGGTCCACCAGCGCGGCCAGCTCGGCGACCCGCACGTTCGAGTCGATCCGCTCGCGCAGGTAGCGGATCGCGCGCTCCACCGGGGTTCCGGTCTCCGGCAGCACCCGGTCCACCGCGATCTGTGCGATCAGGTGCCACACGATCCCGGTCGCGGCCAGCAGGTGCGCCGGGGTCTGGCCCTGCTCCAGCGTCGAGACCAGCTCGTCGAACTGCGCGGTGACCCGGTCCAGGGAGCGCAGCGAGATCGGCGCGACGTGCTCGGAACCGATCGCCTCGCTGACGTCCCGCAGATCGGTGCCGCTCAGATGGCACCACCAGATCGTCCATGGGTGCTCAGCGGAGGCACCGTAGGCGTGCGGGGTCCGGGCCGGGATCAGCACACAGCTGGACGGCCGCACGACCACCCGCTCGGCGGCCACCTCGACCCAGCCGGAACCGCGGACGCACAGCATGAGCACGGCCTCGTCCGCCCCGTTCCTGCGCTGGCGGAGATGCCCGTCCGCCTCGGGGAACCACCCGGCGTCCGTCACCACCAGCCGCCGGGTCACCGCGCGCCCGGACGCCGCCTGCACCGCCGGGCGCGGCACCACGCACAGCCGCTGGTCGGCGAACCCCTCCCGACGAGGCATCGTCATGCTCGCTCCCATCGTTTCGTCCATGCAGAACGTGGTTCCGACCCTATGGCACACCCGGTCGCCCTCCCTAGCCTCGTGGCCATGACCGCGACCACGCCTGGCATCGAGCTGCCGGACCCCCCGCAGGACGAACGGCTCCGGCTGGCGCAGGGCGGGGTGGCCTGCTGGGCCGAGGACGTCGAGATCGCCACCTACCAGCCGGGCGAGCCCGACGAGTTCCCGATGTTCTTCGACCGGCGGGTCTACCAGGGGTCGGACGGGCGGACCTACCCGATGCCGTTCGTCGACCGGATCGAGCGCACCCCGGTGCTGCGCCCGTGGCGCGCGATCCATCTGGAGAACGCCTGGCTGCGCCTGATGCTGCTGCCGGACCTGGGCGGACGGATCCACATCGGCTACGACAAGACCCGCGGCTACGACTTCTTCTACCGGAACACCGTGATCAAGCCGGCGCTGGTCGGCCTCGGCGGGCCCTGGGTCTCCGGCGGCCTGGAGCTGAACTGGCCGCAGCACCACCGCCCGGGCACGTACCTGCCGGTCGAGGTGTCGATCGAGCGCGCCGCGGACGGCTCGGTCACGGTCTGGCACGGCGACCTGGACCCGATGCAGCGGATGCGCGGCACGCACGGCATCCGGCTGCGCCCGGACGAGGCGACGATCGAGATCGACGTCCGGCTGCACAACCGGACCCCGGACGCGCAGACCTTCCTGTGGTGGGCCAACGTCGCGGCGGCGGTGCACGAGGACTACCAGTCGTTCTTCCCGCCGGACGTGCGGCACGTCGCCGACCACGCGCGGCGTGCGATCACCGCCTTCCCGGCAGCGGACCGGCCGTACTACGGGGTGGACTACCCCGCGCTGGCCGCCGAGCGTCCGGGCGCCGACCGCCTCGACCGGTACACGAACATCCCGGTGCCCACCTCGTACATGGTCACCGACACCTCCGGGGAGTTCTTCGGCGGCTACGACCACCGGGCCGGCGCCGGTTTCGTGCACTGGGCCGAGCGCGGTATCGCCCCGGGCAAGAAGCAGTGGACCTGGGGCAGCGGCGAGGTCGGGCACGCCTGGGACCGCCAGCTCACCGACGACGACGGCCCGTACATCGAGCTGATGGCCGGGGTCTTCACCGACAACCAGCCCGACTTCTCCTACCTGGCGCCCGGCGAGACCCGTCGATTCTCCCAGCTCTGGTACCCGATCCAGGACATCGGCGTGGTGCACCAGGCCACCCGCGACGCGGCGCTGTCCGTCGAGGTGCAGGACGGCCGGGCCCGGGTCGGCCTGGCCGTCGTCCGGGCACTCACCGCGCGGGTCGACGTGACCCAGGGCGACAGCCTGCTGCACCGGCAGACCGTCGAGGTGGCACCCGGTCGGCCCGCGGTCCTCGGGTGCGCGGCACCCGCCGCCCGGTCCCGGGACGACCTGGTCGTGACGGTCACCGTCGACGGCCGCACCCTCGTCGAGTGGCGCAGCCGGGCCCCCCGGCCGGGCGAGCCCTGGCAGGCGACCGCACCGGCGCTGCCCGCCGACCTGTCCTCGGTGGACGAGCTGCTGCTCACCGCGCAGCACCTGATCCAGTACCGGCACCCGTCCCGCGCTCCGCGCCCGTACCTGGACCGGGCGCTCGAGCTCGACCCGGCCGACTCGCGGGCGCACCTCGCGCTCGCCGAGCTCGACCTCGCCGCCGGCCGGTACCCGCAGGCGCTCGCGCACCTGGACGCCGCCGAGGCCCGGATCACCCGGCGCAACCTCAACCCGCGCACCGGCGAGCTGCACTACCGACGGGGCCTGACCCTGGAACGCCTCGGCGACGACGCCGGCGCACGGGCGGCCTTCGTGAAGTCGACCTGGGACGGCGGGTACGCCCTGCCCGGGCGGCTCGGCTCTGCCCGGACCGACCTGCGCTCCGGGTCCGTCGCCGCCGCGCTGGTCGAGGTCGATCGGGCGCTGGAGGCGGACCCGGCCAGCCCCACGGCCCGTGCGATGCGGGTGCTGGCCCTGCGCCGGCTGGGGCACGACGACGAGGCGCAGGCCGACCTGGGGACCGCGCTGGCCGCCGACCCGCTCGACCCGCTGCTCCGGGCGGTCGCCGGCCGGCTGGACTCCCCCGACCCGACCGTGCACCTGACCATCGCGCACGAGCTGGCACAGCTCGGCGCGCACCACCTCGCCCTCGACCGAGCGGCGCACGCCGCAGCCATCGGTCCGACGGTGTTCGGCAACGCCGCGCCGGTCGCCCACTACCTCCGGGCCCGGCTGCTCGACCGGACGGGTGCGCCCGAGGCTGCGCAGCGGGAGATCGTCGCGGCGACCACGGTGGACCGGCGCCTGGCGTTCCCCGCCGGCCTGGACGATCACGACGTGCTGGTCTGGGCGGTCGACCGCGCGCAGCGGCACGGACGGCCGGACGCCGTCGCGCTGGGCCTGCTCGGCAGCCTGCTGCTCGGCGCCCGCCGGGGCGCGGACGCCCGCGAGGCGCTGACCGCCGCGGCCGACGACGCGCACGGTACGGGCGGCGCGGACCCTGTGGTGCTGCGCAACGCAGCGATCGCGACCGTGAACACCTCCGGCGACCTCGACCTGGCCGACCGCCTGCTGGCGCGAGCCGTCGCCGCGGGCGGTCCCCGGCCACGCCTGGTCTTCGAGCGGGACCAGCTCGCCCGGCTGCGCGGCATCGCGAGCCCCCGGCGGCTGGCCGACCTGGAGAGCTCGGGCTGCGACCTGCTCGACCGGGACGACCTCACCATCTCCTACCTCGGGCTGCTGCTCGACGTCGGCCGGGTGGACGAGGCCCTGAGCATCCTGCGCACCCGGCAGTTCCAGCCGTTCGAGGGCGGTGAGGGCCAGGTGATCGCCGCCTACGACCGCGCGTGCGTCGCCGAGGCGGCCCGGCTGGCGACGACCGACCCGCCGGCGGCCGCCCGGCTGCTCGACCAGGGCCTGCGCACCCCGGTCAACCTCGGCGAGGGCCGGCACCCGGCAGCCCCGTGCGCGCAGCGGATCGTCGCCGCAGGTGACGCGTACGCTGCCGCGCAGGACCCGGGCACCGCGAGGCAGCGGTGGCAGCAGGCGCGGGACGACGGCGGGCACCTGGCGGTGGCACCGCGGCCCGCGCGTCCGGACGACTACTGGGTCGGGGTGGCCCACGTCCGCCTGGGCGAGACCGAGGCGGCCGAGCGGGTGTGGAAGGCGATGGAGCAGACGGCGGACGACCTGGAACGGGCACCGATGGCACCCGACTACTTCGCCACCTCGCTGCCCGAGCTGCTGCTGTTCTCGGTCGACGACCCGGCCGGTCGGGCCCGCACCGTCGCCACGCTGCGCGCCGGTGCTGCCGACGGCCGGCGGCTGCCGAGCGGCTGGCCGGCAGCCGCATGAGCGCCCCGTCGACGAGCACCCACCGCCCCGTCGGCGTGCCCGCGCACCTGCCCGATCGCCTGACCGTCTGCCTGTGGGACTTCTCCTGGTACGTGCTGGCCGGCCCCGGCGAGCCCTACGCCGACCTGGACGCCGCCCTGGACGAGACCGCGGCGCGCGGCTACACCACCGTGCGGATCTGCGCGGCCCCGCTGCTGCTGCACGGCGACCTCGGCCTGGACGACCTGGCCGACGAGCTGCCGGTCGACGGGATGGGCCCCCGCCCGGACGGCGCCCGGTTCGGCGCGGGCACCCGGTGGTACGCCGTGCCGGGCGGGCACCGGGTGCGGCTGCGGGACCGGTTCTTCGCGCTGCTGCGCGGGCTGCACCGTCGCGGCATGTCGGTGGTGCTGGCCGGCTGGGAGTACCAGCAGTCACCGGCGCTGTGCGCGGACGAGCGGTGGTTCCGCGCGATCGACGCGATCCCGACCGCCGATCGCCCGGCGGCCCTGGCGGCGGCGCTGACCCGGATGCTGGACGAGATCGCCGCCGCCGGGCTCGCCGAGGTGGTCGCGCTGGTCGAGCTGCACAACGAGGTCGACTTCTCCGCGCTGCCCGCCCTGGACGACCCCGCGACCACCACCGCGATCGCCGCGCTGCGCGCCGCGCACCCCGGCCACCTGGTCACCGCGAGCCTGGGAAAGCCGCCGCACCTGGCGATGCACACCCTGCCGGCCGTCCTCGGCGCCGGCCAGCTGCACGTCTACGCCTACGGGGTGCTCGACCGGCTGCAGCAGCTGCTCGACATCCGTGGCACCGCGACCGCGGACTTCCCGAACGCCCTGCTGCGGTCCCTGCAACGGCCCGGCAGCCCGACCTGGCCGGACTACGGCCGCCCCGTCTCCTGGAAGCTCGCCGCCACGGTCGTGACCGACCAGATGCTCTACGGCTACGACACCCTCGACCCCGATGCCTGGGACGCCTGGCTCTACCGGTACTACGGAACCTTCCACGAGGCGATGCAGCGGGAGATCACCGCCCGGGTCACCGCGGTCGCCGCCTGGGGCCGCTGGCGCGAGGTGCCGGTCGTGATCGGCGAGGGATGGGTGGGCTACACCCCGCTGGGCGGCTGGTTCGAGGAGGGCCCGATCGGGCGGCGGCTCGCCGAGACCGGGATCCGGGCGGCGGCCCGCGAGGGCATCTGGGGCATCACCCCCTGCTCGAACGCCGCACCGCACCATCCGATGTGGCGCGAGGCCGGTTGGCAGCGCGCCGTGAACGAGGAGTTCCGCCGTGCCTGACACCCTGGTGGTCCGGCACCAGCCGTGGCCGACCCCGCCGACCGTCCCCGCGATGGCCGCCGCCCCGGACGCCGATCCGCGGGTGACCCTGAGCTCGCGCGCGCTGCACCGCGCCGGAGCCGGGTGGGTGCCGGTGTCCGGCGAGCTGCACTACGCGCGGGTGCCGCGCTCCCGGTGGCGCGAACGGCTGCTCCTGATGCGGTCCGGCGGGATCGACCTGGTGTCCACCTACCTGGTCTGGATCCACCACCAGCCCGACCCCGGGCCGCCACGGTTCGACGGCGACCTCGACGTCGCCGCGTTCGTCCGGCTGTGCCACGAGCTCGACCTCGGCGTGGTGCTGCGGATCGGCCCCTGGTGCCACGGCGAGGTGCGCAACGGCGGCCTGCCGGACTGGGTGCAGGCCGCACCGGTGGCGCACCGCACCGACGACCCGGCCTACCTCGACCTGGTCCGCCCGTGGTTCGACGCCCTCGGCCACCAGCTCGCCGACCTGTGCGGACCCGCCGGTCCGGTGCTCGCGATCCAGGTGGAGAACGAGCTGGACCACCAGCCGGACCACCTGCTCACCCTCAAGCGGATGGCCCGGTCCGCCGGGCTGCGCGCCCCGCTGTGGACCGCGACCGCCTGGGGCGGCGCCGAGCTGCCCGCGGACGAGCTGTTCGGGCTGTACTCCGGGTACGGCGACGGGTTCTGGGTGGACGCCCGCGCCCCGTGGGACCACACCTTCCGGGCGCACTTCTTCCCCAGCCACGACTGGGACGACCCCGGCGTCGGCGCAGACGTGCGCGGCACCTCGGCCGCCGAGGTGGTCGCCCGCCCGCGGGACGAGAGCTTCCCGCCCGCGACGTGCGAGCTCGGTGGCGGGATGGCCACCACCTACCACCGCCGCCCCGTGCCGACCGGCGCCGACATCGCCGCCGTCGCCCACACCACGATCGCCGGCGGCTCTGCCTGGCAGGGCTACTACATGTACGCGGGCGGCACGAACCCCCGCGACGGCCTGCAGGAGTCGCACGCCACCGGCTACCCCAACGACCTGCCGCGGTTCGACTACGACTTCCACGCAGCGATCGGCAGCGCGGGACAGCTCGGCCCGAGCCATGCCGCGCTGCGCCGCCAGCACGCCTTCCTGCGCGCTTTCGGCCCCCTGCTGGCCGAGATGCCGTCCACCCTGCCCGAGCGGCTGCCCACCGGGGTCGAGGACACGAGCACCCTGCGCTGGGCGCTGCGCAGCGACGGCCGCACCGGCTTCGTGCTGCTCTGCTGGCACCAGCCGCACGTGCCGCTGCCCGACCTGCACGGCGTGCGGCTCGGCCTGGACCTGCCCGGCGGGCGCACCACGCTCGGCCCCGTCGACGTCCCGTCGGGCACGCTCGCCCGCTGGCCGGTCGGCCTGCACCTCGGCGCCGTCGAGGTACGGTCCGCCACCGCGAGCGCCCTCACGCTGCTCGACCCGAGCACGCTCGTCCTGGTGGCCGAGCCCGGCATCGACCCGGACGTCCGGCTGGACGCCGGCGCGACCGTGCACGGCGGGCGGGCCGTCGAGCCCGGCCTGCACCGGCTGCCCGCCCGCACCGGCGGCGACCTACGGGTGGCGCTCGCCGACGCCCGCGCCACCGTCGTCGTGGTCCCCGCCGCCGACGCCGACCGGACCTGGGTGCTGGACCTGCCCGACCGACGGGTGCTGGCCCGGACCGACGACCCGCTCTGGACGGAGGGCGCAGCCGTGCTGGCCCGTGCCTCACGGCCGCCCGAGATCGAGGTGCACGGCCCCGACGGCTGGCGCCCCGCACCGGTCCGCCCCGAGGGCGCCCCGCGCCCACCACGCCCCGTCGGACGCACCCTGGTGCGCCCCGCGGCCGACGTCCCGGCCGGGTACGGCAGCGCCCGGGGCCGGGCGTCGGCACCCGCTCCCGCCGTCGTCGCCGAGCTGGCCGCGCACTGGCGGCTGCACGACGTCGGCACGCCCTCGACCTCGGACGGCCCGGACCGCCGCACCCTGACGATCACCTGGGCCGGCGACGTGGCCGAGCTGCTGGTCGACGGGGTGGTGGTGGCCGACCGGTTCTGGGACGGCACCCCCTGGCTGATCGACCTGGACGTGCTGCCCGGAGCGCACGGCGGCCGGGTCGCGCTGCGCATCCTGCCGCTGCACCCGGAGGCCGAGGTGTGGCTCGCCGCCGACGCCCTCGACCGCCGACGTGCCGAGCCGGGGTCGCTGTGCGCGCTGGACTCCGTGACGCTGGACCGGAGCACGCGGTGGAGGGTGCAGGTCTGACCGTGCCCGACCGCGCCGCCACCGGTGCCCCGGCCGACATCCCACGCAGCGCCGCTCAGCGCACCGCCCGGATCCGGGTCGCGATCACGGCACCGAGCGCGCAGAACGCCCCCATCGCCACGAAGATGTACCCGTAGTCGCCGGTCGCGGTGACGATCACGGCGGCGATGGTCGGTGCGACCGTCTGCGGCCCGGCGTCGGCGAAGTTGATGATGCCGAGGTCCCGGGCGGCGGTCTTGCGCGACGGCAGCACCCGGGCGACCAGGGCCTGGTCGACCGCGTTGTAGGTGCCGAAGCCGATCCCGATGATCGCCGCCGACACCAGCAGCATGCGCCAGGACGGGAACGCGAACATCAGCACGGCCGGCACCACGAACAGCGCGGCGGCCGCGACGACGAACACCTTGAGCCGACCGATCCGGTCGGAGACCATGCCGCCGATCACGGAGCAGACCAGGTTGCCGATCGTGATGACCAGCGACACCACGGCGACGCCCGTGGTCGCGGTGGCCAGCGTGCCGTCGCCGTAGCCGATGTAGTCCTGCAGCAGGTAGAGCATGTAGCCGGTCACCAGGAAGTACGAGCCGATCACGCAGAACCGGCTCGCGAACGCCAGCCAGAAGTCGTGCGCCCGCGCGGTGAACAGCACGTTCGGCTCGGTCGCGGCACCACGCTCGCGGCGGGGACGGCGCGGCAGCGGGGGGATGTCCTTCGTGGTCAGCGCATACATCACGGTCGCGACAGCGCAGGCGATGCCGATCACGACGTAGGCGGCCATGGTCGAGGAGGTCAGGCTGACCAGCCACACGCCGACCGTCATGCCGCCGTACCGCGCGACGCCCATCACGCCGGACATCAAGCCACGCCGGTTGTCCGGGGTGCGTTCCGGGATGAACGCGCTGAGGTTGACCTGGACCATGTTGAGCGGCCACATCGCGACGGCCCAGGCCGCGGTCAGCATCCAGACGGACGAGCTGGTGGCGACCGGGAGCAGCAGCACCAGCGACAGCACGCCACCGAGCAGGATCCAGATGTTGCGGCGGCCGACCCGCAGGTGCGTCCGGTCGGCGATCCAGCCGGCGACCGGCTGGGCGACCATCGACGACAGCGCGCCGACGCTGGTGACGATCGCGAGCTGCCCGACCCGGGCCGCCGATCCGACCATCTCGTCCACCTGCGTCGCGAGCAGCACCTGCAGCACACCGCCGTAGACGACGCACAGCCCGAGGTTCGCCAGGGTGAAGGCCACGTACGACCAGAGGGTCGTGCGGCTGGTGTCGGCGACGACGACGTCGGCAGCGTCGTCGTCCAGTGCCATCGTGCGGGACATCAGTGTCTCCTCACTCCACGTTCCGGACTTTCCGGAAGCGCTTCCGGTCAGGGAGTCAAGCGCGTCATCCCCGATGTTGTCAATGATCCGACGATTCCGCAGGATCATCCTGCTCATCGCTGCCGATCTGCCTTGGCGAGGGTGATCGAGAACTCCGGAAGCGGTACCGTACCTGCATCCGAGCGCAAAGGAGCGAGCCGCCATGGCCACGCATCACCCGATCACCTGGGGCAACGACGTCGTCGAGGTCACGATCAGCCACGGCAGCGACCGGCCGCCCGCCCTGGACCAGCTCCGCCCCGTCGGCACCGACCCGACGCCCCGGCCCGCGTTCGGCCAGCCGCAGTCGCTGGTTCAGCTGACCCTGGACGGCGCGCTGCAGGCCAACTTCGGCTCCCGGTACTCCGAGACCCTGGTCGGCGACGACCTGCGCTACGTCCGGCACACCGCGACGCACGCGGACGGCGAGCACCGGCTGACCGTGCTGACCCGCTCGGCGGCGTACGGCGTCGAGGCCACCGTGACGCTCACCGCGCCCGACGGCGTCGCGGCGGTCCGCTCCCAGGTCACCGTCACCAACATCGGCAGCGCCACCCGCACCCTGACCTCGGTCAGCTCGCTGTCCACCTACGTCGCGCTCACCTCGGGCTCCCCCGACGGCTGGGACCTGGTCTCCGGCCGGTCGGACTGGCTGGCCGAGGGCCGCTGGCGGCGCGAGCCGCTGCGCGCGTACGAGCTGGTCCGGCTGCTCGGCGTCGACTCCGCCTCGTTCACGGACGGCGACCTCTCGCCGGCCGTCACCCCGGTCGGCGGCACCGTCACCCGCTCGTCGGTGTCCAGCCGGTCCACCGCCGCGGTGCTGCCGGTCGGTGCCGTCGTGGACGCCGACGGCCGCGCGCTGGTCTGGCAGGTGGAGAGCAACGGCCCCTGGCTCTGGCAGCTCGGCGAGCGGGTGGACGGCGTCTACCTCACCCTGCTCGGCCCGACCGACGTCGAGCACCACTGGTCCCGCCCGCTGGCCCCCGGCGAGTCGTTCAGCACCGTGCCGGTCGCCGTGGCGGTCTCGGCCGCCGGTGCGGACGGCGCGATCGCCGAGCTGACCGGGTACCGCCGGCACGTCCTGCGCCCGCACCCGGACCGCACCGAGCTGCCGGTGATCTTCAACGACTACATGAACACCCTGATGGGCGACCCGACCACCGCCGCCCTGCTGCCGCTGGTCGACGCCGCGGCCGAGGCCGGCGCCGAGTACTTCTGCATCGACTGCGGCTGGTACGACGACGGCGGCGACTGGTGGCCCTCGGTCGGGGCCTGGACCCCGTCCAGCACCCGGTTCCCCGGCGGGCTGACCGAGGTGCTCGACCACATCCGCTCCCGCGGGCTGCGCCCCGGCATCTGGCTGGAGCCGGAGGTGGTCGGCGTCGACTCACCGGTCGCCGGCACGCTGCCCGGCAGCGCGTTCCTGCAGCGCGACGGGCACCGGCTGCGCACCCACCAGCGCTACCACCTCGACCTGCGCGACCCCGCGGCCCGCGCGCACCTCGACCGGGTGGTGGACCACCTGGTCGGCGACCTCGGCATCCGGTTCTTCAAGCTCGACTACAACATCAACGCCGACGCCGGCACGGACCACGACGCCCCCAGCCGCGGCGACGGCCTGCTGGAGGCCGGCCGGGCCTACCTCGCCTGGCTGGACGGCGTGCTGGACCGGCACCCCGACCTCACCGTCGAGACCTGCTCCTCGGGGTCGATGCGCAGCGACGGCGCGACGCTCGCGCACTCCCAGCTGCAGTCGACCAGCGACCAGCAGGACTTCCGGCAGTACGCCAACATCGCCGCGAGCGCCCCGATGATGATGCTTCCGGAGCAGTGCGGGAACTGGGCGTACCCGAACGAGAAGATGACCCTGGCCGAGACCCGGTTCACCATGCTGAACGGCATCGTCGGGCGGCTCTACCTGTCTGGCTACCTCACCCGGATGCATCCCGACCAGCTCGCCGTGGTGCACGAGGGGGTCGCCGTGCACCGGGCGCTCCGCCACCGGATCGCCCGGTCCGTGCCGTTCTGGCCGCTCGGTCTGCCGGCCTGGCAGGACGACCTGGTCGTGCTCGGCCTGCGGGACGACGAGGGCGTGCACCTCGCCGTCTGGGCCAAGCACGGGCTGCCCGCAGGGGGCCGCACGCTGCGCCTGGCCGGGTCGGGCCCGAGCACCGGAGCGGGCACGAGCACGGGTGCCGCGGCAGGCACGGCCGCGAGCGCCGGCTCGGACGCCGTGCAGCAGGTGTTCGGCAGCCCCGGTTCCGTGACCTGGGAGGCCGCCACCGACGAGCTGCACCTCGCCCCCGCGACACCGGACGAGCCGTTCGCGGTGCTGCTGCGGCTGCCCGCCTGACCGTCGGGCCCGGAGCGGCGCGCGGAGCCCACGCGCACCGCTCCGGTACGGTCGAGACATGCCGCCCACCCGCCCCTCGCCGGCGCCCGGCGGCCCCGCCCGGCGCGCCGCGATCGGCGACGTCGCCCGCGCCGCCGGAGTCTCGGTGACCACGGTCTCCCGGGTGCTCAACGACGCCCCCGACGTCGGCGCCGCCACCCGGGAGCGGGTCAAGCGGGTGATCGCCGACCTCGGCTTCGTGCCCAGCACGGCTGCCCGCTGGCTGTCCCGCGGGCAGTCCAGCGTGCTGACCGTCCTGACCACCGACGTCGCGCTGTACGGGTACACCCAGATCGTCGCCGGCGTGCACGAGGTCGCCGAGGCGCACAGCATCGCCGTCGACGTCCGCCTGCTGCCGAGCGACACCGCCGACGAGGTGACCACGAGGAACCGCCTGCGCGGGGTGCTCGCACCCGGCATCGGCCCGGTGATCGTGGTCGACTACGGCCCGGCCGCGCACGTCGCCGCCGCCTCGCTCGCCGACAAGCCGGACGTGGTCGCGCTGGTCCGCAGCAAGGAGGCCGCGCAGGCCGCCACCGGCCCCCGTCCGCCGGACCGCGTGATGTGGCTGGACGAGTACACCGGCATGACGCTGGCCACCCGGCACCTGCTCGCGCTCGGCCACCGCACCGTGCACCACGTCGCCGTGCCGCACGGCTACGCCGACGAGCGGTCCAGCGGCTGGCGCGAGACGCTGCTCCAGGCGGGCAGCCCGGTGCCGGAGCCGATCAGCGCCGGCTGGGACGCCGCCAGCGGCTACCGCGCCGCCTCGGTGCTCGGCACCGACCCGACGGTCACCGCCGTGCTGTGCGGCAACGACGACCTGGCGCTCGGCGTGATGAAGGGCCTGGCGTACCTCGGCCGCACCGTGCCCGGGGACGTCTCGGTGATGGGCTTCGACGGCCGACCGGAGACCGAGTTCTACGCCCCCGCGCTCTCGACCGTCGCGATGGACTGGCGCGGGCTCGGCCGGCAGGCCGCCGCGCGGGCGCTCGAGGTCGAGCTGCCGGACGGGGACGGGGTGCGGGCGCCGTACCTGGTGCCGCGGGCGAGCACGGCGGCGGCGCAGGGCTGACCGGGTCGATCGCACCCGCAGCGCTCGCGATCGTCCCGGACGAACACCTCTGCTAGCACTATTCGTCCGCATCTATCCTCACGCCATGGAGCTTCGCCAGCTGGAGTACTTCGTCGCCGTGGCCGCGGAGGAGAGCGTCACCGAGGCCGCCCACGTGCTGCGCGTCTCGCAGTCGAGCGTGTCCACGGGCCTGAAGAGCCTGGAGCGGGAGCTGGGCGTGGTGCTGTTCGACCGCACCACCCGATCCCTGTCCATCACCGACGTCGGCCAGCGGATGCTGCCCGAGGCGCGCGAGGTGCTCGACAGGCTCGAGCGCCTGCGCTCGCTGGCCGGGCAGAGCGCGAGCGGGATCACCGGCAACCTGCGGATGGGCTCGTTCTCGGCGATGGAGCAGTTCGGCCGCCTGCCCGAGATCCTGACGCAGTTCCGGGCCGCCTACCCGTGCGTCGACGTCAGCATCCGGGCGTCCCGCACCGGTTCGACCGGGCTGACCGAGGACCTGCTGCGGGGCCGGCTGGACCTGGCGTTCTCGGCCCTGCCCGGCACCACCGAGATCGAGACGGTCGAGCTGACCAGCGCCCCCTACGTGCTCGTGGTCCCCACCGGGCACCGGCTGGCCGCCCGCGAGTCGGTCGCGCTCGCGGAGCTCGAGGGCGAGGAGTGGGTGGATGTCGTCGAGGGCTACGGCAACCGGATCCAGGTCGAGCACACCCTGCACGAACGCGGGATGACCCGACGGGTCACGGCCGAGGTCACCAGCCTCCCGAGCATCCCGGGGTTCGTCGCCGCCGGCGCCGGGGTGGCCGTGATCCCGGACCTGGTCGCCACCACCGGCTGCGCGAAGGTCCACCTGCTCGACGCCGTGCCCCGGTGGCGGCTGTCGCTCGCGATGCGCCGGGGTGCCCGTCGGCGTCCCCAGATCGCGGCGTTCACTGCCATCGTCGAGCAGGTCTTCCGCGGACCCGTGCCGGCCGTCACCGGGTCGGCACGGCCAGCACGGCCGGCACAGCACACCGAACTCTTCGGTTCAGCCGATGACTGAGTTGCCTCAGGCACATTCGACGCTGTGACTGGGCAGGTGATAACCCGGGACCTATGACCTATGACTTCCGTGCAGGCAGCACCTGCGCGCAGGGGGCGGCTGCCGTCGAGGACGACCTCGTGGCAGCGGCCGGCCCCCAGGAGCGGTACCGCACCGCAGCGGCGACCAGCACCTCCCCGGCCCGCAGAACGGTGGGCTGATCCGATGGACGCCGAGCTGCTCTCCCGCATCCAGTTCGCCATCACCGTCATGTTCCACATGACGTTCCCCGCGATCACCGTGGGGATCTCCGTGTTCCTGTGCATCGTCTTCGGGATGTACTGGCGCACCCGCAAGCCCGTCTACCTGCAGATGTTCCGGTTCTGGCGGCGCATCTTCGCCGTCGGGTTCGCCCTGGGCGTCGTCGCCGGGATCGTCATCACCTTCGAGCTGGGCCTGAACTGGGCCGGCTTCGCCGCCAAGACCGGCGCCATCCTGGGCCCGATCATCGGGATGGAGGTCGTCACGGCGTTCTTCGTCGAGGCGTCCTTCCTCGGCGTGCTGCTCTACGGCGACGGCAAGGTCAAGCCGCGGACGATGTTCGCGGCCACGGTGATGGTCGCCATCGGCACGATCCTGTCGTCGACCTGGATCCTGGTCGCCAACTCGTGGATGCAGTCGCCCGCGGGGTACGAGGTCGACGACAACGGCAGCTTCGTCCCGACCGACTGGTGGAAGATCATCTTCAACCCGTCCTTCCTGTGGCGGTGGCCGCACATGCTGGTCGCGGTGCTGGTCTCCGCCGCGGCCGTGATCTCCGGGATCTCCGCCTACTACCTGATCAAGAACCGGGCTCGGGACTTCGCCCGGCGCTCGCTGTCGATCGGCCTGGGCATCCTGGCGGTGCTGATGCCGGTGCAGATCGCGCTCGGCGACTCGGTCGCAGCGAAGTTCGTGGCCGCCTACCAGGTGACCGACGACGGGCTGCCGAGCAAGCTGATCGCGTTCGAGGGGCACTGGAGCTCGACCAGCAACGGCTACGTGTTCTTCGCCATCCCGGACGAGTCCGAGGACAAGAACCTGCTCGAGCTGATCGTCCCGTACCTCGGCAGCGCGATCGGCACGCACGACCTCAGCGGAGCGACCACCACACCCGGTCTGGACCTGATCAGCGAGGCCGACCGGCCCCCGGTGCTCCTGACCTACTGGGGGTTCCGGCTGATGTTCTACGGCTCGGTGGTCCTGTTCGCCTCCGGGTTCATCAGTCTGGTGCTCCGCCTGCGGCACCGGCTCTACGACTCCCACCGGTTCCACACGTGGCTGCTGTGGACCACCCCGGTCGGGATCATCGCGATCCTGGGCGGCTGGTTGACGGCCGAGGTCGGTCGTCAACCCTGGGTGGTCTGGGGCGAGCTGAAGACGGCGGACGCCTTCGCCGACCTCGACCCCTGGACGGTGCTGCTCTCCGGGATCGGCTTCGTCGCGGTCTACGCCACCCTCCTGACGGCGTACGTCGTCTTCATCGTCAAGACCGTCCGGCGCGGGCCGGAGCGCGACGCCGAGGTCCCCGAGGTCATCGAGACCGACGGGTCCGACGGATGGCTCGTCCCGGCCGCACCGCCGTGGCACGACGAGGAGCAGCTGCGCCGTGACGAGCTGACCGGGACGGGAGCGCTCTGATGGAGATCCTCTGGTTCGGCATCGTCCTGATCTCGCTGCTCGCCTACCTGCTGCTGGACGGCTACGACCTCGGCGCGGGGACGATCGCCGTCGTCGAGCGCGACCGGCACACCCGCCACCAGATCATCGAGCAGGTCGCGAACGTCTGGGACGGCAACGAGACCTGGCTGGTCATGGCCGGCGTGAGCCTGTGGGCGGGCTTCCCGCTCGCCTTCGGCGTCCTGCTGCCGCACCTGTACATCCCGCTGGTGGTGATGCTGCTCGCCCTGATCCTGCGCGGCTTCTCCATCGAGATGATCTCGCAGCGCGACGGAGCGGTCGGCGAACGGTGGTACCGCGCCTTCGGCATCGGCTCCCTGGTGGCCGCGTTCGCGCAGGGGTTCGCGCTCGGCGCGCTGACCCGTCCGGTCGCGTACGACGGCGCGAGCTACGTCGGCGGTTCCGCCACGGACGTCTTCTCCTGGTACAGCGTCCTGATGGGTGTCGGCGTGGTCGTGCTGGACGTCACGCTCGGCTACGCCTACCTGTACCTGCAGGGCGTGGGCGACGCGCAGACCCTCGCCCGGCGCGGACGCCTCGGCGTCGTCAGCACCGGCGTGCTCGCCGTCCTCGCGCTGGCCCTGGTGGGTGCTACCCCGGCGGGGATGAACCTCTCCACCCCCGCCCGGGCGATCGCCTTCGCCGGGACGATGGTGTTCGCGGTGGTCGCCCTGGTCATCGCCTCCCTGACCTTCCGGAGCTCGGCTGCCGCGGGTCGCCGCTCCGGCACACCGATGGCGGCCATGGTGACCGCCACCGTCGCGGTCGTGGTCGCGTTCCTGATCGGCCACGCGCCCGACCTCGCACCCGGCCTGACGCTCGACGACGCGGCGGCGACGAGCAGCACCTACACGTTCCTGCTGGTCGGGATCGGGCTGAACCTGCCGCTGATCGCCTACTACACCTGGTTCTCGCAGCGCGCGCTGTCCCGGCGGTCGCCCGTGCTCGCGCCGGAGGGGGAGATGCCGAGATGAGCACCACCGAGCGCACCACGCACCGTCGCGGCCGCGTCCTTCGCTGGACGATCGGTGTCCTGCTGTTCGTGCTGGGCTTCTTCGCCTACTGGCTGAGCGACCTGTTCCTGGACCAGTACATCAGCTTCGGGATGAGCTGGGTGATCGTCGGCGTGATGTCCGTCGCGGCGCTGGGCATCTGGATCATCGACGAGGTCCGCGGCGCACGGCAGGACCGGGAGGTCCCCGCCACCCATGACCGATGACCCGGCCACGGTGCCACCACAGACCGACGCGCCCGACGCCTGGCTCGCCCGGACGGCGACCCCTGCGGCGGGCGCGGTACGCGCCGCAGCCGCCCTGCGGGTGGCGGGCACGGCCGCGACCGTCGTCCAGTGGTGGGGCGTCGCCGCTCTGGCGCAGCGCCTGATCGACTCCGCCGGCACCGGCCCCCTGCTCGCCTCGCTCGCGCTGGTCGTCGCAGCGGGTGCGGCCGGCGCGCTCGCCACCTGGGCCGCCGCCCGCTGGTCCCGGATCGGCGCGGAGCGGATCGCGGCGGCCGCCCGTCGGGACCTGCTCGGCAGCGTCCTGCCCGGCGACGGCGTGCGCGCCGCCCTCGACCCCGCGGTGGGCGCGGAGGCCCTGCTCGGACTGATCGACCAGGTCGCCGAGCACCTGGCCCAGCACGCACCGCGCCAGCGGTCCGCCGGGGCGTCGATGCTGCTGATCTTCGTCGCCACCGCGGTGGTGCACTGGCCGGCGGCCGTCATCCTGGTGCTGGCGACCGCGATCGTGCCGGCCAACATGTGGCTGGCCGGGATGCTCGCCAAGGACGGCAACGACCGCTACCTGCACGCGCTGGACCGGCTCGGCGCGATCGTGCTGGACAGCTTCCGCGGCATCCGCACGCTGCGCCGACTGCGCGCCCTGGACGGCCGGTCCCGGACGATCGAGCAGGCGTCCGCCCGCCTGCAGCGCGCCAACCTGGCCGTGCTGCGCCGTGCCTTCGTCTCGGGCGTCGTGATGGACACCGTGGTGACCATGTCGATCGCCGTCGCCGCCACCTATGTCGGCATGGCCCTGCTGGGATACGTGCACGTGCCCGGCACGGCGCTGCTGAGCCTCCGGGCGGGCCTGTTCGTGCTGCTGCTGTGCCCCGCGTACTTCACCCCGCTGCGCGAGGCCGCGGCCGGGTTCCACGACCGGGAGCGGACGCTGGCGGCGGCCCGCTCGCTGACCGCCATGCGCGCACCCGCACCGGCACGGCCGACGGCCGACGTCCTCACCGTCCCGGTGACCGTCGTGGCCGGCGACCTGGAGGTGCGGTCTCCGGGTGGGCAGCTCCTGGTGCGCGCCGGCGGCACGCTCACTGCACCCGCCCGCCGGTGGACCGTGATCACCGGGGCCTCGGGGGCGGGCAAGACGACGCTCCTGACCGTGCTGAGCGGTCTGCGGACGGCGGACTCCGGTGCCGTCCGGTGGCTCGCCGCGGACGGGTCCGACCTCGGGCAGGTGCTGCCCGGGGCGGCGACCTGGATCGGCCAGTCCTCGCTCGTCGTCACCGGGACCCTGGCCGACAACCTGCGGCTCGGCGCCGCGCAGGCGACGGACGCCGAGCTGGTCGCCGCGCTGCGCGCCGTCGGCCTCGGACCGCTGCTCGACGCGCTGCCGGACGGCCTGGCGACCGTGTGCGGCGGCCAGGACGGGTACGCCTTCTCGGCCGGGGAGGTCCGGCGCATCGCCGTCGCGCGCGCGACGCTCCGCGGCTCGCGCCTGTGGCTGCTCGACGAGCCCACCGCGCACCTGGACGACCAGGCGCAGCACGAGGTGGTCGAGGCGCTGCGCACCGCGACCCGCGGTTGCACGGTGATCGTGGTCACGCACTCCGCCGAGGTGGCCCGGCTGGCCACCAGCAGGATCGAGGTCACGGACGGCGCGGCACGCCAGCACCGGGTCGCGGACGGCGCCGGGGCCCGCGCCGACGTCCGGACAGCAGACGGCCCTGCCGTCGCGGCAACGGGGTCGCACCCGTGAACGCGCGCACCGTGACCCGGGCCGGCCTCGTGGCGGCCGCCGCGACCGAGCTCTGCTCGGTGGGCCTGCTCGCCGCCTCGGGCTGGTTCATCACCGCCAGCGCCATCGCCGGGCTGAGCGTGGCCAGCACCTTCTCCTACATCTTGCCGTCGGCCTGGGTCCGGGCGTTCGCGACCGGCAGGATCGCCTTCCAGTACGGGCAGCGGATGCTGCTGCACCGCAGCGCGCTGAGCGAGGTCTCGGCCGCGCGCGACGCGTACTTCACCCGGGTGGCCGCGAACGGCGCGACCGCCGGGCAGCGCGACGGTGCGCTGCTGGACCGGGCCGTCCATGACGCGGATGCGGTCGGGATGCGGCTGATCACCGTGCGGGCACCCCTGCTCTCCTTCGTCGTCGCCGTGATCGCGGGGGGCTGCTTCACCCTCGTGCTCGCCCCGGTGGCGGCGGTGTGCGTGCTGGCTTTCGGCGCGGTCGCGCTGGTCCTGGCCCGCCGCCTGGAACGCCGGCGCGCGCTCGACGAGGCTGCCGGGGACCTGCGCCGGTCCCGGGAGCGCAGCGCGCTGATCGAGCTGCAGACCGCCTGGCCCGAGCTGGTCAGCCTCGGCGCCGCCCCCGGGCTGCTGCGCACGGAGCTGGCGGCCCTGGACGGCTACACCGCCGCCCGACGACGCCGGGCCGACGGTCCGGCCCGGGCCGCGCTCGCCGTGAGCGCCCTGGGCGTCGCGGCGACCGCGCTGGCCACGGCAGTGAGCGTCCTGGTCGACCAGGTCTCGCCGCCCGACACGATCCTGGTCCTGCTGATGATGGTCGGGCTGTCCACCTCCGCGCTCGTCGTGCCGACCGCCCTGATGCAGCGCAGGCTCACCGCCGAGGCCGAGCACCGGCTCGAGGAGATCGGCCGCGACGCGCCGGACCGGCCCCGGCCCGGGCTGGTCGCCCGGCTGGACGGCGACCGGCTCGATCTCGCCCGCTACGAGCTGCCCGCCACCGTGACCCACGGCGCCGCCACCCTCGCCGCGCACGCGGCCCGCTCCGAGGCGCTCGTCGTCACCGGCCCGTCCGGGTGCGGGAAGACCACCCTGCTGGACGCGCTGTCCGCCGAGCTCGAGACCCAGCGCCCCGGGCAGGGCGCCGTGCTCGAGGTCCCGGTCGACGACTACCTGTTCACCGGCACCGTCGCAGAGAACCTGCGCCTCGGCGACCCCGAGGCGAGCGACCGCACCCTGCGCACGCTGCTGGACGACCTGGGTCTGCGCACCGTGCCCCTGGCGACCCCGATCGGCGTCGGCGGCCGGGCGCTGTCCGGCGGCGAGCAGACCCGGCTGCGCATCGCCCGCGGGCTGCTGGCCGCACCCGAGGTGCTGCTGATCGACGAACCGCTGGCCGGCCTCGACCAGGACTCACGCACCCGCGTGCTCACCGCCGTGCGCGCCCGCAGCCAGGACCGGGTCGTGGTGCTCGCCGTGCACGACGCTGCACCGGTGGTCGAGGTCTACGGCGCCGCGGCGCGCACGCTGTCGCTGGCCGGCGGGGCCGGTGCGGGGGCCGCGGTCGCCGGTGCGGGGATGCAGGTCCGCCCCTGACGCCCCGGCGTCGGGCCGCAGCGGGCGGCATCGGCGTTGCATTCGCCTGCGGTTCGATGGTTGATAGGTAGCGGATCCGCTGCTGGGTGACGACCTGCCGCTCGGCACGGCCGACCGGCGCGGGCGCTGGGACACCCTGGGCAGCACGGTCTACTTCGCCGACACCCCGCAGACCGCGTTCGCCGAGGTGCTCGCCCCGCTCAAGACCAACCGTGAGCGCCTGGCCGTGGCGGCCGAGCGCGCCGGCTACCGCGACGTCGAGGAGTACGCGGCCGACGTCCTGGCGCAGGCGGGCGAGAACGACGTCGACCAGCCGTGGGCGATCTCGTACCGCTGGCAGTCCGCCCGCTCGATCTACCACGCCTGGATGCCCACCAGGGGCTGGTGGGTGGACATCGACCACCCCGACAGGCTGCAGGCGGTCCAGCGCGCCAGCCGCGCCATCCCGGGGTCGCCGGACGAGATCTGGTCTGCGGACCTCGAGAGCGCAGACCGGACCGTGACGACCCTGATCGCCGAGCACCTGCGTGGTCTTGAGCTGGACGACGGCACCCGCCTTCTGGGGATCTGGTACCGGTCCCGCACGCTCGTCGGACGCTGCTACGCCTGGTGGGACCGGCGAGGTGACGACGGGCTGGCACCCGGCGACGACGACCCGCGCCTGCAGGGCTCTACCAACGTCGACGCCGCCGCCACGCGCGAGATCGCGCTCCGCTCGCTGCGACGGGTGACAGACGCCGCCCGGTCCCGGCTGGCCACGTCACTCATCGAGCGGTGCTCGATCTCGGCCTGCTTGCGCAAGGTCGCCAGGGTCTCCTCGTCGAGGCGCAGGGCGAGGGTGGGCATGGCGGCGCTCCGGCTTCATCACGTTGGTGACGGTGGTGGTCTCGGCGGGTTCGACCGAGAGCTCGTGCTGGTTCAGGCGAGGTCGACGACGTCGATGACGTCCGGTCCCCGGTGCCACGGGACGCCTTCCTCTCACCACCAGGGCGCGGGTCGCACTCGCTGCCGACCGTATGCGTCCAGCACGACTCCGGTCGTCGGCGACTCTGCCGCCTCGGTGGTGACGCCCCTTCTCCTCACTGACGCCCACCCCGGACTCACGTCCGACACCCGCTCGAACCCGTCATCGCAGGAGCGGGCCTGTCGGCACGACGTCCGAGAGCGCCGATCTAGATCCCAGCGACCAGTCGGATACCCGCGCCGATCGCCGCCATGAGGTAGGCGGGGGCGTGCCCGGCCGGATACAGGTCGAGGTGCTCACGGGAGACCGGGCCGGCCTGCGAGACGACCGCGACGCTGTCCCGGTCCAGCCCACCGGCCGGTGCGGGGACCAGGACGTTGCCAGGGAATGCCTCGAGCGACAGGTGAGAGGTCAGGGGCACCACCAGCACGGTGCTGATCTCGGTCGCGAGCAGCCAGTCGTCCCGGATCACCACGGCCGGGCGGACCTCGGCCGGCTCGCTGCCCCGAGGCGAGCCAGAGTCCACCCAGACGACATCACCACGAGCGATCACCACGGCGCCTCGGCGGTCATCGCGTCCTGCGCCGCGGAGACGAACAGACCGTCACCGGCGGGCTGTGCCCTGCACAGGCCGGTGCCGCGTTCGCCAGCGCGGTGAGCTCAGCGACCCCTTCGAGCTCGTCGGCGAGGCGCCGGCCGGCCTGCTGGTAGAACTCCGAGCGGTTCATGCCGTGGCGTGCCGCCACCCGCTCGAACCGCTCGAAATCCGCATCGGGAACCGAGATCGCCGTCTTCATGCCCCGAGTACAACCGGTCATGCTCCGGACTGCCCCGGAGCGGGAGACCGATTCCAGACGCACCGACCCGTCGACAGGTCGCGGCTCCGCGCCCACCGGAAGCACCCAGCCTCAGGCCTGCATGTCCACGAACCGCGAGTAGTGCCCCTGGAACGCGACCGTGATGGTGTCGGTCGGCCCGTTGCGGTGCTTGGCGACGATCAGGTCGGCCTCACCCGCGCGCGGCGACTCGCGCTCGTAGGCGTCCTCGCGGTGCAGCAGGATCACCATGTCGGCGTCCTGCTCGATGGACCCGGACTCGCGCAGGTCGCTCATCTGGGGCTTCTTGTCGGTGCGCTGCTCGGGCCCACGGTTCAGCTGGGACAGCGCGATCACCGGCACCTCGAGCTCCTTGGCCAGCAGCTTGAGCGCGCGGGAGAACTCGGAGACCTCCTGCTGGCGGGACTCGACGCGCTTGCCGGAGCTCATCAGCTGCAGGTAGTCGATCAGCACGAGCTTGAGGTCGTGCTTCTGCTTGAGCCGCCGGCACTTGGCCCGGATCTCCATCAGCGACATGTTGGGCGAGTCGTCGATGAACAGCGGGGCCTCGGCGAGCTTGCCCTGGATCTGGGCGAGCTTCTGCCAGTCGTCGTCGCCCATCTGGCCGGTGCGCATCTTCTGCAGCGGCACGCGGGCCTCGGCGGACAGCAGGCGCATGGTGATCTCGGACCGGCTCATCTCGAGGGAGAACACCACGGACGCCTGGTGGTTCTTCACCGAGGCGGCGCGGGCGAAGTCGAGCGCGAGGGTGGACTTGCCGATCGCGGGGCGGGCGGCGATCACGATCATCTGGCCGGGGTGCAGGCCGTTGGTCAGCCGGTCGAGGTCGGCGAAGCCGGTGGGGACGCCGACCATGCCCTCGCCGCGGTGCCCGGCTGACTCGATCTCGTCCAGGGTGCCGGCCATCACCTCGCCGAGCCGGTGGTAGTCCTCGGTGGTGCGCCGCTCGGTGACGGCGTAGACCTCGGCCTGGGCGCTGTTGACGATCTCGTCGACGTCGCCGCCGTCGGTGGCGTAGCCGAGCTGGACGATCCGGGTGCCGGCCTCGACCAGACGGCGCAGCACGGCGCGCTCCCGGATGATCCGGGCGTAGTACCCCGCGTTCGCGGCGGTGGGCACCATCGAGATCAGGGTGTGCAGGTAGGGCACGCCGCCGACCCGGCCGATCTCGCCGCGCTTGGTGAGCTCGTCGGCCACGGTCACGGCGTCGGCGGGCTCGCCCCGGCCGTACAGGTCGAGCACGGCGTCGTAGATCGCCTCGTGCGCGGGCTTGTAGAAGTCGGCGCCGCGGATCTGCTCGACCACGTCGGCGATCGCGTCCTTGGAGATCATCATGCCGCCGAGCACGCTCTGCTCGGCGTCCAGGTCCTGCGGCGGCGTGCGGTCGAACGTGGGGGCGCGGCGCTGCTCCGCGGGCATCCCGTACTCGAGGTCCTCGATGGTCACGCCGTCAGCCCGCTCTCCTCGTTCGCGCACCCTGTCCCCGCCAGTCCTACCGCTGAGGTCTGACATCCTCGGGTGCCGTCGCGAGGTTAGGTGTGTCGCCCGCGACCAGCAAGCGAGACGTGCACAGGGGCTGGGGACAACGCTGTGGAAGGCTGTGGACAACCACCGTGCGACTGTCCACAACTCGTGGACAGGCCTGTGGAGAAAACCGTGCAACGCTCTCACCTGCACGCTCTCACCCGCAGGAACGCCATGCACCGGATGTGGACGGGAAGAAGTTGGCTCGGATTTCACCCTTTGGACGTGTGCGGTCCACCGTCGACCGTCAGATCCTCGCGCTGGCCGTCCCCGCGCTCGGGGCGCTGGTCGCCGAGCCGCTGTTCGTGCTCGTGGACTCGGCGATCGTGGGCCGGCTCGGCACGACGGCGCTGGCCGGGCTGTCCCTCGCCTCCACCCTTCTGGTGACGGTCGTCGGGCTCTGCGTGTTCCTGGCGTACGCGACCACCGCGGTGGTGGCCCGCCGGCTCGGCGCCGGCGACCGCGCAGGGGCGCTCCAGGTGGGCGTGGACGGCCTCTGGCTCGCCGCCGGGCTCGGCGTGCTGCTGGCGGTGCTGACCCTCGCAGCGGCCCCGTGGGCGGTCGCCGCGCTCGGGGCGGACGGCGCGGTGGCCGACCAGGCCACCGCCTACCTGCGGGCGTCCGCCCCCGGGCTGCCCGGCATGCTGCTCGTGCTGGCCGCCACCGGGGCGCTGCGCGGCCTGCAGGACACCCGGACGCCGCTGGTGGTCGCCGGGGTCGGCGCGGTGGTCAATGCCGCGCTGAACCTGCTCCTGGTGCTCGGACTGCACCGGGGGATCGCGGGCTCCGGCCTCGGCACCGCGCTGACCCAGCTCGGCATGGGCTCCGCCCTGGTGCTGGTGGTGGTCCGTGGCGCCCGGGCCGCCGGCGCCCCGCTCGCCCCGGCGCCCGGCGGCATCCTGGCCGGCGTGCGCACCGGTGCCCCGCTGCTGGTGCGCACCCTGTCGCTGCGGCTCGCGATCCTGGTCACGGTGTGGGTGGCCACGGGGCTCGGCGCGGTCGCGCTGGCCGGCCACCAGGTGGTCAGCTCGCTGTGGGGCTTCGCGGCCTTCGCGCTGGACGCGCTGGCGATCGCGGCGCAGGCGATGGTCGGGCACGCGCTCGGTGCGGGCGACCGCACGCTGGTGCGTGCCCTGCTGCGGCGCTCGCTCACCTGGGGGGTCGGTGCCGGCGTGCTGCTCGGGCTGGTGGCCGGCACCTGCGGCTGGTGGCTGTCCGCCGTGTTCACGTCCGATCCCGACGTGCGGCAGGCGATCACGGTGTCGCTGGTCGTGGTCGCGGTGACCCTGCCGATGGCCGGCTGGGTGTTCGTGCTGGACGGCGTGCTGATCGGTGCCGGCGACGGCCGGTTCCTGGCGTGGGCCGGCCTGGTGACGCTGGTGGCCTACCTGCCGTGCGCCCTGGCCGTGCACGCCTGGGCGCCGGGCGGCTGGGCCGGGCTGGCCTGGCTGTGGGCGGCGTTCGCCGGGGTGTTCATGCTCGCGCGGGCGGTCACGACCGGCCTGCGCGCCCGCGGGGACCGATGGATGCGCACCGGGGCATGACCCCGCTCGCACCGCCCTGGTCGAGGTGCCGCTCCGCGTCGGGCGAGGACGCGAGAGACCCCCGGCCCAGCCAGCAGGCAGGACCGGGGGTCTCGTGTCGGATCAGGCCGCGACGACCTTGACGGTCAGCTTCGCGGAGACCTCGGCGTGCAGACGGATCTGCACCTCGTACTCGCCGGTGGCCTTGATCGGCTGGGCCACCTCGATCTTGCGGCGGTCCACCGAAGGGCCGCCGGCGGCCTTCACCGCGTCGGCGATCTCGGCGGTGGTGATCGCGCCGAACAGGCGCCCTGCGGCACCCGACTTCGCGGAGACGGTCACCGGGTTGCCCTGCAGCGAGTCACGCACGGCGCGCGCCTCGTCGAGGGACTCGATCTCGCGCACCTTGCGGGCACGGCGGATCGCGGTGATCTCCTTCTCGGCGCCCTTGCTCCACGCGGTCGCGAGACCGCGCGGGACCAGGTAGTTACGGGCGTACCCGTCCTTCACCTCGACGACGTCGCCAGGAGCGCCGAGACCGGTGACCTCGTGGGTCAGGATCAGCTTGGCCATGGGTGTGCTCCTTCTCAGCGCGCCGACGACGAGTACGGCAGCAGCGCCATCTCACGGGCGTTCTTCACGGCCCGCGCGATCGCGCGCTGCTCCTGGACGGTCACGCCGGTGACACGGCGCGCGCGGATCTTCCCGCGGTCGGAGATGAACTTCCGCAGCAGAGCGGTGTCCTTGTAGTCGACCGTCTCGATCTTGGCGGCCTTGAGGGGGTTCAGCTTCTTCTTGGGCTTGCGGACAACGGCCTTGGCCATCGTGGTGCTCCTTGTCGTGCTGTGCTGGAGCCCGGGGCGTTGCCGTACCCCGGGATGGGATGTTCGGTGCGGGCGCGCGGCCCGTGCTGCGCACCGTCCGGCGGGCCGGACGATGGGCGGGTTCGATCAGGTCGGATCAGAACGGGGGCTCGTCGGAGTAGCCACCGGCAGCACCACCCGCGGGCGTGGCCCACGGGTCGTCCTGCTGCTGGCCGCCGCCCTGCTGGGCGCCTCCGCCGTTGAAGCCACCGCCGCCACCGCCACCGCCGTTGAAGCCGCCGCCACCCTGACGCTGGGTCCGGGTGACCTTGGCCGAGGCGTACCGCAGCGACGGGCCGACCTCGTCGACCTGCAGCTCGTACACGGTGCGCTTCTCGCCCTCGCGGGTCTCGTAGGACCGCTGGACGAGCCGGCCCGACACGATCACGCGGGTGCCCTTGGTCAGCGACTCGGCGACGTTCTCCGCCGCCTCCCGCCAGATCGAGCAGCGCAGGAACAGCGTGTCGCCGTCCTTCCACTCGTTGCTCTGACGGTCGAACGTGCGCGGCGTGGACGCCACGGTGAAGTTCGCGACCGCCGCTCCGGACGGCGTGAACCGCAGCTCCGGGTCGGCGGTCAGGTTGCCGATCACCGTGATGGTGGTCTCACCAGCCATGCTCGCTCCTCGTTCCAGTCGTGACTTCGGTCCGGCGCACGCTACGCGCGCGGTGCGACACTCAGGCGTCCGTGCGGAGGACCTTGGTGCGCAGGACGGCCTCGTTCAGGCCCAGCTGGCGGTCGAGCTCCTTGGCCGTGTCCGACGTCGAGGAGAAGTCGACGACGGCGTAGATGCCCTCGGACCGCTTCTTGATGTCGTAGGCCAGGCGACGACGGCCCCAGATGTCGACCTTGTCGACGGACCCGCCGTCGGTCTTGACGACCGACAGGTACTTGTCGAGCGACGGTGCGACCGTGCGCTCCTCGATGTCGGGGTCGAGGATGATCATGATCTCGTACTGACGCAGGCTCATACCCACCTCCTCTGGTCTCGGCGGCCACGGTCGTTCCGTGGCAGGAGGGTGTTCGTGCGTCGCCGCACCCGCCTCCCGCCGATCGGCGGCGGGGTCAGGGCACGGCAGCGACCGAGTCTACCCGGTCCGGCCGCCCGTCCGGTCCCGTTCGTCGAGACCCGGACCGATCGATGCCGACCGGCCCGCACCGACAGCTCCCGACCGCCCCGCACCGCCCCCGCACCGGCCGGTCCGCGCGGGCACGACGACGGCGGCTGCCCGGCCGCATCGGGCCGGGCAGCCGCCGTCGGTCACCCACGTCCAGGGGCCTGCTGTCAGGGCCCCGCCGCTGTCGCGCTCGGTTCGGCTGTCGGTGCGACCACCTCCGGGCCGGTCGAGACCGTGATCGTCACCGTGGACCCCGCGTCCAGCTGTGTCCCGCCACCGGGACTCACGGATATCACGTACCCGGCCGCCACCGACGAGGACGAGGCCTGTGTCACCGTCGCTGTCAGCCCGGCGTTCACGATCGCCGCCTGGGCGTCGCCCTGCAGCGTGCCTTCGAGCCCGGTGGGCACCGTCACCTGGGTGGACTGCGCGGGCGCCTCCTCCTCCTCGGGCTCCTCGGTCTGCACCGGTGCCTGGGTGGCCGTCGCGGTGGCTGTCGCCGTCGCTCCGACGTTCGCCCGGTCGGGGAACGCGACCTCGGTGGAGTAGGCCGGCAGCTGGAACACCGCGCCCATGTAGTCGGCCCAGAGCGCGGCGGGCCAGGTCGCACCTGTGACCTCGTCCACGCCGCCCCAGGGTGTGATGCTCACCTGGTCCGACCCGTTGTCACCGACCTGGCTCAGCGCCACCGCGGTGACGATCTGCGGGGTGTAGCCGATGAACCAGGCCGACTTGTTGTCCGACGACGTACCGGTCTTGCCGGCGATGTCGCGGTCCAGCGGCTTGATCCAGGTCTTGCCCGAGCCCTGCTGCACCACCTGGGTCAGCGCGTAGGTGGTGTCGGCCATCACGTCGGCGTCGAACACCTGCACGCCTTCGCTCCCGCCCGTGTAGGCCGTGGAGCTGTCGCTGTTCAGCACCGACGCCACGATGTACGGCTCGTGGTAGACGCCGTTCGCTGCGATCGTCGCGTAGGCGCTGGCCATGTCGATCGGGTGCACCGAGTCGGAGCCGAGCACGTTCGACGCGTTCTCGCCGACCGTCGTGGTGACGCCCGCCGACTTCGCGACCGCGGCGGTCTGGTCCGCGCCGACCTCGAGGTTGAGCTGCGCATAGACGGTGTTCACCGACTGCGCGGTGGCCGTGATCAGGTTGATCCGCCCGTAGCTCGTGCCGTCGAAGTTGCTGACCTCCCAGTCGTCGAAGGTCTGCGGCGACCTGCCGGAGTATGTGGTGGTGAGGGGTATCCCCTCCTGGAGCGCCGCGATCAGCGTGAACGGTTTGAACGTCGACCCCGCCTGGATCGCGTCCTGCGTCACCCGGTTGTACTCGTCTGTCAGGAAGTCTGGTCCGCCGTACAGCGAGACGATGCCGCCGGTGGATGGATCGATCGAGACCAGGCCGATCTTGAGCGCGTCCGAGGGTGTCTCCCCGTCGGACAGCGCACCGCTGATCAGGTTGCCGACCGACGTCACGGCCTGCGCCTGCACGGTCGCGTCGATGGTCGTGGTGATCGACAGGCCGCCGCCGCTGATCATCTCGTCGGTGATCGTGCCGGTGGCGAGCAGCTCGGACTTCACCATCTGCAGCAGGTAGCCGTTGGTGCCGCCGTAGGTGTCGTCCCGGGTGTACGTGATGGTGGTCGGGAACTCCTGGGCGTCCCGCTCGTCCTGGGTGATGTACCCGTCCCGGACCATGCCGTCGAGCACGTAGGCCCAGCGCTGCTCGGCCTTCTCCTGGCTGACCGCGGGGTCCCAGTTGTTCGGCGACGGGATGATCCCGGCGAGCAGGGCGGCCTGCGAGAGCGTCAGGTCGGCGGAGGACACCCCGAAGTACGACTGCGCCGCGGTCTCGATCCCGTACGAGTCGCGGCCGTAGTAGATCGTGTTCAGGTACCGGCCGAGGATCTGCTCCTTGGTCTCGGTCTGCGCGATCTTGATCGCGAGCAGCGCCTCCTTGGCCTTCCCGATGTAGGTCGTGGTGGTCTCGCCCACGTAGTAGCGCTCGACGTACTGCTGGGTGAGCGTGGAGCCGCCCTGGGTGTCGCCACCGCTCAGGTTGTTGATCAGCGCGCGGGCCATGCCGGTGATCGAGATGCCCTGGTTCTCGAAGAAGGTCTGGTCCTCGGCGGAGACGACCGCCTCGCCGACGTACGAGGCCAGGGTGTCGTAGTCCACGATCGTGCGCCGGGGGCCGGGGAACGTGCCCAGCACCGTCGTGCCGTCCGAGTAGTACACCGTGGAGGTCTGCGACTCGACGAACTCGCCCGGGTCGGGCACGTCGACCAGGGCGTAGGCGGCGACGGCCACGCCCAGGCAGAGGAACACGAACGACAGGAACGAGCCGACCAGGAACCGCCAGGACGGCAGCCAGCGGCGCACGCCGGAGTAGCCCCGGCGCGGGTAGTCGATCAGCCGTCGCCGGCGCGGGGTCGCGGCGGCCCGGTTGCCGCCCGGCACCGGTCCCGTCTTCGCCCGTCGGTTGCTGCCTGCCACCACGTCGCCTTCCTGTGGACTGCTGGAGAGTCCGGGACGTCGGTCGACTGGACCCTGGGGTCGCGGAGCGCACGCCACGTCCGTGGACCCGGATCAGTATGGGGGTGCCACCCGTGCCGACCAGCGACGCACCGCCCGCGGTCGCCGACTTTCACGTGATCGCCACGGACCGTCCCCGCCCGCCCCGCGCGTCGGGCACCGTCCTGGGCGGGCGGCGGCCGGCCACGGACGTGGCCGCACCCGACGGCCGCACCCGACGGCATCGATCGGGAGCGCCGGCGGTCCGCCCGGACAGCCTCTGCACAGCGACCCGGGCGAGCCTGTTGCCTCATCCGCCCGGTTCGCCCTACTCTCCTCGATGTATCAGTTCGATACATCCGATCGAGCCGTCCGAGGTGCAGCACCACCGGCGGGCGAGGAGGAGGTGGCGGTGCGCGGACGTTCGGACGTGCTCGAGTCCGCCATCCTCGGCCTGCTGCACGACTCGCCGATGCACGGCTACGAGCTGCGCAAACGGCTCAACCTGCTGCTCGGCTCGTTCCGCGCGCTGTCGTACGGCTCGCTGTACCCCTGCCTGAAGTCGCTGGCCGCCCGCGGCTGGATCACCGGCTCCGACCCGCAGGAGGCGCCCGCGCACGGCCTGGCCGGCAAGCGCGCCCGGATCGTCTACCAGCTCACCGCCGACGGCAAGGAGCAGCTGCAGCAGGTGCTGGCCAGCTCCGGCCCCGCTGCCTGGGAGGACGAGAACTTCGGCTTCCGGTTCGCGTTCTTCGGCGACACCGACGCCGAGACCCGGCTGCGGATCCTCGAGGGACGGCGCACCCGGATGGCCGAGCGCCTGGACATGATCACCGAGTCCGTGACCCGCAGCCGGGTCCGGATGGACGAGTACACCCTCGAGCTCCAGCGTCACGGGCTCGAGCAGGTCGAGCGCGAGGTCCGCTGGCTCGACGGACTCATCGACCACGAGCGCAGCACCCGCAGCGCTCGCACCGGCGGCACCGGTCATCCGACCGGCGCCCGCAGCAACGCTGTCGAGGATGACCACATCGTCGCGGCACTACCACCTGAGAAGGAGCGAGGATGACCGCCATCCGCGTAGCCATCGCCGGCGTCGGCAACTGCGCCTCGTCGTTGGTCCAGGGCGTGCACTACTACGCCGACGCCGACCCGAGCAGCAAGGTCCCCGGGCTGATGCACGTGCAGTTCGGCGACTACCACGTCAGCGACCTGCAGTTCGTCGCCGCGTTCGACGTGGACGCGAAGAAGGTCGGCTTCGACCTGTCCGAGGCGATCGTGGCCTCGGAGAACAACACCATCAAGATCGCCGACGTGCCGCCGCTCGGCGTCACCGTGCAGCGCGGCCCGACCTACGACGGCCTGGGCAAGTACTACTCCCAGACCATCGAGGAGTCGGACGCCGAGCCGGTCGACATCGTCCAGGCCCTCAAGGACGCCAAGGTCGACGTCCTGGTGTCCTACCTGCCGGTGGGCTCCGAGGAGGCGGACAAGTACTACGCCCAGTGCGCCATCGACGCGGGCGTCGCCTTCGTCAACGCGCTGCCGGTGTTCATCGCCTCCGACCCGGTGTGGGCCAAGAAGTTCGAGGACGCGGGTGTCCCGATCGTCGGCGACGACATCAAGTCGCAGGTCGGTGCCACCATCACCCACCGCGTGCTGGCCCGGCTGTTCGAGGACCGCGGCGTGATCCTGGACCGCACGTACCAGCTGAACGTCGGCGGCAACATGGACTTCAAGAACATGCTCGAGCGCGAGCGCCTGGAGTCCAAGAAGCTGTCCAAGACGCAGGCCGTCACCTCGAACCTCCACGACGGCCCGCTGGCCGGCAAGAAGGAGGACCGCAACGTCCACATCGGGCCGTCGGACTACGTCGCCTGGCTGGACGACCGCAAGTGGGCGTACGTGCGCCTCGAGGGCCGCGCGTTCGGCGAGGTCCCGCTGAACCTGGAGTACAAGCTCGAGGTCTGGGACTCCCCGAACTCGGCCGGCATCATCATCGACGCGGTCCGCGCGGCGAAGATCGCCAAGGACCGCGGCATCGGCGGCCCGATCCTGTCGGCATCGACGTACTTCATGAAGTCCCCGCCGGTGCAGAACGAGGACCAGCACGGGCGCGAGCTCGTCGAGGCCTTCATCCGTGGAGACATCGAGCGCTGAGCACGGCACGAGAGGCCCGGCACACCAGTGCCGGGCCTCTCGGCGTCCCACCCCGGACGAACGGCCCGCCGCCGTCACCTGCGAGCCGGGTTAGCGTCGGGTACGGCCCCGCCTCCCGGCGGCGTCTCCCTGCACCGAAGGCCTGCCATGCCCCTCCCCCCGCTCGTCGAGCCCGCCGCGGAGCTCGTTCCGACGGAGCTGGCCCGCTACGCCCGGCACGTCCTGATCCCCTCGGTGGGAGACCTCGGGCAGCGGCGCCTCAAGAACGCGCGTGTCCTGGTGGTCGGGGCCGGCGGCCTCGGCTCGCCCGTCCTGCTGTACCTGGCAGCCGCAGGCGTGGGCACCATCGGGATCGTCGACGACGACGTGGTGGACGCGTCCAACCTGCAGCGCCAGGTGATCCACGGCTCCGGCGACGTCGGGCGGTCGAAGGTGCTGAGCGCCGCCGAGTCGATCCGCGACGTCAACCCGCTGGTCCGCGTCGTCCCCCACGAGGTCCGGATCGACGCGTCGAACGCCGCGGAGCTCGTCGCCGGCTACGACCTCGTGGTCGACGGCACGGACAACTTCCCGACCCGCTACCTCGTGAACGACGCGTGCGTCCTGGCCGGCAAGCCCCTGGTGTGGGGATCGGTCCTGCGGTTCGACGGCCAGGTCTCGGTGTTCTGGGCGGCGCCGCCCGCGGGCAGCGGCTACGAGCCTGTGCACTACCGCGACGTCTTCCCGGACCCTCCGGCGCCGGGCTCGGTCCCCTCGTGCGCCGAGGCCGGGGTGCTCGGCGTCGTGTGCGCCTCGGTCGGCGCGATGATGGCCACCGAGGCGGTCAAGCTGATCACGGGCCTCGGGGAGCCGCTGCTCGGCCGGCTGCTGGTGCTCGACGCGCTCGGCGCGACGTGGCGCGAGGTCCGGGTGCACCCAGACCCGCGTGGCGTTCCGGTGACCGGGCTGGTCGACATGGATGCGGCCTGCGCCCTGCCGGCTCCCCCGTCGATCAGTGCCACCGAGCTGGCCCGGCGCCTGGCCGACCGCGAGCGCGGCGCCGACGACTTCGACCTGGTCGACGTGCGGGAGCCCGCCGAGCAGCTGATCGTCGCGATCCCGGGCGCCCGGCTGCTGCCGCGGGGCGCGTTCCTCGACGGCTCCGCCTTCGCCGACCTCGACCCGGACCGTCCGCTGGTGCTGCACTGCAAGTCGGGTGCGCGCTCGGCCGACGTCCTGCGGATCGTGCGGGAGCGGGGCTTCACCGCCGCGACGCACCTCGAGGGCGGCGTCCTGGCGTGGGTCGACGAGATCGACCCGGCTCTGCCCCGCTACTGAGGTCCGACCGCGCTCCTGCGGTGCGCGGCGGCCGGCCTCAGTGGTCGCCGCCGTGCACCTGGTCGACGGCGTGCCGGAGCACCGGCCCAAGCACCTGCATCGCCTGACGGCAGGCGCGCGGCGAGCCGGGCAGGTTCACCACGAGGGTGCTCCCGGCCAGGCCCGCGAGCCCGCGGCTCAGCATGGACGCCGCGACACCCTCGGCCGCCCCCGCGGCCCGGAGGGCCTCCGGCACGCCGGGGAGCGCGCGGTCGAGCAGCGGTCCGGTCTGCTCGGGCGTGAGGTCGCGCGGGGTCAGCCCCGTGCCCCCGGTCGTGAGCACGACGTCATAGCCCGCGGCGACGGCGTCGCGGATCGCGCCTCCCACCGGGTCGCCGTCCGGGACGACGACGGGCTCGCCGACCGCGAAGCCCAGGGCGGCCAGGCCCTCGACGAGCACGGGGCCGGCGGTGTCCGCGTAGACGCCGGTGGCGGCGCGGGTGGAGACGGTGACGACGAGGGCGCGGGGAGCCGGCGCCGCGTCGTCACTCACGACGCCACGTCCCGCTCCGGCCGCCGGTCTTCTCCTCCACGCGGATGTCGGTGATGGTGGCCGCCTTGTCGACGGCCTTCACCATGTCGACCATCGTCAGCCCGGCCGTGGCGACGCAGGTCAGCGCCTCCATCTCGACGCCGGTGCGGTCGGCCGTGCGGACCGTGGCCGTGATGGCCACCCCACGATCGGTGACCTCGAGGTCGACGATGACGCCGTGGATGGCGATGGGGTGGCACAACGGCACCAGGTCGGGCGTCCGCTTGGCCGCCTGGATTCCCGCGATACGCGCCACGGCGAGCGCGTCACCCTTGGGCACGCCCTCTCCGCGCAGCAGCTCGACGACACGGGGGCTCGTCACGACGAACCCCGACGCCGTGGCGGTGCGCACGGTGATCTCCTTGGCGCTGACGTCCACCATCCGCGCGGCACCGTGCGCATCGACGTGGGTGAACTGCTGCTCGCTCATGCGTTCTCCTCCTCCAGGACCATGACCTCGACCACCTCTCCGGCCATGACGGCCACTGTGTCCTCTGCGATGACGACCAGGGCGTTCGACCGTGCGAGCGACCCCAGCAGGTGCGAGCCCGGCCCGCCGACCGGCACCACGCGCGGGTGCGCGGGCCCGGCCGCCGCCGTCGGGTCCGCGGGCTCGAGCCGGGCGCGCAGGTACTGCCGCCGCCCGGCAGGCGAGCGGACGTCGGCGGTCAGCACGGCCCGGACCGTGCGCCGCAGCAGCCCCGGGTGCCCGAGGAGGCGGCGCAGCACGGGCCGGACGAACACCTGGAACGACACGTACGCGCTGACGGGATTGCCCGGCAGGGTGATCACGGGCACCCGCCGGGGACCGAGCCACCCGTGGCCCTGCGGCTTGCCGGGCTGCATCGCGACGGCACTGAACTCGACGTGCCCGTCGTCGCCCGCCAGGGCCAGCAGATCGGCCTTGACCACGTCGTAGGCGCCCTCGCTCACTCCCGCCGACGTCAGGATCAGGTCGGCGCCGTCCAGGTGCCCCTGGATCGCAGTGACCAGCGCGCCGGGCTCGTCGCGGACGATCGGCACGAGGGTGACGCGCGCGCCGGTCGCCGAGGCCGCAGCGGCGAGCATCGGCCGGTTCGCGTCGTGGATCTGCGCGGGACCGGCCTCCTCCCCCGGATCGACGAGCTCCGAGCCGGTCGACACCACGACGACGTGGGGCCGGCGGTGCACCAGCACCTCGCCCCGCCCGATCCCGGCGAGCAGGCCGACGACCGCCGGGGTCACGACGGTCCCGGCGGACAGCACCGTCGCTCCCCGGGCGACGTCCTCCCCGCGGCGGCGGATGTTCGCGGCCGGCCGGGGCTCCTGCCGGACCTCGACCCGGTCCGTGCCGCCGTCGGTCCACTCGACGGGGACGACGGCCTGCGTCCCCTCGGGCACGGGAGCGCCGGTCATGATCCGCGCGGCGCAGCCAGGGACCAGCCCACCCTCGGGCGCCGCCGACCCTGCCGCGACGTCCGCCCGGACCTGCAGGACGACCGGGGAGCCCTCCGCCGCCCCCGCGACGTCCGCGAGCCGCACGGCGTAGCCGTCCATCGCGGAGTTGTCGAAGGGCGGCAGGTCGAGGTCGGCCACGACGTCCTCGCCGAGCACGAGGCCCAGCGCCTCCCACGGCGTCAGGGCAGCGGGAGCCAGGGGGCGGGCCTGTGCGAGGAGGGCGGCGAGGTGCTGCTCGACACTCCGGACCACCGACCGGCCGGGGGTGGGGAAGGGCGCCGCTGCGGTCATGGTTCCTGACCCTAACGACGCCGCCGTACCGTGGCCCGGCCGAAGGTCATGGGTACCGCTTGTACCGGTTCCGTAGGCTCATGGCATGAGCCAGGTCCTCCTCGGGTTGCCGCGTGCGGCCTCCCCCTGGGCGCGCGGGTCTCGAGCCGCACCCCAGGACCGCGCTCCGGCAGCCGCAGCGTCGCAGCCGGCTGCCGGGCGGGAGCTGGTCGACCGCTACGGCCGCGTCGCGCGCGACCTGCGCGTGTCGCTGACCGACCGGTGCAACCTGCGCTGCAACTACTGCATGCCCGCCGAGGGGCTGGAGTGGCTGCCGACCGAGGAGGTGCTCACCGACGACGAGGTGGTCCGCCTGGTCCGGGTCGGCGTCGAGCGGCTCGGCATCCGCGAGGTGCGCTTCACCGGCGGTGAGCCGCTGCTGCGTCGCGGGCTGGCCGACATCGTGCGCCGCACCAAGCAGCTCGAGCCGTTGCCCGAGGTCTCGCTGACCACCAACGCCCTCGGCCTGGCGCGTACGGCGGACACGCTGGCCGCAGCCGGCCTCGACCGGATCAACGTCAGCCTCGACACGATCCGGCCCGACGTCTTCGCCCAGATCACCCGGCGCGACCGGCTCGCCGACGTGCTGGCCGGGATCGAGGCCGCGGCGCGTGCCGGCATCGGCCCGATCAAGGTCAATGCCGTGCTGCTGCGCGGGCTCAACGACCGGCTCGCCCCCGAGCTCCTGGTCTGGTGCCTCGAGCGTGGCCTGGAGCTCCGGATCATCGAGCAGATGCCGCTGGACGCGCAGCACGAGTGGTCCCG
>DASWPG010000026.1:0-18496 GCA_036404115.1 Cellulomonas sp.
GATCCTGCCGCGCCAGGTCTGGGTCGCGTCCGGTCACGTCGGGGTCTTCACCGACCCGCTGGTGGAGTGCCTGCACTGCCACAAGCGGTTCCGCGCGGACCACCTGCAGGAGGGCTACGCCGAGAAGCACAGCGTCGCCGACCCCGACACCGTCGAGCTCACGTCGGTCCCGTGCCCCAACTGCGGCACGCGCGGGCAGTGGACCGCGCCGCGCGACTTCAACATGATGCTCAAGACCTACCTCGGCCCGGTCGAGGACGAGTCGGGGCTGCACTACCTGCGCCCGGAGACTGCGCAGGGCATCTTCGTCAACTTCGCCAACGTCGTGCAGACCACGCGCAAGAAGCCGCCGTTCGGCATCGGCCAGGTCGGCAAGAGCTTCCGCAACGAGATCACGCCCGGCAACTTCATCTTCCGCACCCGTGAGTTCGAGCAGATGGAGATGGAGTTCTTCGTCGAGCCCGGCACCGACGAGACCTGGCACCAGTACTGGATCGACGCCCGCACCGACTGGTACACCGACCTCGGCATCGCGCGGGAGAACCTGCGGCACTACGAGCACCCGGCCGAGAAGCTGTCGCACTACTCGAAGCGCACCGTGGACATCGAGTACCGGTTCGGCTTCAGCGGGTCGCAGTGGGGCGAGCTGGAGGGCATCGCCAACCGCACCGACTTCGACCTGACCACGCACAGCAAGCACTCGGGGCAGGACCTGTCGTACTTCGACCAGACGAAGGACGAGCGCTGGGTGCCGTACGTGATCGAGCCCGCGGCCGGGCTGACCCGCTCGCTGATGGCCTTCCTGGTCGAGGCGTACCACGAGGACGAGGCGCCGAACGCGAAGGGCGGCGTGGACAAGCGCACCGTGCTGCGTCTGGACCCGCGGCTGGCTCCGGTCAAGGCCGCGGTGCTGCCGCTGTCCCGCAACGAGCAGCTCTCGCCGAAGGCCCGCGACCTGGCCGCCGAGCTGCGCCGGAGCTGGAACGTCGACTTCGACGACGCCGGTGCGATCGGGCGCCGCTACCGGCGCCAGGACGAGATCGGCACGCCGTTCTGCCTCACGGTGGACTTCGACACCCTGGACGACCAGGCCGTGACGATCCGGCACCGCGACGACATGTCCCAGCAGCGCGTGGCCCTGGACCAGGTGACCGGCTACCTCGCCCAGCACCTCGTCGGAGCCTGAGACGGCCGCCCACCCGGTGACCGGGCACTCGCACGGGCCCGCCCCCGACCTCCCGGTCGGGCGGCGGGCCCGTGCGGTCGTCGTGGGCCTGCTGGTTCTCGCCGCGCTGGCCACGATCGTCGGGCTGGTCCGGCTGTGGCCGTCCTCGGACGACCTGCCGGAGCTCAGCACCACCCCGGAGGGCTCGTCGTACCAGGTGGTCACGGTCACCGACACCGAGTCGGAGGCCGACGCGGCCTCCGGTCCGGCGGTGCTGGCCGAGACGTCCGACGGCGACACGGTGAGCGTGCAGCTCGGTTCGGAGTACCTGGACGTGCTGCAGCCCGGCGACGAGATCCGGGTGATGACGCTCGACGCGGGGGACGGCGGGACCACCTACGTGTTCGTGGACCTGATCCGCGGCCCGTCGATGGCCCTGCTCGCCGTGGTGCTGGGCGCCCTGGTGCTGGCGGTCGCCCGGTGGCGCGGGCTCGGTGCCATGCTCGGGCTCGGGCTCTCGGTGGCCGGGGTGCTGGTGTTCACCGTCCCGGCGCTGGTCGAGGGCGAGCCGGCGCTGCCGGTGGCGCTGGTGACGGCCTCGGCGCTGATGTTCCTGCTGCTGTACCTGGCGCACGGCGTCTCGGTGCGCACCTCCACGGCGCTGCTCGGCACGCTCGGCGGGCTGATCGCCACCGGGCTGATCGCGGCGTGGGCCACCGGGGCCACCCACCTGACCGGTCTGTCGTCGGAGAACTCCCTCGACCTGCTGCAGCTCGCGCCGGACGCGAGCCTGCGCGGCATCCTGATGTGCGGCATGGTGCTGGCCGGGCTCGGGGTGCTGAACGACGTCACGATCACCCAGGCGTCGTCGGTGTGGGAGCTGCGCGCGGCCTCGCCGACGGCGGGACGGCTCGCGCTGTTCCGCGGGGCGATGCGGATCGGGCGGGACCACATCGCCTCGGCGGTGTACACGGTGGCGTTCGCCTACCTCGGTGCCGCGCTGCCGCTGGTGCTGCTGGTCGCGATGTCCGACCGCACGCTGCTCGACTCGCTGACCAGCGGGGAGATCGCCGAGGAGGTGGTCCGCACGCTGGTCGGGTCGATCGGGCTGGTGCTCGCGATCCCGCTGACGACCGTGGTCGCGGCGGTGCTGGTGCCGGGTCCGGCGGCTGGGCCGGTGGCCGGACCGCTGCCTGGGACCGTGCCCGAGGTGGCGGACGAGCCGGTGGCCGGGGGCGCGGCGGAGAACGGGCCTGCGGGGCAGCCCGCGCCCTGAGCGGTCAGGAGGCGAGCGAGGCGGGCTGCTCGGCGCCGACGCCGCCAGAGATCTGCGCCCACACGTCGTCGAGCGAGAGCCCGAGCACGTCGGCGATCGCCGCGATGGTCGGGAACGCCGGCGTGGCGACCCGGCCGGACTCGATCTTGCGCAGCGTCTCGGGCGACACGTGCGCGGCGAGGGCGACGGTGAGCATCGACCGGTCGCCGCGGGCCTGGCGGAGCACCGTGCCGAGCCGGCGCCCGCGGTCGAGCTCGGCGGGGGTGAGCGGCAGCCGGACCATGCCGCCGATACTAATACCGGGATAGGATGACCGGGATAGTTATTGGAACGACGGACGAAGGCACCCGATGATCGAGATCCTCACCCCCGCGGAGGTCCGCCGCGCGCAGGACACCGGCGCGCTGGTCGCCGACATCCTGCACACGCTGCGGGACCGCGCCACGGTGGGCACCGACCTGCTGCAGCTCGACCGCTGGACGCAGGAGATGATCGAGGCCGCCGGCGCCGTGTCCTGCTACGTCGACTACGCGCCGTCCTTCGGCAGCGGCCCGTTCGGCCACTACATCTGCACCTCGGTGAACGACGCGGTGCTGCACGGCCTGCCGCACCGCTACACCCTGGCCGACGGCGACCTGCTCACGCTGGACCTCGCGGTGTCGCTCGGGGGCGTGGTCGCGGACTCAGCGATCAGCTTCGTGGTCGGCGGCACCGCGGACCCGCGCGACCTGCGGATGATCGAGACCACCGAGCAGGCGCTCGCCGCGGGCATCGCCGCCGCCGGACCGGGTGCCCGGGTCGGGGACGTCTCGCACGCGATCGGACAGGTGCTCCGGGGTGCGGGCTACCCGGTGAACACGGACTTCGGTGGGCACGGCGTCGGGTCGACCATGCACCAGGACCCGCACATCTCGAACGACGGCCGGCCCGGACGGGGGTACACGCTGCGCCCCGGCCTGCTGATCGCCATCGAGCCGTGGATCATGGCGGACACCGACGAGCTGGTGACCGACGCCGACGGCTGGACGCTGCGCAGCTCGACCGGTGCCCGCACCGCGCACAGCGAGCACACGGTCGCGATCACCGAGGACGGCGCGCAGATCCTCACCCTGCCGTCCCGCTGAGCGACCGCCCTGCTGGCCCGCGCCCGGCCCGCGCCGGTCGTCACGCCGTGAGGTCGAGGTCGACCGCGTAGCCGGTGCACAGGCCGTCGTCGAGCACGGGGCAGTCGTCGTACGGGCTGCCGGTCACGGACAGCACCGCCGGTCCGGGCTCGGCGCCGGCGGGGATGGCGACCCGGGCCTCGAACGAGCCGTCGGCGTCGACGTCGAACCGGCCGACGGACTGCTCGACCATGCCCGCCGTCAGGGTCAGGTCGTACGAGCCGAGCTCACCGAGGTCGCAGCCTGCCGCCGCGCTGGACACGATCACGGTGAGGCCGACCTCGACGCTCGTCCGGGACAGCTCCAGGGGCGCCGGCAGGCACGCGCCGGTGTCCGTGCCGCCGCAGCCGGTCAGCATCGCCGCACCCAGGGCGCCGGCGCACAGGGCGGCGGTCGATCGCACTCGTCTCATGGCCGTTCCCCCTGGACCGCACGAGCAGAGGTGTCTCTGACCCGTCCGAACCTACCGGGCGACGCGTGATCTACCGAGAGGCGCGTGCGGGCTGCGTCGACGCGCCGGCAGCGGTCGGGTCCTGGGCCACCAGCTCGGCCTTGAACCCGGCGGCGTTCTCCAGCCATCCTGCGTAGTGGTCCGGGCCGCCCGCGTGCGGGTAGCGGTCCTGGTACAGCGGCGTCCAGCCGTGCGCGGACGCCTCGGCCATCACCGCGTCGACCTCGGCCGGGGCGCCGGCGCGCAGCGCGAGGTGGTTCACCCCGGCGCGTCGACGCTCGTGCACCGGATCGGTCAGGGTCACCGGGGAGGTGAGGGTGAGGTAGGCGTCGTCCGCGGCCCAGGTCTGGCCCTCCGGCCACTCCTGCCGGAGCGTGAAGCCGACCCGGCCGAGCAGCCACGCCCAGTCGGTCACAGCGGTGCTGCCCGGATCGACCCAGACCTCGACGTGGTGCAGACCCGGGCCGGCGCCCGGTGCCGCGCCCGGACCCCCGGTGCCCACCGGCAGGTCCCCGGCCACCACGGGCAGCCCCACAGCCGTGACCGTGTGCGTATGGCCGTGCCCGCTCGCGACCCGGTGCCGCCCGCCGCCGCCCGGCGCGCCGGGAGCACCCGACACGGTGACCACCACCGCCGCGATCACGGTGGTCAGCGGGATCGCCAGCACGAGCCCGATCGACCCGACGAAGGTCCGGACGATCTCCTCGGCGAACTCGCCGCCGGTGAGCGTCGGCAGCAGCGGCAGCTGGTAGAGCTGGAGCAGCAGGAGCACCGGCAGCGCCGCCCCGGTGTACGCGAACGCGATGGTGTAGACCGTCGAGGCGATGTGGTCCCGGCCGATCCGCATCGCGCCGCTGAACAGCTCACGCCGCCCGGCGGCCGGGGAGGCCGCCCGCAGCTCCCAGACCGCCGCTGCCTGGGTGATCGTGACGTCGTTCAGCACGCCGAGCCCGGCGAGCACCAGCCCGCAGAGGAACAGCCCCCGCAGCGAGGCGGCGCCGGTGTCGCCGAGCAGCTGGGCCAGCTGGTAGGAGTCCTCGGAGGTCACCCCGGACAGGTGCGCCCACCGCGCGCCGACGATGCCCAGGCCGGTGGTGAGCAGCAGGCCGGCCAGGGTGCCGAGCAGCGCGGTCGAGGTGCGCAGGGAGAAGCCGTGCGCGAGGTGCAGCACCACGGCCATGATGACGGTCGAGGCGCACAGCGCGACCACCACGGCGTTCTCGCCGGCGAGCAGGGCCGGCAGCACGTACCAGCCGATCACCGCGAACGCGATCGCGAGCCCGAGCAGCGCCCGCGCCCCGCGCGCCCCGGCGACCAGCACGATGGCCAGTGCGAACGCCAGCGCGATCGTGGCCAGCGGGATGGTCCGCTCGTAGTCGTGCCAGGCCCAGACCGCGTCGTCGGTGTCGGTGGCGGGGTAGTGCTCGACCACGATCCGGGTGCCGTCCGGCACGTCGTCGGCGGTGGTGCCGGAGGTGGCCCACACCTCGATGTCGGTGCCCTTCTCCGTGCCGCTGGTCACCGTGGCGGACACCTGCAGGCAGGACACCTCGTCCTGGATGGTGCCGTCGCTCGCCCGGTCCTCGGTGGTGCCCTCGCAGGTCTGGGCGCTGGTCCCGGTGACCACGGCCGTCGGGTACTCGATCTCCTCGTCCGAGACGGTGAGCGCGGTGCTCGAGCTGCCGTCCGGCCAGGTCAGGGCCATCCCGATCCCGGCGGCGAGCACGAGCGGGGCGAGGACGGCGAGGATGACGAGCCGGGTGCGGCGGGCGGCGTCGGAGGGCACCTGCTGATTGTGCCCGCTCCGGCCGTGGGTGCCGCCGCACGGGCCGGCGGGGGCGTGAGGGACAATGGCAGGATGACCGACTCGCGCACCTCCGTGCTGCCGCCGCTGCGGATCGGGCCGCTCACCGTGGGCACACCGGTGGTGCTCGCGCCGATGGCGGGGGTCACCAACGCCGCGTTCCGGCGGCTGTGCCGGGAGTCGGGCGCCGGCCTGTACGTCGCGGAGATGGTGACCTCCCGGGCGCTGGTCGAGCGGGGCGAGGAGTCGATGCGGATCATCGCGCACGACCCGGGCGAGAAGCCGCGATCGGTGCAGGTGTACGGGGTGGACCCGGCGACGGTCGGCGCGGCGGTGCACCTGGTCGCCTCGGAGGACCGGGCCGACCACGTAGACCTGAACTTCGGCTGCCCGGTGCCGAAGGTGACCCGGCGCGGCGGCGGGTCGGCGCTGCCGTGGAAGGCGGACCTGTTCCGGTCGATCCTGCGGGCGGCGGTCGCGGCCGCGGCCCCGTACGGGGTGCCGGTCACTGTGAAGATGCGCAAGGGCATCGACGACGACCACCTCACCTACCTGGAGGCGGGCCTGGTGGCGCAGGACCTCGGTGTGGCCGGGGTGGCGCTGCACGCCCGCACCGCCGAGCAGTACTACTCCGGCACCGCCGACTGGGAGGCGATCGCCCGGCTGAAGGAGACGGTCACCGACATCCCGGTGCTGGGCAACGGGGACATCTGGTCGGCGCAGGACGCGCTGGAGATGGTCCGGCAGACCGGCTGCGACGGCGTGGTCGTGGGGCGTGGCTGCCAGGGCCGGCCGTGGCTGTTCGCGGATCTCGCGGCGGCGTTCGACGGCTCGGACGTGCGGGTCCGCCCGGACGCCCGGTACGTCGCGCAGGTGGTCCGGCGGCACGCCGAGCTGATGGTCGAGCACTTCGGCGACGAGGGCAAGGCGCTGCGTGAGCTGCGCAAGCACATGGCCTGGTACTTCAAGGGCTACGTGGTCGGCGGCGAGCAGCGCGCGGCGCTCGGGCTGGTGTCGAGCCTGGCGGAGCTGGACGACCGGCTCGCGGCCCTCGACCTGGACCAGCCGTACCCGGGCGCTGCGGCCGAGGGGCAGCGCGGACGGGCCGGCAGCCCGAAGCGCCCGCACCTGCCGGACGGCTGGCTCGACTCGCGCGACCTGTCCGAGGACTTCCGTCGCGGCCTGCACGAGGCCGAGCTCAGCGTCTCCGGCGGCTGAGCCCGGCCCCGCGGGTCGGTCAGGGCAGGCGGAGCCAGACCGTCGTCTCGCCGGGCAGCACGGTGGCGACCGCGCGGTCGCCGGTCAGGCCGGAGGCGAGCAGCACCTCGGCGCCGCCCGGCAGGTCGATCGGGGTCTCGCCGAAGTTCGCCACGACCAGCACCTCGCCGTTGCGCACCGCGATCACGTCCACGTCCTGCTCGTAGCCGGGCTCCCACTGCGCACCGCCGAGGCCGAGCCGCTCCTCGCGCCGCAGCAGCAGCGCGGTCCGGTACAGCTCCAGGGTCGAGCCGGGCACCCCGGTCTGGGCGTCGACCGCGTAGCCGGACCAGGACACCGGCTGCGGCAGCCAGGTCGCGCCGGTCGGCGAGAAGCCGAGCCCGGGCGCGTCCGCCTGCCAGGGCAGCGGCACCCGGCAGCCGTCCCGGCCTCGCTCGACGCCGCCGGTGCGGACGAAGGCCGGGTCCTGGCGCAGGTCGTCGTCCAGCGTGGTGTGCTCCGGCAGGCCGAGCTCCTCGCCCTGGTACAGGTAGGCGGAGCCCGGCAGGGCGAGCAGCAGCAGCGTGGCGGCGCGGGCCCGGCGCAGGCCGAGCAGCTCGTCCGGCTGCTCGTCGCCGGGGCCGATGCCGTTCGGGCGCGCGGTCGGGTCGGGCAGGCCGAGCCGGGAGGCGTGCCGCACCACGTCGTGGTTGGACAGCACCCAGGTGGTCGGGGCGCCGACGGTGTCGTTCACCGCGTAGGAGGCCGCGATCACGCGGCGCAGCGCGGGCGCGTCCCAGCCGGCGGCGAGGAAGGCGAAGTTGAACGCCTGGTGCATCTCGTCGGGGCGGACGTACCGGGCCAGCCGGCTGAGCGGCTCCACCCAGGCCTCCGCGACCAGCATCCGGTGGCCGGGGTACTCCGCCAGCACGGCGTGCCACTCGCGGTAGATCTCGTGCACGCCGTCCTGGTCGAACATCGGCCCCTGGTTGCCGGACCCGCTCACGGCGTCCTCGGCGGCTGCGGCGTCGTCGGTGCCGTGCGCTGCGCCGCCCTCTGCCCCCTCGATCATCGAGACGCTGCCGTCCCAGTCCGGCAGCCCCTCGGCCTTGACCATGCCGTGCGCGACGTCGACCCGGAAGCCGTCCACGCCGCGGTCCAGCCAGAACCGCAGCACGTCGGTGAACTCGGCCCGGACCTCCGGGCTGCTCCAGTCCAGGTCGGGCTGGCGGGTGTCGAACAGGTGCAGGTACCACTGCCCGTCGCGGGCGCCGTGCCGCTCGGGCGTGAGCCGGGTCCAGGCGTTGCCGCCGAAGATCGACTGCCAGTTGTTCGGCGGCTCGGCGCCGTCGGGGCCGCGGCCGTCCCGGAACAGGTAGCGGGCCCGCTCGGGGGATCCGGGCGCGGCGGCCAGCGCGGCGCGGAACCAGCGGTGCTCGTCGGAGGTGTGGTTCGGCACCAGGTCGACCACCAGGCGCATCCCGAGCTCGTGCGTGCGGGCCAGGAGGGCGTCGAAGTCGGCGAGCGTGCCGAACAGCGGATCGATGTCGCGGTAGTCGGCCACGTCGTAGCCGGCATCGGCCTGCGGGGAGCGGTAGAACGGCGACAGCCAGACGGCGTCCACGCCGAGGTCGGCCAGGTGGTCCAGGTGCGCGGTGATGCCGGGCAGGTCGCCGATGCCGTCGCCGTCGCCGTCCGCGAACGAGCGCGGGTAGACCTGGTAGATCACGGCGTCGCGCCACCAGGGTCCGTCGGTGGGCGAGGGGGCGTGCACCTCGGCGGGCGCGGTCAGGTGCTCGGGGGCAGATGTGGTCACGGTGGAGCCTTCGTTCGCGGCGGGTCCGGCGGTCGGCCGGTCTGTCGGTCGGGTGGGGGTCGGGCGGTCAGAGGGTGCTGGGTGCGGACAGGTGCGGGGCGGCCCCGGTGGAGCCGCGCACGATCAGCTCGGGGTGGAACAGCATCTCGGAGCGGGACGTCCGGCTGCCGGAGATCTCGGCGACCAGCGCGGCCACGGCGGCCTGCCCGAGGGCCTGCACCGGCTGGCGCAGGGTGGTCAGGGGCGGGTCGGTGAAGCCGATCAGCGGGGAGTCGTCGAAGCCGATCACCGACAGGTCGTGCGGCACGTCCAGCCCGCGGGACCGGGCGGCCCGGATCGCGCCGAGGGCCATCAGGTCGGAGCCGCAGATGATCGCGGTGTGCCCGGAGTCGATCAGCTCGTGCGCGGCCTGCACGCCGCCCTCGACCGAGAACAGCGTCGAGACGACGTGCGGCGCCGGGTCCTCGACGCCGAGCAGGGTGCGCTTCAGCTCGGCGAACCGCTCCTGCTTGCGCCGCGCGGGGACGAACCGCGTGGGGCCGATCGCCAGCCCGATCGAGCGGTGGCCGAGGGCGAGCAGGTGGTGGAACGCCTGGTCCACGGCCACGCCGTCGTCGGTGGAGACCGCCGGGGCGTCCACGTCGGCGGCCCGGCCGTTCACCAGCACGATCGGCACCCCGCGCCCGCGCAGCGCGTGGTAGCGGTCGGTCGCGGCGGTGGTGTCGGCGTGCAGCCCGGAGACGAACACGATCCCGGCGACGTCGTGCTCCAGCAGCATCTCGACGTAGTGGTCCTCCGTGGTGCCGCCGGGGGACTGGGTGCACAGCAGCGGGGTGTAGCCGCGCCGGGTCAGCATCGACTCGATCGCCTGCGCCATCGCGGGGAACACCGGGTTCGACAGCTCGGGCACCACCAGCCCGACCAGGCCGGTGGAGCGCTGGCGCAGGGTCGAGGGGCGCTCGTAGCCGAGCACGTCGAGGGCGGCGAGCACCGCCTCGCGGGCCTGGGCGGACACTCCGGGCTTGCTGTTCAGCACACGGGAGACCGTCGCGGTGGACACACCCGCCTGGTCTGCGAGGTCGGTGAGCCGGGTACGCATGCCGGGAAGCGTAGAAGACACGGCTATCTCCTCGTCGTCATCGTCCGTAGCCGTGCGGCTGGGTGCGGGTCTGCGGCTGCGTGGCGGGTGGTTCCGGGCGCAGGCCGACACCGGTCGCACTCGTTGCAACCGATGTCTGCAAATTACCGTAACGGGTTGCACGAGCCACCGCAACGACGTTACGGTCCCTGCCATCGAGCCGGCGCGGGCGACCCCGCCACGCCGGGCCACCGTCAACACCTGGAGATCAACGATGCGACGGAGCATCCCCGCCGTGGCCGTCCTGGCCGGCCTGGCGCTCACCCTCACCGCGTGCAGCTCCGGCGACGACACGTCGTCGGACGACACCACGACCGCCGCCGCAGGCGACGGCTCCACCCTGACCATCTGGGTCGACGAGACCCGGCAGGCCGCCGTCGAGGCCGCCGCCGCCGACTTCACCGCCGAGACCGGCACCCAGGTCGAGACGGTCCTGAAGAACTACGACGACATCCGCACGGACTTCATCTCCCAGGTCCCGACCGGCGAGGGCCCGGACATCACCGTCGGCGCCCACGACTGGCTCGGCGAGCTGACCAGCAACGGCGTGGTCGCCCCGATCGAGCTCGGCGACCTGGCCGACCAGTTCGAGGACGTCGCCGTCGAGGCGTTCACCCAGGACGGACAGGTCTACGGCCTGCCGTACGCGGTGGAGAACATCGCCCTGATCCGCAACACCGACCTGGCCGCCGACGCCCCGACCACCTGGGACGAGATGATCGCCGCCGGGCAGGCCGCCGGCACCACCTACCCGGTGCTGATCCAGACCAGCGAGGACGGCGACCCGTACACCTACTACGCGCTGCAGACCTCGTTCGGCTCCTCGGTGTTCGAGCAGAACGACGACGGCTCGTACAGCTCGACGCTCGCACTGGGCGGCGAGAACGGCGAGGCGTTCGCCGCGTGGCTCGCCGCGCAGGGCGCTGCCGGCACCATCGACACCGCGATCACGTACGACATCGCGCTGGAGGCGTTCAAGAACGGGGAGTCGCCGTACATCATCGGCGGCCCCTGGATGCTCGACTCGTTCGACGGGATGAACCTGGCCGTCTCCGCGATCCCGTCCGCCGGTGGCGAGGAGGCGCAGCCGTTCGCCGGTGTGGCCGGCTTCTACGTCTCCGCGCAGAGCGACAACGCGCTGCTCGCGAACGACTTCCTGCTGAACTACATGTCCACCGAGGACGCCCAGCTCGCGCTGTACGAGGCCGGGCACCGTCCGCCGGCCCTGATCTCTGCCGCCGACACGGCCTCCGAGGACCCGATCACCGCGGGCTTCCGCGAGGTCGGCGCCGACGCCGTGCCGATGCCGTCCATCCCGGAGATGGCCTCCGTGTGGACCTACTGGGGCGTGACCGAGGCCGCGATCATCTCCGGCTCCCAGGAACCGGCTGCCGCCTGGCAGAAGATGGTCTCGGACATCCAGGGCGCGATCGGCTGACGCCGGCGCCGATCACGACGACCGGCACGCGGCCGGTGCGGGGGAGCGATCCTGCGCACCGGCCGCGGCGGCCCGTCCTGCGACCCGGCCCCGACCGGCCCCTCCCGCCACCACCCCGCACCAGCCGTCCCACCGCCCGGAGGCACCGATGCCCACCCCCGAACCGGCCCGCGTGTCCGAGCAGCCCGACCGAGGCACGGCACCGCACCCGCCGAACCCCCCGGACCGGCCGCGCCGGCGCCTCGGCCGCGGCTCCGGCGAGTCGCACGCCCGCGACCTCCGTCCCGGATTCCTGGTCAAGCTGGTGCTGGTCGCCGTGATCGACGCCTTCGGGGTGTACGGCGTCCTCGCCTCCTGGAACCAGGAGGCCTGGGGCATCCTCACCTCGATGGTGGTGCTGCTGGCGGTCACCAACTGGGTGTACTTCTCCCGGCGGACGCTGCCGCTGAAGTACCTGCTGCCCGGGCTGGTCTTCCTGCTCGTCTACCAGGTCTACGTGATGGGCTACACCGGCTACGTGGCCTTCACGAACTACGGCGACGGCCACAACTCCACCAAGACCCAGGCCATCGAGGCGCTCCTGGTGCAGAACGAGCGCCGGGTGGAGGGCACCGACACCTACCAGCTCACGGTGGTGAGCGCCGGCGACGAGCTGGGCTTCGCGGTGCTCGACGCCGACGGCGACGTCCGGGTGGGCACCGCCGAGGACCCGCTGCACGAGGTGGACGCCACCGTCGACGACGGCCAGATCACCGCGGTCGACGGGTTCGACGTGCTGGACCGGTCCGCGGTGCTGGCGCAGCAGGCCGAGGTCACCAGCCTGCGCGTGCCGATCTCCGACGACCCGAACGACGGGTCGATCCGCACCCAGGACGCCCGCACCGGCTACGTCTCGGTGTCGACGCTGCACTACGACGCCGATGCCGACACCATGACGGACAGCACCACCGGCACCGTCTACACCGCCAACGACCACGGGCAGTTCGAGGCCGCCGACGGCAGCACGCTGGCGGTCGGCTGGCGGGTGTTCGTCGGCGGGGAGAACTTCGCCACCGCGTTCACCGACAGCCGGTACGCCGGACCGTTCGTGAAGATCCTGGTCTGGACGTTCGCGTTCGCGATCGGGTCGGTGGCGACCACCTTCCTGCTCGGGCTGTTCCTGGCCGTGGTGTTCAACGACACCCGGCTGCGCGGCCGGAAGGTCTACCGGACGCTGCTGATCCTGCCGTACGCCATCCCCGGGTTCCTCGGCGCGCTGCTCTGGTCCGGGATGCTGAACCGCAAGTTCGGCTTCGTGAACGAGGTGATCCTCGGCGGGGCGAACATCGGCTGGCTGACCGATCCCTGGCTGGCCAAGCTCGCGGTGCTCGGGGTGAACCTCTGGCTCGGCTTCCCGTACATGTTCCTGATCTGCACCGGCGCGTTGCAGTCCCTGCCCGGCGACGTGATGGAGGCGGCCAAGATCGACGGCGCCAGCCCGTGGCGGGCGTTCCGGTCGGTGACCATGCCGCTGCTGCTGGTGTCGACGACCCCGCTGCTGATCAGCAGCTTCGCGTTCAACTTCAACAACTTCACCCTGATCTACATGCTGACCGGCGGCGGGCCACGGTTCTCCGACGCCTCGGTGCCGCTCGGCCACACCGACATCCTGATCTCGATGGTCTACAACATCGCCGGGGTGGACGGGAACAGCCAGAAGAACTACGGCCTCGCCAGCGCGCTGTCGATCATGATCTTCGTGATCGTCGGCGGGATCTCGGCGCTCGCCTTCCGCAAGACCCGCCAGCTGGAGGAGCTGAACTGATGTCCGCGTCGACCGTCGCTCCCACCGAGCACCACCGGATGTCCGCCGGCCGCTGGACCCGCGAGCTGGGTTGGAGGCACCTGATCGGCGTGATCTTCGTGGTCTACGCCGCCTTCCCGCTGGTCTACCTGGTGTCGGCCGCGCTGTCGCCCGGCGGCACCCTGACCGGCTCGAACAGCCTGTTCTCCGAGGTCACCGGGTCGAACTTCCAGACGCTCACCGCCAGCACCAAGTTCTGGACCTGGCTGGGCAACTCGATGGTGATCTCGATCAGCTCCTCGGTCGGCGCCATGCTGCTCGGCGCCGCCGCGGCCTACGCGTTCAGCCGGTTCCGGTTCTCCGGCCGCCGTGCCTCGCTGACCGGGCTGCTGATCATCCAGATGTTTCCGCAGATGCTGGCGTTCGTCGCGATCTTCCTGCTGCTGCTCGGCCTGGGCGAGGTGTTCCCGGCGCTCGGGCTGAACGGCAAGCTCGGCCTGATCGCGGTGTATCTCGGCGGCGCGCTCGGCTCGAACACCTTCCTGATGTACGGCTTCTTCAACACCGTGCCCCGGGAGCTGGACGAGGCCGCCAAGATCGACGGCGCCAGCCACGCGCAGATCTACTGGACGATCATCCTGCGGCTGGTCGCACCGATCCTGGCCGTGGTCACCCTGCTGGCGTTCATCAGCACGTTCGGCGAGTTCATCGTCGCCCGGATCGTGCTGCCCGCCGAGTCCAGCTGGACGGTCGCGGTCGGCCTGTACTCGCTGGTCTCCGACCAGCTGGCCGCCAACTGGGGCGTGTTCGCGGCCGGCGCCGTGATCGCGGCGCTGCCGGTGCTGCTGCTGTTCCTCTTCCTGCAGAAGTACATCGTCGGCGGGCTGACCGCCGGCTCGGTGAAGGCCTGACCCGTGCCGCACCTCCCCGCCGCGCAGGCCCACGACCCCCACCCCCTCGCGCCGCACCACGACGGCTCCGAGCTGTACGTCCCGCCGGGCACGCCGGGGCTGGGCGACGTGGTGCCGGTGCGGGTCCGGGTGCCCGGCGACGCCCCGACCGAGGTGCTGCTGCGCACCGTCGAGGACGGCGAGCCGCGCGCCTACCGGGCGGTGGCCTCCGGGACGTCCGAGGGCGAGCAGTGGTTCACCGCCGAGGTGCCGGTGACCAATCCGGTGACCGGCTACCGGTTCCTGCTGACCGGCCCGGGCTACGACGGCGGCCAGGCCTGGCTGAACGGCGAGGGCGTGATCGCCCGCGACGTGCCGGACGCGTCCGACTTCCGGCTCACCACCACCGCGCCGGGGCCGGCCTGGGCGCGGGACGCGGTGGTCTACCAGGTGTTCCCGGACCGGTTCGCCCGGTCCACCGGGCACGACGGGCCGCCCGCCGGTCCGCTGCCGGGCTGGGCGCTGCCGGCGGCATGGGGCGACGAGCCGATCGGCGACGGGCCGCCCGCCGGCACCCAGCTGTTCGGCGGCGACCTGCGCGGGATCGAGCAGCGGCTGGACCACCTGCAGCGGCTCGGCGTCACCGCGCTCTACCTGACCCCGGTCTTCCCCGGCAGGTCGAACCACCGCTACGACGCCTCGACCTTCGACCACGTCGACCCGCTGCTCGGCGGGGACGCGGCGATGGCGTCGCTCTCCGCGGCGGTGCACCGGCGCGGGATGCGGATCGTCGGCGACCTCACCACCAACCACACCGGCGACGCGCACGACTGGTTCCGCGCGGCGCGCGCCGAGCCCGGTTCCGACGAGGCGTCGTTCTACTACTGGACCGACGACGAGCCGGGCTACGTCGGCTGGCTCGGGCACGCCTCCCTGCCCAAGCTGAACCACCACGCCCCCGCACTGGCCGACCGGCTGGACGCGGTGGTCACCCGCTACCTGCGCGAGCCGATCGCCCTGGACGGCTGGCGGATCGACGTGGCGAACATGACCGGCCGGCAGGGCGCCGACGACCTGACCCACGCGGTGTCCCGGCGGCTGCGCGGCCGGATCGCCGCGCAGCGCCCGGACGGGGTGCTGATCGCCGAGCACTTCCACGACGCCGGGGCCGACCTGGTCGCCGGCGGGTGGCAGGCCACGATGAACTACTCCGCCTTCACCCGGCCGGTGTGGAGCTGGCTGGCCGGCGAGCAGCCGGGGCTGCGGTACGTCGAGCTGCCCACGCCGATCCCGCACCGGCGTGGTCCGGCCGTGCTCGCCGCGATGCGGCAGTTCGGTGCCGCGGTGCCGTGGAGCGTCACCACCCGGCAGTGGAACCTGCTCGGCTCGCACGACACCCCGCGGATCCGCACCGTCCTGGGCTCCCGGGAGCGGGTCGAGGTCGCGGCCGGGCTGCTGCTCACCTACCCCGGCACCCCGGTGGTCTTCGCTGGCGACGAGGGCGGGGCCACCGGCAGCAACGGCGAGCACGCCCGGGTGAGCATGCCCTGGTCGCAGATCGACGCCGGCGGCGGCCCGGACTGGGACGCTGGCACGTTCCGGGCATACCGCGACCTGATCGCGCTGCGCTCCGGGCAACGGGCGCTGCGCGAGGGCGGCCTGCGCTGGGTGCTGGCGCAGGACGACGCGCTGGCCTACCTGCGCGAGACCCCCGACGAACGCCTGCTCGTGCTGCTCGCGCGCGACCCGTGGCGCGGTGCGGCGCTGCCGGGCTCGCTGCTGCGGGCCGGCGAGCCCGCGCAGAACCTGTACGGCGGGGCCGAGCTGGCCCGGGACGCCCACGGCGCGCTGCTGCTGCCCGGCGACGGGCCGGGCGTCCAGGTCTGGCGGCTGGCCTGACGGCTAGGGTGGCCCGTGTGACCAGCGACCTCTCCGACGGCTACACCGACGCCGACCGGGAGCGCTGGGTCCGTGAGGAACCGAAGTCGCTGGCCCGCACCCCGTTCGAGCGGGACCGCGCGCGGATCGTGCACTCCTCCGCACTGCGCCGGCTCGGTGCCAAGACCCAGGTGCTCGGCCCCGCCACCGACGACTTCGTCCGCACCCGGCTCACGCACACCCTGGAGGTCGCGCAGGTCGGCCGCGAGCTCGGCAAGGTGCTCGGCTGCGACCCCGACGTGGTGGACACCGCCTGCCTCGCGCACGACCTCGGGCACCCCCCGTTCGGGCACAACGGCGAGCGGTCGCTCGCGCACCTCGCCCGGCAGATCGGCGGCTTCGAGGGCAACGCCCAGACGCTGCGGCTGCTCACCCGGCTGGAGCCCAAGGTCACCGCTCCGGACGGCACCGCCGTCGGCCTGAACCTCACCCGGGCCAGCCTGGACGCCTCGGTGAAGTACCCGTGGGGCGCCGGGGACGGCCCGGTCAACCCGGACACCGGGCGCCCGACCCTGAAGTTCGGCGTGTACGCCGACGACCTGCCGGTGTTCACCTGGCTGCGCGGCGACGCCCCCGCCGGCCGCAAGTGCCTCGAGGCGCAGGTGATGGACCTCGCGGACGACATCTCCTACTCGGTGCACGACGTCGAGGACGCCGTGGTCGGCGGCCGGCTGGCGCTGGAGGTGCTGGCCGACGCCGGCGAGCGGGACCGCGTGGTCGAGGCCGTGCACACCTGGTACGGCGACCACATCGACGGGGACGGGCTGCAGGCCGCGATGGACCGGCTGGTGGCGGCCGCGCTCTGGCGGCCCGGCTTCGACGGCTCCCGCGGCGCGCTCGCCTCGCTCAAGGACACCACCAGCCAGCTGATCGGCCGGTTCGCCCGCGCGGCCCAGGTCGCCACCCGCGCCCGGTACGGCCCCGGGGCGCTGACCCGGTACGCCGCCGACCTGATCGTCCCGGACGGCACCACCGCCGAGATCCTGGTGCTCAAGGGGCTCGCGGTGACCTACGTGATGGCCCCGCGCGAGCTGGAGCCGCTCTACCAGCGCCAGCGCGAGATCCTCGCCGACCTGGTGCACGTGCTCAGCGACCGCGCCCCGATCGCGCTGGAGCCGCCGTTCGCCGCCGACTGGCGGGCGGCCGCCGACGACGACGCCCGGCTGCGGGTGGTCGTCGACCAGGTCGCCTCGCTCACGGACGTCTCCGCCGCTGCGTGGCACGCACGGCTCGCCCCGCCGCCCCGGTACTGATTCACCCGCAGCCTGTCGAGCGATCGGCTCAGAGACCGGGGGCGGTGTCCGATCTAGCCCACGAGCCCTAGGAAGCCAGGACCCGCGCCGCGGGTCCGCGGGGGGAGGGCCCACCGGACAGGAGACCACCGTGCCCGCTGCACCTGCTCGCCTCAGCCCCTCGGGCTGGCGTCTGCCGCTGGCCACCCAGATCATCGGGGTGGCCGCGATCGCCACGCTCTTTGCCGTCGGCGTCGGTGCGTTCGCCGCGGCCCAGATGACCCAGATCAAGCACGCCACCGCCGAGATGGCCGCCGCGGACGCCTCGGTCAACGGGGCGCTGTCGGAGTTCCAGTCTGCGCTGTGGACCGTCCGGCTGACCACCGGGATGATCGCCGCGTACCCGGACGCCGAGGGCAAGGCCGCCCAGCAGGAGGCGTTGCAGACCGGCTACGACAACGTCGACACCACCGGGGACGCTCTGCTCGCCGCGTACCAGGAGGCGTTCGGCACCGCGCCGGCCGGCTGGGACGAGTTCAGCTCCGCCTGGAGCGAGTACCAGGACGTGCTCGACACCGAGCTGATCCCGGCCGCCGTCGCGGACGACCGGGTCGCGTTCGAGCAGATCCGCGAGGACGGTGGCGCCGGCGAGAAGGGCAGCGCCCTGGTCGCCAGCATCTCCACCGTGCAGGACGAGGTCGCCGAGACCGTCGCCGAGGAGGCCGACCGGGTCGCCGACCGCGCGGCGCAGGCCATCCTGGTCACCGTGATCGGGCTGGGCATCGGCGGTGCCGCGGCGATCGTCGTCGCGATCGTGGTCGCCCGGCGGATCCGCCGCTCGGCGCTCGCGGTGCGCACCTCGCTGGTCGCGATGGCCGAGGGCGACCTGACCGTCGACGCCGCCGCCGGCTCGCGGGACGAGATCGGGGACATGGCCGAGGCGCTCGGCACCGCCCAGGTCGCGCTGCGGGACACCATCGGCACGGTGCGCTCGTCTGCGCAGGCGGTCGCCGCCGCGGCCGAGCAGCTGTCCGCGGCGTCCGCCCAGGTCGCGCAGGGGTCCAACGAGACGTCGGCGCAGGCGGGTGTGGTGGCGGCTGCGGCGGAGCAGGTGTCGCGCAACGTGCAGACGGTGGCGGCGGGTGCGGAGCAGATGGGGGCGAGCATCCGGGAGATCGCGCAGAACTCGTCGCAGGCGGCGAAGG
>DASWPG010000027.1:0-82299 GCA_036404115.1 Cellulomonas sp.
ACCGACGAGTCGTGGGGCGCCGTGCGGCACACCCCGGGCGTCACCGGCTTCGTGGGCCACACCCACCAGCCGGTCCCGCTGACCCTCGACGAGGTGTTCTCCATGCTGGCCCCGGCGCTGGAGCCGAAGTCGCAGACCCCGTCGGCGGTCGCCACCAAGTCGGCCACCGCGATCGAGGTCGACTTCACCGTCGGCGAGTCCGTGACCGTCACCGACGGCCCGTTCGACACGCTGCCGGCCACGATCTCCGAGATCAACCCCGAGAACCAGAAGCTCAAGGTCCTCGTCTCCATCTTCGGCCGGGAGACCCCGGTCGAGCTGTCGTTCAGCCAGGTCGCCAAGATCTGACCGGACGCCGCACCCCTGGTGCGGACGCACCACTCCTGCAACCGGGTCATCGCCCATGGCGTCGGCCCACGAGAAAGAACGGAAGGCATCATGCCCCCGAAGAAGAAGGTCACCGGCCTCATCAAGCTCCAGATCAACGCCGGTGCGGCCACCCCCGCCCCGCCGATCGGGCCCGCGCTCGGTCAGCACGGCGTGAACATCATGGAGTTCTGCAAGGCCTACAACGCGGCCACCGAGTCGCAGCGCGGCAACGTGATCCCGGTGGAGATCACGGTCTACGAGGACCGTTCCTTCACCTTCGTCACGAAGACCCCGCCGGCCGCCGAGCTGATCAAGAAGGCCGCGGGCGTCGCCAAGGGCTCGCCCACGCCGCACACCGTCAAGGTGGCGACGCTGTCGGCCGACCAGGTCCGCGAGATCGCGCAGACCAAGCTCGAGGACCTGAACGCGAACGACATCGCGGCCGCCGAGAAGATCATCGCCGGCACCGCCCGGTCCATGGGCATCACCGTCCAGGGCTGACACCCGTACGACAGCACCCCCGCGATCCGCGGGGGTGCTGGTGGCAGGGCCCCGTGCGGCCCGTCGACCACGACTGCCGAATCAAGGAGACAGAGCAGATGACCCAGCACAGCAAGGCCTACCGGGCCGCCGCGGAGAAGATCGAGCCGGGCCGCGTGTACGCGCCGCTCGAGGCCGTGCGCCTGGCGCAGGCCACCGCGGCCACGAAGTACGACTCCACCGTCGAGGTCGCGTTCCGCCTCGGCGTGGACCCGCGCAAGGCGGACCAGATGGTGCGTGGCACCGTCAACCTGCCGCACGGCACCGGCAAGACCGCCCGCGTGATCGTGTTCGCGACCGGTGAGCGTGCCGAGCAGGCCCGCGCCGCCGGTGCCGACGAGGTCGGTGGCGACGAGCTGATCGAGAAGGTCGCGGCCGGCTACACCGACTTCGACTCCGCCGTGGCCACCCCGGACCTGATGGGCAAGGTCGGACGGCTGGGCAAGGTGCTCGGCCCGCGCGGCCTGATGCCGAACCCGAAGACCGGCACCGTGACGATGGACGTGACCAAGGCCGTGTCCGACATCAAGGGCGGCAAGATCGAGTTCCGCGTCGACAAGCACGGCAACCTGCACTTCATCATCGGCAAGGTCTCGTTCCCCGAGGTCTCGCTGGTGGAGAACTACGCGGCCGCGCTGGAGGAGATCCTGCGTCTGAAGCCGTCGGCCTCGAAGGGTCGCTACATCTCCAAGGCGACCATCTCGACGACGAACGGCCCCGGCATCCCGCTGGACCAGAGCAAGACCAAGAACCTCACCGAGGAGTCCGACGCGGCCTGACGCCGCCTCGTCAGCCCGGTTCGACGCAGGCCCGTTCCCCGACCGAGGGGGGCGGGCCTGCGTCGTCCGTGAAGCGGGTCCCCCCGGCCTGCGCCGCTCTGCCGGGCCGCCCGAGAGCGTCCTCGCAGCGAGCAACAATGGCACGAAATCGATCAAGAATGCGCACATTCTCAGCGAGCTGTGCTAAAGAGTACAGGTCGGACATACGTGACCGTGGTGCTCGCGAGACGTGACGCGGTCGGACGAGCGGAGCGACGGGGTGCGGGTGAGCGTGGTCGAGGACGGATCCGGCCGACCCCCCGCCCGGGCGCAGAGCGCGAGGGGACGACGATGACGGGGCGGTGGGCGCGCATCGGGGTGGTGACTGCCCTGCTGACGGCCCTGGGGGCTCCCGCCGCGGTCGCCGAGCTCGGGGACGGCGACGGCGTCTGGTACTACACGGCGACCCATGCCGACGACGCCAACGCCGCCGGCATCACCGGTGAGGGCGTCAAGATCGGCCTGATCGACACGGTGGTGAACCTCGACCTGCCCTGGTTCTCCGGCGCCGACATCGTCATCCGGGAGAACTCGTTCTGCCAGCAGGAGGACGGCACCTGGTACCCCGCGCAGAGCACCGACACCACGGTCTCCTGGCACGCGACCTCGACGCTGGGCGTGATCGTCGGCAACGGGCAGGGCGCCACCGTCGGCCAGGCGCCCTACGGCGTCGCCCAGGGTGCGACGGTCTACGTGTACCCGGTCGAGCAGATGTCAGAGGACCTGGGAGAGCCCTGCTACCAGGACGAGGACCAGATCGCGCTCGCCCTGCAGGCGGCGATCGAGGACGACGTCGACGTCGTCGCGATCCCGCTGGCCACGACCATCCTCGACGAGGGGCTGCGCGACACGCTGCTGGAGGCCCAGGCCGCCGGGATCGCGATCTTCACCGGGCACACGAACGAGGACGACACGGTGTCGGACGAGACCTGCTCGCCGATCACCTCCACCGTCTGGGAGCTCTCGTACTTCCCCGGGGTCATCACCGTCCAGGCCGCCAGCGAGGACGGCACCATCCAGACGGACTCCTCGGTCCAGGACCCCGGCATCGACCTGGTCGCGCCCGGGGTGGACATCACCATGCCGAACGTCCAGGGGACGCAGTTCAACTGGACGCAGACCGACTGGACGATCATGCGGAGCAGCGGCTCGGGCACGTCGTTCGCGTCCCCGATCGCCGCCTCCATCTACGCGCTGGCGAAGCAGAAGTGGCCCGAGGCCACCACCAACCAGCTGCTGCAGCTGCTGGCCCGCACGTCCTCGCTCCAGGAGGACGGCTCCGACACCATCGTCCGCGACCCGGACTACTGGCAGGGCTGGGGGACGATCAGCCTCAACAGCATGCTCGCGACCGACCCCACCGACTTCCCCGACGTCAACCCGGCCCTCGAGCAGGACGTCGCGAGCGCGGCCGACGAGGACAACCTCGCCACCCAGCAGACGGACCCGTACTGCGCGATCCTCGACAGCCTCGTCACCCCCGCGTACGCGGAGGACGGCCTCTACCCCGAGGTCGGCTGGCTGCTCGACTCCCAGCTCGACGGGACGACCTTCGACCTGGACGCCGAGAGATCGGCGTCGGCGGAGGCCTCCGCGGAGGCCTCGGCCTCGGCCGACGCAGCGGATGCGGCGGAAGAGTCCGCGCTCTACGGCAAGCTGTTCCTGCTGGTCGTCCCGGCGCTCGTGCTGCTCCTGGGGGCCGGGGTCACCGCGATCGTCCTGCTCGGCCGCCGCCGTCGGCGACGCAGGTCCGGACCCGGACACCCCCCGCCGCCCGCCGGTCCGTCGTCGGGGTCGCCGTTCGCCCCGCCGCCTCCAGGCCTGCCGCCGGGGCTGCAGGGCTACCCGGGTGCGCCGGGGCCGCAGGGCTACCCGGGTGTGCCGGGGCCGCAGGGCTACCCGGGTGCGTCGGGGCCGCAGGGCTACCCGGGCGCGGCACCCGCGCCGGGTTACCAGGCCGGTCCCGTGACCCCTGGCTCGCCTCCCGCTCCGTCATGGCAGCAGCCCCCCGCGTCGGTACCGCCGCCTCGAGAGCTGCCGCCCACCGACCCGGCCGGGCCCGCGCGCTCGGCGGACCCCGAGAAGCCCGCCCCGCCTGCGGACCCGCACGAGGGCTGATCGTCCGCCGCGTCGGCCCGCGCTCCGGGCTCCTCGACCGTGAGGTCTGACCGGACGCCGGGATGGTTCGCCCCGACCGTCAGGTCCGTTCGGCACCGCCCGGACGGTGGTGGGTCCACCGCGGTTCCGTCGTTCTGGGGATGGACGTCCGCGCCCGGGTGGGCAAGGGTAGGGGCATGCTGGTTGCCTTCTCCGTGTCCCCGCTCGGCGCGGGCGAGTCCGTGACGGGAGCCGTGGCCGACGCCGTGCGCGTGGTCCGCGAGTCCGGTCTCCCGCATCGCACCGATGCGATGTTCACCACCATCGAGGGCGAGTGGGACGAGTGCATGGACGTCGTCCGTCGCGCGAGCGAGGCCGTCGGTCGGCACGCGGGCCGGGTGAGCCTGGTGCTCAAGGCCGACATCCGGCCCGGGCACGTCGGCGAGCTGACCGGCAAGGTGGAGCGGCTGGAGGCACGTCTGGCCGAGTAGCCGCGCGGCCCGGGCCGCCCGTGGACATGTCGTGCAGAACCGCTTGCCGTGTCCCTGGCGCTCTTCGCGGGGTGGGAGACTTCCGGGGGGCGCGTGACGCCCGCGCGCCGAGCCGACGCACCCGAGGGTGCCGGGACGAGGGAGAGCAGCGGACTGATGGCGATCTTCGAGCTCGACGACGGCCGCGGCACGCTCGTCCAGCCGATGCGGCCCAGCGCGGACTCGTTCGACGCGGACTCCGCCGCCCTGGTCGACGGCGACGTGACGGCGCTGCTCGGCGAGCGGGTGCTCCCGGTGCGCCGGGGCGGGGACGGCACCGGTCCGCACCTGCTGGCGCTGGACGCCGCGGCCCGGCCGGTGGTGCTCGAGGTGGTGCAGCTGCTGGACGCCGACGGGCTGCTGCGCGCGCTGCGGCACGCCGGGGGAGCCGCCCGCCTGAGCCGGTCGGAGCTGGCCCGGATGTACCAGGGCGGCCCGGAGGCCTTCGACGCCGACCTGGCCGTGTTCCGGGACCGTGCCCCGTTCGTGCGGGCTCAGCGGCCGGTGCCGGGCGGGGTGCGGCTGGTGCTGGTCTGCGCCGAGGTCGAGGACGGGCTGACCGACGCGCTGGACTTCGTGGCCGCGAGCACGCTGGTCGAGGTGCTGCGGATCGGTGTGGCCGAGGGGCCGGGCGGCCGGCGGTACGTGGACGTCTCCCCGCTGGACCGCACGCACACCCAGGGCCGCCGCCCGGTCGAGCCGGGCCCGCGCACCGGGCCGGTCGAGGTGGTGCGAGCGTCGGCCGGTCCCGTGCCGGCCACCGCGACCACCCCGGCGGCAGCCGGTGCGCCGACGGTGACGGTGATCGCGGACGGGGCGCCGGCGCAGGACGGCCACCGGGCCCGCGCCCCGCAGGCCGCCGCGCACGGCCACGCGCGCGCCGCCGACGAGACGACGCTGCTGCCCGCGGTGTCGGAGACCGACGCGTTCCCGGTGCCGTCCGCTGCGGACGGGCCGGTGTCGCACGTGGCCCCCGCAGGCGACCACGCCCCGCTGCCGGAGCTCGCCGCGCTGGCGGCGTCCGGCCCCGGCCCCCAGGAGCTGGTCTGGCTGCGGGTGCGCCGTGGTCAACGGCTGGTCGCGACGCTGCGGGTGGACGGGCTGATCCAGCTGGCCGACGGGTCCGTGCACGCCGACCCGGACCAGGCCGCGTCCGCCGCCGCGGACCTGGAGTCGCCCACCGACGGCTGGCGGGTCTGGCGGCTCGGCGACCACGGCCGTAGCCTGCGCGAGGCCGTGGGCGTGCAGGCCTGACGGGTCCGCGCCACCGGGTCAGGCCCAGCCGTAGGCGACCGTCCAGCGGCCGATCTCGGCGTACAGCCGGGCGCGCACCGGCGGTGCCGACAGCGTGAGGTCGTGCAGGCCGCCAGGGATCCGGACCACGGTGACCACCGGTCCGAGCTGGATCGCGCGCCGGGCCAGCAGCTCGACGTCCAGCACCACGTCGGCGGCGCGCATGTCCTCGGACCAGCGCGGGCTCATGATCGTGCGTGCGGAGGCCGCCATCAGCACCGGGACGTCGATCTTCAGGCCGCGGGCGACCTCCGCGTGGCCGGCCAGCACCGCGGCGAGCCAGCCGGCCCGCACCGGGAAGGTCGGTGTCGGGCGCCAGGCCTCGTCGTACGCCCACTCGCCGCCGTCCGCGTGGCGCAGGCTGCGCGAGTAGAACCCGGGGTCGACGTTCGGCAGCGCCGCCTTCGGCTGGAGCTGGGCGAGCCGGGCGATCGCGGGCGCACTGATGTGCCGGAGCACCGCCGACCCCTGCAGCTCGAGCCACGGGCTGTTCAGCACGAGGCCCCGGACCCGGCCGGGGTGGTGCTGCGCCCACAGCACCGCGGTCAGCCCGCCGGTCGAGTGGCCCATCAGCATCACGCGCGCCCGGGCTCCGAGCTCCGCGTGGATCTGGGTCAGGGCCGCCTCGATCTCCTCGTCGTAGGTGCCGAGGTCGGTGACGTAGCCGGGCGTCTGGTGCTCGCGCAGGCTGCGCCCGTACTTGCGCAGGTCCAGGGCGTAGAACGCGGCGCCCTGCGCGTGCCAGAACTCCGCGAGCCCGGTCTGGAAGAAGTAGTCCGACCAGCCGTGCAGGTACAGCACCGCACGCGAGGGGCGCGCGGTCTCGACGCCGCCCGGCGCGTACCGCACCAGGCTGGCGACGACCTCGCCCTCGTCGTCGGGCTCCAGCGGCAGGGAGCACACCTGGAAGTCGTCTCCGAGCACGTCGGGCTGCCAGCTGACGGACATCGGCCCTCCTCCGGGTCGGCGGCCGGGCCGCGAGGGATCGGGTGCGGTGCTCAGACCTCGGCGACGATCTTGCCGACCTGGGCACCGCTCGCCAAGCGTGCCAGGCCGGTGGCGGCCTCGGCCAGCGGGACCGTGCTGTCCACCAGCGGTCGGACCCCGGTCCGGGCCAGGAACGCCAGCAGGTGCTCCAGGTCCTGCTTGGAGCCCATCGTCGCGCCGAGCACGGCGATCTCCAGGAAGAAGATCCGTTGCAGCTCGGTCCGCGCCGGGTCACCGGTGGTGGCACCCGCGACGACGATCGTGCCGCCGGGGCGCACCGAGCGCACCGAGTGCGACCAGGTCGCGGCGCCGACCGTCTCGATCACCAGGTCCGCGCGGGCGGGCAGCCGCTCGCCCGGCGCGAGCACGCCGGCGGCGCCCATCGTCAGCGCACGGGCCCGCTTGGCCTCGTCGCGGCTGGTCGCCCAGACCTCCAGACCTGCGGCGGCACCGAGCAGGATCGCCGCGCTGGCGACGCCGCCGCCGGCACCCTGCACGAGCACCCGCTGGCCCGGCGCGGCACGGCCGGTGCGGAACAGCATCCGGTAGGCGGTCAGCCAGGCGGTGGGCACGCACGCGGCCTCGACGAAGGACAGCTCCGCCGGCTTCGGCACCAGGTTCCAGGTCGGCACCGCCACCTGCTCGGCCAGGGTGCCGGGGTGGCGCTCGGACAGCATCGAGCGCGGCTCGTCCGGGCCGACGCCGTGGCCGCTCGCCCCGCCGATCACCGCGTGCAGCACGACCTCGCGACCGTCGGCGGTCACGCCGGCCGCGTCGGTGCCCAGCACCATCGGCAGCTGCTCGGCGCGCAGACCGACGCCGCGCAGCGACCACAGGTCGTGCTGGTTCAGGGCGGCCGCGCGCACGTCCACGGTGGACCAGTGCTCGCGCGCTGCGGGCTCCGGGTGGTCGGCGACCGTCAGGCCGGCCAGCGGGTCGTCGGGATCGAACCGGGTCACGAGGGCAGCGAGCACGATCTCGACCCTAGCGGCGCGGCGGACGGGCGGGGGCCGGATCGGGGGCCGGGCACGGCCGCGTCGGGCGGCACGGCGCCGGCCGCGGCATCGGCGCTCAGGCGCGCAGCACGGCCCAGCCGCGCCCGGGCACCGTGAGCACGGCACCACCGCCCGGGGCAGGCGGCGCGGGGTGCACCGCCGCACCCGGCCCCTCGGCGAGCAGCAGCTCCGCGTCGGCGGGCACCGGCACCGACCAGCTCTCGTCGGCGAGGTTGAGCGCGACCAGCAGCGCGGCACCGTCGGCGGCGGTCTCGTACAGCAGGTGCGGCCCGCCGACCTCGACCACCCGGGTGCGGGCGCGGTGCAGCCACGGGTGCCGGCGGCGCAGCCCGAGCAGCGCCTGGTGCCGGCGGTAGGCCGCCCATCCCTCGGGCGCGTCCGCCGGACCGGCCAGCCCGGCCGGCGTGGCGGGGAACACCGGGCGGACCGCGTCGTCGCCACCGGCCCGGTCCTCCTTGACGCCGCGCCACGCCTGCTCGTCGCCGTAGTAGACCGCGGGGGTGCCGCCGACCGTGGCCAGCACCACCAGCGCGTGGCCGGCCAGGGTCGCGTCGTCGAGGCGGCTGGCGATCCGGGTGACGTCGTGGTTCCCGACGAAGGTGTAGGGCACGAACGAGTCCAGCAGCGCGTCGTGCCGACCCAGGGTCCAGACGAGCTCGTGCAGGTTCCGGTCGTGGATCGAGCTCCAGACGGCCTTCCACAGCTCGTACTGCGTGACCGAGTCCAGGCCGGTCGCGGCGACGAACGCGGCGTAGTCGCCGTGGATCACCTCGCCCATGAGGTACGCGTCCGGGTGCGCGGCCCGAACCCGGGGGACCACCTGCGCCCAGAACTCCGGCGGCACCGCGTAGGCGGCATCGAGCCGCCAGGCGTCCACCCCGACGTCCAGCCAGCCGGTCATCACGTCGGTGACCAGGTCGACCACCCGGGGAGATCGATGGTCCAGCGTCACCAGCGAGCGGTGGCCCTCGAAGCAGTCCCAGTCGGGTTCCGGGTGCTCGGGACCGCCCCACCGGATCCGGAACAGCTCGGCCTCCGGAGAGCCCGGCCCGCCGGCGAGGGCGGCGCGGAACGCGGGGTGCTGGTCGCCGACGTGGTTGAACACCCCGTCCAGCATCACCCGGACGCCGTGGCGGTGCGCGGCCTCGACCAGGTGGTCCAGGTCCGCGCGGTCACCGAGCCGCGGGTCGATCCGGGTGTGGTCCACGGTGTCGTAGCCGTGCGTGGCGGAGGCGAACACCGGGCCGAGCGCCAGCCCGTTCAGCCCGAGGTCGACCAGGTAGCCCAGCCAGTCCTCCAGGCCGCGCAGCCGGTGCGTCACCGGCGCGTCCGGTCCGACGGCGGTCTGCGGCGCCCCGGTGAACCCCAACGGGTACACGTGCCACCACATCGCGTGCTCCACCCAGCCCACTGCCGCACCCCGCTCCGCTCGACCACCCGGCTCCAGCCGTCCCCGCCGGACCCGGCGAGATCGGTGGGCCGGGGCCAGTGTCCCGCACGTGCCACCGGCCCCGGGCCACGACGGGCGTCAGTGCTGGGCGCGGTACGGGACCGGCTCGGGCAGGCCCGCGTCGGCACGGACCTGCCGCGACCAGCCTTCGATCGACCGCAGCGCGTCCACCAGCTCGCCCGGCCGCACCGTGAACGGCATGGCGTGGATGGTCTCGCCCTCGGCCGTCGCCAGCTCGGCCACCCGGGTCAGGTCGTCCACGTCCGCCGGGGTCAGGCCGATCTCGGTCAGCGTGTTCGGCAGCCCGACCCGGGTGGTGAACTCGATGAAGTCGCGCAGCTCTGCGGTCGGTGCGCCCTCCAGCACCAGCTGGGTGACCGAGCCGATGTTGACCTTCTGCCCGTGGGTCAGCCCGTGCGTCTGCGGGGCGGCGGTCAGGCCGTTGTGGATCGCGTGCGCGGCCGCCAGACCGCCGGACTCGAAGCCCAGGCCGGACAGCAGCGTGTTCGCCTCCACCACCTTCTCCACCGCCGGGGTCACCAGGTGGTCGCGCACCGCGGCGATCGCCGGCAGCGCGTTCTCCCACAGCACGTCCCAGGACAGCCGGGCCAGCGCGGTGCCGGTGACGGTCGGCAGGCCGCCGGCCATCGTGGTGGCGTCCGTGCGGGCCACCGCGCGGGCCTCGATCCAGGTGGCCAGCGCGTCGCCGACCCCCGCGACCAGGAACCGCACCGGGGCGTTCGCGACCAGCTGAGTGTCCACCAGCACCAGGTCGGGGTTCCGGGGGAAGAACCGGTACTCCTCGAAGCTGCCGTGCTCGTCGTAGATCACGGACAGCGCCGAGCAGGGCGCGTCGGTGGAGGCGACGGTGGGCACCGAGACCCAGCGGATCCCGGCGAGGTGCCCCGCAGCCTTGGCGGCGTCGATCGTGGAGCCGCCGCCGACCGCGACGACGACGTCGGCGCCGAGCTCACGGATCCGCCCGACGATCCCGTCCACCGCCGCCGCCGTGGCGTAGGTGCCGAAGCCGTCCCGCACCAGCGGCAGCCCGGCCTCGACGAACGAGGCGGCCACCTGGTCGCCGACGAAGCCCCAGACGACGTCGTCGGCGATCACCAGCGGGTGCCGGCCGATCGGCGCGACCAGCTCACCGAGGCGGGAGATCGCGCCGCGGCCCTGCGCGTAGCGACCGGGGCTGATCACGGTGCGGATCGGCGGGCGAGCGGATGTGGTGGTCACGATTCCTCCTCGTGTCGACGTCGACGGCCCCGCGGTGCCGCGGGTGAGGACCTGCCCCCTGCCGTCAACACCTCCACCGTACGGACCTGGGTGCGGGGACACGCCGCGACCGGGTCGGTCAGCGCCGCTAGTGTCGGCTCATGGCACTCACCGAAGACCCGCGCACCGCACCGCCGATCCGCTGGGGGATCCTCGGCGCCGGGAACATCGCGGCGGCGTTCGCCGACGCCGTCCGCTCGTCCACCCGAGCCCAGATCGTCGCCGTGGGGTCCCGCAACCACGACCGGGCCGAGCGGTTCGCCACCGCGCACGCGATCCCGACCACGCACGTCGGCTACCGCGACCTGGTCGAGGACCCCCAGGTCGACGTGGTCTACGTCGCCACCCCGCACTCCGAGCACCGCGAGCAGGCGCTGCTCGCGATCGCGGCCGGCAAGCACGTCCTGGTCGAGAAGGCGTTCACCCGCTCGGAGGGCGAGGCGCAGGAGGTGCTCGCCGCCGCACGGGCCGCCGGGGTGTTCGTGATGGAGGCGATGTGGACCCGGTTCCTGCCGCACGTCGCCGCCCTGCACCAGGTGCTCGGCTCCGGGGAGGTCGGCGAGATCATCACGCTGACCGCCGACCACGGGCAGCACTTCACCTTCGACCCGACCAGCCGGCTGTTCGACCCCGCGCTCGCGGGCGGCGCGCTGCTGGACCTCGGGGTGTACCCGGTGTCGTTCGCGCACGACCTGCTCGGGGTGCCGGACTCGGTGACCGCGGTCGGCCGGCTGACGCAGACCGGCGTGGACGGCCAGGTCTCGATGGTGCTCAGCTACGGCGAGCGCACGCAGGCGGTGCTGAGCACCACGCTGTGGTCCAAGACGCCGACCGCCGCGACGATCTCCGGCACCGAGGGCTCGATCACGGTCGAGGGTGCCTTCTACGCGCCGACCTCGTTCCAGGTGACCCGGCGGGACGGGCGCTCGTGGGCGTTCCAGCAGCCCAGCACCCGGGGGCTGCAGTACGAGGCCGCCGAGGTGGCGCGGCGGGTGGCGGAGGGCGCGACCGAGAGCCCGCGGCTCACCTGGGCGGACACCCTGGCGGTGCTGCGCACGCTGGACGAGGTCCGGGCGCAGGTCGGGGTGGTCTACCCCGGCGAGTGACGTCGGGCCCGGCCGGGCCGGCCGGTGGGTGTCAGGCGGGCTCGGGGAGCACCCGGACCGCGAGCAGCGCCACGTCGTCGGCCGGCCGGCCGTCCACCAGCGCGGCCGTCAGCTCCTCGACGAACCGCTCCGGCTCCCGGTCCGCCAGCCGCCCGGCCTCCAGCGCCAGGTGCTCCAGCGAGTGGTCCAGCGCGACATCGCGCCGCTCCACCAGCCCGTCGGTGTAGAGCAGCAGCGTGTCGCCGACCTGCAGCCGGAGGCGGTGGTCACGGCGCCGGGCGGTCGGGTCGACGCCGATCAGCAGGTCGGAGCCCTGCTCCAGGCAGCGTCCGCCCTCGCCGGGGCGCACCAGCACCGGCGGCAGGTGCCCGGCGCTCGACCAGCAGCACCACGCGCCGTCGCCGTCCAGGTCGATCCGGGCAGCCAGGGCGGTGGCGATCGTGGCGAGGTCGAGGCCGGCATCGGCGCGGTCCAGGCGGGCCAGCCACGAGGACGGCGAGTCCGGCCGGTCCCAGGCGAACGCCCGCAGGGTCGAGCGGAGCTGACCCATCCGGGCCGCGGCGTCCATGTCGTGCCCGGTCACGTCGCCGACCATCATCGCCAGGTCCCCGCCCGGCAGGACCAGGGCGTCGTACCAGTCGCCGCCGACCTTGTCGGACCGGGCGGCGGGCAGGTAGCGGGCGGCCAGCCGGAGCCGGTCCGGCTGCGGCAGCGCGGTGAGCATGGCGTCCTGCAGCGTGCGGGCCACGTCCCGCCGCTGCTCCAGCAGCAGGGCGCGCTCCAGGGCCTGCGCCGTGTATCCGGCCAGCGCGCTCTTCACCTCGCGGCTGTCCTGCTGGAAGTCGCGCGGCTCCAGCCAGCCGAGGGTCAGCACGCCGTGCAGCCGGCCGCGCGAGACCAGCGGCAGCACCGCCCGGCCGCCGTTCCCGTGCGCGGCGATCTCCCGCCGGCTCTCGAGCCCGCGGACCGCGGGGAACTGGGCGCACATCGTCGCGTGGTCGGCGAAGAACAGCGGGATCCGGTCCCGGGCCGCCTGCGCGATCGGGCGGTCGTCGGTGATCCGGGCATGCCGCAACGCCTCGGCGGGGTGCTCGCCGAACGCGCCCAGCGAGGTGTAGGTCAGCCCCCGCCCGTCCCGGTCCATCAGCGCGATGCCGGTCATCGGGGCGCCCAGCCCGAGCGCCGCCACCCGGGACACCGCGCGGGTGACGTCGCCCACCGTGGTCGCCGCGGTGAACGCCTCGGCCATCATCAGCAGCAGCCGGCTGTGCCGGTGCGCGTCGGTGGCCAGCCGCTGCGAGCGCCGGGCCCGCTCCCGCTCGCCGCGCAGCCGCAGCTCGGAGCTGCACGCTGCGGCGAGATCGGCCAGGAACGCCAGCTGCTCGGTGCCCCACGCGCGCGGTCGGTGGTCGATCACGCTCAGCGCCCCGATCACCTCCTCGGAGTCGTCCCGCAGCGGGAAGCCGGCGTAGGCGACCACGTTCCGGCCGCGGGCGCCGGCGTGCGTGGCCGGATCTGGCTCGACCCGGGCGTCCGGCAGCACCACCGGGCTCCGGCCGGTGACCACCCGTAGGCAGAGCGTGTCCGCGAGCGGCACGCGTCGGGTCTCCTCGAGCTCCGGCGGCAGGCCGGACGCGCCGAGGATCAGCTGCTCGGAGCCGGCGACCACCGAGACCAGGGCCACGGGCACGTCCAGGTGCTGGGCGGCCAGCCGGGAGAACCGCTCCATCTCCGGGTCCGCCCCGGCCAGCGGCGGCCCGGTGGTCGTGCGACGGGTGGCCAGGCGCGGGAGGGGTGGCTCCTCGGGCGGTCCCGGCTGGGCTGTGGTCACGGTCCAGTGTCGCAGGCGGTGCCCGGCCGCGCGGGATTGTCGGCCCGGCTCGGTACCCTGGCGCCCGTGAGCCTGCCGCAGACCGTTCCCTCGCCCGCCGGTGCCGGCCCGGTGGTGACCGGCGGGCTGTTCGTCTCGATCGAGGGCGGCGACGGCTCCGGCAAGTCCACCCAGTCCCGGCTGCTGGGCGACTGGGTGACCGGGTGCGGCCTGCCCGTGCTGCTGACCAGGGAGCCGGGCGGCACCGAGCTCGGCCGGGTGCTGCGGCAGGCGGTGCTGCACGGCGAGCACCTGGACGCGCGCACCGAGGCGCTGCTGTACGCCGCCGACCGCGCGCACCACGTCGCCTCGGTGGTCCGGCCGGCGCTCGCCGCCGGCGCCGTGGTGGTGACCGATCGCTACCTCGACTCCTCGGTGGCCTACCAGGGCACCGGGCGCGACCTCGGAGGTGCCGAGGTCGAGCAGCTCTCGCTGTGGGCGACCCAGGGGCTGCTTCCGGCGCTGACCGTGCTGCTGGACCTCGACCCCGAGGTCGGCATGCACCGGCTCAGTGCGCGCACGGCCGCCCCGGACCGCCTGGAGAGCGCCGGTGCGGAGTTCCACCGCCGTACCCGCGAGGCGTTCCTGGCCAGGGCGCAGGCCGACCCCGGGCGCTGGCTGGTGCTGGACGCCGCGCGCCCGGCGGACCAGGTCGCGGCGGACGTACGGGCCCGGGTGGCCGCGCTGCTGACCGCGCGCGGGACGGACCTCGGGGCACGCGGATGAGCACCGTCTGGGACGACGTGATCGGCCAGGAGCCGGCCGTCGAGGTGCTGCGCGCCGCGGCCGCCGACCCGGCGAAGATGACGCACGCCTGGCTGCTGACCGGGCCGCCCGGCTCCGGCCGGTCCACCGCGGCACGCGCCTTCGCCGCGGCCCTGCAGGACCCGTCCGGGGACGTGCTCAGCCCCGGCTGCGCATCGGTGCTGGCCGGAGCGCACCCGGACGTCACCACCGTCGCCACCGAGGGCGTGGTGATCCGCGCCGACACCGTCCGGCCGCTGGTCGAGCTCGCGCAGCGCGCACCGTCGCAGGGGCGGTGGCGGGTGATCCTGATCGAGGACGCCGACCGGCTGAACGAGACCAGCGGCAACGTGCTGCTCAAGGCGATCGAGGAGCCGCCGCCGCGCACCGTCTGGCTGCTGTGCGCCCCCAGCCCGCAGGACGTGCTCGTCACCATCCGGTCCCGCAGCCGGTCCGTGGCGCTGCGGGTGCCGCCGGTCGAGGCGGTCGCCGCGCTGCTGGTCCGCCGGGACGGCGTCGACCCCGACGTGGCCCTGGTCGCCGCGCGGGCCGCGCAGAGCCACGTCGGCGTCGCTCGCCGGCTGGCCCGGGACCCCGAGGCCCGGGCCCGGCGCGCCGCCGTGCTGCGGATCGCGCCCCGGGTGCGGGGGGTCGGCGACGCCGTGCTGGCGGCTGGTGAGCTGGTCGAGACCGCGCAGGCCGACGCGAGGGCCGCCACCGAGGAGCGGGACGCCGCCGAGCGCACCGCCCTGCTGCGTGCGCTCGGCGCCGACGGGGGCACCGCCGTGCCGCCGGCGCTGCGCGGCCAGGTGCGCCAGCTGGAGGAGGAGCAGAAGCGTCGGGCGACCCGCTCGCAGCGCGACGTGCTCGACCGGGCGATGGTCGACCTGCTCTCGTTCTACCGCGACGTGCTGGTGCGTCAGGTCGGCGCGGACGTGCCGTCGGTGAACGTCGAGCACGAGGAGGCGGCCGCCGACCTCGCACGGTCCAGCACCGCCGTGCAGACGGTGCGCCGGATGGGCGCGATCGGCGAGGCGCGGACACGGCTGGCCGGGAACGTCGCACCGCTGCTCGCGGTCGAGGCGATGATGATCGCGCTGCGACCGCAGGCCTGACCGGCCGGCGCGGTGCGTGCGGCGGGGCTGCGTCCGGGGGCGGACGGGCTCCGTGCGGAAGACCGGCCGCGAGGCGGAGAGGAGACCTCATGGGCCGGACCTGGCTGCCGCACGGACGCTGCCCAGCCTCGTGGGCATGACGTCTCCGGCAGCGCTGCACCGCTCTTCCGCCCGGCTCGTCGCCGGCACCGCGGCCGCCGATCCGCAGGACGCGCTGGAGTGCACCACCGTCGTGCTGCCGCTGGGCCGGGACGACCCGGACGGCGAGACGATCACACCGGCCGTGAACCGGCACGCTGCCACGGGCGAGAAGATCGGCTCGCTGCTCACCGACCCGGGCGGACCGGGCGGCTCGGGGCCCGACGCGCTGCTGGAGCACGTGGACACCGCGAGCGCCGCCCAGGACGTGGACGTGCTGCGCGCGGTGCCCGGTGACGAAAAGCGGAGCGGCGTCGGCTTCTCCTCCGGCACCCGGCTCGGCGCGACCTGTGCCGCACTCTTCCCGCAGCGCGTCGGCCGCTGGAGCTGGACGCGGCGATCGACCCCACCCGGCCTGCCGCGGAGGTGACGCTGGGGCAGGCCGTCGGGTTCGAGGGCGCTCGGCGGGCCGACGTCACCGACTGCCCCGCCGGCACGGACTGCCCGCTGACCGGCACGGTCGACGAGGGCATGGCGCAGGTCGTCGCGCTGCTCGGCACGATCGAGCAGACCCCGCTGACCACGACCGGCGACCGGGAGCTCACCGGGGAGCTCGCGCAGACCGGGACCTTCCAGGCGATGTGCTCCGAGACGCGCTGGCCATACCTCGGCCATGGCCCGACCACCGCGCAGGTGCTCGAGGTGGCGCCGGTGCTCGGTGACACCTTCGGCTACGAGGGCCTGTTCCGCGCCGACCGGCCGGTTCCGATGGTCGGCGGTCTGGACGACTGCTCCGCCGAGGGCGCGGCTCCTGCGCCAGCGGGAACACCGGCATCGACGAGGGGGGTGGGGGCCTCCCTGATCGACGGGACCGGGCCCGCCGAGGGCGCCCGCTGCTGAACCGCCGCCCGCCGGCACCGGGCCCGGGACCGGGTGCGTGCCGTCCGCACGAGCTGTCCCGGAACGTCGTCGACGGCGGATACGGTGGGACGCGTGATCCCCGTCTCAGCAGACCACCGCCCCGCGCCCCGCACCCGTCACCGCCGGCGCGCCGCCGTCGCCCTGGCCTCGGTCGCGGCGCTGCTGCTCGCCGGCTGCGTCGGTGCCAAGCAGCAGACCGACGTGACCGCCACGTCCACCGGATCCGCCACGGGCGGCGACGTGCAGGGCCTGGACGCGATCTACGCCCAGCAGCTCGACTGGTCGTCGTGCGGCGACTCGGGCGACGACATCGAGTGCGCGACCGTGGTCGTCCCGCTGGACTGGGACGACCCGGAGGGCGACACGATCACCCTGGAGATCAACCGGCACCAGGCCACCGGTGACAGCCTCGGCTCGCTGCTGATCAACCCCGGTGGCCCGGGCGGCTCGGGCCTGGACGCGCTGGCGTCCATCGCCCTGGACCGGTTCGGCGACGACGTGATCGCGCAGTACGACCTGATCGGCTTCGACCCGCGCGGCGTCGGTGAGTCCACGCCGGTGACCTGCGTGGACGGCGAGACGATGGACACGATCACCTCCACCGACTTCGACTACTCCACCGACGAGGGCATCGCCGCCGCCGAGGCCGCGTACGGAGCGGTGGGTGCCGGCTGCCTGGAGAGCACCGGGTCCGTGCTGGAGCACGTCGACACGGTCAGCGCCGCCAAGGACATGGACGTGATCCGTGCCGTGCTCGGCGACGACACCCTGAACTACGTCGGCTACTCCTACGGCACCCAGCTCGGCGCCACCTACGCCGCGCTGTTCCCGGACACGGTCGGCCGGATGGTGCTCGACGGCGCCGTCGACCCGACGCTCAGCTCCCAGGAGCTCGCGCTCGGCCAGGCCGTCGGCTTCGAGAACGCGCTGCGCGCCTACGTGGAGGACTGCCAGGCCGGCAGCGACTGCCCGATGACCGGCAGCGTCGACGACGGGATGGCGCAGATCAAGGCGCTGCTGGACCGGGCCCGCCAGTCGCCGCTCAGCACCGGCACCTCCCGGGAGCTGACCGGCGCGCTGGCCTTCACCGGCATCGCCGTGACCCTGTACGACGAGACGTCGTGGTCGTACCTGACCATGGGGCTGTCCGCCGCGCTGAACGACGCGGACGGCTCCGTGCTGCTGGCGCTCTCCGACATCTACTACGACCGCGACTCCGACGGCACGTACTCCACGAACTCCACCGAGGCGTTCTGGGCGATCGGCTGCGCCGACGACCGCGGGACCACCGACGTCGACCAGATGCGTACCGACGCCGCGGAGATCGAGGCGGCCGCGCCGACGGTCGGCTACTTCTTCGGCTACGGCGGCACGATCTGCGCCCAGTGGCCCGTCGCCGAGGCCGGCGGCCTGGACGACTACTCCGCCGAGGGCGCGGCGCCGATCGTCGTGATCGGTACCACCAACGATCCGGCCACACCGTACGAGTGGGCCGAGAGCCTGGCGCAGACGCTCAGCTCGGGCACCCTGCTCACCTACGAGGGCGAGGGGCACACCGCCTACGGCCGGTCGAACTCCTGCATCCTGGACGCGGTGGACGACTACCTGATCGACGGGACGGTCCCCGCGGAGGGGACCACCTGCTGACCGCCGGTCTGCCCCGGGCCGGGCGCACGGCCGCTTTGGAGGTCGCCCGTCCGGCCGGGTAGGCTGTCGGTGCTCGTCCGGCGCCTGCGCGCTCCGGCGGGGTGTCGCCGCCTTAGCTCAGTCGGCAGAGCGTCTCACTCGTAATGAGAAGGTCAAGGGTTCGATTCCCTTAGGCGGCTCAGGCAGGTTTGGCCCGGGATCATCACGATCCCGGGCCATTCTGCTTCCGAGACCCGACGCTCGCGTCCGGGGCCAGGTGGGCCAAGGGGTGGGCCTGCTGGATCACCGCCGCCGCACGTCCCGCGCCGGCACCCTGCAGCCCCGGCGCGCACCCGGGTGTCGGCGACGATGACGCGCACGACGGCGCGGTCCCCGCTGCCCCACCACTCGACGGCGGTGGCGTCCAGCTGCTCGTCTCCGGTGGCCCAATGCATGGTGACGGTGACGGGGATCGGGTGCGGCACATCGTGGTGCACGCGCCACACGGGGCGGGTGCACGGCTGCGCTCGGGTCGTCGATGGTCCGCCCGGCGGCCAGCGCGTACCGGTGCAGGCCGCGCAGCACGGACGGGCGCCCGGCGACCGCCGATGCCGCCAGCCCGCCGGCCGCCAGCTCGTCGAGGTAGCGCACCAGGAGGTCCGGCGGGCGCGTCGACAGGACCCCGCCCGGTGCCCAGCGCATCAGGTCGCCCACTCATCGAGCCGGCGGCCTTGACGCTCACGTACCGCGGCCGGTGTTACGGCCAGGTGCTCGGCGATCGCCGCAGCCCCGCTGGACTCACCCCGGCCCGCCTGCCCGCCGCTCGACGATGCTGCGCCGGCTCTCGCATGCCCCACCCCTCGTGCTGGATCAGCGCCCGACCGATCGGCCGGCACCACGACCCTGCACGCAGGGAGCGCGGCGGACGTCGTGCCCGCCGCGACGAGGCTAGCCCGGCGGGTCGGGCACCACCGTCCGGGAAAAGTGTTGACACTATCCCTCGTCTGCTTCTTTGTTGTGAAAACAACAGCAGCGGGAAAGTGATGCGATGGAGGTAGCGGCCCTGGTGGTCGCGATCGCAGGACCCATCATCCAGGTCATCCAGACCCGGCGCGGATGGAACCAGCGAAACCCACCACGCAGAGGCCGTCACCGGAAGTGACGGCAAGGGCCCCGCCGCGTCCTCGTCGGTGTCATTGTTGTGCCCGAAACCATCGAGCGCCTGGACGCGAACGCCGCCGAAGCCGGTGCCGAAACGCGATCGGACATCGCTCGCCTGGGCATCGAGCTCGCCGCCGCCTCGCTCGCGACCCGGCATCCTGGTCTGTGCTGCCTCCACGGCGATCAGCGGGAGGAGGCCATGTACGTCGTCGGCGGCGAGCAGCGGTGGTTCTGCGAGAGCACGCAGCAGCTCACGCAGGGGACGCAGCAGTCCTGACCCCGGAGACGACGAAACACCCCCGCCCAGGCGTGAGCCCGAGCGGGGGTGCTGCCGTGCGAGCGTGTCGACGCCGTCGTGGCCCAACTCGGTCGTCGGCTCGGTCGGAGGGGAACGTTGCGTCCTAGATCTTTCTACGGCGTCACAAACGACCCCGCCCGACCGAGCCGGGCGAGATCGTTTGTCGGGCGGCTTGGGCTCCTAGGCTGTCTTCTGCGTGTAGGAGGCCTTGTGGAGGTCGAAAACTCGCAGCCCCACCGCATCGTCCGGGAAGGAGGTAACGGGAATCCCAGGGTTGTACTGGGAGAACTGTGACCACTCCTCCGCCGTGAAGCAGTGGGCATAGCCGGGGCCGACGAGCCAGATCCCTCGGTCCTTGTGAACAAGAATGCGCATGAGGTCGTCCTCCAGTTTTGTTGGTTCGGGATCGGGGTCGGCGCCGGAAGAAGCAATCTGCGAGCCGTCACCCGTGTACTCCCAGTGCCAAGGTTCGGACTTCTGATAGCCCGGACCAGGCTTCGCCCAGGCTGGATTGATCCAGCCGTAGCCCGGTGCCACCTCTGCCATCCACAGGTACTGCGGTGTGACGTAGCTGGAGTTGATCCCTCCGCCGAGGTCGACAGCCAGCGCCCACCCGTGGTTAGACGTTCCGGGCTTGGCTGCGAGGTTGCCCTTCTCGGCCTTCAGTCGAGTTTGGGTGGCAAGGTCGCGATATGCGTCAGTAACGACAATATTTGCGTCGAAGCGACTTGCGTAGGCCGAATTCAACCTCGACAGTGCGGCCGCTGCGTCTGAGCGAAGTCTCCTTGATGTCGCCCACGAGATGACTGTGAGTGCGGAGAGCGGGATTTGCCCGTTGCTATATCCACCCCACGCGCCAACTGCTTCGGCTCGGGGCGCTGCGTGAAGGCCGACCGCGGCGGACGCCGTCAGCACCCCTGCTCCTTGCAAGATTGCCCGACGTGTTACCCCATGCTGATCTCCGGTAGCCATGAGCCCCCTTAATAGTCACTATGAAGTCAGGCTCTCACATGGGCTGCGACTAATCAACTCGCCGGTCGACGACTTCCTCAATCGCTCCAAATCGGACAATCGTCATATTTCGGTTGAAATGGCGCGGGTCGCCACACCTCCTGCGATCCCGGACATGGCAGAAGCCCCTCACTCGTAGTGAGAAGGTCAAGGGTTCGATTCCCTTGGGCGGCTCACGCGCAAGGCCCGGGATCATCACGATCCCGGGCCTTCGTCGTGCCGGGACGGTGCGGCGCACCGGGCGTGCGACGTACCGTGGCGCCATGCCCGACGTGATCGTCTCCGCCGCCGACCTGGCCCGCGAGCTCGACGGCCCCCGCCCGCCCCGGCTGCTGGACGTCCGGTGGCAGCTCGGCGGTCCGCCCGGGATCGGGCAGTACCGCGCGGGCCACCTGCCGGGAGCGGTGTACGTCGACCTGGACACCGAGCTGGCGGCGCCGGCGACGACGACCGAGGGGCGCCACCCGTTGCCGGACGTCATGGACCTGCAGGCGGCCGCCCGCCGGTGGGGGCTGCGAGACGGCGAGGCCGTGGTGGTCTACGACGAGGCCGGGGCCGTGTCGGCCTCGCGTGCGTGGTGGCTGCTGCGCTGGGCCGGCATCGCGGACGTGCGGATCCTGGACGGCGGGCTCGGTGCGTGGGCGGCGGCGCGGCTGCCGGTCGAGGCCGGCGAGGTGCTGCCGGAGCCCGGCGACGTGCTGCTGACCGGCGGTGGGATGCCGACCATCGACGCGGACCGGGCAGCGGGCTGGGGCGCGGACGGCGTGCTGCTGGACGCCCGTGCCGGCGAGCGGTTCCGCGGCGAGGTCGAGCCGGTGGACGCCCGTGCGGGGCACATCCCCGGCGCGGTGAGCGCCCCGACCACGCAGAACCTCGCCCCGGACGGCACCTTCCTGCCGGCCGACGACCTGAGCCGGCGGTTCGCCGCCCTCGGGGCCGCCGCCGGTGCGGACGTCGCGGTGTACTGCGGCTCCGGGGTGACGGCCGCGCACGAGGCGGTGGCGTTGACGCTCGCCGGGCACACCCCGGTGCTCTACCCCGGGTCGTGGTCGCAGTGGTCCAGTGATCCGGAGCGTCCGGTCGCCACCGGCGGCTGACGCCGACCGGCCGCGGCCGACCCGGTCGAGCGGGGTCAGCCGGCGGCGAGCGCCGCGTCCAGGTCGTCCAGGAGGCGGCGGCACTCCTCGACGTCCCAGGGGGTGCCGGCGATCTCGAACTCGAACAGCACAGGGCGGTGCGACTGCTCGGCGATGCTGCGGGCGGCCATCTGGTAGTGCCGGCCGAAGTTCCGGTTGCCGCTGCCCATCACGGCGACCATCCGGCGCCGGTTCACCGGCGAGCGCAGGAACCGGCGGACCGCCTCGGGGATGGTGTCGTTGCTCTCGTTGCCGGTCTTGTAGGACGGCGTGAGCAGCACCCACGGGCCGTCGGCCTCGCTGAGCCGGTGCTCGCGCTCCGCGAGGTTGAACACCGGCCGGTCCAGCCGCTCGGCGAACGACCGCACGAGGCCGCTGGCGCTCGAGTAGTAGTAGACGGGGGTCTGCCGGACGGGGGTGCTCACCCGTTCGAGCCAACCCGTCGGGCCGTGGCGAACGTCGGGACCTTCGTCCTGAGGCCTGGCGGCTACCCGCGCAGCTGTGCCGCCAGGTCGCTCAGGTCGCTGAGCGAGCCGGACCACCGCACGCCGTCGACCGCGATCGTCGGGGTGGTGAAGCCGCCCGCGGAGGGGTTCGTCAGGCTCTCGTCCGTGCCGACGTCGGAGGTCGCCGCGGTGACCCACTCGCGGTAGGTGGAGGTCGCGGTGCCGTCGGCGATCAGGTCGGCGGTCTCGTCCGGCACCCCGACGCCGCGGGCGATGTCGGCGATCTCCTCGTCCGTGAGGCCGGTGGAGTTCTCCGCCGGCTGCGCCTCGAACATCGCCAGGTGGAACGCCTCGAACGACGACGGTTCCTGCTCGGCGACCAGGGCGGCCGCGGCGGAGGACCGGGTGGAGTACTCGGTGCCGGCCGACAACCGGTCCAGGATCGCGATCGGGTGGTAGACCACCGTCGCGGTGCCCTCGGCGACGAGCTCGCCGAGCAGCGCGCCGTTCTGGGTCTCGACCGTGCCGCAGCCCGGGCACATGTAGTCGCTGTAGACGTCGACGCGCGGCAGGTCGGCGTCCAGGACGCCGGCGCCCTCGGCGGACATCGGGAGCCCGCCGTCGGCGAGCGCGACGCTCGGCCGGGTCTGCACGTCGGCCAGCGCTGTCCCGGTCGCGGCGCCGTCGGTGCCCGCCTCCCGGTGCAGCAGCGTCCAGACGACCGCCACGGCCAGCACCAGCAGCGCGAAGCCGAGCGCACCGATCGTGACGAAGCGGCGGCGGCGCTCCTGGGCGACCTGCGCCTTGCGCATCGCGGCGGCGCGCTCGCGTGCTTCCTCGCGTCGCTGGGTGCTGCTGCTGGTGGCCATGCGGGTTCTCCTCCACGGGTCGGCTCCGGCGATGCTGGCACGCCGCCGCGGGCGCGCCCCGCTCGACCAGGAGCCGTGCGCGGGGCACTCGGACGCACCTCGCGGGCCCGTCCGGGCGGTGCGGCGCAGGTGCGTGGGCTGCGGGAGGCCGGATCGACGCGATCGCCGGTGCCGCAGCACGGAGCCGGAAAGCACGCGGGACGCACGACGGCCGGGTCGCCCCAGGTGGGGCGGCCCGGCCGTCGTGCGCGTCAGGTGCGGGTCAGGCCGCCCCGCCCGCGGCGGCGATCGACTCGTGCGCCGCGGCGACCACGGCGTCGGCCGTGATGCCGAACTCCTCGAACAGGACCTCGGCGGCAGCGGAGGCACCGTAGTGCTCCAGCGAGACCGCGCGGCCCGCGTCGCCGAGGATCTTGTACCAGGACAGCGCGATGCCGGCCTCGACGGAGACCCTGGCCTTGACGGCGGCGGGCAGCACGGACTCGCGGTAGGCCTCGTCCTGCTCGGCGAACCACTCCAGGCTCGGCGCGGACACCACGCGGGTGGCGACGCCGGCGGCCTCGAGCTGCTCACGCGCCGCGACGGCGAGCTGCACCTCGGAGCCGGTGCCGATCAGGATCACGTCCGGCGTGCCGGTGGACGCCTCCAGCAGCACGTACGCGCCCTTGGCGACGCCCTCGGCCGAGGCGAAGCCCTGCTCCCCGCGCGGGAACGTCGGCACGTTCTGCCGGGTCAGGATCAGGCCGACCGGGCCGTCCTGGCGCTCCAGGGTGGCCTTCCACGCCTGGGCGGTCTCGTTCGCGTCCGCGGGGCGGACGATCGTGAGGCCGGGGATGGCGCGCAGGGCGGTGAGGTGCTCGACCGGCTGGTGGGTCGGGCCGTCCTCGCCGAGGCCGATCGAGTCGTGCGTCCACACGTAGACGGTCGGGACACCCATCAGGGCGGCGAGCCGCACCGAGCCGCGCATGTAGTCGGAGAAGGTGAAGAAGGTGCCGCCGTACGGGCGGGTCAGCCCGTGCAGGGCGATGCCGGACAGGATCGCGCCCATGCCGTGCTCGCGGATGCCGAAGTGCAGCGTGCGGCCGTACTCGTTCCCGGCGAACTCGGAGGTGGAGCGGTCGGCCGGCAGGAAGGACGGCTCGCCCTTCATGGTGGTGTTGTTCGAGCCGGCGAGGTCGGCGGAGCCGCCCCACAGCTCGGGCAGCACCGGGGCCAGCGCGGAGAGGATCTCGCCGGACGCGGCACGGGTGGCCACGGACTTCCCGGCGGGGAACACCGGCAGCGCGTCGGCCCAGCCGGCGGGCAGGTCGTGGGCGACCAGCCGGTCCAGCAGCGCGGCCCGGTCGGGGTTGGCGGTGCGCCAGGCCTGGTAGTCGACGTCCCAGGCGGCCTTCGCCGCCGCGCCGCGCTCCAGGGCCTTGCGGGTGTGCGCGATCACCGCGGGGTCGACGTCGAAGGACGTGTCGGGGTCGAAGCCGACGGCCTCCTTCAGGCCGCGGACCTCGTCGGTGCCGAGCTTGGAGCCGTGCGAGCCGTGGGTGTTCTGCTTGGTCGGCGACGGCCAGGCGATGATCGTGCGCAGGCCGATGAAGGACGGCTTGTCGGTGACGGCCTTGGCCGCCTCGATCGCGGCCGCCAGTGCGTCCACGTTCTCGGTGTACTCGCCGCCGGCGGTCCAGTCGACGAACTGCACGTGCCAGCCGTACGCCGCGTACCGCGCGACGACGTCCTCGGTGAAGGCGATCTCGGTGTCGCCCTCGATCGAGATGTGGTTGTCGTCCCAGATCGCGATCAGGTTGCCGAGCTTCTGCGTGCCGGCGATCGAGGACGCCTCGGAGGTGACGCCCTCCTCCAGGTCGCCGTCCGAGGCGAGCACGTAGACGAAGTGGTCGAACGGGCTGGTGCCCGGGACCGCCTCGGGGTCGAGCAGGCCGCGCTCGCGGCGGGACGCCATCGCGAAGCCGACCGCGGAGGACAGGCCCTGGCCGAGCGGACCGGTGGTCATCTCGACGCCCGCGGTGTGCTTGTACTCGGGGTGCCCCGGGGTCTTCGAGCCCCAGGTGCGCAGCGCCTCCAGGTCCTCGAGCTCCAGGCCGAAGCCGGCGAGGTACAGCTGGATGTACTGGGTCAGCGAGGAGTGCCCCGCCGACAGGACGAACCGGTCGCGACCCAGCCAGTGCGGGTCGGCCGGGTCGTGCCGCAGGACGTTCTGGTAGAGCAGGTAGGCGGCCGGCGCCAGGCTGATCGCCGTGCCGGGGTGCCCGTTGCCCACCTTCTCGACCGCATCGGCAGCGAGCACACGCACCGTGTCCACCGCCTTGTGGTCGAGCTCGGTCCAACCGACCGACTGGGCCAGGGGAGCCTTCGCGTTCACCGCACCTCATCTCCGCCCGGGCGGCTGGGCCCGGATCATTCGCAGGTCAGGAAGCCCCTGGCGAGGTCCCGGCCAGGGTGCTGATGTCGAGCCTAGACTCCCGCGCGCCCGTGCGGCGGACCGGTCGACTGGCGGACGACGGGTCCGCGGGTCGGAACGTTGACCTACTCTTGACCGGTGACCGACCCCCAGCACTCTCGCGAGGCCCGTCGTGGGCTCGCGCGCCACGAGGTCCCGGACCCGTTGCGCAACGACGTCCGGCTGCTCGGCGAGCTCCTCGGCCGAGTCATCCGGGAGCAGGGCGGCGACGACCTGTTCGACGACGTGGAGCGCGTGCGCGCGCTGACCATCCGGGCGCACGACGAGCACGACCTCGCCGCGCTGACCCAGGCCGAGGAGGTGGTGGCCTCCTTCACGATCGACCGCGCGCAGCAGGTCGCCCGCGCGTTCACCTGCTACTTCCACCTCGCCAACCTGGCCGAGGAGTACCACAGGGTGCGGGTGCTGCGCGAGCGGGAGTCCGCGCTGCCGTCGCTCGAGCTGATGCCGGACGACTCGCTGCCCGCCGCCTTCGACGAGCTGGCTCGCGAGATCGGCCGGGACGAGGCGGTGCACCGGCTGCAGGAGCTCGAGTTCCGCCCGGTCGTCACGGCGCACCCGACCGAGGCCCGCCGGCGTGCGGTCGCCGCCGCGATCCGCCGGATCTCCGACCTGGTCGCCGAGCGCGACGCGCAGCGGGTCGGCGGCACCTCCCTCGCGGAGAACGACCGCCGGCTGCTGGAGGAGATCGACGCACTGTGGCGGACGTCACCGCTGCGGGCCGAGAAGCCGACCGTGCTGGACGAGGTCCGCACCGTGATGACGGTGTTCGACTCCACGCTGTTCGAGACGTTCCCGGCGGTCTACCGGCGGCTGGACGACTGGCTGCTCGGCGAGGGTGCGGGCACCACCGCGCCGATGGTCCGCCCGTTCGTGCGGATGGGCAGCTGGATCGGCGGCGACCGGGACGGCAACCCGAACGTCACCCCCGACGTCACCCGGGCGGCGGCGGTGCTGGCGTCCGAGCACGTGCTGTCCGCGCTGGAGGGGTCGGCGCGCCGGACCGCTGCGGGCCTGACCGCGGACAGCCTGAGCACGCCGCCCTCGTCCGAGCTCGCCGCGCTCTGGCAGCGGCAGCGCGACCTGTCCGAGCCGTTGACCACCCGCGTGGCGGCGGACGCACCCGCCGAGCCGCACCGGCGCGCCGTGCTGGTGATCGTCGAGCGGATCGCGGCGACCCGCCGCCGGGACGCCGACCTGGCCTACGCCGACGCCGCCGAGCTGGAGGCCGACCTCCGGGTGGTGCAGCGCTCGCTGCTCGACGCCGGGGCCGCCCGCTCCGCGTACGGGGACGTCCAGCGGCTGCTGTGGCAGGTGCAGACCTTCGGGTTCCACCTGGCCGAGCTGGAGGTGCGGCAGCACTCCCAGGTGCACGAGGGGGCCCTGGCGGACATCGCCGAGCACGGGATCGACGGCGAGCTCGCGCCGCGCACGGTGGAGGTGCTGGACACGTTCCGCGCGCTCGCCGCGGTGCAGCGCCGGTTCGGCCACGTCGCCGCGCGGCGGTACATCGTCTCGTTCACCCAGAGCGCCGAGCACCTGGCCGCCGTGTACCGGCTGGCCGAGCTCGCGTTCCCGGACCCCGGCACCGCCCCGGTGATCGACGCGGTGCCGCTGTTCGAGACGTTCGCCGACCTGGAGGCCAGCGTCGGCATCCTCGACCAGATGCTGGAGCTGCCGCAGGTGCAGGCGCGGCTGGCCGCGAACGACCGGCACGTCGAGGTGATGCTCGGCTACTCCGACTCCTCCAAGGACGTCGGCCCGGTCGCCGCGACCCTGGCGCTGGACGTCGCGCAGAGCCGGATCACCGCCTGGGGGCAGCGCAACGGCCTGCGGGTGACGCTGTTCCACGGTCGCGGCGGCGCGCTCGGCCGCGGGGGCGGTCCCGCGAACCGTGCGGTGCTCGCGCAGCCGCCGGGCTCGGTGGACGGTCGGTTCAAGCTGACCGAGCAGGGCGAGGTGATCTTCGCGCGGTACGGCAACCCGGTGATCGCCGCCCGGCACATCGAGCAGGTCGCGGCGGCCACGCTGCTGGCCGGCGCACCCTCGACCGAGCAGCGCAACGCGGCCGCGACCGAGCGGTTCACCCGGCTGGCCGCCGCCCTGGACCAGTCGTCCCGGACCCGGTTCTACGAGCTGGTGCGCGCGGACGGCTTCCCGCAGTGGTTCGCGGAGGTGACCCCGCTGGAGGAGATCGGTCTGCTGCCGCTCGGCTCCCGGCCGGCGCGACGCGGGCTGTCCGTGGAGTCGCTGGACGACCTGCGCGCGATCCCGTGGGTGTTCTCCTGGTCGCAGGCCCGCACCAACCTCGCGGGCTGGTTCGGTCTCGGCACCGCGCTGAACACCGTGGGCGACCTGGAGGAGCTGCGCGCCGCGTACGCGGAGTGGCCGCTGTTCGCGACGATGATCGACAACGTCGAGATGTCGCTGGCCAAGACGGACGAGCGGCTCGCGGAGCGGTACCTGGCGCTCGGTGACCGGCCGGACCTGGCCAAGCTGGTGCTGGCCGAGATGGCGCTGACCAAGCGGTGGGTGCTGCTGATCACCGGCAGCGACGGCGTGCTGGCCCGGCGCCGGGTGCTCGGCCGTGCGATCCAGCTGCGCGGGCCGTACGTGGACGCGCTGTCGCTGATCCAGCTCCGGGCGCTGCGCAGCCTGCGTCGCGGGGCGCCGGAGGATCAGGTCGACGGCCTGCGACGGCTGCTGCTGCTCACCGTGAACGGCGTGGCCGCGGGTCTGCAGAACACGGGCTGATCACACTCAGCGGCCGGCCCGCCTCCGCCCTCCGGTGCGTGTGCGACGCGCCTGGTGCGAAGTCACTGACTTCGCACCAGGCGCGTCGCGTGTTCGGTTGTGCGGCGTTCGGCCGGGCGGTGGGGGCGGGTCAGCCCCAGAGGCGACGGCTGGCGACGTCGGCACCGGCGACCAGGGCGTCGAGCTTGGCCCAGGCGATCTGCGGGTGGATCCGGCCGCCGAGGCCGCAGTCGGTCGCCGCGATCACGTTCTCCCGGCCGACCGCGCGGGCGAACCGCTCGATCCGGTCCGCGACCAGGTCCGGGTGCTCGACCACGTTGGTCGCGTGGCTCACGACGCCGGGCAGCAGGATCTTGCCCTCGGCCAGCTCGACGTCCTCCCACACCCGCCACTCGTGCTCGTGCCGCACGTTGCCGGCCTCGAAGGAGTAGGCGCCGGCGTTGACCTTGAGCATCGAGCGGACGATGTCCTGCATCGGCAGATCGGTGGTGTGCGGGCCGTGCCAGGAGCCCCAGCACAGGTGGTAGCGGATCCGGTCCTCCGGCAGGCCGCGCAGCGCGTGGTTCAGCGCCTCGATGTTGCGCTCGCTGAACTTCACGTAGTCCTCGACGGAGGGCTCGGGGGTGATCTGGTCCCAGTTCTCCGCCAGCGACGGGTCGTCGATCTGCAGGATCAGGCCTGCGTCGATCACGGACCTGTACTCCTCGCGCAGCGCGTCGGCCAGCGCCCAGACGTACTCGTCGTTCGTCGCGTAGTACTCGTTCTCCACCCGGGCGGCGCTGCCGGGGGCGATCGAGGTGATGAAGCCCTCGGCGGCACCGGTGGCGTCGATCGCGGTGCGCAGGTTCGCGGCGTCCTGCGCGATCGCGGCCTGGCCGGTGTAGGTGAGCGGGCCGGTGCAGGTCGGGAACGGCTTCGGCTCGCCGCCGCCGGTGAAGATGCCGCTGGTCGGGTCGGCGTAGGCCTCGGCGAACACGGCACGGTCCCGGCGCTGGCCGAAGCCGGTGACGACGACGTTGCCGGGGGAGGACTGCCGGTCGGCCGTGATCCAGTTCGCGCCCTCGCGCAGCTCCAGGCCGCCGAGCCGCTGGAACGAGTACGACCACCAGGCGCCGTAGTCCACCGGGGAGCTCATCGCCTTGCCGAACTCGCCGTCGCCCGGCACCGAGATGCCCGCGTCCACCTGGCGCTGCACCAGGCCGGTCACGGCCTCGGACAGCAGCTCGGCGTAGCCGGCGACGTCGTCACCGACCTCGCGGGCCGCGTTGGCGGCGAGCAGCTCCGGTGTGCGCGGCAGGCTGCCGGCGTGGCTGGTCAGGATGCGGTCGGTGCTGCGGATCATGGGGTCTCCCGGTGCTGGTGGCGCTGCTGGCGTCATCGTGGCACACCACCCCGTGCCCGCCGGCGCCCGTCCACCCCCCGAGAGCGTCCCTGCGGCGGGCCGCGTGCGGTCGGGTCCGGGCTGCAGGCGGGCCGGGTCAGCGGGTGGGGTGGCGGCGGGCCCAGGCGAGGCCGACGAGGCCGAGGGCGATGCCGGCGAGGCAGGTCCAGACGCCGTGCGGGCCGGTGGCGTCGGTCAGCCAGAGCACGACGGCGACCACCAGGGCCACCAGCCACGCGGCGATCCCGATCAGGACGACGGGGCGCAGGCTGACCGGCACCGGGTCGGGTGCGGGCCGGCGCTGCTCGGGTCGCAGGGCGAGGCGGACGAAGGACGGCACCTGCTCAGCGTAGGCGCGATCGTCGGGGGTCCGGGCCGGCCGGGTCAGAAGCCGCCGAAGGCCAGGGCGGTGGCGGTGCCGAGCGCCACGGGGACGGCGGCGAGGTAGGCGTGCGCGACGTCCCAGGGTTCGAGGCCCGTGGCGGCGACGGCCTCGGTGTCGTTCTCCTCGTGGGCGAGCACGGCGGCGAGGATCTGCCCGTAGCGGCCCTCGTGCTCCAGCAGGCCGAGGGCGAGCTGGTCGGAGACGCCGGTGCGGGTGATCAGGTCGGTCAGGTCGATGGACTGCTGGGCGGCGACGGCGGACAGCAGGCCGAGGGTGTACCCGGCGTCGTCGTCGGACAGGGTCCGGCAGGTGGTGGCCCGGGTGAGGATCGCCCACAGCGACGCGACCGAGGCGGGTCGCGCGTCGATCAGGGAGGCGATGGACAGGGCGTGCAGCTGGCGGGGGCCGACCAGCACGACGGCCTGCAGCACGGAGTCGACCTCCCGGCCGAGCCCGTAGGCGCTGGAGTTCACCAGGTGCAGCACCCGGACGGACAGCTCGGGGTCGGCGGCGACGGTGCGGACCACGGCCTCCTGGTCCACGTGGTCGGCGCCGAGCAGCCGCAGGAGCTCCAGGCACTGCAGCTCGCCGGCGGAGAAGGAGCGTCGGGTCGGCGGCGCGTCCCGCTGGAACATCGGGCCCTGGTAGAGGTCGGCGCCCAGGGAGGCGGCGAGCTCCAGCTGCTCGGCGGAGTCGGCGTGCTCGGCGATCACGGAGGCGCCGGCCAGGTGCGCGCGAGCGATCAGGGCGGCGGTGCGGTCCGGCCCGTGGGCGAGGTCGACCTTGACCACGGCGACCCGGTCGAGCAGCTGGTCCTGGCGGGCGGAGCCGGCGTAGTCGGCGAGCACCAGGCGGGCGCCGCGCTCGGTGGCCGCCTGGACGAGGGCGCCGATGTCCTCGCGCGCGGCGAGCACGGGGGTGATCTCGAGCAGCAGGCGGTCCGCGTCGTACCAGACGGTCACGTCGCCGGCGAGCAGCCGCGCGGTGGCGCGCAGCAGCACGGGGCGGTCGCCGGCCAGGCCGGCCAGGTCCATCCGCTGGTAGGCCGCCTCGACGTGCGCCTCGGCACGGCCGTCCGGCAGCGGTGCGCCGGTGGCGTCGCCGATCTGGACGCGCACGGCGTAGCCGTACACGGAGCGGTCGGGGTGCACGACGGGCTGGCGCAGCACCGTCACCACGCCACCGCCGATCGCCGAGCCGGTCATCGTGTCCTCCATCGGGTGCTGCAGGTCAGGGTCTGGAGCGGCTCAGGCGGCGTGGCCGAGCGGTGCGCGCAGCGGCCAGTCCTCGGTGAGCACAGCCTGCACGGCGGCGCCGGTGCCGGGATCGATCACCAGCGGGGCGAGCAGGTTCGCGGTGGGCAGCCGGCCGTCCTCGGCGGGGCGCACCACCACGAGCAGGATCGGGCGGACCCCGTCGCCGAGGGCGGCGAGCACCGTCGGGTCGATGGTCGGGGCGTAGTCCGGGAAGAACGCGCCGGGGGCGATCACGAACAGCCGGACCGGTCGGGCGCCCTCGGGCGCGGAGCGCAGCGCGAACAGCACGCCGGTCTCGTCCAGGGCGGTGAGCGAGAAGTCCTCGTAGCCGGCCAGGCCCGGCATGGGCGCACGCAGGTGCAGCTCGGACGGCGGTGCGACCGGGTCCGCTGCGCGACGGGCGGGCGCGACCGGGGGCGCGGCGAGGCGGGCGGCGCTCATGACAGGAAGTCCAGCAGGGTGGGCTGCAGCACCTGCGCCGCGGCGCCGAGGGCGCCCTGGTAGGCGACCTCCTGCGACTGCAGGTCCAGGATGATCTGCGCGAGGTCGACGTCCTGCACGGCGCTGAGCCGGGACGCGGCGGTGACGACCTTGGTGGCGATCAGGTCCTGCGCGGAGTCGATCTGGTTCTCCCGGGCACCGACCGAGGCGAGCTCGGTCTTCATCTTGTCCAGGTAGCCGTCGATGGCGTCGAGCTGGTCGGTCGGGTCGCCGCCGGCCCGCAGGGTGGCGGAGATGTCGTCCAGCAGCTGGAAGACGGAGTCGGTGCCCTCGCCGAACACGGCCGAGCCGCTGGAGTCGACCCGCACGGTGCTGCCGGAGGCGACCGTCCGGGTGACCGACGCGCCGTCGACGCCCGTGTAGGTGTAGGCGCCGGCCGCGTCGTCGGCATCGCCGAACGCAGCCCCGCTGGTGGTGCCGGCGAAGACCGACCGCCCGAGGTAGGTGGTGTTGGCCTGCTGCAGCAGCGTGTCCTTCAGGCCGTCGATCTCCTCGGCCAGGGCGACCCGGGACGAGTCGCCGAGCGCGCCGTTGCCGCCGTTGACGGTCAGGGTGCGGGCCTTGTTCAGCGCGGACAGCGAGGTGGTCAGCGCGGAGTCGACCGTGAGCAGCCAGGCTTCGCCGTCGGCGGCGTTCCGGTCGTACTGGTCGAGCATCCGCTGCTCGCTCTTGATCCGGAGCACGTCTGCCGCGCCGCCGGGGTCGTCCGAGGCGACGGTGATCTTCACCCCGGAGGACATCTGGGACTGCAGCAGCGACATCTGCTTCATGTTGGTCTGCAGGTTCGTCAGCGTGGAGTTCCGCATCGTCGCCTGCGTGACTCGTCCGATCGTGCTCACAGCCCCACCACCCCCGTGCGGTTGATCAGTGTGTCGAGCATCTCGTCGATCGCGGTGAGCACGCGGGCGGCGCCCTCGTACCCCCGCTGGTAGGCGAGCATGTTCACGGTCTCCTCGTCGGTGTCCACGCTGGTCACGGCGAGCTGGGCCGCCTCGGCGGTGGCCCGGGCCTGCTCGGCCACGTCGGCGCGGGACTGGGCCGAGGCCGAGTGCACACCGAGGTCGACCACGAAGGCGGACCACTGCGCGCTCGGGCCACCGGTGGCGTCGGCGAGCGCGGCGATCTGCTCGCCGATGCTGCCGTCGAGCTCGCCCTGACCGCTGCCGGCCACCGCGATGTCGTCCACGCTGCTGACCGCGACGGTCAGGCCGAGGGCGGCGGGCTGGCCCGCGGTCAGGCTGAAGAAGTCGCCGGCGGTGGTGCCGGTGGTGTAGCCGGCCACGGTGTAGCCGGTGGAGTGGATCGCGTTGACCTGGGTGGCGATGCTGGTGGCGAGCGAGTTCAGCGAGTCGGCGGCACCGGTGAGGATCCCGCCGCTGGACGAGGGCGCGAGCACCGTGAGCAGGCCGGCGATGCTGCCGCCGTCCGGGCTGGCCGGGTTGCCGGACTTGGCCCAGACCACCGAGACGGTGCCGCCGTCGACGGCGTCGGCGAAGGTGGTCGGGCTGCTGGACGAGACGGCGAGCTCGTTCACCTTGCTGCCGGAGACCAGGGCGTTGCCGGCGACCATCACGTCGACGGTGCCGTTCTCGTTGGTGCGCATGGTGGCCCCGGCCAGCTCGGACAGCTGGGTGACCAGCTGGTCGCGCTGGTCCATCAGCTCGTTGGCGGAGCCGCCGGCGTTGGTGATCGACAGGATGCGCTGGTTCAGGTCGGCCACGTTCGCGGCGGTGGTGTTCACCTCGGTGACCAGCGCCTGGGTCTGCGTGAGGGCCTGCGACCACTGGGTGCCGGTGTCCTGGTACAGCGTGGAGATCCGGTCGGCGACCGAGGTGGCGCGTTCGAGCAGCACGGCGCGGGCGGAGTCGGAGTCGGGGGAGTTCGCGACGTCCGACCACGCGGTCCAGAAGTTGGTCAGGTCGGTGGACAGCCCGGTGTCGGACGGCTCGCCGATGGTCGACTCGAGCGTGGTGTAGGCCGTGGAGACCTGGCTGAGGTACGCGGCGCCCGAGGTCTGGGTGCGCAGCCGGGTGTCGAGGAACACGTCCCCGAGCCGCTCGAAGCCGGTGACCGCGGTGCCCTGGCCGACGCCGCTGGAGGTGGAGAACATCGAGGCGACGGTGGCGGCCGGCAACGAGGACAGCGCGGCGCGCTGGCGGGTGTAGCCCACCGTGTTGGCGTTCGCGATGTTCTGGCCGGAGACCTCGAGCGCCTGGCGCTGCGCGATCAGGGAGCTGAGGGCGGTACCCAGCCCGGAGAAGGTGCTCACGACAGTTCTCCTCCTCGCTGTCCGTGGTCGGTGCCGCTCACAGCGACTGGTCGATCAGCTGGGCGCTGCGATCCGCCTCGCCGGCGGAGTGGCCCTGGCCGTCGTAGGTCTGCACCGTCTGCTGCAACGACATCAGCGTCTCCTGCGTGGCGCGGTGCGACATGGCGAGCAGCTCGCGGTTGCCGTCGGCGAGCTGGGAGATCTCGGTGGTGAGCTGGACGAAGGCGTCGCGGTGCGCGTGCAGCAGGCCGTCCCAGGGGGCCGGGGCGTGCTCGGCGAGCGTGCGCAGGCCGACCCCTTCCTCCAGGTCCAGCTCGCGGGCGACCGCGTCCGCCTCGGTGGCGCGGCCGAGCTCGGCCTCGCGGATCTGGTCCAGGACGGTCTCGACCTCCCGGGTGGCGTGCGCGAGCCACCGGGTCCGCCCGCTGGTCAGCACGAGCTGCTCCTCCTCGAGCTTGAACAGCAGGAGCTCGAGCAAGCGGCGCTCGGTCCACAGGACGTCGGACAGCTGGCTCAGGGCCATGGGCAGAGCCCCCTTCCGGGCGACGGAGGTGCGGTCATGGAACCCGGTGAGGTCGTCACGGCGGGTTCGTGTGTCTTATCGACCGGGCGGCGGAGAACCTGAACGAACCGCGCGAATCCTGGGGAAGCGTGTACCCGGGCTGAGCGGGGACTGAGCGCCCCGGAGGAGCGATCCGTGCGTTTCGGACTTCACGGACAGCGACCCTGTGTGACCTGCATCACATGAGGCCGAGCAGGGCCGGCACTTTGGGGTTACATGTCCGGATTGTCGGTCCGGTACGTCCGAAATGAGGTTCGGCGTCGCAAAAGACGGTTCTCTGGGAACTTCGTGAGAAACGCTCAAGCGCTGATTCGCGAGGGTCGAGAACCGGTCCGTGAACAGCCCCGCCGCCACCCCCGCTGCCGACGACCTCGTGGTCGCGCACATGCCGCTCGTCGGCTACCACGTGAGCGAGGTGCTCTCCCGGGTGCCCGCGACGGTGAGCCGAGAGGACCTGGTCTCGGCCGGCCACCTCGCGCTGGTGCTCGCCTCCCGCGCGTACGACGCCGCCACCGGTGTCCCGTTCGCGCGGTACGCCGCGCTGCGGATCCGCGGCGCGCTGATCGACGAGCTGCGCTCGATGGACTGGGCGTCCCGAGGCGCCCGGCACCGCGCCCGGCAGCTGTCCGCGGCCAGCGACCGGCTCACCGCCGCCCTCGGGCGCACCCCGACCCGCGGAGAGCTGGCCGACGAGCTCGGCACCGACCTCGCCGCGGTCGACCAGGCGCGCCAGGACGCCGAGCGCCGGGTGCTCTCGATGGACGCCACGGTGCACCCGGTGGCCGAGCTGGTCCGGGACGACACCCCCGGGCCGGAGGAGAGCGTGCTGGTGGACGAGCGGCTGCGCTACCTGCGTGCCGCGGTGGACACCCTGCCGGAGCGGCTGCGCACGGTGGTCGAGGGCCTGTTCCTGCAGGACCGCAGCGTGGCCGAGCTGGCCGACGAGCTGGGCGTGACGCAGTCCCGGATCAGCCAGCTGCGCACCGAGGCGCTCGCCCTGATGCGCGACGGGCTGAACGCGAACCTGGACCCGGCGCTCGTACGGCCCGTCGAGCGCCCGGACGGGGTCGCCGAGCGGCGCCGGCAGAGCTACTTCGCCGCCGTCGCCTCGCGGGCCGGCGCCGCCCCCGTCGCCACCGGGCTGGCGCTGTCCGGCCGCGCGGTGCCGTCGCCCTACACCGACCGCGGGCGCGAGGAGCAGCGCCGCGAGCCGGAGGGCATCACCGCCTGACGCGGGCCCCGGCGCGCCCCGCACCGGCGGGCACGCACGGACCGGCAGGCCACCTCCGCGGTCGGGGCGTGGCCTGCCGGTGCCCGAGGAGCGCCCTGGGCAGGGGGCGACGATCAGACGCCGGCGCCCACCCGGGGGGCGGACGGTGCGGCCGAGGCACCGACGGGCACCTGCGCGGGAGCGGCCGGCCGTGCCGCGCCGCTCACCGTCGCGCGCGAGCGGATCACCGCGACCTCCTTGGCGAACGTCCAGGTGTCGTAGACCAGGTCCGGGGCGGCGTCGCGCCACATCGCCACGATCTCCTTCTCGTCCGGGCGCTCGTAGTCGTCCAGGAAGACGTGGAACCCGGCCGGGCTGAGCCGGCGCACCACGGCCGGCAGCGCGGGCAGCCGGGCCAGCCGGTTGGTGACGGTGGGCGGGCCGTCCACGATCACCACGTCGAACGGCGCCGGGTCGCGCAGCCGCTGCAGGTCGTAGAACCGCCCCTGCACGCCGAAGGTCTCCATCGGGATCAGCGGGCACAGGTGCACCAGAGCGGTGTCCCGCAGGCCGGCCGCGGCCAGGTCGCCGCTGGTGCGCGCGTGCCAGGTCTCGTCGTGCTCGACCGTCGCGAGCCGCCCGCCGCGGTTGGCGACCAGCCGTGCCAGCACCCGGGTGCCGGCCCCCGACCCCATCTCCAGCACGTGCGGCGCCGCGTACCCGGACAGCGTCTCCGCGATCCGGTCCAGCAGCTCGACGTCCAGCGACCAGCCGCCGACCGCGTCCAGCCACTCCGGCGGCACGCCCTCGACCTCGACCAGGCGGCGCCGGGCCTCGACGGTGTAGGGCATCCGGTCCAGCCGGGTCAGGGCAGGGCGCAGCGCGGCCTGGGTGGACACGATCGCGGACTCGTGCGCGCCGAGCCGCTCGGCGATCACCTCGTGCAGCACCTCCGGGACGTCGCCCGGGAACCGGTGGCAGGGCAGCGGCGGCCGCGCGGTGAGCTCCGTGGCGCGGTCCAGCTGGGCGCGCGAGGACAGCGGGGTGGCCGGCGTCGCGTCCTGGTTGTGGTGCGAGGCGGGGTTGCTCGCGGTGTACCGGTAGCCGACGATCGGCAGGTAGAGGTAGCGCCGGGTCTGGTCCAGCAGCGGCAGGGCCATCGCGACGTCGCACGCCTGGCGGACCCAGACGCCGTCCTGGTCCTGCAGGTAGGCGTCCGGGACGCCGGCCCACAGCTCGGCGCGGAACGAGAACAGGTGGCTGGACGCCCAGCCCTGCCCGCGCGGGGAGGTGAACGCGTTCAGCGCGTGGCAGCGGCCCGGGCGTCCGTCGTCGGTGACGTAGTTGGTCCACACCACGTCGAAGCCGGTCCGGTACCGCTCGGCCAGCACCGCCAGCACGTCGTCCGAGGCGAGGGCGTCGTCCGCGTCCACCACCGCCACGAAGGTGGCGTCCGGGGCGAGCTCGCGCAGGTGGGTGCCGGCGCTCGCGGCCTTGCCGAGCGGCTCCGGGTTCTGCCGGAAGGAGTGCCGTCCGGGCAGCAGCTCGGCCAGCGCCGCGCGGGCCAGGTCGGCGCTGCCGTCCTGCGACGCGTCGTCCACGTACAGCAGGTGCACGTCCGGGTGGGTCTGGGCGGCCACCGAGGCGATCGCGGCGCGCAGGTAGGCCGCGCAGTCGCGGCCGGACATGAAGACGAGGGCGCGGACAGAGGTCATGCCCCACTACTTCGGGGGGATCGGCCCGGAACTGAGGGAGTCGGGGTGCGGAACCCGGTGCGGTCGGCCGGCTCAGAACCGCGTCCGGGCCGCCGATCGGAGGACGAGGCCCCCCGGGGCGCCGGACCTGAGGAGAGCAGATGGCCAAGCAGCAGCGGGGGACCAGCGTCTCGGTCGTCCTCATCGTCAAGGACGAGGAGCACGTGCTCGCCTCCTGCCTGGAGGCGCTGACCTGGGCCGATCAGATCGTCGTCTACGACACCGGCTCGACCGACGGCACCCGGGAGATCGCCCGGCGGTTCACCGACGTCGTGGTCGAGGGGTACTGGGACGACGACTTCGGTGCCGCGCGCAACCGGGCGACCGAGCACGCGACCGGCGAGTGGGTGTTCTCCGTCGACGCGGACGAGGTGTTCGCCGGCGACGGCCGGTCGCTGCGCCGGCGGCTGGCCACCGCCCGGGCCGACGTGCTCGCGGTGCTGATCCAGGACGCCGCTCCCTCGGTGTTCGACCCGGTGGAGTCCTCGGTGGGCGGGCGGATCTTCCGGCGCGAGGTCGGCTGCTGGCGCGGCGAGCTGCACGAGCAGATCGTGGCGCGCCCCGGGCTCGGCCGGGAGCTGACGGTGCACGCGCTGCCGTCGGTGGTGCTGCGGCACTCCGGGTACAGCGCAGCCGCGATAGCGTCGAAGCAGAAGGACGACCGCAACCTGACGATCGCTCGGCACGACCTGGAGATCGCGCTCGCCACGGGGATGTCCGGCCGCGAGGTCGCGATGCGCCGGGCGAACCTGGCGCGCTCCATGGTGCTGCACGGCGACCTGGAGGGAGCGCTGGACGAGGGCGCGGCCTCGCTGGAGGGCGACCACCTGAACCCGCGGCTGATCGTGCAGCTCGCCGGAGCGATGGTGTTCGGCGCGACGCTGCTGCGGGACCGCCCGCTGCAGGACAAGTGGCTGGAGCTCTGGGAGGCGGCCGAGGGCAACCCGGCCTGGGTGCTCGCCGCCCGGGCCCGCGCTGCCGCGCAGTACGACGACGCCGACGCGGCCCTCGCGGCGCTGGAGCGGATCCCGACCGTGACGGTCGCCGTGGACGGCCAGCGCCTCGAACGCCGCTCGCTGGCCCGGGTGGAGGCTTGGGCGCTGACCCGTGCGGGCCGCCGGGACGAGGCGCTGGCGGTCGCGCTGGACGCGGTGGATCACCGGGTGGCGCCGGGCGAGCCCGCCGAGGTGCTGGCCTGGCTGGGCCGGGACGGCGCGCGCCAGGTGCTGCAGCGGGTGGAGCCGGGGCAGTGGACGGCCTGGGCGCTGCGTGCCGCGGCGAACGCCACCCGGCCGGCGCTGGAGCTGCTGCGGGTGATGGACGAGGTGCAGCCGCACAGCGCCGCCGTGCTGGCCAGCGCCGCCACGCTGCCGTTCCTGATGACGCTGGAGGAGGCGACCGAGTGGTCGGTCGCGCTGCGTGCCGCCGGGATCGAGGACCGCTGCACGCTGGTCGCGCTGGCGGAGGACGAGCAGCGTGCCCCGCGCGCCCGGGCGCTGGCGGGGGCGCTGGCCTTCGACGTGTTCGCGGACGAGCGCGGCCTGGACGCCCTGCACCGCGCGCTGCCGCTGGTCGACCCCGAGGACGAGGCGGAGCTCGCGGCCGAGCTCGAGATCGTCGCGCCCGGGCTCGTCGTGACCGGCTGACGCCGGCACCGGCGCCGCACCCGCCGCACGGCGGTGCGGGCCCGGTGGAAAACCTCAGCTCCCCCTCGGAGCTCCCGATGGGGTAGGTGTGCCCATGGATGGGCGACCGATCAGATCAAGGAAGAAGAGAACTCATGGCCCTCTCCGTCAACACCAACATCTCGGCCCTGAACGCCTACCGGAACCTCTCGTCGACCCAGAACGACCTGAGCTCCTCGCTGGAGAAGCTCTCCTCGGGTCTGCGGATCAACCGGGCGGCGGACGACGCGGCCGGCCTGGCGATCTCCGAGGGTCTGCGCTCGCAGATCAACGGCACCACGCAGGCCGTGCGGAACGCGCAGGACGGCATCTCGGTCGTCCAGACCGCTGAAGGTGCGCTCACCGAGACGCACTCGATCCTGCAGCGGATGCGTACCCTCGCCGTGCAGGCCTCCAACGACGGTGGTCTGTCCGACACCGCCAAGTCGAACATCCAGGACGAGATCGGCGAGCTGACCACCGAGCTCAACCGGATCGCCTCCACCACGGAGTTCAACGGCAAGAAGCTGCTGGACGGCACCTACGACGGCACCTTCCAGGTCGGCGCCAACACCGGTGCGGCCAACCAGATCACGGTGGACCTGACCGCCACCGCGATCAGCGGCCTGAACATCTCGGGCGTGTCGGGCACCTCCGGCCTGTCCGCGACCGGCCTGGGCGTCGGCTCGCTGGACGTCACCACCACCACCGGTGCGGCCTCGGCCATCGACGCCATCGACTCCGCGATCCAGGGCGTCTCGGCCGTCCGTTCCAAGCTCGGTGCGGTCCAGAACCGCCTCGACCACACCATCAACAACCTCTCCGTGGCGTCCGAGAACCTGACGGCGTCCGAGAGCCGGATCCGAGACACGGACATGGCCGAGGAGATGGTCAACTTCACCCGCGCGCAGATCCTGCAGCAGGCCGGCACGGCCATGCTGGCGCAGGCGAACTCGGTCCCGCAGAGCGTCCTGCAGCTCCTGCAGTGACGCGGCGGCCCTGACGGGCCGTAGCGCGACCCGCAGCACGACCTGGCCGGCGGGCCCCGGTCCCACCGGACCCGCCCGCCGGCCAGGCCGCTCGCTCGCCCGATCGACCAGGGCAGGGCATCCGCACCGCACGCGCACCCACCTGCACGCACCGGGGAGAGACGACCATGTCAGCCACCACGGCGATCGACGGCCTTGTCAGCGGGCTGGACACCACCAGCCTGATCAGCTCGCTGATGGCTGTCGAGGCCGCGCCCCAGACGCTGCTGATCGAGAAGCAGACCGCGCAGACCACCTTGATCTCGGCGCTGCAGAGCTTCAACACCAAGGTCGCCTCGCTGGCGACCGCGGCCACCACGGCCGCTGCCAAGTCCTCCTGGGCGGCGACCACCGCGACGTCCACCGCGTCCTCCGTGACCGCCACCACGACCAGCACCGCGCAGGCGTCGACCCTGAGCTTCACGGTCGACAAGGTCGCGCAGTCGCAGTCCACGCTCTACACGCTGCCGACGTCCTACGACACCGACCAGCCGACGTTCACCCTCACGCAGGGCGGGCAGACCACCACGATCACCGCGAACAGCAGCTCGTTGGCGAACATCCTGGAGGCGTTCAACGCCGACGGCACCGGGGTGAAGGCGACCGCCGTGAACGTCGGCACCAGCGCCGCTCCGGAGTACCTGCTGCAGGTCACCTCGACCTCGACCGGCACCGACAACGCGTTCACGCTGTCCTACGCGACCGGCTCGGACGGGTCCGGCTCCACCGACCTGACCGGCGAAAAGGTCCGGGCAGCCTCGGACGCCGCGATCACCCTGTTCCCCGGCACCTCCGCCGCGCGGACGGTGACGTCCTCCTCCAACTCGTTCTCCTCGGTGCTCACCGGGGTCGACATCGTGGTCTCCGCGGTCGAGTCCTCGGCGGTCACCCTCTCGGTGGTCGGCGACTCCGCGGCGAAGTCCACGCTGGCGTCGAACCTGGTGTCCAACCTGAACCTGGTGCTCTCGGAGATCACCTCGCAGACGTCCTCGACGACCAGCACCGCCGACGACGGCGGCACGATCATCTCCGGCGGGCTGTTCTCCGGGAACTCCACCATCCGCACCCTGCAGCAGCAGCTGCTGTCGCTCGGGTCGACGCCGGTGAACGGCATCGACCCGTCCACGGTCGGCATCACGCTGAACAAGGACGGCACCTTCACCTTCGACGAGGACACGTTCGCCGCCGCCCTGGCCGAGGACCCGGACAAGGTGCAGACCGTCATCACCGGTCTGTCGTCCCGGCTCGCGGAGCTGGCCGACTCGAACTCCGACTCGATCGACGGCGCGATCACGCTGCAGATCAAGACCGAGCAGGCGATCTCCACCGACCTCGGTGAGCAGATCGACAGCTGGGACGACCGGCTCGCCAAGCGGCAGGAGACGCTGGAGCGCATCTACGCGGCGCTCGAGGTCTCGCTGTCGACCCTGCAGTCGACGTCGAGCTGGCTGACCAGCCAGATCGAGTCGCTGACGACGTCGTCGTCGTGATCCTGCCCTGACGAAAGGTCGTGATCGTGTACGACATCCGCTCCCGCTTCCTCGCGGACACGGTGGCCACCGCTACGCCGGCCCGGCTGCTGACCATGCTGTTCGACCGCCTGCTGCTCGACCTGAGCCGCGGTGAGGAGTTCCTGGTCGAGGGGCGTCGCCCCGAGGCCACCCAGCAGCTCACGCACGCCCAGGAGATCCTGGCCCAGCTGATCGGCGACCTGAACGTCGCGATCTGGGACGGCGGCGAGCGGCTGCTGTCGATCTACACCTACGCGCTGTCCCAGCTGATCTCCGCCAGCCTGGTCGGTGACGTCGAGAAGGTGCGCACCTGCCGCGCGCTGCTCACGCCGCTGTGCGAGGCGTGGCGCGAGGCCGCCGCCGAGCTGGCCCGCTCCGTCGGTCCCGGCCGACCGGTCGCCGGGGCGCTCGGTGTCGGCTGACGGCGGAGCGGTCGACCCGGTCGCCGCGGTCGAGCCCGGCACCGATCCGCAGGAGTTCGCCGCGCACGAGGACGACTGGCGCCGCGCGGCGCCGGACAGCGGTGCCGGACCGGCGCACGAGCGCGGCTGGCTCGCCGTGCTCACCGAGCTGGAGGACGCCGCCGACCACGCCGAGCGGCTGCTGGAGCTGGCCCGCCGCAGCGACGAGACGCCGCCGGCCGCGGTCTGGTGGCAGCCGCCCCGCGGCCTCGGCCCGCTGCCCGCCGGGCTCGCCGAGCGGGCCGGCGCGCTGGTCGAGCGGCAGCAGGACCTGCAGCGCCGCACCGCGGAGTCCGTGGTGGAGCGCCGGCGCAGCCTGCGCACGGCCCAGGCGCTGCGCACCCGGCCGGCATCGGTGCCGGTCTACCTCGACGCCCAGGCGTGACGGCCGCGCAGCCCGCCGCCCCGCCGCGCGCGTGCGGCGTCGGGTGCTAGCACCCGACGCCGCGTCGGACATTCCTCGGCAAAGCCGGACATTCCGGCGTGGACCGTTCCGTCCGTGCGGGTGATCGCCGGAAAAGGCGCTCGGATCGGCTCAGCAGATGCCGGCCGCGTCCGATGGGGAGGCTGAGCACGGATCGCTCGCGCAGCAGGCCACGGACCGGCCGATCAGGACCGACCTCGGGTGAGGGTGACCGGCGCATGGGCATGTTCGACTCCGTGAGCTACGTGGCGCTGAACAGCGCGCTCGACGGCCTGGCGCTGCGCCAGCGCTCCATCGCCGAGAACGTGGCGAACATCCAGACCCCCGACTACCAGGCGAAGAAGGTCCAGTTCGAGGACGCGCTCGCCGCGGCGGTCGACTCCGGATCCGGGGCCGTCACCGCGACCGTGTCCCGGTCGCTGGAACCGACCCGGACCGACGGCAACAACGTCAACCTCGACGAGGAGACGCTGAGCAACGTCGACACCAACCTCCGCTACCAGCTCGCGAGCCAGGCGGTGGACGGCACGTTCTCCAGCGTCCGCGCCGCGATGAAGACCTCCTGATGACCACCTTCGGGGCGATCGGGATCGCCAGCACCGGCATGACCGTCTACCGCAAGTGGCTCGACGCCGTGAGCGACAACCTCGCGAACCTGAGCACCGCGACCAGCACGTCCGAGGACGCCTACCAGGCCAAGTACGTGGTGGCCTCGGAGATCGCCAGCGAGGACGGCGGCGGGGTGCAGGTCTCCGGCATCGCGCTCGGCGACGCCGAGGGGCGGCTGGTGTACGAGCCCACCAACGCGCTGGCCGACGAGGACGGGTACGTGCGCTACCCGGACGTCGACATGGCCAGCCAGATGACCCAGCTGATCATGGCTCAGCGCGGGTACCAGGCGAACGCGGCGGTCGTCGACCGTGCGAAGGCCAGCTACGAGGCAGCCCTGCAGATCGGACGCAGCTGATGAGCATCTCCGCCGTCTCCGGTGTCACCGCGGTGACCCCGACCACCCCCGTGACCGCCGCCGGCTCCGTCGCCGCGACGTCGACGTCCGACGGCCTGGACGGCGGGTTCGCCGCCGCCCTCGGTGCCGTCGACGACGTCCAGCAGCTCCAGTCCACCTCGAACGCGCTCGCGGTCCAGGCCGTCACCGGCGACCTGGACGACGTGCACGACTACACGGTCGCCGCGTCCGAGGCCAGCCTCTCCCTGGAGCTCACGGCCGCCGTGCGGAACAAGGCCGTGGACGCGTTCACCGAGATCATGAGGATGCAGGCCTGATGACCCAGGTGAAGTCGCTGTTCGGCCGCGCATCGGCCGCCGTCCGGCAGTTCTCGCTCCCGCAGCGGACGTTCGCGCTGATCGCGGTCGCCGGGCTGGTGCTCGGCGCCGTCGCACTGGTCTCCTGGGCCACCAGGCCCACGATGAGCCCGCTGTTCTCCGGGCTGTCCGCCACGGACGCCTCCGCGGTGGTCGACGAGCTCGACGCGGAGGGCGTCTCCTACGAGCTGACCGACGGCGGCAGCACCGTGATGGTGCCGAAGGACAAGCTGTACGCGCTGCGGATCTCGCTGGCCGCGGCCGGCCTGCCGGCGAACACCGACGGCGAGGGCTACTCGCTGCTGGACGACATGTCGATGACCTCCAGCGAGTTCCAGCAGCAGACCACCTACCAGCGGGCGCTGGAGGGGGAGCTCGCCTCCACCATCGGCGCGATGGAGGGCGTCGAGGCGGCCACCGTGAAGCTCGCGATCCCGACCGACTCGGTGTTCGTCTCCGAGCAGGAGGACCCGACCGCCTCGGTGTTCGTCCGCACCGCCTCGGGGACCGAGCTGACCACCGGGCAGGTGGAGGCGATCGTGCACCTGGTGTCCGCGGGCATCGAGGGCATGAAGTCCACCGACGTCGCGGTGATCGACGCCAGCGGCGAGGTGCTGTCCGAGGTCGGCACCGGCGTGACCTCCGGCACCGGCAGCGAGGCCACCACCGACTACGAGCAGCGGGTGACCAGCGCGGTCCAGGCACTGCTGGACCAGGTGGTCGGCGCGGGCAACTCCGCCGTCACCGTGACCGCTGAGCTGAACCAGGACCAGACGCAGCGCACCTCCGAGGAGTTCAGCGCGACCGACGGCGTGCCCCCGCTCGCCTCGTCCACCACCGAGGAGACCTACACCGGCACCGACTCCAGCACCGCCACCGGCGTGCTGGGCCCGGACAACATCGCGGTGCCGACCGACGGCTCCACCGCCAGCGCCGGCGACTACAGCAGCACCAGCGAGGACGTCACCAACGCGGTGAACAAGGTCACCGAGGTGACCACGGTGGCCGCGGGCACCGTCAACCGGCAGTCCCTCGCCGTGATCGTGGACACCACCGCGGCGGCCGGGATCGACCTGACCCAGCTCACGGCCACGCTCACCGCGGCCGCGGGCATCGACACGGCCCGGGGGGACACGATCGCGGTGCAGGCCATGGCGTTCGACACCTCCAGCGCCGACGCGGCGGCCGATGCCCTCGCCGAGGCCGACGCGACGACCGCGGCCGCGCAGCGGGCCTCGCTGATCCGGCAGGCCGGCATCGCCGGGGTGCTGCTGCTGCTCGTGATCGTGGTCGCGGTCCTGCTGGCCCGCCGTTCGCGGCGCGCACGGCGCGAGGCGCTCGACATCGGCGAGCTGCCGCTGATGGACGGCCCCGAGCAGGCGCCTGAGCTGGACGAGGCGGACGACGTCCCGCCGGGCCTGCCCGGCGGTGACGCCGTCACCGAGCCGGACCCGGCCCAGGAGTCCCTGACGGTCAAGCGCGCCGAGATCGCCGCGCTGGCCGACGACCAGCCCGAAGAGGTCGCGGACCTGCTGCGCGGCTGGATGAGCTCCACCGGGCGGCGCTGATGGTCGCCCTGCTGAACGGCACCCAGAAGGCCGCGATGCTGCTGCTGCAGCTCGGGCGGGAGCGGGCCGCCAAGGTGATGTCCACCCTGGAGACCGCTGAGATCGAGGAGCTCACCGCCGAGATCATGCGGCTGGAGCACGTCGACCAGGCGCTCGCGGACGAGGTGGTCGAGGAGTTCTACGCGGCCTCGATGATCGGCCCCGGCGTGAACGGCGGCCTCGGCTACGCCACCCAGCTGCTGGAGGGGGCGCTGGGCCGCGACGAGGCCGCGGGGATGATCGAGCGGTTGCAGACCTCGCTGGCCGGCCAGCCGTTCGAGTTCCTCCAGCACGCCGACGCCCGCCAGGTGCTCTCGCTGCTGAACGGCGAGCACCCGCAGGCCGTCGCCCTGGTGCTCGCGCACCTGCGCCCCGAGCACGCCTCCGCGATCATGGCGGGGCTGCCGCCGGACCAGCAGTCCGAGGTGGCGCACCGGATCGCGCTGATGGAGCGGGCCTCGCCGGACGTGGTCGCGGTGATCGCGGAGTCCATGCAGCGCAAGGCGTCCACCGTGCTCACCCCGAACGAGCTCTCGGCCGTCGGCGGGGTGCAGCCGCTGGTGGAGATCATCAACCGGGCCGACCCGACCACCGAGAAGATGATCCTCGAGGGTCTGCAGGACCGGGACGAGGCGCTGGCCGACGAGGTGCGCAGCCGGATGTTCGTCTTCGGCGACATCGTGCTGCTGGAGGACCGCGCCATGCAGCTCGTGCTGCGCGCGGTGGAGACCAACGAGCTGTCCGTGGCGCTCAAGGGCGTCACGCCGGAGGTGCGGGACAAGATCCTGCGCAACCTGTCCGAGCGGGCCCGGGAGAACCTGGAGGAGGAGATCGAGCTGCTCGGCCCGGTGCGCCTCTCGCAGGTCGAGGAGGCCCGCGCCGGCATCGTGCAGTCGATCCGCCGGCTCGAGGAGAGCGGTCAGATCGTGATCCGCCGCGAGGGCGAGGACGAGTATGTCTCCTGACCCGCACGGGTTCCGCCAGGCGTACGGCAGCACCTCCGTGGCCGAGCCCGCCACGCGCGCGGCCGGCTACGCGGCGGGCTACGCCGCCGGGTACGCCGCCGGTGCTCGGGAGGCGGCCCGGGCGGCGCGCGCCGAGGTCGAGCAGGTGCGCCGGGAGCGGGCGGCCGAGACCGAGCGGCAGGCCGCGCAGCACGCCGAGGCGCTGGCCGTGCTGGCCGCCGCCGCCCGCGCCGCCGCCGGCCGCAGCGCCCCGGTGCTGGCCGCCGCTGAGCGCACCCTGCACGCGGACGCGGTCGAGCTCGCCTCGGCGGTGCTCGGGGTCGAGCTCACCGACGGGCCGGTCTCGGCACGGGCTGCGCTGGTCCGGGTGCTCGCGCTGGACCCCGACCGCGAGGTGCACACCGTGCGCCTGCACCCGCGGGACGTGACGGTGCTGCGTGCGGCGCTGGCCGCCGGCGGCACCCCGATCGCCGGGCTGCCGGACCTGACCGGGGTGGAGCTGGTCGCGGACGCCACGCTGGCGCCGGGCGACGCGATCGGCGAGTTCCCGGACGGCTACCTGGACGCCCGGGTCGACGCGGCGCTCGGCCGCGCCCGGCAGGCGCTGCGCCAGGGCGCGGACCGATGAGCGCCGCCGTCCTGCCCACGCCCCGCGGCGGTGCCGTCGACCTGCTCGACGGGCCGCGTGGTGCGGACGCCGGCTCCGGTGCGCCCGCCGCCGCGCCGGACTGGGCCGCCGCGCTGGCCGCCGCGGGCCCGGAGCGGGTCGGCACGGTGCGCGGCGTGGTCGGGCTGACCGTGCAGGTCGCCGGCACCGGTGCCGCGGTGGGCGAGCTGGTCGAGATCGAGACCGGCCCGGACGCCGGGGCCCGGGTGCCGGCCGAGGTGGTCGCGACCGGGCGGGGCAGCGCGCACGCCATGCCGCTCGGACCGACGCACGGCCTGCGCGCCGGCATGCGGGTGCGACCGCGCGGCACCGCGCTGACCGCTCCGGTCGGGGCCGGGCTGCTCGGCCGGGTGCTGGACGGCCTCGGACGTCCGATCGACGGGCGCGGACCGCTGCTCGGCGTCGGGCGGGTGCCGGTGACCGGCCACGCCCCGCACCCGCTGGCCCGGGCCCGGGTCGCCCAGCCGCTCGACCTCGGCGTGCGGGTGCTGGACACCCTGGTCACCGCCGGTCGTGGCCAGCGCCTGGGTCTGTTCGCCGGTTCCGGCGTCGGCAAGTCCAGCCTGCTCTCGATGATCGCGCGCGGCACCGACGCGCAGGTCTCGGTGATCGGGCTGGTGGGGGAGCGTGGCCGCGAGGTGCGCGAGTTCATCGAGGACGACCTCGGCCCGCAGGGGCTGGCCCGCTCCGTGGTGGTGGTCGCGACCTCCGACGAGCCGCCGCTGGTCCGGCTGCGCTCCGCCTTCGTCGCCACCCGGATCGCCGAGTGGTTCCGGGACCGCGGCGACGACGTCGTGCTGATGATGGACTCCCTGACCCGGGTGGCGATGGCCCAGCGCGAGATCGGGCTGTCCGTCGGCGAGCCGCCGGCCACCCGGGGCTACCCGCCGAGCACGTTCTCGCTGCTCGCCCAGCTGCTGGAGCGGGCCGGCACCGCGGAGCGCGGCTCGGTGACCGGCCTGTACACCGTGCTGGTGGACGGTGACGACCACAACGAGCCGATCGCAGACGCCGCACGGTCGATCCTGGACGGGCACGTGGTGCTGGACCGTCGGCTGGCGGTGGCCGGGCACTTCCCCAGCGTGGACGCCCTCGGCTCGATCTCCCGCGTCGCCACCCGGGTGCTGACCGCCGAGCAGCGCGAGCTCGCCACGCGGCTGCGGCGCGTGATGGCCGCCCGCGCGCAGGTGCAGGACCTGCTGGACGTCGGTGCGTACGTCACCGGATCGAACCCGCTGGTGGACGCCGCCGTGGCGCACACCGCCGACATCGACGCCTTCCTGCGCCAGCCGATGGACGAGGCGGCACCGTCCGCCGGCTCCTGGGACCGGCTCGCCCGGCTGGTCGCGGCGATGGGGGACCTGCCGTGAGCCGCCCGTTCCGGCTGGCCGCGCTGCTCCGGCTGCGGACCCTCGCCGAGGAGCGGGCGGCGGTGCGCCTGGCCGAGGCCGTCCGGAACCAGGACGACGCGGAGGCCCGCCGGCTGGCCACGCAGGAGGCTCTGGGCACGGCGCAGCTGCCCGGCAGCGCGGACGCGCTCGGGATGCGCGCGGTGATCGCCAGCCGGCTCGCGCTGTCCGGGCTGCTGACCGAGCACGGCACCGCCGTGGTGGCCGCCGAGCAGGTCGTCCGGCAGACCGGCACCGAGTGGGCCGACGCCCGTGGCCGCACCCGCACGCTGGAGAAGCTGCAGGAGCGGCACGAGGAGACCGAGCGGGACGCCGAGCTGCACGCCGAGCAGGTGGTGCTGGACGAGATCGCCGGGCGCCGCGCTCCCGCCGTGCCCACCACCGGACCCATCCACCCACCGACCGAGGAGGTCCGATGACCGACGCCCTGACCGCGGTGCAGGCCCGGATCACCGAGCTGCGCACCCTGATCGACCCGAGCACGGACACCAGCACGTCGTCGTCCACCAGCACGACGTCCTCGACCAGCAGCGACACGTTCGCGGCGGCGCTCGCGGCGCTCGGTCTGTCCAGCACGGACCTGACGAGCACGAGCAGCACCAGCACGCAGACCTCGATCGCCCCGGAGTCCGGTGCCACCGGCTCCGACCTGGTCGAGGCCGCGACCCAGTACCTCGGCGTGCCGTACGTCTGGGGCGGGGAGTCGCTGGACGAGGGCGGGCTGGACTGCTCCGGGCTGGTGCAGCGCTCGCTCGCGGACCTCGGGATCACCGACGTGCCCCGCACGGCGAGCGAGCAGGCGACCCTCGGCGAGGAGGTCGACTCCCTGGACGACGCGCAGCCCGGTGATCTGCTCGTCTTCGGCGGCGGCACGCACATCGGCATCTACGTCGGCGACGGCCAGATGATCGACGCCCCGTCGGCCGGCAAGACCGTCTCGATCCGTGACGTCTACACCGAGCCGACCACCATCCGGCGCATCCTGCCGTCCGAGTCCTCGGCCAGCACGTCGACGTCCTCGTCGTCCTCGTCCAGCGCGGCCTCGCTGTCGGCGCTGTCCTCGCTGGTGTCCTCGGCCTCCGGGCAGTCAGCGCTGGCGCTGCTGACCGGGTCGACCTCCACCACCGACCTGTCCGGCGTGCTCTCCGCGCTGCTCGGCAGCGGCACGTCGTCCTCCTCGGCGCTGTCGTCGTTGTCGTCGTTGTCCGCGCTCACCGGGTCCTCGACGACGTCGAGCTCCACGTCGTCCTCGTCCCTGCTCTCGTCGTCCCTGCTGTCGTCCCTCTGGGGGTCCGCCTCGTGACCACGTCCCTGCTGAGCCTGCTGTCCACCGCCCGCAGCACCGCCACCGCCGCGGCCGGCAGCACCGCCCGCTCCACCTCGACCGGTTTCGACGCCCTGCTGCAGGGAGAGATCTCCCGGCCGGCGACCTCGTCGCGGCAGCCCACCGTCGCCGAGCGCGCGGCCGACCGCAGCAGCACCGACCGGAGCGCCGAGCGCGGCACCGACCGCGCGGACAGTGCCGCTCGGAGCGACCGCGCGGACCGGTCCGAGCGGGCCGCCGCCGACCGCAGCCGTGCCGCTGACCGGGCCGATCGCGCGGCGGACCAGGCTGACCGGGCGGCCGACCGGGCCGGCGCTGCCGACCGCGCCGACGGCACGCACCCCGACGCGGACGACGTCGCTGCCGGGCGGGACCCGGGCCACGACCCGGGCGACGGCTCGGCGCCGGGCACCGGCCAGAGCGAGGCCGCCCCGTCGGACCCGTCCAGCGCCCCGACCACGGACGCCGGGACGGCTGCCGGTACCGCGCTCGCCGGCGCGCTCGGAGCGACGGCGCCCGTCCTCCCCGGGACGGTCGCGGCCGGCAGCGCCCCGTCCGCGGTCGGTGCCCTGGCCGCGACCGGGATGACCGCCGAGACCGCCACCACCGCAGCCGGGTCCACCGGCACCGCCCCGACCGGTACCGCTGGAACGGGCGCTGCGGCCGTGACCACGTCCGGCGAGGCGTCGGGTGCGCAGGGCGCCGGCTCCGGTGCCCCCGGCACCGCCGCACCGGACGGTGCCGGGCCCGCCGGCACCGGGCCGGGCAGCACCGGTCCCGGCAGCGCGGGCACGGGCGGTGCCGGGTCCGGTGCCGGCCCCTGGTCCGGTGCGGCACCGAGCGCCGGCAGCGCCGCACCCGCCCCGACCGCCACCGCCCCGGCGGACCCGGCCGCACCCGCCGCGACCGCCGTCGCGTCCGCCGGTGCCCAGACTGCTGCGCCGACCGCCGGGCCGACCACCGGGCCGACGGCCGGCACCGGCACCGCGGGCAGCGCCGCGGCCGGTGCGACCGCCGTCGACGCCACCGCAGAGCCGACGACCTCGGCGGCGCCCACCGCCGCGGCCGGCCCGACCACCGTCCAGGTCGGCACCGTGCAGCACCGGGTCGCGGCCTCCGCGGCCACGGCGAGCGCGCAGACCTCGCTGTCCGACCAGCTCGCCACCAAGATCGGCCAGGCGATGCCGGCGATCCGGGCGGCCGGCCCCGGCAGCCACGTGCTGACCCTGCAGGTCGACCCGGAGCACTTCGGCCCGGTGAAGGTGGTCGCGCACATCAGCGCGGAGAGCGTCCGGGTCGAGCTGGTGGCCGCGACGGACGCCGCCCGCGACGCCCTGCGCCAGTCGCTGCCCGATCTGCGCCGGGACCTCACGGCCTCCGGGCTCGCCGGCAGCGTCGACCTCGGGGCCGCCGGTCAGGAGGGCGGCCCCGCCACCGGCGACGGCGCCCCGGGCGACCGTCGTGGCAGCACCGCCGCCACCACCGGCAGCGCCGGTCTCGACGTCTCGGCCGCCGGCGACGTCCGTCCCACCCGCACACCGGCGACCGCCGGTGGCCTCGACCTGATCGTCTGACCCGAGGAGCCTCCCGTGAGCAACGCCATCGACGTCTCGTACATCACCGACTCCACTGCGACCACGTCCAGCACGAGCACCAGCACGGCCTCCCAGACGCTGGACTCGGACACCTTCCTCACCCTGCTCGTCGCGCAGCTCACCAACCAGGACCCGAGCAGCCCGATGGACACCAGCGACATGATGTCGCAGACCACCTCGCTGGCCATGATGGAGTCGCTGACCACGATCCAGTCCGCGATCAGCGAGCAGTTCGCCCTGCAGATGCGGATGGCCTCCGCCGACATGGTCGGCCAGCAGATCACCTGGGAGGACTCCGCCGGCGACACCCAGTCCGGCGTCGTCGACTCCGTCGACTTCTCCAGCTCCGTGCCCGTCCTGAAGGTCGGCTCCGAGGAGATCCCGCTCGACTCGGTGGCCAGCATCAGCCCGGTCACCGCCACCACGACCACCGCCTGACCGCGGCACGGCCACCCGGCCGCACCCGAACCCGAACCCGCCTCCTCGAAGGGAACGCACCATGCTCCGCTCACTCTTCTCCGGCATCAGCGGTCTGCGCAGCCACCAGACGATGCTCGACGTCACCGGCAACAACATCGCCAACGTGAACACCACCGGATTCAAGGCCTCGCAGATCCAGTTCCAGGACACCCTGAGCCAGATGATCGGCACGGCGTCGGCGGCGCAGGACGGCACCGGCGGGTCGAACCCGGCGCAGGTCGGCCTCGGCGTGCAGGTCGCCGGCATCACCACCAGCTTCACCCAGGGCGCCTCGCAGCTGACCGGCCGCAGCACCGACATGATGATCTCCGGCGACGGCTTCTTCGTGGTCCGTCAGGGCTCCCAGACCTACTACACCCGCGCCGGGTCGTTCGACTTCGACTCCACCGGTCAGATGGTGCTGCCGGGCGACGGCGCGATCGTGCAGGGCTGGACCGCCGTGAACGGCGTCGTCGACACCAGCCAGCCGGTCGGGGACCTCAAGGTCGCCGTCGGCTCCGTGATGAACGCGAACGCCACCACCACCGCACCGTTCTCCGGCAACCTGCAGTCCGACGCCGAGGACGGCACCATCAAGACCCTCTCGGTCACCGCCTACGACACCCAGGGCAACGAGCGCGAGATCGAGCTCACCCTGACCAAGAGCGCCACCGGCTGGTCGATGTCCGCCACCGACGGCACCACGACCTACCCGACCACCGGCACCACCGACCTGACGTTCGACGCCGACGGCGCCCTGACCTGGACCGACGGCACCACCGGCGACGCCACCTTCGACCTGGGCGGCGTCTCCATCGACCTGACCGGGGTCACCGGCATGGCGGGGGTCGACACGGTCGCCGCCGGCACCCAGGACGGCTACCCGGCGGGCGTGCTGGAGTCGTTCACCCTCGGCTCGGACGGCACCATCACCGGCTCGTTCGACAACGGCCTCAAGCAGTCGCTCGGCCGGATCGCGCTGGCGTCGTTCACCAACCCCTCCGGCCTGGCGAAGGCCGGCGGGTCGTTGTTCACCACCACGGTGAACTCCGGTGACGCCCAGGTCGGCACCGCCGGCTCCGGCGGTCGCGGCACGCTGTCCTCCGGCGCGCTGGAGATGTCCAACGTGGACCTGTCCACCGAGTTCACCGCGCTGATCATCGCCCAGCGCGGGTTCCAGGCGAACTCCCGCGTCATCACCACCTCGGACGAGGTGCTGCAGGAGCTGGTGAACCTCAAGCGCTGACCGCGGCGCCGCGCGGTGATGGCCGGTCCGGGTCCCGGGCCGGCCATCGCTGCGTAGAAACCCACCTCGACCGCCCGGAGCGGGGTCGACCTGTGGCAGCGTCCGGACGGGCGTCGGCCGACGCCCGGAGGCCGAGGGCGCCCGCGCGCGCCGCTGCAGGGGTGCACATGAGCGAGATCGCGCTCGACCCGTCCTGGGTGGGACCGATGGGGGAGAACATCCGGGACGTCGGTCGGCAGATGCCCGACCCGCCTGGGCGCGGCGCGACGGGTTCCGGCTCCGACGAGGTGGACGACGCCCTGACGGACATGCTCGATGCCGTGGGCGACCATCTGCTCGGCCTGGGTGCCGGCGCGGTCCGGCTCGGGCAGTCGGCGACGGACGCCACCGAGGCGTTCCTCGCGACCGATGCCGCCGCCGGAGGCGAACGATGAGCGGGTGGACGCACGACGACCCGGGCGCCGGCGAGACGGCGCACCTCCGGACGGTCGCCGAGACGATGCAGCACTACCGCGACGCGCTGGTCGGCTACGCGAACGAGGTCGAGGACATCGACCTCTGGGCGCGGCGGCGCCGGACGGAACGGGCGGATGCGGAGCAGGAGCTCGCGGACGCCGACCGTCAGCAGTGGGCGGTGCAGGTCCCGCCGCTCCAGGCGCTGAGCACGCGGTCCTCGATCCCGGGCGACCGGGCCGCGCAGGCCCGGACCGCGATCGCCGCCGCGGAGCGGGCCCTGGACGACCTCGAAGAGCGCCGCCGGTCGGCCGACCAGACCCTGACCGCGGCACTGGTTCCGCTGTCCGTCGGCGGCTGGGACGAGCTCGGCCGGACCATGTCCGAGGCGGGATTGACGCGACCGGACCAGATCACGCCCGCTGCCGTCGCCACGACGCTCGGCGATGCGCTGCGGTTCCTGATCGACAACGGGGCCTCGGCGGACCCGGCGGCGATAGCCGAGGCTCAGGCGCTGCTCGCCGCCTGGGGAGACAGCCCCGCGCTGATGGACGCGCTGTTCGACCGGCTCGGCGGCGCGGGCACGGCCGAGCTGATGAACCTGCTCGGCGACCTGCACGGTCAGGGCGACGACCCGACCGCCCTCGCGACGGCCGTCCGCCTCCGGGACGGGCTCGCCCGGGCGTCCGCGGGCTGGGACGCCGACCGGGCGGCGGAGTTCGCCGACGGGTTGATGGGCTCCGGACGAGCCGGCGGGGTGGTCGCCTTCCTGTTCGACGACGGCCAGCCCGGCGTGCTGGGCAAGGAGCTGACCATCGCGATGTCCGAGCGGGTCGACGAGCTCGAGCGGACGCACGGGGCCGCATGGTGGGCCACCGGGGCGTCCGGGGCCGCCGCCCTGGTGCCGGCGCTGCACGCCGAGGACCCGCGGCACGGCGTGGACCCCGGCGGTGCCGTGCTCGGGATGCTCGCGCGGTACCCGGACTCCGCGCTCGACTGGCTCACCGACCCGGACCTGGGCGACGCGCGCATCCAGTACTGGTACGCCACCCGCGGCGGCGGCCTCCCGCTCGACGGCTTCGCCGGCGTGGCGGCCCTCTGGGAGAGCACCTTCCACGCCACCGGCGGGCTGGACGACCCCGCGACCGCGGACCTCGACGCCCTCAGCCGGTGGGCAGGGGTGAGCTCGCAGATCATGGCCGCGCTGGGCGGCAACCCGTCGTACGGCACGGGGACGATCTCGCCGGCCGGTGCGGCGTCGGTCGCCACCGCGATCGGCGACATGCTGCCGATCCTGTCGCAGATCCCGATGCAGGAGGATTCGGACAGCTACGAGCGCGACGCGGTCGGCTTCATGGTGGACGCCTCCGCTCTGTACGGGATGCCGGTCGCGTACCCGTTCGTCGAGGAGAGCGTGCTCGCCCACCTGCTCGGGGTGGCCGCCTCGCAGGAGAGGGGGTTCGCGGCCTACGCCTCCGGGGTCCGGGACGCGGTGCAGCTGAACCTCACGGCGCTCGATCCTCGATCGTCCGACTACGGCGAAGACGCGTCCGACATGCTGCAGCGGGTGGCGGCGATGCTCGGGCTGTCGCAGGGTGCGCAGGTCGGGGTGCAGATCACCGAGGACGTGCGGGACGCCGTGGCCCAGCAGATGTACTGGCAGACCGCCACCGCCGTCGCCGGTCTGGTTCCGGTGGGTGTCCCCGGGCTGACCGGTGCAGCCGCTGCCATGGCGGGAATGGGGGTCTCGCTCGCACAGAGTGCGGGTTCGTCCGCCCTTGCGCCCGCCGATCCGATCACGGTGGTGTCCTCGGCGCTCGGGTTCGCGAAGCTGGGCGAGGATGACCGCATCGACGGGGTTCGGGGTGTCCTCACAGACCTCGCCGACGAGATGGCAGACGGATACCGGCAGGCCAACGGCACCGCGACCGATGCTGAGCGGATGCGGCACCGGGTGGACGAGGCGGTCCAGAAGTACCGCGAGACCTCGGCTCTGTACGTGATGGAGACGCTGCGGGAGGGGCTGTGACGGCGGCCTCGTGGGTGCCTCGGGTGCTGGCCGGGGGTGTGCTGCTGGGTCTGCTGGTCGGGTGCGGTGACGGGGTGCCGGGTCCGGGTGCCTCGACGTCGGTGTCGGTGCCCGACCGTGCGGGTCTGACGATCGTGTGGCCGTATGGCGAGCCGGACGACGGCACGTGGTCGGAGCACGAGGCGGTGCGGGTGATGCGGCGCGCGGACATGGCGATCGCGATCGGGCGCTACACGCACGACTGGTCCTCGGACGAGCTGGTGGCGACGGTCCACCTGGGGCTGCTCCTGTCTCTCTACCGCGGTGATCTCAGCGGTGGTGTCGAGGGGACGGGGGCATCGCCGGAGCCCGTCTCTCGGTTGACGCTGGGTCCTGTGGCACGGGTCGTGGTCGACGTCGAGGTGAGCGAGAGCGACGCCGGCAGGAAGCGATATCGCGTGACGACGTGCCAGGCGAAGGACTGGCAGTCGTCGGTGGACGCGGGTGAAGACCCCCGGGAGACGTCGGCGTACGTCCGGGTGGCGCTGGTCGTGGAAGACGATGACGGGGAGCTTCGCATGGTGTCGCCCCACACGGACGGTGCGCCGGACGGTGATCCGGATCTGGGGGCGCAGCGGTGCGACCTGTCGAAGCTGCGGTACGGGTACTTCGAGCCGGCGCGCCAGCCCGACTACAGCTATCTGAAGTCCGACGTGGTCGCCCCTGTCGGTTGGGAGTCACTGGTGGAGCCGAGTGCGTAGGGGACGGCTCTGCCGGTTGGCTGCGGTGGCGACTCTGGGTCTGCTGGTGGGGTGTGGTGACGGGGTGCCGGGGCCGGGTGCCTCGACGTCGGTGTCGGTGCCCGACCAATCGGGCCTGACGGTGGTGTGGCCGTATGGCGAGCCGGACGACGGGAAGTGGTCGGAGCACGAGGCGGTGCAGCTGCTGCGCCGTGCGGACGCGGCGCTCGCGCTCGCGCGGTGCACGCACGACTGGTCCTCGCCCGAGCTGGCGGCGACCGTGGACGAGTTCCTGCTGATGCGGCTCTACGACGGCGACCGCAGCGGTGGGCTCGACGGCACGGAAGAGTCGCCGAAGCCGGCATCCCGGTGGGCAGAGGGTCCCCAGGCGCGGCTCGTGCTCGAGGTGACGAGGTGGGTTCCCGACGGCTATCCGGTGCAGTACCTGGTGACGACGTGCGAGGCGGACGACTGGCGGGAGTCGGCGGATGCGGGCGAGGACCCGCGGGCGTCGCAGGCCTTCGTGCGGAAGGCTGCGGATCGCGGAGCAGGAGGACGGCTCGTTGCGCCTCGCGGACCTGTCCGTGGACAGCGTGCCGGACGGTGATCTGAGCATGGGCGGCCTCGAGCGCTGCGACCTGTCGAAGCTGCGGTACGGGTACGTCGAGCCGGCGTACCAGCCCGGCTACACCTACCTGAGGTCCGACGTGATCGCTCCCGACGAACGAGGCTGGCTGGACGCGACGCGAGCCTAGGGGACGGCTCCGGCCGGACCGGCCGCGAGCCCGACGTGGTCGCCCCGCCGGCCGGGCCTGAGCAGGGTCACCCGTACGACCGCGACCGAACCCCTCAGCGTGGGCCCGGCCCGGCCGATGTGCACAGATGAACGGCCCACGGACGGGCCGTCGCGACGGGTTGCGCCATCACCCGTCGCACACGCACCACCAGGGACGGGAACGCTCGTGATCATCGTGACGCGCCTGAACGGGGCCCAGTTCGGGGTCAACCCCGACCTGCTCCAGCGCGTCGACAGCGCGCCCGACACCATCCTGACCCTGATCGACGGGACGAAGTACATCGTCCAGGAGTCGATGGCCGAGGTCATCGCGCGGGTGAACGAGCACCGCGCGCAGCTGCTGGCCCGTGCGCAGGAGATCCAGGCCGTCCCCGCGCCGACCGTCGAGCTGGTCCGCGACCACGACGCGCCCGACGACGCAGCGGACGGCGGCTCCGGCGAGGCGGACGACCCGTCCCCGCTCGCCGATCCTGTCCCCCTGCGACCGAGGAGCCGCTGATGGATCCCGCCGGCATCATCGGGCTCGTCGTGGCGTTCGGCGCGATCTTCGCCGCCGCCACGATGGAGGGGACGAACATCGGGTCGATCTTCCTGCCCGCTCCGCTGATCCTGGTGTGGGTCGGCACGATCGGCGTAGGCGTGGCCGGGCACTCGGTCAAGGACGTGATCGGCTCGTTCTCGGCGGTGCCGCGCGCGATGCTCGCCAAGGTGCCCGACCCGACCGGCACGGTGGACACGCTGGTGTCGTTGGCCGACCGTGCGCGCCGCGAGGGGCTGCTGGCCCTGGAGGACGCGGCCCGCGACATCGACGACGCGTTCCTGCGTGCCGGGCTGCAGGCGGCGATCGACGGCACGGACCCGGACGACCTGCGGATGATCCTCGAGGACAAGATCGCGACCAAGCGCACCGTGGAGCGCACGCACGCGAAGTACTTCCAGGACATGGGCGGCTACGCGCCGACGATCGGCATCATCGGCACGGTGATCTCGCTGGTGCACGTGCTGGAGAACCTGTCCGAGCCGGCCACCCTGGGTCACTCGATCGCTGCGGCGTTCGTCGCGACCCTCTGGGGCATCCTGTCCGCCAACGTGGTCTGGATGCCGATCGGCAACCGGATCAAGCGGTTCTCCGACCTGGAGTGCGCGCAGATGGAGGTCACCCTGGAGGGCCTGCTGGCGGTGCAGGCCGGCGCGAACCCGCGCCTGGTCGGTGAGCGGCTGCGCAGCCTGCTGCCGGAGCAGCCGGCCCAGAAGGAGGCGGCGTGAGCGCGCGCGGTCACGGCAAGGGGCGGCGCGGCGCGGCGCACGAGGAGGAGCACATCAACCACGAGCGGTGGCTGGTGTCCTACGGCGACATGCTGACGGTGCTGATGGCGCTGTTCATCGTGCTGTATGCGATGAGCGCGGTGGACCAGGACAAGTACGACGCACTGCGTGCCTCGCTCGCGGCGGGCTTCGGCGACGGCTCGGTGAACGACTCCGTGCTGGACGGCTCGGACGGGACCATGGACGGCACCAGCTCGGCCTCGGACGCCGCGGAGACCGGCACCTCCGGGATGGTGGACGCGGACGAGGGGCTCGGCCTGCAGGCGTCCGACCCCGCGCCGGAGGTCTCGCCCACCGCGACCGCGACGGTCGACCCGGCAACGCTGGCGGCGGCCGAGGCCGAGGAGGCGCACCTGGAGGAGGTCCGGGAGCACATCCTGGCGGCGCTCTCCACGGCGGACCTGCAGGATGCGGTGCGGTTCCGGGTGGACGAGCGCGGGCTGGTGCTCGGGCTGGTGGCGGATGACGTGTTCTTCGCCCAGGGCTCGGCCGTGCTGACCGCGACCGCCGAGCAGGTGCTGGACCTGGCCGCGCCGACGCTGGTCGGTCTGCAGGAGCAGATCTCCGTGGAGGGGCACGCGAACACCGTGCCGATCTCCGGGCGGTACGCGACCAACTGGGAGCTGTCCGCCGACCGGGCCACGCAGGTGCTCCGGCACCTGGTGGAGCAGGACGGCATGCCGGGCACCCGGATCCAGGCGGTCGGCTACGGCGACACCCGGCCGCTGGTGGACGGGTCCGGCGAGGACGCGTTGACCACCAACCGGCGGGTGGACCTGGTGATCCTGAGCGCGGCGCCGGAAGCGGTGCGTGCCCTGCTGCCCAGCGTGGCGGCCGAGAACGAGACGGGAGGGTGACCGGATGCCTATCGAGCAGCGGGTGATCGGCGGCGGGCAGAAGATCGGCGGCGGCAAGGGGTCCGGCGCGATCGGGGCCAAGGAGGCCCCCGCGGAGGCGGAGAAGCCGGCGAAGAAGAGCCGCAAGAAGCTGGTGATCCTGCTGGCGGTGGTCGTGCTGGTGGCGGGCGGCGCGGCTGCCTACCTCCTGCTGGGCAAGCAGGGCGGGGACGCCGAGCCGGTGGCCGAGCCGTCGCCGGTCGCGGGGGAGGTGGTGTCGGTGGACGCGTTCAGCCTGAACCTGGCCGACGGGCACTACCTGCGCCTCGGCTTCGACCTGCAGCTGACCGAGGACGTCGGCGAGGACACCCCGGACACCGGCAAGGCCGTGGACGCGGCGATCGCGCTGTTCTCCGGCCTCACGGTGGACGAGGTCAGCGACGAGACCCAGCGCGAGGCGCTGAAGCAGGAGTTCTTGACCCAGCTGGAGGAGCTCTACGACGGCGAGGTGATGGATGTCTATCTGACGAACTTCGTCACTCAGTGAGGGCGGGGCAAATCGCCCACTTTTCCGAGGACCTCTCAGCAGGGGTGCACCGGCGCCGATGAGGGTGGGCGTGACGGTCCACGAAGCAGGTCAGGCCCCGGCGCGCTCGCGGCGGCACACGCACGTGCCCGAGCTCTACGACTTCCGGCGCCCGATGACCATGGCCCGGGAGCACGCCCGGGTGCTGGAGATGGCCTTCGAGACCTTTGCCCGCCAGTGGGGCAACCAGCTGACCGCCCGGCTGCGGGCGATGGCCGGCGTGACCCTGGACGGGCTGTCGCTCACCTCGTACGACGAGTACGTGCGCGGCCTGCCCGGCACCACGGCGATGATGCTGTGCACGATCGAGCAGACCCGGCAGACCGCCGTCGTCCAGGTGCCGGTCGCGACCACGATGGTCTGGATCGACTTCCTGCTCGGCGGCCCCGGCACGGGTGACGTGCGGGACACCCGCGAGCTCACCGAGATCGAGCTGACCCTGGTGCGCTCGGTGATGCAGGCGGCCCTCGGTGACCTCGGGTACGCGTTCTCGGCCCTGACGCCGCTCGACGTGACGATGCGCTCGGTGCAGTACAACCCGCAGTTCGTGCAGGCCGCGCCGGCCTCCGACTCGGTGCTGGTCGCGACCTTCACCCTGCGGGTGGGCGAGCGCGAGGACATCGCCACCGTGATGTTCCCGGCCGAGCTGCTGCTGGGCGCGGTCCGGCAGGCCGACGGCACCAGCGGCCGCTCCCAGGAGGACCAGCGGGCGCACGAGCTCGCGGTCCGCGACCTGGAGGTCGCCGTCGAGGAGGTGCCCGTCGAGGTCGCGGTCCGGTTCGCCCCGGTGGTGGTCCGGCCGCGCGACGTGGTCGAGCTCGACATCGGCGACGTCATCCCCCTGTCCCACCCGTCGTCCCGCCCGCTCGACGTGGTGGTGGACGGCGTCGTGCTCGCGCGAGCCGCCGCGGGGAACAACGGTTCCCGCCTCGCCTGCATGGTCGTCACGATCGAGGAGAAGCCCTGATGAACGCCGTGAACCCTGCTCCGGCCCCCGCGATCCCCGGCTCGGGCGCCGCCGTTCCCGGCACGGATGCCGCCGTCGCTCTCGCCGCCGCGGCGGCCGCGGCCCGGCTGCTGCCGGCCGCCACCCCGCTGGTGCCTGCGCCGGCCACCGCCGGGCAGGTGCCCGGGCCGGACGACCTGGCCGTGGTCGCCTCGTTCGTCGGCCCGCACAGCGCGGACGTCGTGCTGGTGGCCGACGAGGCGGTGCGGGCGGCGCTCGCCGCGGGCGCCCCGGACGGCAGCCCGCTCGATCTCGCCGCCGCGCTGCGCCCCGCCCTGGAGGCCGCGGTCGCCGAGCTGGGCGCCGGGGTGCTGGAGGCCGCGCGCACCGAGCCGGTCGCCACCGCGCTGCCGGCGGACGCCGAGCTGGTCGCCCTGTCCGACGAGTCGGGCGTGCAGGCCTGGTTCGCGCTGCGGCTGCGCGCCGAGCCGAGCACCCGTGCCGCCGGCGTCCCCGTGCAGCGCGCCAGCCTGGCCGTGCTCTACGACGTCGAGATGACCCTGACCGCCGAGCTCGGCCGCACGAAGCTGCCGGTCCGGCAGGTGCTGGAGCTGACCCCGGGCTCCGTGCTGGAGCTGGACCGCGCCGCAGGCAGCCCGGCCGACGTGATGGTGAACGGCCGGCTGATCGCCCGCGGCGAGGTCGTCGTGATCGATGAGGAGTTCGGCATCCGGATCACCGAGATCATCCGCGGCGAGGACGGTGCCGCCTGATGGACTCCGCCGTCCTGGGCCTGCGCGTCCTGCTGGCGCTGGCGTGCGTGATCGGCCTGATCTGGGTCCTCGCGCGCCGTGCCGGCTGGGGCAGGGGCGCCAAGCGCCCCGCGGGTCCGACCGTCGAGGTGGTCGGGCGCCAGGCGCTCGGCCGTCACGCCGGGGTGGTCGTGGTCGCGGTCGGCAACCGTCGGCTGCTGCTCGGCTACGGCGAGCAGCAGATCACCATGCTCACCGAGCTCGCCCCGGTGCCGACCGTCCCGGCGGAGACGGCGACGCACGCGGCCCCGGTCGCGCACGCCGTGCCGGTGCGGCCGGTCGCCGGGACCGGGGCGGACGTCGAGGACCTCGCCCTGATCGGCCCCGGGGCCCGGACCGGTCCCGCGACCCGGACCGACGACGCCGTGCCCGAGGGCGTCGTGCCGGCCGGCGCGCTGCACGGCTCGGTGCTCGACCCGTCCACCTGGAGCCAGGCCGTGGCCGTGCTGCGCGAGCGGACGGTGCGCCGATGACCCTCGGGACCGGGCCGGGGCACGCGGCCGGCACAGCCGGGGCCACCGGCGGCAGCCGCCGGACCTGGCCGCTGACGGTGCTGGTCGTGCTGGCGCTGCTCGTGCTGCTCACCCTGCTGAGCGCCGGCGTCGCGCACGCCACCACCACGCCGCCCACCGACCCCACCGCACCGGTGGACCCGGCGAGCGGGGAGGTCTCGGTCGCGATCAACGGTGTGAACGGCACGCCCAGCAGTTCGATCGTGGTGCTGCTCGGCATCACCCTGCTCTCGGTGGCGCCGTCGCTGCTGCTGATGATGACCGGCTTCACGAAGATCTTCGTGGTGCTGTCCCTGACCAGGAACGCCCTCGGCCTGACCAACGTGCCGCCGAACCAGGTGATCGCGGGCCTGGCGCTGTTCCTCAGCCTGTTCGTGATGGCGCCGACGCTGGGCGAGGTGAACTCCGACGCCGTGCAGCCCTACCTGGACGGCACGATGGACTTCCAGACCGCGCTGGACGCCGGGTCCGCGCCGATGCGCGAGTACATGCTCGGCCACACCCGCGAGGAGGACCTGGCGCTGATCACCCGGGCGGCCGACCAGGACAACCCGGAGGACGCCGAGTCCGTCCCGATGCTCACGCTGATCCCGGCGTTCATGCTGTCCGAGCTGCGGTCCGCGTTCATCATCGGGTTCGTCATCTTCATCCCGTTCCTGGTGATCGACCTGGTGGTCTCGGCCGTCCTGATGAGCATGGGCATGATGATGCTGCCGCCGGTGATGGTCTCGCTGCCGTTCAAGCTGCTGCTGTTCGTGCTGGTCGACGGCTGGGGCCTGATCGTCACCGCGCTGGTCGGTGCCGCGAGCGGGGGCGGCTGATGGACACCTCGGCTGTCCTCGACATCGGGCTGGACGCGATGGTGATCGCCGCCAAGCTCGCCGCTCCCGTGCTGATCACCGCGCTGGTGGTCGGGTTCGTCGTCTCGCTGGTGCAGTCGGTCACCCAGATCCAGGAGGTCACCCTCTCCTTCGTGCCGAAGGCGATCGCCGCGGCCGTCGCGCTGCTGGTCTGCGGGCACTGGATGATCTCGGAGCTGGTCTCGTTCACCCAGCAGCTCTTCGACCGCATCCCCACGCTGCTGGGCGGGTGACCCGGGCGTGGACCTGACCCTGTCGCTCGCCCCCGTGCAGACCGCCGTGCTGGCCGGCGGCCGGTTCGCCGCCTTCCTGGTGATCGCGCCGCCGTTCGCCCACCGCGGCATCCCGGGCGGGGTGAAGGCGATGCTGTCGATCGGGCTGGCGCTCGCGGTGCTGCCGCGCCTCGACGTGCTGGAGTTCGACTCGACCGGGGGGTTCATCAGCGCGCTGGTGCTGGAGGTGGTGGTCGGTGCCGCGCTCGGCTTCCTGGTCGCGCTGCTGTTCTCCGCCGTGCAGGCGGCCGGCGGCCTGATCGACCTGTTCGGCGGGTTCCAGCTCGCCCAGGCGTTCGACCCGCAGAGCCAGACGTCGGGCTCGCAGTTCAACCGGTTCTACCAGATGACCTGCCTGGTGCTGCTGTTCGTCTCCGGCGCCTACCAGCTGCTGATCGCGGGTCTGGCGCGCACCTTCGACGCGGTACCGGTCGGCACCGGCCTGGACCTGACAGCGATGGCGTCGGCGGTCTCCACCGGCCTGGGCGACATGTTCGTCGCGGCGCTGCAGATCGCCGGTCCGATGATCGTCGTGCTGTTCCTCACCGATGTGGGTCTCGGTCTGCTCACCCGGGTGTCGCCGGCGCTGAACGCGTTCGCGATGGGCTTCCCGCTGAAGATCTTGATGGTGCTCACCCTGATCGGCTTCACCTACCTCGCCCTGCCCGGCGTGGTGGACGACCTGGCCGACCGTGCCGTCGAGACCCTCCTGGGGGTGGCGTCGTGAGCGGCGGTGCGGACAGCGGCGACAAGACCGAGAAGGCCACCGCCCAGCGGATGAAGCAGGTGCACCGGGAGGGCAGGCTCTCCCGGTCCCAGGACCTGTCCGCCTGGGTGGCCCTCGGCGCGGCCGCCGTGATGCTGCCCAGCACGATGAGCCGGGCGACCGAGGCCGCCTACCAGCAGATGGCCGTCGTGCGGGACGCGATCAGCGACCCCGACGTCGCCGTCGTGACCGAGGCGCTCGGCGACGGCCTGTGGTCCGTGGTCGGCACCCTCGGCCCGATGTTCGCGGTGGTCACCGTGGTCGTGATCGTCACCGCGCTGGCCCAGGGCGGTCTGCACGTCAAGCGGTTCAAGCCGCAGGTGCAGCAGTTCAACCCGGTCAGCGGGATCAAGCGGCTGTTCGGCGCGCGCACCTGGTGGGAGGCCGTCAAGACCCTGGTGAAGTCCGCCGTGGTCGCCCTGGTGCTCTACCTGGTGGTGCAGTCGCTGATGCCGCAGGTGATGGGCACCGGACGGCTGCCGCTCGCGCACCTGCTCGGCGTCGCCGGCTCCGGCATCCGCCAGCTGCTGCTGTGGGGGATCGGCGCGGGCGTGCTGCTCGCGGTGCTGGACGTGGTCGTGGTGATCCGGCGCAACCGGAAGCAGACCCGGATGTCGAAGCAGGAGATCCGGGACGAGCACAAGCGCACCGAGGGCGACCCGCACGTCAAGGGGCAGATCAGGTCCCGGCAGATGGCGATGAGCCGCAACCGGATGATGGCCGCGGTCGCCGACGCCGACGTGGTGGTGGTCAACCCGACGCACGTCGCGGTCGCGCTGCGCTACGTGCCCGGCACCGGGGCACCCCGGCTGGTCGCCAAGGGCGCCGGCGCGGTGGCCACCCGGATCCGCGAGCAGGCCACCGCCCACCGGGTGCCGATGATCGAGGACATCCCGCTGGCCCGCGCGCTGCACGCGGCGTGCGCCGTGGACCAGGAGATCCCCGCGTACCTGTTCTCCGCCGTCGCCCGGGTGCTGGCCTTCGTGATGCAGCTCCGGCGCCGCGGTGCCGCGATCGGCAGGCACCGGCTGCCCGGCGGCTCCGTCGCGCCCGAGGACGCCCCGACCACCGTGGCCGCCGCCCGGCGCCGCGCCCGTGAGGAGCGTGCCGCATGAGCGCCGGACCACCCGCGCGCCAGCCGGCCGCCGCCCCGACCCGACCCGCCCGTGAGGACCTGCGATGAAGAACCGCTCGATCTCCCAGCTCGCCGTCCCGATCGGCGTGGTCGGCATCGTGCTGCTGCTGGTGGTGCCGCTGCCCGCTGCGCTGCTGGACGTGCTGATCGCCGTGAACATCACCTCCTCGCTGGTGATCCTGCTGACCAGCATGTACATCCAGCGGCCGCTGGACTTCAGCGTGTTCCCCTCACTGATCCTGGTGTTCACCCTGTTCCGGCTCGGCCTGAACGTCGCGTCCACCCGCCTGGTGCTGCGGGACGGCTACGCCGGCGCGGTGATCGACGCGTTCGGGCACTTCGTGGTCGGCGGATCGCTGGTGATCGGCCTGGTGATCTTCCTGATCCTGGTGGTGATCCAGTTCGTCGTGATCACCAACGGCGCCGGCCGGGTCGCCGAGGTCGGCGCACGGTTCACCCTCGACGCGATGCCCGGCAAGCAGATGGCGATCGACGCCGACCTGAACTCCGGGCTGATCGACGAGAACACCGCCCGCAAGCGGCGCGCCGACGTCGCCGCCGAGGCCGACTTCTACGGCGCGATGGACGGCGGTTCCAAGTTCGTCAAGGGCGACGCCGTCGCCGGCATCATCATCACGCTGATCAACCTGATCGGTGGCTTCGTCATCGGCATGGTGCAGATGGGCCTGTCGCTGTCCGAGTCGCTGGAGAAGTTCAGCCTGCTCACCATCGGCGACGGCCTGGTCACCCAGATCCCCGCCCTGCTGCTGTCTGTCTCCACCGGCATCGTGGTCACCCGCGCCACCGCCGAGGGCGACATGGGCACCGCCGCCTCCAAGCAGCTGATGCAGAGCCGGTCCGCACTGCTCATCGCCGGCTGCGGCGCCATCGCGCTGGCGCTGCTGCCCGGGATGCCCAAGCCGCCGTTCGTGCTGGTCGGCGTCGGGCTGATCGTGCTGGCGCAGCGGATCCGGTCCACCGAGAACAAGGAGAAGGCCCGGGCCGAGCTCGCCGCCCGCTCCGACGCGGCCGGCATCACGCCCACCGCCGCCGACACCACCGAGCAGCTGATCGAGCAGATGCGGGTGCACGCCCTGGAGATCCTGCTCGCGCCCGACCTGGTGGACATGGTCGGCACCGGCCCGGACCAGGACCTGCTGCACCGGGTGCGCGGCCTGCGCCGCAAGATCGCGCTGGAGCTCGGCATCGTCGTCCCGCCGGTGCGCACCCGCGACTCCGTCGACCTGCCGCGCTCCACCTACGTGGTCCGGATCTCCGGCGTCGAGGTCGGCCGCGGCGAGACGCCCAGCGGCCGGGTGCTCGCGCTCGGCGACGACCTGTCCGCCCTGCCCGGCCAGCAGGTGGTCGAGCCGGTGTTCGGCCTGCCAGGCAAGTGGGTGCCCGCCGAGCTGCGGCACGCCGCCGAGATGTCCGGCGCCACCGTGGTCGACCGGGTGTCCGTGCTGATCACCCACCTGGGCGCGATCATCACCCGGAACGCCCCGCGGCTGCTCGGACGCGAGGACGTCCGGGTGCTCACCGAGGGCGTCAAGCAGGTCAACCCGTCCGTGGTCGAGGAGCTGGTGCCCGGCCTGCTCAGCCTGGGCGAGGTGCAGCGCGTGCTGCAGGGGCTGCTCGCCGAGGAGGTGCCGATCCGCGACCTCGGCCGGATCTACGAGGCGCTGACCCTGCGCGCCAAGCTCAGCACCGACCCGGAGGGCCTGGTCGAGGCCGCCCGGTCCGCGCTCGGTCCCGCGCTGGCCAGCCAGTACGTGCAGGACGACGTGCTGCGCGTGATCGCGCTCGACCCGCTGTTCGAGCAGCAGCTGGTCGAGTCGCTGCGCCCCTCGGAGGCCGGGGTGCAGATCGTCACCGACCCCGCCCGGCTGGAGACCATGCTGGAGCGGCTGCGCGCCGCCGTCGCCGAGGCCGAGGCCACCGGCCGCACCGTCGTGCTGGTCTGTGCCCCCGCGCTCCGGCCGGCGCTGCGCAAGGTCGTGCTGCTCGGCGGTCCCAGCACCGAGCGCCTCGCGGTGCTGTCCTACCCCGAGGTCACCGGGGTCGGGGTGCGGATCGAGACCGTGCAGGCGGTGAGCGGTGCCCACGCGATTGCTGCTTGAGGGGGCCGACCTGGCCGAGCTGATGGTGCACGTGCGCGCCGAGTTCGGGCCGCGGGCACGCGTGGTGCGGGCCGAACGGGTGCGCTCCGGCGGCGTCGCGGGCTTCTTCGCCCGCGAGCGGTACGAGCTGACCGTCGACGTGCCGGACGAGCCGGCCACCGCCGTGCCGACCCTGGTGCGCCGGCGGCCCGGGCCGGTCGGGCTGGAGTCGCTGCTCGACGCGGCGGACGCCGGCGACGAGCGCCCCGACGGCACCGGTCCGCCCGGCTTCGACCTGGTCGCGCCGAGCACCGGAACGGGGCCGGGCGAGGTGCTGGCCCCCGGGCCGCGGGTGTCCACCGGCGAGGAGGCGTTCGCGTCGGTGCTGGAACGGATGCGCCGGCTCACCGACGGGGTGGGGGTTGACCACCAGCTGGAGGTGCTGCCGACGCCGGCCGGTCCGGCGCCCGTCGTCCCGGTGCCCGCCGCCGACCGCGTGTTCGAGCCGCTCGCGCCGCCGACGGCCGAGGCGACGATCGGCACCGTCCCGGTGGCACCGGGTGCGTCCGTCGAGCCGGTGGCGCCGACCCCGCCGGCAGAGCCAGGGCCCGGTCTGCCGGTCGCGGTGCTCGCGGACCTCGGGGTGCCGGCCGCCCTGCTCGCCGCGTGCGGCGACGGCCCGGTCGAGCTCGCCCGGCTGCTCGCGGCAGTGCCGCCCGCTCCGCCCGCCCCGCGCGACCCCGGCCGGGTGCACGTCGTGGTCGGCCCGCCGGAGGACGCGGTCCGGGTCGCCGACCTCCTCGCGCTGCGCGCCGGCGCGGACGGCAGCACCGTCGTCGTGCACGCCGGTGACGTCGACGCCGCCACCGGCCACGGCCGCCGGCTCACCACCCCGGCCGCCGCCGAGCGCTGGCGGGCGCGGCTGGCCGGGACCGACCCGCTCACCGTGGTCGCCCTCGGCGTCCGGCCCGGCCGCAGCCACGAGCTCGCCACCGCCGAGCTGCTGGCCGCTCTCGCGCCGGACCAGGTGTGGGCCGCCGTCGACGCCCGCAGCAAGGTCCGGGACTGCCTGCGCTGGCTCGCTGCCATCGGCGCCCGCCGGACCGTGGACGCGCTCGCGGTCAGCGGGCTGTTCGACACCAGCGAGCCCGGCACCGTGCTGGGCCTCGGCGTGCCGGTGGCCTGGATCGACGGTGTGCCGGCCTCCCGCGTCGCCTGGGCCGCCGCGCTCGGCGAGCACCTGCCGGCGGGCACCGTCTGGGGCTGAGCCGGAGCGCTGCACGGCGCCGCGCAGCCCGGCGCCGCATCTCGATCTGGGGTCGGGGGCTGGACCGCGCGCCGACGCCGGGTAGGGTCTGCGCCATGCTGGTGCTGAGCAGGCGGGTCGGTGAGCGGCTCATGATCGGGGACGACATCGTCGTGACCGTGATCGAGGTCCGCAGCGACGGCGTGCGACTCGGCATCGACGCCCCCCGATCGGTCGCCGTGCACCGCGCGGAGGTGCTGGAGGCGGTCACCGCCGCGAACGTGGCCGCGACCGAGGGCGGGGACGAGACCGCTGACTCGCTGCGCAGCCTGCTCGACGGGTCCGACGGTGCCGACGCCGTGGGCGACGGGCAGGGGCCGGCCGCCCCGCGCCGCTGAGGTTCGTCGCTGCTCGTTCGCCCCGCGCTGCTCGGCACCGGGCCGTTCGCTGCCGTTCACTCCTGCGGGTGGTTCCCGCACGATCACCCGGGCCCCGGACGACCCCGTCCGCCGAAAGCCTCACGCCGCGGACCTCCCCGCCGATCCTCACCGATGACGGGGCGCGAGAGGTAGGAGGCAGCGGTGGAGGACATGGACGAGATCGTCCGCGAGTTCCTGGTCGAGAGTCACGAGAATCTCGACCAGCTCGACCAGGACCTGGTCGCGCTGGAGAGCGAGCCCGGCTCGCGCTCCCTGATCGCGAGCGTGTTCCGGACGATCCACACGATCAAGGGCACCAGCGGGTTCCTCGCCTTCTCCCAGCTCGAACGGGTCGCGCACGCCGGGGAGAACCTGCTGGTCGAGCTGCGCGACGGCCGCCGGTCGATGGACCAGGGGACCACCGACGTGCTGCTGCGCCTGGTGGACACCATCCGGGAGATCCTGCGCGCGATCGAGGTCGACGGCACCGAGGGAACGGTCGACGTCGCGCCGGTGATCGTGGCGATCGAGGCGATCCAGCAGCGGGACCCGCAGGCGGACGCGGCTGAGGACGCGGACGCACCGGAGGCCCCGCCCGCTGCCCGGCCGGAGCCGGTCGCCGCGCGGGCCGAGGTGCCGGCCGAGGTGCCGGTCGCCGCGCCGGACGACCGGTCCGAGCCCGAGAGCACCGCGCCGGCCCCCGCCTCGGTCGAGGAGCCCGCCGCCGCGCCCGCGCTCGTCGCCCCGGCCGCCCCCGCTCCCGCGGCGTCGCTGCCCAGCCCCCGGCTGCCGGAGGCCGCACCGGCCCCGAGCCCCGCCTCGACCCCCGCGCCTGCCTCGGCCCCCGCCGCGGACGAGGTCGGGACGCTGCGCGGCGGCGCAGCGGACGCCTCGATCCGGGTGGACGTCGACCTGCTGGACGCTCTGATGCGTCAGGTCGGCGAGCTGGTGCTGGCCCGCAACCAGATCAGCCGCCTGGCGACCGGCACCGACGACGTCGAGCTCGCCCGGTCCGCCCAGCGGCTCAACCTGATCGCCGGCGAGCTGCAGGAAGGGGTGATGAAGACCCGGATGCAGCCGATCGAGCACCTGTGGTCCAAGATGCCCCGCGTCGTGCGCGACCTCGCCGCCGCCTGCCACCGCGAGGTGCACCTGGAGCTCTCCGGCGGCGACACCGAGCTGGACCGCAGCCTGCTCGAAGCGGTCAAGGACCCACTGACCCACCTGGTGCGCAACGCGGTGGACCACGGCATCGAGGCCGCCGAGGACCGCCTCGCCGCCGGCAAGGACGCGCGCGGCGTGCTCACCCTGCGCGCCTATCACGCCTCCGGCCAGGTGGTGGTGGAGGTCGCCGACGACGGTCGCGGCATCGACCCGGAGAAGATCGGCGCCAAGGCCGTCCAGCGCGGCCTGCGCACCGCCGACCAGGCCGCCTCCATGAGCCACGCGGACCTGCTCCAGCTGCTGTTCCTGCCCGGCTTCTCCACCGCCGAGGCCGTGACCAACGTGTCCGGGCGCGGCGTCGGCATGGACGTGGTGCGGACCAAGATCGAGGCGATCGGCGGTGCCGTCGACGTCGACTCCGTGGTCGGCCGGGGCACCACCTGGCGGCTGCGCATCCCGCTGACCCTGGCGATCATGCCCGCGCTGACCGTGGAGTCCGCCGGCGACCTGTACGCCATCCCGCAGGTCAACCTGCTCGAGCTGGTCGCCCTGGACTCCCAGCGCTCCGAGTCCGGCATCGAGCACATTCACGAGGCCCCGGTCTACCGGCTGCGCGGCGAGCTGCTGCCGCTGGTCTCGCTCGCCTCCGTGCTGGAGGTCGCCGGTGCCGAGGACGACGTCGTGGCTCTGACCGCCCGGTCCGAGTCCTCGGTGATCGCGGTCGTGCAGTCCGACCACCAGCGGTTCGGGCTGCTGGTGGACCGCGTGCTGAACACCGAGGAGATCGTGGTCAAGCCGCTGTCCGCCCGCCTGAAGGCGATCGGCGCCTACGCCGGTGCCACGGTGCTCGGCGACGGGCACGTCGCGCTGATCCTGGACGTCCAGGCGATCGCCCGGCGCGCTCTGGCCGGCGACCTGGACACGGCCGCCCGGGACGCCCGCAGCGGCGCCGCGGCCACCGCCGCGCACGACGTCCAGCAGGTCCTGGTGGTCGGCATCGGCGGCGGACGTCAGGTCGCGATGCCGCTCGCCTCGGTGGCCCGGCTGGAGCACGTCGAGGCCGAGCAGGTCGAGTACGTCGGCGGCCGCGAGGTGGTCCAGTACCGCGGCACCATCCTGCCGCTGGCCCGGCTCGACCGGCTGCTCGGCGCGTACGGCTCCGAGGAGTCCTCCGAGCTGCTGCTGGTCGTGTACAGCCGGGCGGGCCGGAGCGTCGGCCTGGTGGTCCGGGAGATCGTGGACATCGTGGACGACGACTCGGCCCGGCACTCCGACATCGAGGACGCCGGCCTGGTCGGCTCCACGGTGCTCGGCGAGCGCGTCACCGAGCTGCTGGACGTGCGCCGCGCGATCCTCGCCGCCGACGCCGCGTTCTACGACGAGCGCCCCGAGCCGACCGGCATCGGGTACGACACCCTCCCGACGCAGGTCGGCGAGGCCGAGCTGGTGGGAGCGGCCCGATGAGCCAGTACGTCACGTTCACGCTGGGCGGCAGCCTGTACGGCGTCGACGTCACCCGCGTGCAGGAGGCGCTGCGCTCGCACGTCCGCACCCGTGTCCCGCTGGCCCCGCCCGGGGTCGCCGGCCTGGTCAACCTGCGCGGTCAGGTCGTGCTGACCGTCGACCTGCGGCCCCGGCTCGGGCTGGCGGCGCTGGGCGAGGACGCCGAGCCGATGATGGTCGTCGTACAGGTCGCCGGGGAGCCGGTCAGCCTGCTGGTCGACGAGATCGGCGACGTGATGGAGGTCGGCCCGCAGACCTTCGAGGCGCCGCCCGAGACCCTGGACGCCGCGCTGCGCCCGCTGATCCTCGGTGCGCACAAGTTGGACGGCCGGCTGCTGCTGGTGCTGGACGTGGACCAGGCGACCGCCGCCTGAGGCGTCAGACGTCCGGCCCGGTCGACCAGACCGGGCGCTGCAGCGGGTCCTGGCGGTCGGTCACCTGCTCGGCCACGACGCCGTCGGTGGACGACCAGGTGACCGGTGGGACCGGACGACGACCGAGGTAGATGTCCTGGACCTCGCCGAGCCCCTGCACACCCGGCCGGACCACCGAGGCCGCCCGGGCCCCGCGCCGGCTCGCGCGCACCGTCCGCACGACGGCGACCAGGACGCCGAACCCGCCCAGCGCGGCGAGCTCGTACGGCACGACCGGGCTGCCGGTGAGGCTGAGCCACACCTGCCCGGCCAGGACGGCGGCACAGGCCGCGCCGATCAGCCACCCCTTCATCGCGACCACCCCCCGGGGCCGACACCATGCGCCGGCCCCCGAGGCGCAACCGCGCGGACGACTACCGGTGCTGCGGCACCGCCCCCCGGCCGGTGCCGTCCGCCCGCCGCACCCGCCGCCGCTCGACTGCCACCAGGGCGACCGCCAGCATCCCCGGGGTGATGACCACCAGCGGGGGCAGCATCCAGACCACGACCGCGGACATCCCGTAGCCCAGCAGCACGAGCACGGTCCCGACCGGGTCCGTCCAGGACAGCCGAGCCGCCGCCCGCACCAGCACCGGCCACGAGGCGCCCGGGGTCCACAGCGCCGCGGTGCGCGCCGCCACGACGGCGACCGCCGCGCCGGCCGCGGCGCTGGTGCCGGCGACCAGCAGCCCGCCGGGCACCAGCCCCTGCAGCCCCGCGGACACGTTCACCGCGAGCAGCCCGGCCAGCGCCGTGCCGGCCAGGCCGACCCACCACCCCGTGCGCACCGCGTCCCAGCACAGCCGGACGAGGTCGCTCCAGCCGTCGCGGCGCGCCTGCAGGTGCTGCTCCAGGTGGCACACCCCGGCGGCCAGCGCCGGCAGGGCGGTCACCACGGGCAGCGAGAACGCGCAGACGACCAGCCCGACCACCAGCATCTGGCTGAACGGTGCGACGGCCCCGCCGCCGAACCGGCGCAGCTGCTCGGGCGGGGTCCCGGTGGTCCCGGTCATGGGCTCAACCCTTCAGGCCCTGGGTGGCGACGCCGCCGACCAGGTGCCGCTGGAACGCGAGGAAGAACAGCATCACGGGCAGCAGCGCGAGGACGGCCATCGCCATCTGCGCTCCGTAGTCGCTGGTCGACGTCTGGTCGACATACGCCCGCAGCGCGATCGGCATGGTGTACATGCTCGGGCTCTTGAGGTACAGCAGCGGTCCGAAGAAGTCGTTCCAGGACCAGATGAACGCGAAGATCGCGCTGGTGACGAGGGCGGGCTGCATCAGCGGCAGCACGATCGAGAAGAAGATCCGCGGGTGGCCCGCCCCGTCGATCCGGGCCGCCTCGTCGAGCTCGCCGGGCAGACCCCGGATGAACTGGATCATCAGGAAGACGAAGAACGCGTCGGCGGCCAGGAACTTGCCCAGCAGCAGCGGCCAGTAGGTGTTCACCAGCCCGAGGCTGTTGAACAGGATGTACTGCGGGATGATCACGACGTGGAACGGCAGCAGCATCGTCGCGATCATGCAGACGAAGAACACGCTGCGGCCGGGGAACTTGATCCGCGCGAACGCGTAGGCGGTCAGCGAGCAGGAGATCAGCACACCGACCACGCTGGCGACCGCGAGGACCAGCGAGTTGGACACGAACGTCCAGAAGGAGATGCCGCCGATCCCGGACAGCGCGGTGCGGTAGTTGTCCAGGCTGACGCTGGTGGGGACCAAGGACACCGACCCCACGATCTGGTTCGACGGCTTGAACGTGGAGATCAGCATCCACACCGCCGGGTACAGGATGATGACCAGCATGGCCAGCGAGAACAGGTGGAACCCCAGCGCGCGGAGCCGGCCGCGCCGGCGGGCGGTCCGGCGCAGGACGGCCGACGCCTGCCGGTCGGTGCCGGTCGTGGAGATCTGGACGGTGCTCACTTGTCGCCTCCCGAGTAGTGCACCCAGGCGTTCGAGGTGCGGAAGAGCACGAGGGTGACCAGCCCGACCACCACGACGAGCACCCAGGCCATCGCCGAGGCATAACCCATCTGGAAGTCTCGGAAGCCACGGAAGTACAGGTACAACGTGTAGAAGAGCGTCGAGCGGGCCGGGCCCCCGGTGCCGCTGGAGATGATGAATGCGGAGTTGAAGATCTGGAAGGCGTGGATCGTCTCCAGCAGCAGGTTGAAGAACAGGACGGGCGACAGCATCGGGATCGTGATCTTGAGGAACTTGCGGACCGCGCCGGCCCCGTCGACCTCGGCTGCCTCGTAGAGCTCGGTGGGGACCTGCTTCAGGCCGGCCAGGAAGATCACCATCGGCGCGCCGAACTGCCAGACGGTCAGCAGGATCAGCATCGGCATGGTCTTGCTGGTGCTGCCGACCCAGCCGCCCGACGCCGCGTCGGTCCCGCCGAGCAGGTCGATGACCTGGGCGACGATGCCGTCGTCGATGAACATGGCCTTCCAGACGATCGCGATCGACACGCTCCCGCCGATCAGCGAGGGCAGGTAGAACGCCGACCGGTAGAAGCCCTGCCCCCGGTGGGAGTTGTTGAGCAGCATGGCGACGGCGAGCGCGCTGATCAGCTTGACGGGTGTGCCGACGAGGACGTAGGTCACGGTGACCTTGGCGGCCTGGACGAAGTTCGAGTCGGTGAACAGCCGACGGTAGTTGTCCAGGCCGGTGAACTGCGGGCTGGAGAACAGGTCGTAGTCCGTGAACGACAGGTACAGCGAGGCGATCATCGGTCCGGCTGTCAGGACGAAGAACCCGATCAGCCAGGGGGACAAGAACGTGTAGCCCGCGCGGGACTCCGCGCGCTTCCTGCGACTGGTCGCGCGTGCGCGACCGGGGTCCGACATCACTGCGGGTACGGCCATGACCAGTCCTCCTCTGCTCGACTAGGGAGCGGGTGGCGGTTGTTGTGCCGTCTGCCCGCGACGGTGGTGCGAGGGTGCCGGCGCGCGGTCTCTGCACGCCGGCACCCTCGTCGGTCAGCCGGTGAAGGCCATGTCGATCTCGTCGAACAGCGTCGAGGCGAACTCGTCCTCGGTGATCTCGCCGTAGCGGAGCTGTTCGTGCAGCTGGACCCAGGTGGACTCGATCGTGCCGTAGCCGGTGGGGATCGGCGGGTAGCTGATGCTGATCTCCTCGGCGACGTCGGCCAGGTACTCGTTGATCACGAGGTCGGCCGCCGAGTCCTCGGCCGCGGCGGCGCGCGCCTCGGTGGCGGGGGTGCCCAGGGTCGATCCGACGATCTCGGCGACCTCGGTCGAGTTGGCGAGGAAGTTGATCAGGGTGACCGCCGCGTCCGGGTTCGACGTGTTCGCGGAGGCGCTGAGCAGCATGCTCGCCTTCTCGGACAGCACGTGCGTGTCGGTGCCGTCCACCAGCGGCGGGGTGGTCATGCCGATGTTGTCGCTGCCGAGGTCCGACATGGCCTGGGTCAACGTGGTGGACCAGCTGGCCCACGCGGCGATCTCACCGGCACCGGCGCCGTCCGAGGGCTCCAGGGCGGCGGACCGCTCGATCGGGAAGAAGATGCTGTCATCGCGTCCCTCGGCCCCCGTCTCGAGGAACTCGACGACGTCGTCCTCGGTGAAGGCGGCCTGGCCGTCGTCCGTGAAGACCTCGTTGCCGTCCTGCATCAGCCAGTACATGAACGCGGGCAGGCTGCCGGTGTAGTCGTCGGTGCCGTAGAGCGCGGGAGACACGGACGCGCCCGCCGCGTTGACCTCGCTGGCCCAGGCCAGGAACTCCTCCTGGTCCATGTCGCCGGACGGGTACTCGATGCCGAGGCTGTCGAGCAGGTCCTTGTTGTACATCATCGACCAGACGCCGTAGCCGAGCGGGACGCCGATGACCTCTCCGTCGACCTCGCCCGACGCGAGCAGCGAGTCGCTGAAGTCGCTGGTGTCGAGCAGGCCGCCCTCGTAGGAGGAGAGGTCGAGGAACAGGCCCTTGTTCGCGTACTGCCCGATGTAGCCGACGTCCATCATGAAGACGTCGGGCAGGGACTGGCCGGCGGCCTCGGTGTTGCGTGCCGTCCAGTAGTCGTCCCAGGAGTTGAAGTTCCGGACCACGTCGATGTCCGGGTACTCCTCGGAGAACAGGTCGAGCGCCTCCTCGAGCTTGGCCGCACGGTCCTCGTTGCCCCACCAGGTGAAGGTGATCTCCCCCGAGGCCGTTCCGTCGGTAGCGGTCGATCCGCTGTCTGTGGATCCGCCGCCGGAGCATGCCGCCAGCGTGAGAGCCACGCTCGCCGCGACCAGCGCCGCGGTCGTCCTTCGTGCCATGTGAACTCCTCCTTGAGCCGCCGGGTCGTGTCGCCCGAGCTGTCGTGACGGCGCACGGCCTCTTCGCCGTCGCCGGACCTGCGCCTGCTGGTGCTGCTGGTGGTACGTGTGCGATGCCCCGGCCGCGCGCCGGTGCCGGCCGGTGGCCGTGCCCCGGCGGACGGCCGGGCTCATGTGGCTGGCACGACGGCCTCGCCGGTGCGTGCCGCACGGTAGACGGCGTCGACCAGGGCCAGCGCGCGCAGCCCCTCCGGCCCGCCGACGCGCGGCCGGGTGCCGTGGCGCACCGCAGCGACCACGTCGGCGAGCTGCTCCTCGTGCGACCGGCCCCACGGTGCGGCGCCGTGGTCGTCGGTGGGCACCACGGTGCCGCTGCCGGCCGCGGCTACCTGCACGGCGTCGAGCGACGGGGCGGAGACCGGACCCCGTGTGCCGTCGGCGCGCTCGTCGAGCACGATCGCGTCGCCCTCGAGCACGATGGCGCCGCCGTCGCCGTACAGCGCGATCCGTGCCGGGCGGCCCGGGCGGACGGCGGTGGAGGCCGACAGCGTCCCGATCGCTCCGCTGGCGAAGGTCAGGACCGCGCACACCACGTCCTCCACGTCGATCGCGTGGCTGCGCGTCGCGACCGACGCCTGCACGCGGGTGACCGGACCGGCGAGCGCCAGCACGAGGTCGACGGTGTGGATCGCCTGGTTGATCAGCGCACCACCGCCGTCCCCGCTCCAGGTGCCGCGCCAGGCATCGGCGTCGTAGTAGGCCTGGGGGCGCCACCAGGGCACCGTCGCCTCGACCAGCGTGGGGACGCCGATCCCGCCGTCGGCCAGCACCTCGACCGCGGTGCGGGTGGCCGGGTCGAAGCGGTGCTGACTGATGACGGCGAGGGTCCGGCCGGTCCGCTCGGCGGCCGCCGCCAGCCGCTGCGCCTGTGCCAGGTCGGCGTCCATCGGCTTCTCGACCACGACGTGCTTGCCGGCCTCCAGCGCGGCGATGCCCAGCGCGGCGTGCGTGCCGCTCGGCGTGCAGATCGTGACGGCGTCCACCGTGGGGTCGTGCAGGACCTCCTCCCAGCCGGCGGCGCGTACGCCGTGCTCGGCGGCGAAGGCCGCGGCGCGCTCGGGCACGACGTCCTGCACGGCGACGAGCTCGGCGGTGCCGTGCGCGGCCAGGCGGGTCAGCGCCTCGGCGTGGGTCCGGGCGATGTTGCCGCACCCGACGAGGGCGAACCGGAGCGGCTCCGGAGGCTGCTGGTCCATGCCGGTCACCGCCGGTCCTCGTCGACGGGCTGCCCGGGTGCGCGCCCGGTGAGCTCGCGGGCCTGCTGCTGCGCGCGCACGGCGAGCTCGGCCGCCTTGAGCGTGTGCGCCTGGGACATCGCGGTCTCGGTCCGGTCCAGCACGTCCCGCACCAGCTGGCCGAAGAACGGGTAGCCGACGCTCCCGTCGGTGCGCAGGTGCCGCTCACCGGCGCCGTCCACCAGGAACAGGTGCCCGCCCGCCGGCTCCGTCGCGACGTCCACGTACTTGCGCAGCTCGATGTAGCCCTCGGTGCCGAGCAGGAAGGTCCGGCCGTCGCCCCAGGTGCTCAGGCCGTCCGGGGTCAGCCAGTCCACCCGCAGGTACCCGTTCGCGCCGGTGTCCGTCACCAGGTGCGCGTCGCCGAAGTCGTCCAGCTCCGGGAACGCCGGGTGGTGGTAGTTGCCGATGGTCGACCCGACGATCTCGGCGTCGGTGGCGGCGGTGTAGTGCAGGATCTGCTCGACGTTGTGGCTGCCGATGTCGCAGAGGATCCCGCCGTAGCGCGCCCTCTCGTAGAACCAGTCCGGGCGGGTGCGCGGGTCGCCCACCCGGTGCGGACCCATCGCGAGCACCTGGACCACCCGGCCGATCGCGCCGCGCTCGACCAGCTGGCCGGCGAGCACCGCGGCCTCGACGTGGATCCGCTCGGCGTAGTACACGGCGAACCTGCGTCCGGTCCGGGCGATGGCCGCCCGCACGTCCGCGAGCTGTGCCAGCGAGGTCAGCGGGGCCTTGTCGGTGAAGTAGTCCTTGCCGGCGTCCATCACGGTGACCCCGAACCCGGCGCGCTGGTCGGGCACGGCCGCTGCCGCGACCAGCTGCACCGCCGGGTCGTCCAGGATCTCGGCCTCGCTGCGCGCCACCCGGACCGGGCCGAACCGCGCCTGGAACGCCGCGACCTTCGCCGGGTCGCGGTCGTGCACCCAGCCCAGCGTCGCGCCGGCCCCGATCAGGCCCTCGCACATCCCGTAGACGTGGCCGTGGTCGAGCCGGGCCGCGGCGAACACGAGCTCGCCCGGCGCGACGACCGGGGCCGGGACGGGGTCGGGCGCGTAGTCCGCGCCTTCTGACTGCACCATGTCGAGCTTCACTGCTCCTCGGTTCGGTTCGGTTCGGTTCGGTTCGGTTCGGTTCGGGTCAGGTCAGGGGGTCCGGTCGGCGCTGCCACCGGGTCAGTCGTCGGCGGAGGAGCCGACCACGATGTCGCCGTCGAGCTCGGACACCGAGGCGCGCTTGGCGAAGAAGTGCGGGGCGCGGGCGGCCCGGTGGCCGTCCATGCGGTACGGGTCGTCCGGCGCGAGCGGCAGCGGCACGGTCCGCTGCTCGATGCCGGCCTCGTAGATCGCGGTGACCAGCTCGACGGCGGCCCGCCCGTCGGCACCGGTGACCAGCGGTTCGTGCCCGTCGGTCAGGGCGGCGAGCACGTCACCGATCTGCCCGGAGTGCATCCGGTGCGTGATCGGCCGATGGGCCGCGGCGAGCGCCTCGAGCTCGTCGACCAGCTCGGGGTTCCCGCCGGGCGCAGGGAACCCGTTCGGCGCCGACCGCTCGGCCTGTACGCGCCACGGCTGGGAGATCCGCGCGTCACGCCCCTGGACGACGATCTCCTGCTCCTCGCCGTGGTGCACCACCGAGGCGGTGAGCTGGGCGATCGCGCGCCCGTAGCGCATGGTCGCCACCGCGAGGTCCTCGACCTCGGAGTTCTCGTGCTGCGCGTTGGTCAGCACCGCCTGCACCGAGTCCGGGCTGCCGAGCAGCCAGAGCAGCAGGTCGATGTGGTGGATCGCGTGGTTGAGCGTGCACCCGCCGCCCTCGACGTCCCAGGTGCCCCGCCACCACAGGTCGTAGTACGGCAGGCCGCGCCACCAGGACGAGTTCACCTGGACGTGCGACACCGGGCCGGCCAGCCCGGAGTCCAGTGCCGTCTTGAGCACCAGCATCTCGTCCCGGAAGCGGTTCTGGGCCACGACCGAGAGCAGCCGGCCGGACCGGCGCTGGGCGGCGAGCATCGCGTCGCACTCCTCGACCGACGGCGCCATCGGCTTCTCGACCAGCACGTGCACCCCGTGGTCCAGGGCGGCGACCGTCAGGGCAGCGTGGCTCTCGGGCGGGGTCGCGATGCTGACCAGGTCGACGCCGCCCGCCGTCAGCAGCTCGTGGGCCGAGGTGTAGCAGGCGACGTCCGTCAGGCCCGCGGCAGCGGCCTTCGCCGCGGCCTTGCCCGGGACGACGTCCGCCATCGCCACGATCCGCGCCACGTCCGGGTGGGCGAGGTAGCCCTGGACGTGCGCGGTGCTGATGCCGCCGGTGCCGATGATGCCGACCTTGATCACAGCGTGCTCGATCCCTTCGTCCGGTGCGCCGTCGCCTCGCGGGTGCGCTGCGATGCGCTCGGTGATACGTATCACCATGGTGACGCCTCGAACGTTCCCCGTCAAGGTCGACCGGTGGGGAAGTAGGTTGGTGAGCATGGCCGCCCTGCCCGATCGACCCATCCGCGTCCCGTCGGGCCCCGGCCGCGGCCCCGAGGTGTGCAGGTGAGGGGTCGACCGACGAGCCGGGACGTGGCCCGTCACGCCGGGGTGTCGCAGGCGACGGTCTCCTACGCGCTGGCGGGCAGCGCGAAGATCTCCGAGGTGACCCGGGACCGGGTGCTGGCGGCCGCCGAGGAGCTCGGCTACCGGCCGAACCTGGCCGCACGGTCGATGCGCACCCGCCGCACCGCGCGGCTCGCCATCCTGATGCCCACGCTGGGCGACTCGCGCGGCGAGCTGCTGGCCGCCGCGGGGTCGGTCGCCGTCGCCGCGGGCTACACGCTGGAGATCCGGACCGTGCCGCTCGAACCGGTCGCCCGGGCCGCCGCGGTGGACGAGGTGCTCGGTTCCGGCGTGTACGAGGGGGTGCTCACGTTCGTCCCGCTGCCGCCGGAGGTGGTGCACCGGGACGGCGCCCCGGCCGTGGTCGTGCTGTCCGACGCCTTCGACGACAGGCTGCGGGTCACCGGGGACCTGCTCGGTGCCGACCCGCTGCGCCGGATCGTCACCGCGCTCGCCGAGCAGGGCCAGCGGCGCTTCGTGCACCTGGCCGGCGACCCCGGGTACAGCTCGGCGCGCGGCCGGCGGGACGCGTACCTGGAGACCGTCGCCCGGCTCGGGCTCACCGACCTCGGGGTCTACGAGTGCGGCTGGTCCGGTGACCGGGCGCTCGCCGCGGTGCGCAGCCTGCCCGACGACCTCCCGCCGGTCGCGATCATCGCCGGCAGCGACGTGCTCGCCACCGCCGCGGTGCGCGAGTGCCTCGCCCGCGGCTGGCGGGTGCCGCAGGACGCCGGCGTCACCGGCTGGGACGACCTGCCGACCTCCGCGTTCCAGTCGCCGTCGCTCACCACGGTCCGGGTGGACTTCGGCGCGCTCGGCGAGTGGGCGATGCGCAGCCTCGTCGCCCGGGTGCGCGGCGAGGCAGCCCCGGCGGAGCTGGCCGGGATCCAGGACATCGTCTGGCGGGAGTCCACCCCGCCGCTCCCGCGGTAGCCCGTCCCGACCTTCCCGGGTGCTCAGGCTGGACCGGTCGTGGCCGATCAGGAGGAGCAACAAGGCCACGCACCGTGAGGAAGGACCAGATCCATGGATGCCACGACGACGTCGGCACCGGCACGACCGGGGACGCTCACCCACGTACCCAGCCAGCGCGGCGGCACCGCCGCCGACCTGGCCTCCGGCACGGGCGGACCGGCCCGGTCCGGCAGCGGTGCGACCCGCTGGTTCCGCGACCGGGGGGTGCGGGCCAAGATCCTGCTGCTGCTCGGGCTGACGGCGGCCGTGGTCGCCGGGACCGGCGCCTACAGCGCGCTGACCATGCGCGACCTCGCCGCGCGCACGGCCGAGGTGCAGACGGTCAGCGACGACGTCGCGACGCCGCTCGGCCAGGTGCACCAGGAGGAGATCAAGGCGCGGATGCTGATCGCCCAGGCCGGCGCCTCCGTCACGGACGACGCGGCCTCCCAGCAGGAGTTCACCGACAAGATCGCTGCCACGGACGCCGACCTGCAGACCGCGGCGGACGCCTTCGTCGCCGGGCTGGGCGGGGCGGAGATCTCCTCCTGGGACGACTTCACCACGGCGTGGTCCGACTGGACCACGATCCGGGACGAGCAGCTGCTGCCGGCGGCCTTCGACTCCGACCAGACGCTGTTCGGCTCGATCGGCGACGAGGTCGCCCAGCCCGTCGTGGACCAGATGGTCGCCGCGCTGGAGGACGTCGAGTCGCAGGTCGCTGCGTACCTGGAGCAGGTCTCGGACACCGCGCAGAGCTCGGCGACCCGGGCCTCCTGGCTGCTGATCGCGGTGCTGGCGATCGGCCTGCTGCTGATCGCGGCGGTCGGGCTGGTGATCGCCCGGACGATCCGCAGCCAGGTGGTCGAGGTGCAGCGCGCGGTGCAGGCGATGGCCGACGGCGACCTGACGGTCGCGCCGCGGGTGGACTCCCACGACGAGCTCGGCCGGATGTCGGCCGACCTGACGCGCGCGCAGCAGCACCTGCGCGGCGCGATCGTCGGCGTGGTCCAGACCGCCCAGACGGTCGCGTCCGCGGCCGAGGAGCTGTCCGCCGCGTCCGCCCAGGTGGTGGCGGGCTCGGACGAGACGTCGGCGCAGGCGGGTGTGGTGGCGGCTGCGGCGGAGCAGGTGTCGCGCAACGTGCAGACGGTGGCGGCGGGTGCGGAGCAGATGGGGGCGAGCATCCGGGAGATCGCGCAGAACTCGTCGCAGGCGGCGAAGG
>DASWPG010000028.1:0-17206 GCA_036404115.1 Cellulomonas sp.
CAAGCTGGAGCACGGCGACATCGTCGGCCTGAACCCGGAGACCGGCCACGAGCAGATGGCGGGCCTGAACTACACCTCCGGCATCGCCGAGGCGCTGTGGGCCGGCAAGCTGTTCCACATCGACCTGAACGGCCAGCGCTCGATCAAGTACGACCAGGACCTGGTGTTCGGGCACGGCGACCTGTTCTCCGCCTTCGCCACCGTCGACCTGGTCGAGAACGGCTTCCCGTCCGGCGGCCCGCGGTACGACGGCCCGCGGCACTTCGACTACAAGCCCTCGCGCACCGAGGACTTCACCGGGGTGTGGGAGTCGGCCAAGGCCAACATGGCGACCTACCTGCTGCTGAAGGAGCGGGCCGAGGCGTTCCGCGCCGACCCCGAGGTGCAGGAGGCCCTGGAGGCTGCCGGCGTGCTCGAGCTGGCGCAGCCGACCCTGAGCGAGGGCGAGACCCTGGCCGACCTGCTGGCCGACCGGTCCGCCTTCGAGGACTTCGACGTGGAGGCCGTGGCCGAGCGCGGCTTCGGCTTCGTCCGGCTGAACCAGCTCGCGCTGGAGCACGCGCTCGGCGCACGCTGAGCACGGTCCACCGCACGGCAGGACCCGGCACCCGGTGCTCTCACCGCGGCTGCCGGGTCCTGCCCGCACCACCCGCCGACGCACCCGGTGCGCCGGCACCCGCACGCTCTGCTCCCTCCCCCGCCCGCGCCGCCGCGGGCCCGCCCGCGAAGGACGCCCGCATGGCCCTCGTCGCCGGGGTGGACTCCTCCACCCAGTCCTGCAAGGTCGTCGTCCGCGACGCCGAGACCGGCGCCCTCGTGCGCACCGGTCGCGCCGCGCACCCCGACGGCACCGAGATCGACCCCCGGCACTGGTGGGACGCGTTCCGGACCGCGGCGGCCGACGCCGGCGGCCTGGACGACGTCGATGCGGTCGCGGTCGGCGGGCAGCAGCACGGCATGGTCGTGCTGGACGCCGAGGGCGCGGTGATCCGGGACGCGCTGCTGTGGAACGACACCCGGTCCGCCGGCGCCGCTCGCGACCTGATCGCCGAGCTCGGCGCCACCTCCCCGGACGGCGACGGGGACGCCGCCTGGGCCCGGGCCACCGGCTCGGTGCCGGTCGCCTCGCTGACCGTGACCAAGCTGCGCTGGCTGCGCGACCACGAGCCGGACGCCGCCGCGCGGGTGGCCGCCGTCGCCCTGCCGCACGACTGGCTGACCTGGCGGATCGCCGGGTACGGCCCGACGGCCGACGCCGCCGCCGGGGCCGCCGCGCTCGGCGCGCTGACCACCGACCGGTCGGACGCCTCGGGCACCGGCTACTGGTCGCCGTTCGACGAGGACTACCGCCGCGACCTGCTCGCGCTCGCCCTCGGCCACGACCGGGCACTGCTGCCGCGGGTGGTCGCGCCGCACGCTGCCGCGGGGACCGCCGGATCCGGCGGGGCCGCCTCGCCGGTGCGGGCGGGAGCCCTGCTCGGCGCGGGCGCGGGCGACAACGCCGCGGCAGCCCTCGGCCTCGGGATGGTCGCCGGCGACGTCGCGATCTCGATCGGCACCTCCGGGGTGGTCTCCGCCGTCTCCGCCGCCCCGACCGCGGACGGCTCGGGCCTGGTCACCGGGTTCGCCGACGCGACCGGCGCCTACCTGCCGCTGGCCTGCACCCTGAACGCCTCCAGGGTGCTGGACGCCGCGGCACGGATGCTCGGGGTGGACCACGCCGGGCTGTCCGCGCTCGCGCTGTCCGCGCCAGCCGGCGCCGACGGCCTGGTGCTCGTGCCCTACCTGGAGGGCGAGCGAACCCCGAACCGGCCCGACGCCACCGGAGCGCTGCACGGCCTGCGGCTGGCGAACACCACGCCGGCGCACCTGGCCCGCGCGGCGGTCGAGGGGATGCTGTGCGCGTTGGCCGACGGGCTGGACGCGCTGCGCGCACAGGGCGTGCCGGTGGACCGGGTGCTGCTGATCGGCGGCGGCGCGCAGTCCGAGGCTGTCCGGCGGATCGCGCCGGCGGTGCTGGACACGGACGTGCTGCTGCCCACCCCGGGCGAGTACGTGGCGGACGGCGCGGCCCGGCAGGCGGCCTGGGTGCTGGCCGGCACCGGCACCCCGCCGGCCTGGACCTCGGCCGGATCGGCGGAGGTCTACCGGGCGGACGCGGCACCGGTGGTGCGTGCGCAGTACGCCGCGGTGCGCGAGCTGACCGCGACCCGGCCCGGGGCCTGACCGCCCCCGGCAGACCCCGGCCCGGCTCGGCGCCGGACGGCTCGGCACGGACAGACCGACGGCCCGGCACCCCTCGTGGGTGCCGGGCCGTCGGTGCGTGCGTGATCGGTGCGAGCGCGATCAGTGCGCCGCGTCGTACGCCTCACGGATCTCGGCGGAGATGCGGCCTCGCTCCGAGATCTCGAAGCCGTTCTCCTTGGCCCAGGCGCGCACGGCGCCGGCGTCGGAGGAGCGGCGCGGGCGAGCGGCACCGCTGCGAGCGGCGGACGAACGGCCGCCGACCTTCCGAGCGTTGGCCACCCAGGTCGCGAGCGCGTCGCGCAGCTCGACGGCGTGCGCCGCCGTCAGGTCGATCTCGTAGGAGACCCCGTCCAGCGCGAACGTCACGGTCTCGTCGGCGGTCCCGCCGTCAATGTCGTCCACGAGCAGGACCTGAACCTTCTGTGCCATATTTCGCCCTCCCGAGCTTCCGGCCGCCGCACCCCCTGCAACCCCCGTGGCGTTCGTTGAGCGGCGTCAATCATGCGGTCCGGAAAAGCATGACACCCGTTGCCCGAACCGTCAAAACCTGCGCGCAAATACTTACGAATCGACGGGGGTGGAGTTCTGCTCGGCGGCGGCCCGCTCGGCGGCATCCGCGGCATCCATCCGCGCCATTGCGGCGCGTTCTGTGCGATCGGCGTTCATGATCGCGCGGATGACGACCCAGAAGATCACCCCGATGCCCACCGAGGGCGCAAGGGCGGCGAGGGCGAGGCCGATGTTCATCGCGCCAGGGTAGTCCCGACGACCGGCGGCGGACGAGGGTGCGGCTCAGGCCTGCGGCTTCACCAGCGGGAACAGGATGGTCTCCCGGATGCCGAGGCCGGTCAGCGCCATCAGCAGGCGGTCGATGCCCATCCCCATGCCACCGGTGGGCGGCAGCGCGTACTCGACTGCGGTCAGGAAATCCTCGTCCAGCACCATCGCCTCGTCGTCCCCCGCCGCGGCCAAGATCGCCTGCGCCTCGAAGCGCTGGCGCTGCACCACCGGGTCGACCAGCTCGGAATAGGCGGTCGCGAGCTCGAAGCCGCGCACGTACAGGTCCCACTTCTCCACCTGGCCGGGCGCGCTGCGGTGGTCCCGGGTGAGCGGGCTGGTCTCGACCGGGAAGTCCCGCACGAACGTCGGCGCGTGCAGGTGCTCGCCGACCTGGTGCTCCCAGAGCACCTCGACCCACTTGCCGTGGCTCTCCCGCTTCGGGTCGAGCGGCACACCGAGCCGCGCACCGATCGCGCGCAGCTGTGCCGCGGTGGTCGCCGCGGTGATCTCCTCGCCGAGCGACTCGGACAGCGAGCCGTACATGGTCAGCTGCGCCCACCGGCCACCGACCTCGTACTCGGTGCCGTCGGCGAGGCGCAGCGCGGTGCTGCCGAGCACGTCCGTCGCCGCGGTCTGCACCAGGTCCTGGGTGAGCGCAGCCATCGTGTCGTAGTCGCCGTAGGCCTCGTACGCCTCCAGCATCGCGAACTCCGGGGAGTGCGAGGAGTCGGCGCCCTCGTTGCGGAAGTTCCGGTTGATCTCGAAGACGCGCTCCAGGCCGCCGACCGCGGCGCGCTTGAGGAACAGCTCCGGCGCGATCCTCAGGTACAGGTCGATGTCGAAGGCATTCATGTGCGTAACGAACGGGCGCGCGGCGGCACCGCCGGCCTGGGTCTGCAGCATCGGGGTCTCGACCTCGAGATATCCCCGCCGGTAGAAGTTCTCCCGCAGCGAGCGCACGACGCCGGCGCGCAGCCGCACCGCGTCCCGGGCGGCCGGGCGGACGATCAGGTCCACGTACCGCTGGCGGACCCGCACCTCCTCGGACAGCTCGGCGCTCTCCTCGTCGCCCTTGCCGTACAGGTTCGGCAGCGGGCGCAGCGACTTGGCGGCGAGCTGCCAGGCGTCCGCCATCACCGAGAGCTCGCCCCGGCGGGAGGACACCACCCGGCCGTGCGCGAACAGGTGGTCCCCGAGGTCGATGTCGGCCTTGAAGGCGGCCAGCCGGTCCTCGCCGACCGCGGCGAGGCTCAGCATGACCTGCAGGCGGTTGCCCTCGCCGTCCTGCAGCGTGGCGAAGCACAGCTTGCCGGTGTTGCGCAGGAAGACGACCCGGCCGGCCACGCCGACCTCGTCGGTGGTCTCCTCGCCGGGCTCCAGGTCCGGGTGCGCGGCGCGGACCTCGGCGATGGTGCGGGTGCGGGGCACCGAGACCGGGTACGGCTGGACGCCCGCGGCGAGCATCCGGTCGCGCTTCTCGCGCCGGACCCGCAGCTGCTCGGGGAGGTCGTCGGCAGGGGTCTCGGGCGCGTTCACCCGGCGATCCTATCGACTGCCCGGCCCCGGCCCGACCGGCGTCCGCAGCGGCGGCCCCGCGCGGGCCGGGCGGGTGCGGGCCGGTCCGGCCGGCCGGTCAGAGCCCGTCGACCAGGTCCAGCGCGAGATCGAGGATCGGCGAGGAGTGGGTCAGCGCGCCGACCGAGAGGTAGTCCACGCCGGCGGCGGCCACCTCGGCCGCCCGGTCCAGCGTGAGGTTGCCGGTGGCCTCGAGCTCGACCCGGCCGGTCTCGTGCTCGCCGGCCCGGACCGCCGCGACCACCTCGGCGAGCACCGGGGTGGGCATGTTGTCCAGCAGCAGGAACCGGGCACCGGCGGCCACCGCCTCCAGCGCCTGGTCCAGGGTGTCCGCCTCCACCTGGACCGGCACCTCGGGGAACCGCGCGCGCACCGCCGCGACCGCCGGGGCCACCCCGCCCGCGGCGACCACGTGGTTGTCCTTGACCATCGCGACGTCGTACAGGCCCATCCGCTTGTTCGTGCCGCCGCCGCAGCGCACCGCGTACTTCTCCAGCTCGCGCAGGCCCGGGGTGGTCTTGCGGGTGTCCAGCACCTGCGCGCCCGTGCCGGCCAGCGCCTCGGCCCACCGCCGGGTGTGCGTGGCGACGCCGGAGGCGCGCGACGCGAGGTTCAGGGCGGTCCGCTCGGCGACCAGCAGCGCCTGCACCGGCCCGGTGAGCACCGCGAGCAGCGCGCCGCTCTCGACCGCCGCGCCGTCCTCGACCTGCAGGTCCACCCGGCCCGCCGGCAGGTCCAGCCGGTCGGCCACCTGACGGAGCACCTCGGTGACCGTGATCAGACCCGCGACCACGCCCGCCTCGCGAGCCACCAGGTGCGCGGTGCCGACCAGGTCGGCGGGCACGGTGGCCTGGGTGGTGACGTCCCGGCCCGGTGCGGCCCCGAGGTCCTCGTCCAGGGCGGTGGCGACGGTCCGGGTCAGCCATCGCGGGTCGAGCAGGCCGGGGTGCACGTCGAACGAGGTCACAGGCCCACCCTACGGGCGCCCGCACCACGCGCGGTCAGGTGATCGGGACGCGCCGCTGGGCGAGCGTGCCGTCCGGGTCCAGGAACGCCTCGACCCGGGCCACCCAGGCGGGGCTGGTCTCCGGGTGGTCGGTGCGGACGTGGCCGCCGCGGGTCTCGCGGCGGGTGGCGGCGGTCGCGGTGAGCAGCGAGGCGACCTGGTGCACGTTGGTGGTCTCCCACTCCGCGACCTGCGGGTCCGCCACCGGGGGCACTCCGCCCTCCGCGGTCAGGTGCGCGTCGGTCCGTACCGCACCCAGGGCGACGGCCGCGGCCTGCAGCCCCGCCGCCGAGCGCAGCACACCGGGGCCGTCGGAGGCGATCCGCTGGATCCGGGACCGGGCGGCGCCGGCCACCAGCGCGGGGGCGCCCGGGCGCGGCACCGGGTCGCCCGGCCGCAGCGCGCCGCGCTCCACCCGGGCAGCGATGTCGTGCGCGGCCCGGTGCGCGAACACCAGGCCCTCGAGCAGCGAGTTCGACGCCAGCCGGTTCGCGCCGTGCACGCCGGTGCACGCCGCCTCGCCGACCGCGTACAGCCCGGGCAGGCTGGACCGGCCGACCAGATCGGTCACCACGCCGCCGGAGTGGTAGTGCTGGGCGGGCGCCACCGGCACCAGGTCGGTGGCGATGTCGATGCCGTGCTCGGCCAGCCGGCGGGCGATGGTCGGGAACCGGTGCTGCAGGTGCTCGGCGCCCAGGTGCCGGGCGTCCAGCAGCACGTGGTCGCTGCCGGTGCGGCTCATCTGCCGCACGATCGCCCGGGCGACGACGTCCCGCGGCGCCAGCTCGGCCATCGGGTGCTCGGCCGGCATGAACCGGTGCCCCTCGACGTCCACCAGCCGGGCGCCCTCGCCGCGCACCGCCTCGGACACCAGGGTCAGCTGCCCCTTGGCGCCCGAGCCCAGCCAGAGCACCGTGGGGTGGAACTGCACGAACTCGATGTCCCCGCACACCGCACCGGCCCGCAGTGCGGCGGCGATGCCGTCCCCGGTGGCCTGCGGCGGGTTGGTGGTGGACCGGAAGACCTGGCCGATACCGCCGGTGGCCAGCACGACCGCGGGGGCCAGCACCGCGCCGACGCCGTCCCGCGAGCCCTCGCCGATCACGTGCAGGGTGACGCCGCAGACCGGGCCGGGCCGCCCGTCGGCGTCCGGCGCGCCGGTCAGGACGTCCAGCACCAGCGCGTGCTCGATCACCTCGATGCCGGGGTCGGAGCGCACCGCCTCCAGCTGAGCGACCAGCGCGCGGGAGATCTCCGCCCCGGTGGCGTCGCCGCCGGCGTGCGCGATCCGGTCGGCGTGGTGGCCGCCCTCCCGGGTGAGCGCGATGTGCCCGTCCGGCTCGGTGTCGAACACCGCGCCCCGCGCCATCAGCTCGCGCACCCGGACCGGCCCCTCGGTGACCAGCACCTCGACCGCGCGCGGGTCGCACAGGCCCACGCCTGCGACCAGGGTGTCCTGCAGGTGCGCGGCCGGGGAGTCGGTCGGAGCGAGAGCCGCGGCGATCCCGCCCTGCGCCCAGACCGTCGAGCCGGAGACCAGCTCGCCCTTGGTGACCAGCAGCACCCGAGGCACCCGGGTACGCAGCTCCAGAGCGGCGGTCAGGCCGGCGACACCCGAGCCGACCACCACCGCGTCGGCCTGCGCCGTCCAGCCGGGGTCGGGGGCCGCCAGCGTGCGGGCCAGCCGCAGCGGGCCGGTCACCGGGTCACGCCCGATCCGGTGCGGTCCCGGGGGGCGGGGGCCGGTTCCCCCTGGTCGGCCCGATCACGTTCCGGAGCGGGCACCCGGTCGTGCACCGGGTCCGCCAGCAGCGCGCGGGCCCGGTGCAGCGGCAGCCCGCTCGGCCGCAGCCCGTCCGCCAGCGCCTCGGGCACCGCACCCGGGTCGTCGCCGGCGTCCAGCACCCGGTTCCGGGCGTCGACCAGCACCACGTGCGGCCGGTAGGTGCGCGCCTCGGCGTCGGGCAGCGCCCCGTAGGCGATCACGATCACCACGTCGCCGGGATGCACCAGGTGCGCGGCGGCGCCGTTCACGCACACCTCGCCGGACCCGGGCTCCCCCGCGATCGCGTAGGTGGTCAGCCGGGCGCCGTTGGTCACGTCCACCACGTCGACCTGCTGGCCGGGCAGCACGTCGGCCGCAGCGAGCAGGTCCGCGTCCAGCGTGATCGAGCCGACGTAGTGCAGGTCGGCCCGGGTGACGGTGGCGCGGTGGATCTTGCCGGTCATCATGGTGCGCAGCAGCCCGGTCATGCCGGTCCCCACCTCACGTCCGTGTTGTCGATCAGCCGGGTGGACCCGACCGTGCCCGCCACGGCGAGCACGGCGGTCCCGGTCGGCAGGTCCGGGCCGGTGACGTCGGCGAAGGACACCGGGTCGACCAGGGCTACGTAGTCGGTGCGCACGCCGGACCCCGCCAGGACGGCGGCGGCCGCGGCCCGCACCTCCTGCGGCGCCGCACCGGACGTCGCCGCCTGCCGGCCGGCCGCCAGCGCCCGGGACAGCCCGAGCGCCTGGTCCCGCCGAGCGGGGTCGAGGTAGGCGTTCCGGGAGGACAGGGCCAGGCCGTCCGGGTCGCGCACGGTCGGCACGCCGACCACCTGCACGTCCAGGTCGAGGTCCGCGACCATCCGGGTCACCGCGACGAGCTGCTGCACGTCCTTGCGGCCGAACAGCGCCCGGTCGGGCCGGGTCAGGTGCAGCAGCTTGAGCACCACGGTGAGCGCGCCGTCCAGGTGGCCGGGGCGCACCGCGCCCTCGTGCACCCGGCCGATCCGGCCGGCGTCCACCCGGACCACCGGGTCGCCGTCCGGGTACAGCTCGGGCACGGCGGGGGCGAACACCACGTCCCCGGCACCGAGCAGACCGTCGGCGGTGAGCAGGTCGAGGTCGCCCGCCAGGTCACGCGGGTAGCGGTCCAGGTCCTCGCCGGGGCCGAACTGGATCGGGTTGACGAAGATCGTCACCACGACCTGCTCCGCACGGGCGCGGGCCTCCCGGACCAGGGCCAGGTGACCGGCGTGCAGGGCACCCATCGTCATCACCACCGCCCGTCCGCCGGCGACCGGGGCGAGCACGGCGGCCAGCTCCTGCCGGGTCCGCGCCAGTACCGGGGCCCCGGTACGTGCCTGCGGCGTGCTCATGGCTGGTCCTCCTGGTCGGCGCCGGACCCCTCCCCCGGCCGGTCGTCCGTCGCGTCCGCGTCGGGCTGTCCGTGCCCGAGCACGGTACCTCCGTACGGCGCAGGGCCGGCGGGCGGTTCGGCAGGCGGGCGCACCGGCTCGGCCAGCGCGTCCAGCAGCAGCTCGCCCTGGTCCGGGCGCAGCAGGCCGGCCGCGAGCGCGCGGGTGCTCGCCGCGCGGGCCAGCGTCCGGTAGGAGTCGGCGACGTCGGTCGCGCCGGTGCGCGTGCCCAGGGCGGTCAGCTCGGCCAGGTGGTCCCGCACCGTGCCCGCGTCGCCCCGGCGCACCGGCCCGGTGAGGGTGGTCACGGCACCGTTGGTCACCTCACCGGACGCGTCCCGGCCGCCGCCGGCCGACTCGGCGCGCAGCGCACCATCCAGCGCGGCAGACAGCAGCGGACGCAGCACGGCCCCCGGATCGGCCACCCCGGCGGCGGCGAGCGCCTGCCCGGCCTGCGCGACCAGCACCACCAGGTGGTTCGCCCCATGCGCGAGAGCGGCGTGGTAGAGCGGACGGACGGCCTCGTCCAGCAGCACCGGCTCGCCACCCATCTCGACCACCAGCGCCTGGCCGATCGGCTGCACGGCCAGCGGGCTGGTCACCGCGAACGGGCAGCCGACCAGGCGGGACAGGTCGAGGGAGGTGCCGGTGAACGTCATGGCCGGGTGCAGCGCCAGCGGGATCACCCCGGCGGCGCGCGCCGGCTCCAGCACCGCGGTGCCGTACCGGCCGGCGGTGTGCACGACGATCTGCCCGGCCTGCCAGGCACCGGTCTCGGCCAGACCCGCGACCAGGGGGGCCAGTGCGTCGTCCGGCACCGCGAGCAGCACCAGCTCGGCCCGGCGCACCACCTCGGGCACCTCCAGCACCGGCACGCCGGGCAGCAGGGTGTCCGCGCGCTCCCGGGACGCCTCGGACACCGCGGACACGCCGACCACCGGGTGCCCCGCCGCGCGCAGGGCGCTGCCCAGCACGGCGCCCACGCGCCCCGCACCGACCACGCCGATCCCCAGCCGGGTCATCCGCGACGCATCCACTGCTCGGGGCCGGCGCCGGCGCGCGCGGTCCGGGCACGGCTCGCCTGCTCGTCCAGCAGACCGGCCGCGAGCCGGGCGTCCAGGTGCTGGACCTCGGGCGCCACCGGCCCGGGGGTGGAGTGCACCGTGACCGTGGCGAGGTCGAGCCGGCGCTGCACCGGCCCCTGGGTCAGCCCGAGGGACTGGGTGCGCTCGTGCGGCACCACCACCAGGCGTCGGGCCAGCACGCCGCTGCGCAGCAGCAGGGCGCGGTCGGACACCGCGACACCGTGCCGGCGCCAGCCGACCGGGTCCAGCCAGCGCGACCGCCGCGGTGCCACCAGGAACGGTCCGTCGCCCGTCCGCCCGGTCAGGCCGGCGTCGACCAGCGCCCGCGGGTCCGCCGCTCCGAGGTCGGGCAGCACCAGCCACAGGGCCAGCAGCGCCTCCTCGCGGAGCCCGACCGGCAGCAGCACGTGCTCCGACTGCTCGCGGCCGTCCGGCGCGCCGTACCCGGCGATGTTCACCTCGACCCGCCACCAGTCCCGGAACCGCCAGAGCAGCGGCTGACTGATCCGCACCGCCTGCACCCGGCCCGGCGGGACGGTCTGCGCGCGGGACTCGGTCAGCCCGTGCCGCAGCCGGATGCCGTCCGGCGAGATCGCGGCCCGGAAGTTGGCCCCGTGGTTGAAGCGGCCCCAGACGAAGCTGACCAGGCCGAACAGCGCGGGCAGCAGGGCGACCACCGGCTGGAGGCTGCCGGACAGCACGATCGCGACTCCCACGGCGGCCACCAGCACCAGCAGCCAGCCGGTCGCGACGGACAGCAGCGTCGACCCGAGCAGCCGGCCGACCGGCACCTCGTACACCGGCCGCTCGGGCGCGACGGGCGCGGGTGCGGGCGGGGTCGCCCAGGGCGCGGGGGGCGCCGCGGACGGCGCGGACGGCGACCAGGCGACCGGAGCGGTCGCGGCCGGCGGGACCTCCGTGCCCAGCGCGCCGACGGGGGCCGCCGGGCCGGGTGCACCCGCGGCACCGGGCCCGCCGGGGACGCCGGAGCCACCGGGCCCGTCCAGGACGCCGGACGTCCCGCGCGCGCCCTGGTGCAGCCCGGAGGCGCGCATCAGGAGCTCTGCACGCAGCTGCTCAGCCTCCGCCTCGCGCAGGAAGGCGATCGACACCGCCGAACCCGCCCCGCCCGCGACCTCGAGCCGCAGCTCGGCCAGGCCGAGGATCCGGGCCAGCAGCGGCTGCACCACGTCCACCGCCTGCAACCGGTCCAGCCGGGCCTGCCGCTGCTGCCGGAAGACCACGCCGGAGCGCAGGTGCACGGCGTCGTCGGTGACGGCGAACCGGGTCATCCGCCAGGCGATCGCCGAGTAGCCGAAGGCGATCAGCACCACGAGCGCGAGCAGCGCGAGCAGGTACAGCCAGGCCCGCGCGCCGATCATCCCGGCCAGGTCGCGCAGCTCGTCGGCCGCGTTGTAGGCCACCACCGCGAGCACCGCCGCGATCACCTTCCAGCCCTTCACCGCGGGGGTCACCGGGTGCATCCGCCGCCACGCCAGGGCGTCGTCCGGCGGGGGCGTCGTGCCGGTCACAGGCCCGCCAGCCGCGCCTCGCCCCGCGACGCGAGCTGGTCGCGCAGCCGGGCGGCCTCGGCCGTGGGCAGCCCGTCGATCGCGGCGTCCGTCCCCGGCGAGGCGGTGTGCAGCTGCACCGAGGCGATCTGGAACCGGCGCGCCAGCGGACCGGCGTTCACGTCCACGTACTGCATCCGGCCGTAGGGCACCACGACCATCGAGCGGAACAGGATGCCGCGGCGCAGCAGCAGGTCGTCGGCACGCTCGGCATAGCCCATCGCCCGCACCTGACGGGGCACCAGCAGCGCGGTCCAGAGGCCCAGCGCCGCGATGACGACGACGCCGGACCACACCCACCAGGTCGCGGTCAGCACCGCGACCAGCACCAGCGCCACCAGCGGCGGGACCAGCCAGCAGGCGGCGACCACCAGCCGTGCGGTCGCGAGCCGCGGGGACACCGGGGTCCACCGCACGCCCTCGGGCTCGAACGGCTCGGCGGCACGGATCGCCGGGGGCGACGGCTCGGCGACGGGACGACGCACCAGGGGGTCGGTCATGGCTGCATCCTCCCATCGACCGCGGCAGCGCGGTCGCCGCACCTGCACCTGCACCCGTACCGGCCGGGAGCTCGCTCGGCTCAGCCGGCCGCGGGGTCGGGGGTGTCGCGCGTGACCGGCGGTGCCTCCTTCGGGTCCTCCGGCGGCGGGATCCGGCACATCCGTTCCACCACCAGCCCGACGACCGCGAGCACCAACGAGCCCAGCACCGCCAGCCCGGCGCAGACCGCCCGGCTGCGCTGCGCCTCGATCCCGAGGTCGCCCAGCACGTCGATCACCTGCGCGCCGTACCACCCGGCCAGCAGGGCGCCGGTGTAGCAGGCCGCCTTCGCGAGCACCGCGGTGCGCGCCGCCCGGATCGGGTTCAGCGTCGGGCGGTGGCCGTGCAGGTACTGGCGCACCGAGAGGCCCATCGCGAGCACCACGGCCGCGATCACCACCAGCACGCCGACCACCAGCACCGGCACCTCCGGCAGCACGACGCCCCGGCTGCCGAGCGCGCGCAGCACGGCCCAGCCCACCGCAGCGGCCACCACCGCCACCAGCACCAGCGTGACCACCCGGGTGCGCTGCATCAGGTCGCCTGCCGCCCGGCCGGGGGGTCCATCGCGGGCCAGGTGAGCGTCGGGGTCCCCTGGTCCGGCGCCACGGGCGCAGCAGGTGCGACGGGGGCGGCGGGCGGGGCGGGTTCGGTGGACCGGCCGTGCTGGCCGGTGGCCGGCTGCTCGTCCGGGTCCGGCAGCCAGGCCGTGGTGGCCGGTCCGCCCGCGGCGGGGCCGGCCGGCTCGGGGGTGCCGACGGCCGGCGGCGCGTCGGCCACCGGCGGGTGGGCGTGCTCGTCGCCCGCCCCGGGCGTCGGACCGGTCAGCCAGTCGAGCGCCAGCCAGCGCACACCGTCCCGGTCCGGCGCGGTCGCGGCCAGCGCGGCCACCGGTCCACCGCCGAGGCCGTGCAGCTCGGCACCGGGCTGCACCTGCGCCCAGGGCTGCAGCACGAAGGCGCGCTCGTGCGCCCGCGGGTGCGGCAGCTCCAGGTCGTCCGTCACCGCGGACACCTCGCCGTACACGATGATGTCGACGTCCAGGGTGCGCGGCCCCCAGTGCACCCCGCGCTCCCGCCCGTGCGCCTGCTCCACGGCCGAGGTGGCCCGCAGCAGGTCCCGGGGGGACAGCACGGTCCGGGCGATCAGCACCGCGTTCAGGTAGTCCGGCTGCTCCGGGCCGCCGACCGGCGCGGTGCGCGCCAGGGCAGAGACGTCCGTCAGCTCCAGCCCCGGGACCGCGGCGAGATCGGCGACCGCCTGCCGCAGGGTGTCCTGGGCGGCGCCCAGGTTGGAGCCGATCGCGAGCACCACCTCCACCGGCTCGGCGGGCGGCAGGTCCAGCGGGTCCGGGCCGGGCACCACCTGCGCGGCCTCCAGCGGGACCACCTCGGCCTCCCGGGACGGCTCGGGCAGCACCGCGACCGGCACGGCCACCGGGACCGGCACCGGGAGGACCGCCGGGACGGGCACGGCCTCGACCGGGGCGTCCGCGCGCAGCGGCTCCGCGGCCGGCAGCCAGGTGCGATCGCGACGGATCTCCACCACGACGTCCTCGAACGGCACCGTGATCGGCGCCTGGGGCTTGTGCACCGCCACGTCCACCGCCTGCACCTGGGCGTGCGCGAGCACGGTCGCGGCGATCCGCTCGGCCACCGTCTCCACCAGGTCGACCGGCTCGCCGACGAGCACCGCCGTCACCTGCTCGGCCAGCACGCCGTAGTCCAGGGTGTGCGCGAGGTCGTCGGTCGCGGCGGATCGCCGGGTGTCCAGGTGCACGACCACGTCCGCGACGAAGGTCTGGCCCTCGCGCCGCTCGTGCGGGAACACCCCGTGGAACCCGGTCGCGGCGATCCCGGTCAGCCGGATCCGGTCCAGGCAGTGCCCGGAGCCGCCGGTCACCTCGGCAGCGCTCATCGGTCGTCCCTCCCGGCCGCTGCAGCGGCCGTCCATGCCGACGCGACGCGCACCGCGTCCGCCGAGCCTCGTACCGCGTGCACCCGCACGCACCAGGCGCCCGCGGCGGCCGCCAGCGCGGAGATCGCCGCGGTCGCCGCGTCCCGGCGGTCCGGCGGCACGGGCACGCCGTCCGGGCCCGCGAGCAGGTGCCCGAGGAACCGCTTGCGGGACGCCCCGACCAGCACCGGGTAGCCGTCTGCCACCAGCTCGGGCAGCCGGGCCAGCAGCGGCCAGTTCGCCGAGCCCGGCTTGCTGAAGCCAAGACCCGGGTCGAGCACGATCTGGTGGTCCTGGACGCCGGCGGCGTGCAGCTCGACCACCCGGTCGGCGAGCTCGCGCCGCACGTCGGTCACGACGTCGTCGTAGGTGGCCAGCGAGTCCATCACGTCCGCGTGCCCCCGCCAGTGCATCGCGACGTACTGCGCACCGGTCTGCGCGACCACGTCCCGGATGCCAGGATCGGCCAGGCCGCCGGAGACGTCGTTCACGACGGTGGCGCCGGCCGCGACCGCCGCCGCGGCCACCTGGGCCCGGGTGGTGTCCACGCTGACCACGGCGCCCGCGTCCGCGAGCGCGGCGATCACCGGCAGCACTCGGTCCAGCTCCTCGGCCAGCGGCACCCGCGCCGCACCGGGCCGGGTGGACTCGCCACCGACGTCCAGCAGGTCGGCCCCGTCCGCCAGCAGCTCCAGCCCGTGCGCGACCGCGGCGTCCGGGGCGAACCACTGCCCGCCGTCGGAGAACGAGTCGGGGGTGACGTTGACGACACCCATCACCAGCGTCCGGCCGGGTTCCCGGCCCACGGGGGTCAGCGCTGCGGGCAGCGGCGAAGGGACGCGCACCCGGTCAGCCTAGGCCGTCGCCGAGGGCCGGCGGTTCATCGCCCGAGCACCAGGCTCATCGCCTCGGCCCGGGTGGCCGGATCGCGCAGCTGGCCCCGGACGGCGGAGGTGACGGTGCGCGACCCCGGCTTGCGCACCCCGCGCATCGACATGCACAGGTGCTCGCACTCCACCACCACCAGCACGCCGCGCGGATTCAGGTGCTGCACCATCGCATCGGCGATCTGGCTGGTCAGGCGCTCCTGCACCTGCGGACGGCGGGCGTACACGTCCACCAGCCGGGCGAGCTTGCTCAGGCCGGTCACCCGGCCGTCCCGGCTGGGGATGTAGCCGACGTGCGCCACCCCGTGGAACGGCACCAGGTGGTGCTCGCAGGTCGAGTACACCTCGATGTCCTTGACCAGGACCAGCTCCTCGTGCCCGATGTCGAACGACGCGCTGAGCGCCTCGGCCGGGTCCTGGCGCAGGCCGGCGAAGATCTCCGCGTACGCCCGTGCCACCCGGGCCGGGGTGTCGCGCAGCCCCTCGCGCTCCGGGTCCTCGCCGACGGCGATCAGCAGCTCGCGGATCGCCGCCTCGGCCCGTGCGGCGTCGTAGGGCGGCACCACGCGCGCGGACGACCGGACGTCGTCCGTCTCGTGCGCCGCCCCCGACGCCGGTCCCCCGCCCACGCTCACGCCTGCGGGTCGGGACCCGGGACGGTGTCCGCGCCGCCACCGGCGACGTCGTGGGTCGGCCCGGAGACGCCGCCGGCCGAGCCGGACGCGTCCGGGGTCTGGCCCGGGGGCACCTCGATCACCGCGACCGGCGGGTGCTCGTCGTGCGCGGCGGCGGCCTCGTCCTGCGGCACCACGGCTCCCTGCTGCTCCGCGAGCTCGGCCGGGGTGAGCACCGGGGGCCGGTCGGAGACCGCGCGCTGCTCGCTGGACAGCCACACCTCGCGCGGCGGGCGCTTGGTGATCGGGGCGAACACCACCGCGAGCTCGGCCTGGTTCAGCGTCTCCTTCTCCAGCAGCTCGAGCACCAGGGCGTCCAGCACGTCGCGGTACTCGACCAGGATCTCCCACGCCTCGGTGTGCGCGGCGTCCATCAGCCGGCGCACCTCGACGTCCACGGTGCCCGCGACGGCCTCGGAGTACTCCCGCCCGTGCCCCATGTCGCGGCCCATGAAGACCTCGCCGGAGTCCTGACCGAGCTGCACGGCGCCGACGGTCTCGCTCATCCCGAACTGGGTGACCATCTTGCGGGCGGTCGCGGTGGCCTTCTCGATGTCGTTGCTCGCACCCGTGGTCGGGTCGTGGAACACCAGCTCCTCGGCCACCCGGCCGCCCATCGCGTAGGAGAGCTGGTCCAGCAGCTCGTTGCGCGTGGTGGAGTACTTGTCCTCGGTCGGCATCACCATCGTGTAGCCGAGGGCCCGTCCGCGCGGCAGGATCGTCACCTTCGTGACCGGGTCGGTGTAGCGCAGCGCCGCCGCGACCAGGGCGTGCCCGCCCTCGTGGTACGCGGTGATCTTCTGCTCCTTGATCTTCATGATCCGGGTGCGCTTCTGCGGGCCGGCGATCACGCGGTCGATCGCCTCGTCCAGCGCGCGGTTGTCCACGATCTGCGCGTTGGACCGGGCGGTCAGCAGCGCGGCCTCGTTCAGCACGTTCGCCAGGTCGGCACCGGTGAAGCCCGGCGTGCGGCGCGCCACGGCGGCCAGGTCCACGTCGGTGGCCATCGGCTTGCCCTGGGCGTGCACGGTGAGGATCCGCTCCCGGCCCTTGAGATCCGGCGGCTCCACGGAGACCTGACGGTCGAACCGGCCGGGGCGCAGCAGCGCCGGGTCCAGGATGTCCGGCCGGTTGGTCGCCGCGATCAGGATCACGTTGGTCTTGACGTCGAAGCCGTCCATCTCGACCAGCATCTGGTTGAGGGTCTGCTCCCGCTCGTCGTGGCCGCCGCCCATGCCGGCGCCACGGTGCCGGCCGACGGCGTCGATCTCGTCGATGAAGATGATCGCCGGGGCGTTCTGCTTGGCCTGGTCGAACAGGTCGCGCACCCGGCTGGCACCGACGCCGACGAACATCTCGACGAAGTCCGAGCCGGAGATCGAGTAGAACGGCACCCCCGCCTCGCCGGCGACCGCGCGGGCCAGCAGCGTCTTGCCGGTCCCGGGCGGGCCGTACAGCAGCACGCCCTTGGGGATCTTCGCGCCGACCGCCTGGAACTTGGCCGGCTCGGACAGGAACTCCTTGATCTCCTGGAGCTCCTCGACCGCCTCGTCCACACCCGCGACGTCCGCGAAGGTGACCTGCGGGGACTCCTTGGAGACCAGCTTGGCCTTGGACTTGCCGAAGCTCATCACCCGGGAGCCGCCGCCCTGCATGGACGACATCAGGAACCAGAACAGGCCCAGGATGATGACGAACGGCAG
>DASWPG010000029.1:0-78710 GCA_036404115.1 Cellulomonas sp.
CATCACGGTGAAGGTCCCGGTCGACAAGATCGGCGAGGTCATCGGCCCGAAGGGCAAGATGATCAACCAGATCCAGGAGGAGACCGGCGCCGACATCTCGATCGAGGACGACGGCACGGTCTACATCGGCGCCACCGACGGCCCGTCGGCGGAGGCCGCGCGGGCGGCGGTCAACGCGATCGCCAACCCGCACATGCCCGAGATCGGGGAGCGCTTCGTCGGCACGGTCGTCAAGACCACGACCTTCGGCGCCTTCGTCTCGCTCTCCCCGGGCAAGGACGGCCTGCTGCACATCTCGCAGATCCGTCGGCTGGTCGGCGGCAAGCGCGTCGAGAACGTCGAGGACGTGCTCGGGGTGGGCCAGAAGGTCCAGGTCGAGATCGGCGAGATCGACCCGCGCGGCAAGCTGTCGCTGCACGCCGTGATCGACGAGGCGGAGGACGCCGCCGCCGAGGGCGACGCGAAGGCCGACGCCTGACGTGCCGCTGGACCTCCCGCTCGTCGCACCCGGTCAGCCGGGCAGCGAGCTGACCGCCGGGCAGGCGGGCGACGTCCGTCGCTCCGTCCTGCCCGGCGGGGTCCGGCTGCTCACCGAGCACGTGCCCGGCATGCGCTCCGCGTCCGTCGGGGCGTGGGTCGGGGTCGGCTCCCGGGACGAGAGCGACGGGCACCACGGCTCCACGCACTTCCTCGAGCACCTGCTGTTCAAGGGGACCGGGCGCCGCACGGCGATGGACATCGCCGAGGCGTTCGACGAGGTCGGCGGCGAGGCCAACGCCGCCACCGGCAAGGAGCACACCTGCTACTACGCGCGGGTGCTGGACGAGGACCTGCCGATGGCGCTCGACGTCATCGTGGACATGGTCACCTCGGCGCGGCTGGACGCCGATGAGCTGGAGACCGAGCGCGGGGTGATCCTCGAAGAGCTCGCGATGAACGACGACGACCCGAGCGACGTCGCGCACGAGCGGTTCGCCACCGTGGTGCTGGGCGACCACCCGCTCGGCCGGCCGATCGGCGGCACCCCGGAGACGATCCGCGCCGTGCCGCGCGACGCCGTACGGGAGCACTACCGCCAGCACTACCGCCCGGAGACCCTGGTGGTCACCGCGGCCGGCGGCGTGGACCACGACACGCTCACCGAGCAGGTCGTGCAGGCGCTGACCCTCGGCGGCTGGGACCTCGCGGCGGGTGCGGCCCCGGCCGTGCGCCGCGGACCGGCGGACGCGCTGGCCGTCGACGCGGGTGCCTCGCGGGTCACGATCCACCGCGCCACCGAGCAGGCGAACGTGATCGTCGGCGGCACCGGCCTGACCGCGACCGACCCGCGCCGGTTCACCCTCTCCGTGCTGAACGCGGCGCTGGGCGGCGGGATGTCGTCCCGGCTGTTCCAGGAGATCCGGGAGAAGCGCGGCCTGGCGTACTCCACCTACTCGTTCGCCTCCGGGCACGCCGACACCGGGGTGTTCGGCCTGTACGCGGGCTGCACGCCGGCCAAGGTGGACGAGGTCACCGACCTGCTGGTCGCCGAGCTGGAGCGGCTCGCGGACTCCGGGATCACCGACGCCGAGCTGCGCCGGTCGATCGGACAGCTGTCCGGCGGGCTGGTGCTCGGCCTGGAGGACTCCGGTTCGCGGATGAGCCGGCTCGGCAAGTCCGAGCTGGTGCACGGCGAGCTGCTGTCCACCCAGGAGTCGCTGGACCGGGTGCGCGCGGTCACCGCGGCCGAGGTGACCGAGCTCGCGGTGGACCTCGCCGGCCGGCCCCGCTCGGTGGTCCGGGTCGGGCCGTTCTCCGACTGAGCCCGGTCTAGGTGTGATGTCCAGGGAGGTTGGTCAGTCGGGTGATTGGCGGCTTGCCTGCGAGGGCGGCGTGGGGTCGGTGGTGATTGTAGAAGTGGAGCCAGGCAGGCAGGGCATCGTTGCGCTGCTCGGTTGAGTCGTAATGGCGTGCGTAGGCCCATCCGTCTCCCAGGGTGCGGTGGAACCGTTCGATCTTCCCGTTGGTCTGCGGACGGTAGGGGCGGGTCCGCTTGTGCGTGATCTTCAGCTCGGCGCAGGCCTCGCGCCATGCGTGGGACTTGTAGGCCGAGCCGTTGTCGGACAGCACTCGCTCGACGGTGACGCCGTGCTCGGCGAACCAAGCCGCCGCCCGTTGCAGGACGCCGATCGCGGTGGCGGCCTTCTCGTCGGTGCAGATCTCGGCGTAGGCGACCCGGGAGTGGTCATCGATGACGGTGTGCAGGTAGGCGGTCCCGATCCGTGGTCGGTAGCCCTTGCCGCGCTCACCGGTCCGGTGTGCGGTGGCGATGCCGTTCGCGCGGCTCTGCTGGCGGCTGAGGAACTTGTGCCCGCCACCGTCGGGGATGTTGGCGAACTTGGTGACGTCGACGTGGATCATCGACCCGGAGTGGTCGTGCTCGTAGCGGCGCAACGGCGCAACGGCGCAACGGCTCACCGGTGACCCGGTCGATGTGGGCGAGTCGGTTGATCCGGCACCGCCGCAGCACGGCGTGCACGGTCGAGGCCGGCAGCCCGAGCCGACCACCGATCTGCACCGGGCCGAGCCGCTGACGCCACCGCAGTGCCACGATCTGCTTGACGAGCTGCGGCGCCGTCTTGTTCGGGCTGCGCCGGGGTCGTGAGCTGTGGTCGAGCATCCCGGCGCGCCCGTCGGTCCGGTAGCGGTCGGCCCACTTCTTGGCGGTGCGCGGGCTCACCATGAACATCTTGGCCGCGGCGGCATACGTCCAGCCGTCCTGAACGACGAGCAGTGCCAGCCGTTCGCGAGTTCGTGGGGTCAAGACGGCGTTAGCGTGGGACATGAAGGCCTCCGGTCGGTGAAGCGGTGAACTAGACAGCTCCACTTCACAACCGGAGGCCTTCGTCTGTCAGCCCGACTCACCGCCGAACGGCGGGACAACCTCCCTGGACATCACATCTAGGGCACCGGTGCGGGGCGATGGTCCCGGGACGGGCGCGGACCGCACGGCGCATGATGGGCGCCATGGGCACGACGACGGCGGTCGGACGCAGCATCGTCTCACCGGGGCCGGCGGCTGCCGCCCTGGTGGAGCAGCTCGAGGTGGTCCGGGTGCCGGACGGGTTGCCACCGCGGGTGGCGCTGCCGGACGGCCGCGGGGCGGTCGTGGTGCGGCTCGGTGCCCCCGCGGGCTGGTTCGACCCGCTGACCCGCGGTGCGGAGCAGGTCGCCAGCGTGGTCCGTGGCCCGCGCACGACGCCGCGGCTGGTGCGTGAGCCCGGCCCGACCTGGGCGGTCGGCGCACGCCTGACGCCGTGGGCGCTGGCCCGGGTGGGCGAGGGGCGGCTCCTGGTGGACGACTCGGCGCCGCTCGGCGAGGTGCTGGGCACCGACGAGGCCGTGCTGGCCGGCACCCTGCGGGCCTGCTGGGACACCGCCGACCCCGCGCAGGAGGCCGCGCGACTGCTCCAGGGTGCGCTGCTCGCCGCGGTGCGCCGCACCCCGGGCCCCGGCCGCCAGGACGACCTGGAGCGCCTGGTGCAGGTCGCGGAGCAGGAGCGCGGACTGGTCCGTCCGGTCGACCTGGCCCGGTCGATCGACCGGTCGCTGGCCTGCCTGCACCAGATCTTCGCGGAGGAGATCGGGCTGACCCCCTCCGCCTACCTGGCCGGGGTGCGGCTGACCTGTGCCACCCGCGAGCTCGGCGCCGACGCCCGCGGCGGGGCGGACGCGGCCCAGGTGGTCGCGACGCTGCGCCGGTACGCGGACGCCGGGTTCGCGCCGCGCGAGGTCGAGCGGTTCACCGGGCTCAGCCCGCTGGAGCTGCGGCGGTCCGTGCGCGGGCTGGAGGAGCTGCTCGCAGGCTAGGGTGCCAGGCGTGAGCGGACGACGCAGAGTGGCCGTGCTGGGTGCGGCGGGCCGGATGGGTACGACGGTGGTCCGAGCGGTCCAGGCGGCCCCCGACCTGGAGCTGGTGGCCGAGATCGGCCCGGACGACGACCTGTCCGCTGTCGTCCGCGCGGGCGCCGAGGTCGCGGTCGACTTCACCGTGCCGGCGGTCACCGAGCAGCACGTGCACGCGCTGGTCGACGCCGGGGTGCACGCCGTGGTCGGCACCACCGGGTGGGACGACGACGCGCTGCGCCGGGTGCGCGACCACCTGGTGCGCACGCCCGGTGTCGGCGTGCTCGTGGCGCCGAACTTCGCGCTCGGCGCCGTGCTCGCGATGTCGTTCGCCGCGCAGGCGGCCCGGTGGTTCGAGTCGGTCGAGGTGGTCGAGCTGCACCACCCGGACAAGGTGGACGCGCCCTCCGGGACCGCCCGGCACACCGCGCAGGCGATCGCCCGGGCCCGGGCCGAGGCCGGGGTCGGCCCGTCTCCGGACGCGACCAGCACCGGTCTGCCCGGCGCGCGCGGCGCGGACGTCGACGGTGTGCGGGTGCACGCGGTGCGGCTGCGCGGGCTGACCGCGCACGAGGAGATCCTGCTCGGCAACCCGGGGGAGCAGCTCACCGTCCGGCACGACTCGTTCGACCGGACGAGCTTCATGCCCGGCGTGCTGCACGCGGTGCGACGGATCGGCGACCGGCCCGGGCTGACCGTCGGGCTCGATCAGCTGCTGGACCTGGGGTGACGCGGTGACCGACCCCGGCCCGGACGAGGTCCCGCCCGCCCGCCGGCGCACCTCGCTGGCCGCCGCTGCCGCGCTGACCCTCCTGCTGGTGGTCTACCTCTGGCTGGTCGCCGGCCGCGCCGTGGCCCTGGTCCGCACCGGCGAGCCGGTCGGCGTCGCGCTCGGGCTGGCGTTCGGGGTGCTGCCGCTGCTGGTGCTGGCGCTGGTCGCGCGGGAGTGGCTGCTGGCGATCGACGTGCAGCGGATGGCCGACCGGCTCGCCGAGCGGGGCGAGCTGCCGGTGGACGACCTGCCGAGGTCCCCGGGCGGGCGGATCGACCGCGAGGCGGCGCTGGTGGCGTTCGACGCGGCGCGGACGGCGGCCGAGGCGGCGCCGGCGGGGGACTGGGGCACCTGGTACCGGCTCGCGTTCGCGTACGACGCGGCGGGGGACCGGCGGGCGGCCCGGGCGGCGCTGCGCACGGCGTCCCGGATCCACCGCGGGCGCACCGCCGCGACCTGACCGCGGCCCGGGGCGGCGCGCCGAGGGGTCAGATCTCCGCACCCCACAGGTGCTCGGTGACCTGGCGCGGGTCGTCCTGCTCGCCGAGGGTGCGCCGGGCCCCGACGTCTCCCAGGCCGGCCGACCCGAGGAACTGCTCGCGGCCGGCATCGCCGTCGATCACCCAGGTCTGCACGCTGGTGGCGTGGTCCTCGTCGCGCAGCAGGTCCACCACGGCGGCCAGCAGCCGGGAGCCGTGGCCGGCCCGACGGTCCTCCGGGGCGACCTCCAGCGCGAGGATCTCGCCGCCCGGGGTGTCGTCGCCGCTGCCGGCCGGGGCGGTCACCGGCACCACCGAGGCGAAGCCGACCAGCCGGGGGCCGTGCATCGCGACCAGCACCCGGTAGCCCGGCCCGGGCGGTGCCACGATCGCCTGCTGCCACTGGGCCGCGAGCTGGGCGGGGTCGATCGAGTCCAGCACCTCGGTGCCGAGCACCTCGGCGTGCGTGGCCCGCCAGGCCGCGAGCTGGACGGCCGCGACGGCGGTCTCGTCACCGGGCACGGCCGGCCGCACGGAGACGTCGGAGGTGGCGCTGAGCAGGGATCCCATGCCGGTCACAATGCCACGTACCGGGTCTCCAGGTACTCCTCGACCCCGGCCTCGCCGCCCTCGCGGCCCAGCCCGGAGGACTTCACACCACCGAACGGCGCGCTCGCGTCCGAGACCATCCCGCGGTTGATCCCGAGCATCCCGGTCTCGATCTGCTCGGCCAGCCGCATCACCCGGCCGACGTCCCGGGTGTAGGCGTAGCCGACCAGCCCGAACTCGGTGGCGTTCGCCAGCCGGACGCCGTCCGCCTCGTCGCCGAACGTGACGACGGGTGCGACCGGCCCGAAGACCTCCTCGCGCACCGCGCGCGCGTCCGCCGGCACCCGGTCCAGCACCGTCGGCGCGTAGAAGTACCCGCGCCCGGCCGGCCGGCCCCCGCCGGTGCGCACCCGGGCGCCGTCGTCCACCGCCTCGGCCACCACCGCGGACACCCGGTCCACCGCGGCCTGCTCGATCAGCGGCCCCACGGTCACGCCCGGATCTGCGCCGTGCCCGAGGAGCAGGGTGTCGAAGGCGGCGGTCAGCCGGTCGGTGAACTCCGCCGCCACGCCCTGCTGCACCAGGAAACGGTTCGCAGCCACGCAGGTCTGCCCGGCGTTGCGCATCTTGGCGGCCACCGCGCCCTGCACGGCCGCGTCCAGGTCCGCGTCGTCGAACACCAGGAACGGGGCGTTGCCGCCCAGCTCCATCGAGGTGCGCAGCACGCCGGCCGCAGCCTGGCCGAGCAGCACCCGGCCGACCTCGGTGGATCCGGTGAACGACAGCTTGCGCAGCCGCGGGTCGGCGAGCAGCGGCGCGGTCAGCCGGCCGGCGGACGCGGTCGGCACCACGTTCAGCACCCCGGTCGGCAGGTCGCGGGAGTCCAGCTCCTCCCGGACGATCTCGGCGAAGAACGCCGTGGTCAGCGGGGTCAGCCCGGCCGGCTTCACCACCACCGGGCAACCGGCTGCCAGCGCGGGGGCGACCTTGCGGGTGATCATCGCGATCGGGAAGTTCCACGGCGTGATCGCCAGCACCGGCCCGACCGGTGCGCGCAGCACCAGCTGGTGGTGGGTGCCCGCCGGCGCGCGCCGGGCCAGCCCGTCCAGCCGCACCGCCTGCTCGCCGTACCAGCGCACGTACTCCGCCGCATAGGCCACCTCCGCGCGCGACTCCGCCAATGGCTTGCCGCCCTCCGCCGTGACCAGCGCGGCCAGGTCCTCGGTGCGGGCGGTCATGGCGTCGAACACCGCGTGCAGCAGGTCCGCGCGGGTGCGCGGCGCGGTGGCCCGCCAGGCCGGCCAGGCCCGGTCGGCGGCGTCGAGGGCGGCCAGGCCGTCCGCGGGGGCGGCGTCCGCGACCTCGAACAGCACCTCGGTGGTGCCGGGATCGGACACCGGGAAGGTGCCACCACCGGTCGCGGGCCGCCAGGCGCCGTCGATCAGCAGGCCGGTGGGGACGTGGGCGGCGACGTTCGGCGGCAGCGACCAGGACATGCGACCAGTGTCGCGCGAGCGATCCTCCGCCGCGACGCGGGCCGCCTACCATGGGACCCCATGACCGACCTGCCCTATGCCACGCGCACCACCCCGTTCGAGGACCTGCTGCGCCTGGTGCTGGAGACCGGCACACCGAAGGCGGACCGCACCGGTACCGGCACCCGCAGCGTGTTCGGCCACCAGATGCGGTTCGACCTGGCGCAGGGCTTCCCGCTGGTCACCACCAAGCGGGTGCACCTGCGCTCGATCGTGGCCGAGCTGCTGTGGTTCCTGCGCGGCGAGTCGAACGTGCGCTGGCTGCAGGAGCAGGACGTCACGATCTGGGACGAGTGGGCGGACGCGGACGGTGAGCTGGGCCCGGTGTACGGGGTGCAGTGGCGGTCCTGGCCGACGCCGGACGGCGGGCACATCGATCAGATGGTCCAGATCATCGACGGTATCCGCGCCGATCCGGACTCGCGCCGGCACATCGTCTCGGCGTGGAACGTCGCGGAGATCCCGAGCATGGCGCTGGCGCCGTGCCACGCCCTGTTCCAGTTCTACGTGGCCGACGGGAAGCTCTCCTGCCAGCTGTACCAGCGGTCCGCGGACCTGTTCCTCGGCGTGCCGTTCAACCTGGCGTCCTACGCGCTGCTGACCCACATGGTCGCCCAGCAGGTGGGCCTGGCCGTCGGCGACTTCGTGTGGACCGGCGGGGACTGCCACATCTACGACAACCACGTCGACCAGGTGCGCGAGCAGCTGTCCCGGGAGCCCTACCCGTTCCCGACGCTGAACCTGCGCAAGGCCGCGTCGCTGTTCGAGTACACCCCGCAGGACGTGCAGATCGAGGGCTACCAGCACCACCCGACGATCAAGGCACCGATCGCGGTCTGAGGCCCGGCGCCCCGCTGGGCACGGCGCGGCGTCAGGGCAGCCCGAGCGCGCGCAGGCCCGCGGCGGTGAGGGCCGCGAGCAGTACCACGACGACGAACGGCGCGCGGGCCAGCAGGGCGAGCGCGGCGACCACCAGCGCGGCCAGCCGGGCGTCCAGCACCAGCGCCCCGTCGTGCGTGGCGGTCTGCACCGCGACCAGGGCGGCCAGCAGCGCGGCGGTCACCAGGGCCGCCGTGCGGGTCACCCGGGGTCGGGCGAGCAGCCGTGCGGGCACCAGGTGGCCGGCGAGCTTGGTGGCCAGCACCACGGCGGCGGACACGAGCACCGCGACCCAGATCCCGATCCGGCTCATGCCGGCTGCTCCGGTCCCGGCTGCGGGGTCGGCCGGCGCTGCGGCGTCACGGCCGGGCCCTCGTCGCCGGACGCCGAGCCCGAGGCGCCGTCGTCGCCGGTCGGCCCGGCCAGCCCGACCAGCACGGCCAGCACAGCGGCGGCGAGCACCGGCACCCCGGCGGGCACCAGCGGGGTCAGCGCGAGCGCGAGCGCCGCCGCGGCGAGGGCGACCAGCCGGGTGCCGGTCGCGGACGCCCCGCGCAGCCGGGGCCAGAGCAGGGCGAGGAACGCCCCCGAGGCCGCCGCGTCCAGCCCGTACCGGCGCGGGTCGCCCAGGGCGTCGCCGATCAGCGCGCCGAGCAGGGTGCTCGCGTTCCACAGCACGAAGACGCCGGCACCCGTCCACCAGAACCCGGCGCGGGCGGCCGCCCGGGTGGGCTGCGCGGTGCCGACCGCGGTCGACTCGTCGATGGTCAGGTGCGCGGCGAGCAGGGTCCGCCAGCCGCGGGCGCCGAGCAGGGGAGCGACCTGCACGCCGTACAGCCCGTTGCGGGCGCCGAGCAGCCCGGCGGTCGCGACCACCGCGCCCAGGCCTCCGCCGGCGCCGATCACCCCGATCGCGGCGAACTGGGAGCCGCCGGAGAACATCAGCAGGCTCAGCACCATGGACTGCGTGCGGTCGAGGCCGGCCGCGACCGCGAGCGCGCCGAACGAGACGCCGTACAGCCCGGTGGCCACCGACACCGACAGCGCGGTGCGCACCGCCGAGCGCACCGCAGCGGCACCGGGGTCGGGGGTCGGCCGGGTGCGCACGGACCGAGGGTAGGGCGTGGGGCGCGCGCGACCGCGGAGGTGTCCGGCACGCGTCCGCCACGGAGACGGCAAGCGCGTTCCCGGTGTCCGCAGACGGTCCGGGATGAACGGTCGACGACCGTCGCGCGAACCCTCGCTCAGCGACCACCAGGACGCCGCACAGCCTCCCTACGGTGGTCACGACCGCCACGGACGCCGGTCACCGCGACCTCCCACCCTCGAGCGGAAGACGGCCCGTGACCACTGCTGACCTCCTCGCGCAGCGCCCGGCGGACGGCGCCGCGACCACCCCGACCGCTCCGGGGACCGCGCGGCCCGCCCCTCGGCCACCCGCACCCGGCCGGCTGCGCACCCGCCGACGGCGCGCCGCGGCGGGCTGGTTCCTGCTGCTGGCCGGCCCGAACGTGGTGCTGCTGCTGGTGTTCGTCTACCGGCCGCTGCTGCAGAGCTTCTACCTGTCGACGTTGCAGTGGAACCTCGGGTCGCCGTCCGCGCGGTCGGTCGGGCTGGGCAACTACGTCGAGTGGTTCACCGCCTCGTCCACCGGCCAGGTCGTGCTCACCACGGTGGTGTTCACGGTCGCCACGGTCGGCGGCGCCCTGGTCGGCGGCCTCGGGCTCGCGCTGCTGCTCGACCAGCGGCTGCGCTGGCGGGGTTTCGCCCGCACGGTGGCCTTCGCGCCGTACGTGCTGTCCGGGTTCGCGGTCGGCATCCTCTGGCTGTTCATCTTCGACCCGCGCTACGGGCTGATGCAGGAGGTGCTGAGCTGGGTCGGCGTGCCCTCGCCGCAGTGGTACACCGAGCGCCCGTGGCCGTTGGTGATGATCATCGTGGTCTACCTGTGGAAGAACCTCGGCTACGTCGCGCTGATCTACCTGGCCGGCCTGCAGGCGGTGCCGCAGGACCTCAAGGACGCGGCCGCCCTGGACGGTGCGACCAGCGCGCGGACGCTGCGCTCGATCGTGCTGCCGCTGCTCGCACCGACCACGTTCTTCCTGCTGGTCACGATGATGCTGTCCTCGTTGCAGTCCTTCGACCTGATCCAGGCGATGACGCAGGGCGGTCCGCTCGGCTCCACCACGACGCTGATGTACTCGGTGTACGAGGAGAGCTTCGTGAACGGTCGGGCGGGCTACGCCTCGGCGGTCGCGACCATCCTGTTCCTGGTGCTGCTGGCCGTCACCGCCGTCCAGATGCGGTTCGTGCAGCGCACGGTGCACTACGCATGAGCGCCGCCCGGACGATCCTGCCCCGCGCCGGCGCCCGCGCCCGCGCGCCCCGGTCAGGCGCCTACCTGACGATGGCCCTGGCGACCGTCGTGCTCGGTGCCCCGCTGCTCTGGCTGCTGCTGGCCAGCATGAAGACGCCGAGCGAGCTCTACCAGCTTCCGCTGCGCTGGCTGCCGGGCTCGGTGAACCTGGACAACTACGCGCAGGCCGCGGCGACCGTGCCGCTGGGCCGGCTGCTGGCGAACAGCATCGGGCTGACCGCCGTCGGCGCCGGCCTCAAGGTGGCGCTCGGGCTGACCTGCGCCTACGCGCTGGTCTTCCTCGAGCTCCCGTTCAAGAAGGTGGTGTTCGCGCTGGTCGTGGCCACGCTGATGATCCCGCCGCAGATCACGATCATCCCGAACTACACCCTGGTGGCCTCCCTCGGCTGGCTGAACACCTACCAGGGCATCCTCGTGCCGGGCCTGGCCAGCGCGTTCGGCACGTTCCTGTTCCGCCAGCACTTCCTCACCCTGCCGGCCTCGATCCTGGAGGCGGCCGAGCTGGACGGTGCCGGGCACTGGCGCAAGCTCTGGCGGTTCGTGGTGCCGATGTCCGCGCCGACCATCGCGGCCGTCGCGCTGGTGTCCGTCGTCACCGAGTGGAACGACTACCTCTGGCCGTTCCTGGTGATCGACCGCCCGGACAAGATGACGCTCCCGATCGGCCTGACCCTGCTGAAGAACATCGACGGCATGACGAACTGGGGCGTGCTGCTCGCCGCCACCGTCGTGGTCACGCTGCCGATCCTGCTGGTCTTCCTGGTCCTGCAGCGCCGCCTGGTCGCCGGCCTCACCGCGGGGGCCGTCACCGGCTGACCAGTCGAGCACCGCACACATCCACCAGACCGGCGGGCGCGCCCCCGCGCGCCCGTCACCCCGAGCACCGCACGGTGCCGAACCGAAGGAGCACATCCGTGTCGCACTCCCGCAGCCGTCGCCGAGCAGACCGGCGGACGCCCGCCGCGCTCGCGGCCGGGCTCGCCGGCCTCACCCTCGCGCTGTCCGCCTGCGGCGGCCCGAGCGTCGGGGCCGAGACCTCGGACACCGCGTCCACCGAGACGACCGACTGGTCGCAGGTCGAACCGGCCTCCGAGATCACCTGGTGGAGCAACCACCCCGGCTCATCGCAGGACGTCGAGGAGCAGCTGATCGCCGAGTTCGAGCAGGAGACCGGCATCACGGTGAACCTGGTCACCGCCGGTGCCAACTACGACGAGGTCGCCCAGCGGTTCCAGGCCGCCTCGCAGACCGACGAGAAGCCCGACCTGGTGATCGCCTCGGACGTGTGGTGGTTCCGCTACCACCTGAACGACCAGGTGATGGCGCTGGACGACGTCTTCGACTACCTCGACGCCGACGCGGACGACTTCCAGACCACGCTGTACGACGACTACGAGTACGACGGCCAGCACTGGGCCGCCCCGTACGCCCGGTCGACGCCGCTGTTCTACTACAACAAGACGATGTGGGCGGCCGCCGGTCTGCCGGACCGCGGCCCGGCGACCTGGGACGAGCTGCAGGAGTGGAGCACCGCCCTGGCTGCCCAGGTGCCGGACAGCGGATCGACCTTCGGGCTCAGCCTGGGCACCTCGTGGTCCGCCTGGTGGTTCGAGAACATGCTCTGGGGCCAGGGCGGCCAGTACTCCGACGGCTTCGACCTCACGCTGGACTCCGACGAGGCCGTCGCCGGCGGCGAGTTCCTGCGTGACCTGTTCCACGGCGACGACGCGATCGCGACCGTCTCGGCGGACGACTCGATGGCCGACTTCGCCTCCGGGCTGATCGCCTCGACCATCGGCTCCACCGGATCGCTGAAGAGCGCCCTGGACGCCGCGACCTTCGAGGTCGGCACCGCGTACCTGCCGGACGGCCCCGAGGGGTCCGGCACGCCGACCGGTGGCACCGGGCTGGCCGTCTCGTCGTCCTCCACCCCGGAGAAGCAGCTCGCCGCCGCGATGTTCCTGGAGTTCCTGACGAACACCGAGAACACCTCGACGTTCTCCCAGGCCACCGGGTACATGCCGGTGCGCACCTCGGCGGTGGAGTCCGACACGATGGCGGCCGTGTACGACGAGTTCCCGCAGTTCCGCACGGCGGTGGACCAGCTCGCGGAGAAGGCCCGCTCGCAGGACGACGTCCGGGTGTTCGTGCCGGGCGCCGACGCGCTGCTCACCGACGCGATCGAGCAGATCGTGCTGGAGGGCACCGACCCGGCCGAGGCGTTCGCCGAGGTGACGCCGCAGATCGAGACGGCCTACCGTGAGAACGTGGAGCCCTACCTGTGACCGGCACCGACCTCGGCACCGACCCCCGCGTCGACCCTCGCACCGACCCTCGCACCGACCCCGGCGCCGTCCGGCCGCTGGTCGTCGCGCACCGCGGGAACTCGGCCGTCGCCCCGCAGAACACCCTCGCGGCGTTCGAGGCGGCCTGGCGGGCCGGTGCCGGCAGCATCGAGCTGGACGTCCAGCTGACGGCGGACGGGCACGTGGTGGTGATCCACGACGACACCGTGGACGCCACCACCGACGGCACGGGGACGGTCACGGCGCTCAGCCTGGCCGAGACCCGGGCGCTGGACGCCGGCTCGTGGTTCTCGCCGGCCTACCGCGGCCAGCGGGTGCCGACCTTCGCCGAGGTGGTCGACCTGCTGGTCCGGCGCCCGGGGATCGACCTGCTGCTGGAGATCAAGGGCTCCTGGGACGTCGAGCAGGTCCGCCTGGTCACCGGCCCGATCGCCGCGGCCGGGCTGCGCGACCGGGTGATCGGCCAGAGCTTCTGGCCCGAGACGGTCGCGGCGGTCGCCGAGGCCGACCCGGGGCTGCGGCGCGGGCTGCTGGTCGGCGAGGCGCCGGACGACCTGGTCCAGCGGTGCACCGAGCTCGGTGCGGCGACCTGCAACCCGCACGGCGGGCTGCTGGAGGTGGACCCCGGTCTCGTCGGCCGGCTGCACGCGGCCGGCGTCCAGGTGATGGTCTGGACGCTCGACGAGCCCGAGCAGTGGGCCGCCGCGCTCGCGCTCGGCGTGGACGCGATCATCACCGACCGGCCGGACCGGCTGGTCGGCTGGCTGGACGCGCGACTGCCGGCGGCCTGACCGCCGGTGGACCGTCGAGAGCGCGCGGAGCGGCCGTCCCGGTGCGGGCGGTCGGGTCCCGTGCGCTCTCGGCGCACCCGGTGCGCGGGCGCGGGGGTGGACCGATGAGCACGGGGTCGCAGGTGGGCGGTAGCCTGCGCACCATGGCCCCCCGTACTCCGTCGCGCCCGTTCGGCGCGGTGCTCACCGCGATGGTGACCCCCATGACGAGCGACGGCGCGATCGACCTCGACGCGGCCGTCGCGCTCGCCACCCACCTGGTCGACCACGGTCACGACGGCCTGGTGCTGAACGGCACCACCGGCGAGTCGCCCACCACGCACGCCCCGGAGAAGGCCGAGCTGATCCGCGCCGTCGTCGCCGCGGTGGGGGACCGGGCCGCGGTCGTGGCCGGTGCGGGCTCCAACGACACGCTGCACGCGGTGCGGATGGCCCAGCAGGCCGCCGAGGCCGGTGCGCACGGGCTGCTGGTGGTCAGCCCCTACTACTCCCGCCCCTCGCAGCAGGGCGTCGTCCGGCACATCACCGCGGTGGCGGACGCCACGCCGCTGCCCGTGATGGTCTACGACGTGCCCGGCCGCACCGGCGTGCGCCTGGCACCGGCCACCTTCGACGCCCTGGCCGCGCACGACCGCATCGTCGCGGTCAAGGACGCGGCCGGTGACGTCTACACCGGCGCCAAGACCGCCGACCGCACCGGGCTCGCCTGGTACAGCGGCGACGACACCCTCTACCTGCCGTTCCTCGCCGTGGGCGCGGCCGGCATCGTCAGCGTGGTCGGCCACGTGGCCGGCCCGCAGCTCGCCGCCCTCACGGCGGCGCACGACGCGGGCGACCACGCCCGCGCCCGCGAGATCTTCCTGTCGATCGCACCGGCGATCGACGCGTTGAACGGCCAGGGGTTCCAGGCGGTGGCCGCGAAGGCTGCCGCCTGGACCCTCGGCCTGATCCCCACCCGACACCTGCGGCTGCCCCAGGTGGCCGCGTCGGACGACGACGTCGAGGCCGTGCGCGCTGGACTGCGCGCTGCGGGCCTGCTGGACGTCGGTGTCCGCTAGACCAGGAGAAGCATGTCCCATCCCCACCCTGACCTGACCCTGCCGCCCGCCCTGCCCGAGGGCGCGCTGCGGATCGTCGCCCTCGGCGGGCTCGGCGAGGTCGGCCGCAACATGGCCGTGCTGGAGTACGCCGGCCGCCTGCTGGTGATCGACTGCGGGGTGCTGTTCCCCGAGGACCACCAGCCCGGCGTCGACCTGATCCTGCCGGACTTCGACTACCTGTCCGGCCGGCTGGACGACATCGACGGCATCGTGCTGACCCACGGCCACGAGGACCACATCGGCGCCGTCCCGTACCTGCTCCGGCTGCGTCGCGACATCCCGCTGATCGGCTCGCAGCTCACGCTGGCCTTCGTCGAGGCCAAGCTCAAGGAGCACCGGATCCAGCCGCTCACCCTCACCGTGAAGGAGGGGCAGACCGAGCAGGTCGGCGCGTTCTCCTGCGAGTTCGTCGCGGTGAACCACTCGATCCCGGACGCCCTGGCCGTCGCGGTCACCACGCCGGCGGGCACCGTGCTGCACACCGGCGACTTCAAGATGGACCAGCTCCCGCTGGACGGCCGGATCACCGACCTGCGCGCGTTCGCGCGGCTGGGGGAGAAGGGGGTCGACCTGTTCATGGTCGACTCCACCAACGCCGAGGTGCCCGGCTTCGTCAGCCCGGAGCGCGAGATCGGCCCGGTGCTCGACTCGGTGTTCCTGGACGTCGAGGGCAAGATCGTGGTGGCCTCGTTCTCCTCGCACGTGCACCGTGTGCAGCAGGTCCTGGACGCGGCCGTCGCGCACGGTCGCAAGGTCGCGCTGGTCGGTCGCTCGATGATCCGCAACATGACCATCGCCGCCGAGCTCGGCTACCTGCGGGTCCCCGAGGGCGTGCTGGTCGACGCCAAGCGGCTCGGCGAGATCCCGGACGACGAGCTGGTGCTGATGTGCACCGGCTCCCAGGGCGAGCCGATGGCCGCGCTGTCCCGGATCGCCAACAACGACCACAAGATCTCGGTCGGCCTCGGCGACACCGTGATCCTGGCGTCCTCGCTGATCCCCGGGAACGAGAACTCGGTGTTCCGGGTGATCAACGGCCTGACCCGGCTCGGCGCGCGCGTCGTGCACTCCGGCAACGCCAAGGTGCACGTCTCCGGGCACGCCTCGGCCGGCGAGCTGCTCTACTGCTATAACATCCTGCGCCCGCGCAACGTGATGCCGGTGCACGGCGAGGTCCGGCACCTGGTCGCCAACGGTGCGCTCGCGGTGCGGTCCGGCGTGCCGGCCGACCGTGTGGTGCTGGCCGAGGACGGCGTGGTCGTGGACCTGGTGGACGGCCGGGCCAGCGTGGTCGGCGCCGTGCCCTGCGGGTACGTGTACGTGGACGGGTCCAGCGTCGGCGAGATCACCGAGGTCGAGCTCAAGGACCGCCGGATCCTGGGCGACGAGGGCTTCATCTCGATCTTCGCCGTGGTCAGCTCCACCGACGGTTCCGTGCTGGCGACCCCGCAGATCCACGCCCGTGGCTTCGCCGAGGACGACGCGGTGTTCCGCGACATCCTCCCGGAGGTCACGGCCGCGCTGGAGGAGGCCGCCCGCGGCGGAGCGGTGGACACCCACCAGATGCAGCAGGTGGTCCGCCGGGTCGTCGGCCGCTGGGTCTCGCACCGGCTGCGCCGCCGCCCGATGATCATCCCGGTCGTCGTCGCCGCCTGACGCCGTCCCCCTGCTCGCACCCGCCCAGCAACCCGCCCCGCACGCGCCGGGGTGCGGGGCGGGTCGCTGGGCGGGGGCACAGGGCGCGCCGAGGGTGGGCCGGGTCCGCGCCCTCGACGGGTGCGCAGGCTACCGTGAGGATCATGGCTGCCCGTCCGTCCTCGACCGCCACCCGTGCGGGCAGCTCGGCGCGCACCCGTGCGACCTCGCCCGCGAGCCGGGCACCCCGGAGCACGCCGGCCGCACGCGCGCACCCGGCCCCCGCCGAGCACCGCCCGGCGCTGCCGCTGCGGATGATCCGCGGCATCTGGATGGGCCTGGCGCACCTGGTCGGCGGCTCCGCCCGCCGGATCGGCCGGGGCGCCCGCGACCTGGATCCCGCGCTGCGACGCGACGGGGCCGCGTTCTTCCTGCTGGCGACGGCGATCGTGGTCGCCGCCCGGGAGTGGTGGGGGCTGCAGGGCATGGCGGGCGACGCCGTGCACGTGATGTTCGCCGGCGTGTTCGGCCGGGTCGCCGTGGCGGTGCCGGTCGCACTGGTCGGGGTCTCGGTGCGGCTGATGCGGCACCCGGAGCGGAACCAGGCGAACTCCCGGATCGGCATCGGCGTCTCCGCGATCACGGTGGCGGCGTGCGCGCTGGCGCACATCGCGGCGGACCTGCCGGCGCCCGCCGACGGGTTCGAGCAGGTCCGGGACGCGGGCGGTGTGATCGGCTACCTGGTCGGCACGCCGCTGGTCAGCCTGGTCACGGCGTGGGGCGCGGTGCCCCTGCTGGTCCTGCTGGCGTTCTTCGGTGTGCTGGTGGTCACCGCGACCCCGGTGAACCAGATCGGTCCGCGCCTGGGCGCCCTCTACGACCGCCTGACCGGCAACCACCGCGACCAGGTCGAAGACGAGGACGAGGACGCCCCGCTGGTGATCAACGCGGGGCACACCGCCGTCGAGGAGCCCCCGGCGAAGCCCGCCCGGCGCGGTCTGCTCGGTCGGCTGCGCCGTGGTCGCCACGACCAGGACCCGGCCGACGACCGGCTGGACGGCTACGAGGCCGACGAGGCGTTCACCCGGGCCGCCTACATCGAGGGGAACGGCGAGGACGCGACCGCTGTGCTCGGTGCGGCCGCGGCGCACGACCCGATGACCGCGCCCACCGAGGCCGTGCTGACCGTCCCGACCGAGGACGAGACCGGTGCGACGAGCGTCGTCGCGCCGTCCGCCCGCCGGGAGCCGGTCGCGCCGCCGACCACCGGGGTGCCGCGCGGCGAGCAGCCGATGCTGTCCGGGGACGTGCTGTACACGCTGCCCCCGGAGGAGGCGCTGGCCAAGGGTGCCCCGCACAAGGTGCGCTCGGCCGCGAACGACCGGGTGGTCGAGTCGCTGACCAGCGTGCTGGACCAGTTCGAGATCGACGCGCACGTCACCGGCTTCACCCGCGGCCCGACCGTCACCCGGTACGAGGTCGAGCTCGGCAAGGGCGTGAAGGTCGAGCGGGTCACCGCGCTGAGCAAGAACATCGCGTATGCGGTCGCCAGCGCGGACGTGCGGATCCTGTCGCCGATCCCCGGCAAGTCCGCGATCGGCATCGAGATCCCGAACACCGACCGCGAGACCGTCGCGCTGGGCGACGTGCTGCGGTCCAGCGCCTCGCGCCGTACCGAGCACCCGATGGTGATCGGCGTCGGCAAGGACGTCGAGGGCGGCTACGTGGTGGCCAACCTGGCGAAGATGCCGCACCTGCTGGTGGCGGGTGCCACCGGCGCGGGCAAGTCCTCCTTCGTGAACTCGATGATCGTGTCGATCCTGATGCGGTCCACGCCCGACCAAGTGCGCATGGTGCTGGTCGACCCCAAGCGGGTCGAGCTGACCGTGTACGAGGGCATCCCGCACCTGATCACGCCGATCATCACCAACCCCAAGAAGGCCGCCGAGGCCCTGGAGTGGGTGGTCCGCGAGATGGAGGCACGCTACGACGACCTGGCCATGTTCGGCTTCAAGCACATCGACGACTTCAACGTCGCGGTGCGGGCCGGCAAGGTCAAGCCGCTGCCGGGCTCCGAGCGCAAGATCGCCCCGTACCCGTACCTGCTGGTGATCGTGGACGAGCTGGCCGACCTGATGATGGTCGCCCCGCGCGACGTCGAGGCATCGATCCAGCGGATCACCCAGCTGGCCCGGGCCGCAGGCATCCACCTGGTGCTGGCCACCCAGCGCCCGTCCGTGGACGTCGTGACCGGTCTGATCAAGGCGAACGTGCCGTCCCGGCTGGCGTTCGCCACCTCCTCGCTCACCGACTCCCGCGTCGTGCTGGACCAGCCCGGCGCGGAGAAGCTGATCGGGCAGGGCGACGCGCTGTTCCTGCCGATGGGCGCCGCCAAGCCGATGCGGACCCAGGGCGCCTGGGTGACCGAGAGCGAGATCCACGCCGTCGTGGACCACGTGAAGGGCCAGCTCAAGCCGACCTACCGCGAGGACGTCACCGTCACCGCGGCCAAGAAGCAGGTGGACGAGGACATCGGCGACGACCTCGACCTGCTGCTGCAGGCGGCCGAGCTGGTGGTGACCTCGCAGTTCGGCTCGACGTCGATGCTGCAGCGCAAGCTCCGGGTCGGGTTCGCCAAGGCGGGCCGCCTGATGGACCTGCTGGAGTCCCGCGAGATCGTCGGTCCCTCCGAGGGGTCCAAGGCCCGCGAGGTGCTGGTGCAGCCGGACGACCTGCCCGGCACGCTGGCCATGCTGCGCGGCGTGCCCGAGGAGCCGGCGGCCGACGACAGGTACGCGTCCCCCGAGGGCCGGCTGCCGGGTGAGCCGCCGGAGGCCGTGGACTACTTCGACGACGCGGACGACCTGCGCTGAGCGGCACCTCGTCCAGCCCGTACGCTGTCGGGGTGGTGGAGCACCGGCCGTCGTCCCTCAACGTCGCGAACGTCCTCACGGTCGCGCGGATCGTGCTGGTGCCGTTCTTCGCCTGGGCGCTGGTGGTCGACGACGGGCGGAGCGTCACCTGGCGGCTCGTCGCGACCGGGCTGTTCGCGCTGGCCGCCGTCACCGACCGGGTGGACGGCTACCTGGCCCGCCGGATGGACCTGGTCACCGATCTGGGCAAGCTGCTCGACCCGATCGCCGACAAGCTGCTGATCGGCACCGCGCTGGTGCTGCTGTCCGCGATGGGCGAGCTGTGGTGGTGGGTGACCGCCGCCGTGCTGGCCCGGGAGGTCGGCATCACCGTGCTGCGGTTCTTCCTGCTGAAGTACCTGGTGCTGCCCGCGTCCCGCGGCGGCAAGATCAAGACGGTGCTGCAGTCGGTGGCCGTGGGGCTCTACCTGCTGCCGCTGGACCATCTGCCGGTCGTGATCACCTGGCTGGCGGGCGTCGTGATGGCCGCGGCCGTGGTCGTCACGCTGGTGACCGGCGTGGACTACGTCCGTACGGCCGTCCTGGTGCACCGCGAGCACAGGTCCGGGGCGATGCCCGCGTCCTCGAGGCAGCAGTGACCCGCCGATGACCGGGAGCCCCGACGCCGGTGGCGGTGCCGCACCCGGTGCTGGTGCCGGGGCCGTTGCGGGCCCGGTGGCGCAGGCGCTGCTGGCGGCGCTGGTCGCACGTGGCTGGACGGTCGCGGTCGCGGAGTCGCTGACCGGGGGGCAGGTGGTCGCGCGCCTGGTGGACGTGCCCGGCGCCTCGCGCGCGGTGCGGGGCGGCGTCGTCGCCTACGCCACCGACGTCAAGCAGACCGTGCTCGGCGTGGACGGCCGGCTGCTCGCCGCCCACGGAGCGGTGCACCCCGAGGTGGCCCGGCAGATGGCGCTCGGGGTGCGGCAGGTCGTCGGGGCTGACGTCGGCCTGGCGACCACCGGCGTCGCCGGGCCGGACCCGCAGGACGGCAGGCCGCCGGGCACCGTGCATGTGGCAGTGGTCACACCGCAGGCGGACCGGGTGGTCTCGCTCGCGCTGGACGGCGACCGGGCGCAGGTGCGGGTGCTGGCCGGGGACGCGGTGCTCGGCCTGGCTGCTGCGCTGGTCGGCGAGGGCGCAGCCGACGACGGTGCCGCCGGCGAGGGCGACCGAGCAGCACGCTGATCCCGGGTCGTCCGGGAAGGCGCTTGCCCGGGCCGGTCGGTGCGACCGGGGAACACGGGCGGGGGTCGGTGCGTTGTCCCCAGCGTGATGAGCACCAGGCCTCCGACCCGCACCGTCGACACTCCTGCCGGCGGCGACCTGTACGGTAGGAGTCTCCCCACGCGGGGCCACAAGGGTGTCGCACTCGTCCGGAACGTGCCCTCGGGCGCACCGGCACCGGTGCGGCAGGGGCAGGACCGAGACCCGAGAGGGGGACGCCAGATGGTCGTGTTGCGCCGAGAGATCGGTGACGTGCTGCGGGATGCCCGCCAGCGGCAGGGTCGCACCCTGCGCGAGGTGTCCTCCGCAGCGCGCGTGTCACTGGGGTACCTCAGCGAGGTCGAACGTGGGCAGAAGGAGGCGTCGTCGGAGCTGCTGGCCAGCATCTGCGAGGCGCTCGAGGTGTCGATGTCCCGCGTGCTGCGCGAGGTCAGCGACCGGATCGCCGTCGCCGAGGGTCTGCAGATCCCGGACACCGTGCCGGCCGACCTCGCGTCGGTGTGGGGTGGTCCGGACCCGGACTGGACCAGGCAGCGCCCGGAGCTCGCCCCGATCGGCTGACGAGCTCGGCAGCGGCCTGCGCGCCGCGGCGAGGCCCACGCGGTACAGCGCCGCGTGGGCCTTCGTGCGCCCGGGCCCCGGCAGGGCGACGGACCTGCACGCCGCGGACCGGCGGTGATCAGCCGGTGGTCGGGGCCTGGCACACGCCGCAGAAGAACACCGGCCGCTGGTACGGCGGCCGACGCGCCTGGCCGCACCGTACCGGGCTGCCGCAGCGTCGGCACGGCTGGTGCAGGCGCCCGTGCACCCAGCTGGTCCGGCCGCGGACCGTCTCGCCGGTGGACGTGGGGGACTGCGCACGCACCGAGCGCTGCATCAGCGCCCGCGCCACCCGCAGCAGCCGGGCGGGGTCGGTGACCTGGTCGGCGGGCGTCCACGGCCAGAGGTGCTCCAGGAACAGCGGCTCGGCGGTGTAGATCGTGCCGATCCCGGCCACCACGGTCTGGTCCAGCAGCACGTCGCACACCGGGGCGTCACCGCGCTCGGCCCACCGGCGCAGCGCCTCCGGCAGGCCGACCTGCTCGAAGTCGTCGGCCAGCAGGTCCGGTCCGAGGTGGCCGATCAGGGTGTGCTCGTCCCGGGTGCGGACCACGTCGAGCATCCCGAGCAGCTCGCCGACGGCGGTCCAGCTGGTCGTCGCCAGCACGGCGCGCACCTGCGGGGCCGAGGCCCGGGCGGACGGGGTGCCGGTGCGGGCGATCCGCCACGCCCCGTCCATCCGCAGGTGCGTGCGCAGGGTGGTGGCGTCGTCCAGCCGGGTGAGCAGGTGCTTGCCGTAGGAGGCGGTGCCGAGCACGGTGCGACCGGTCAGGTCGGCGGCGGCGGACGGCCAGCGCAGCTCGCCGCGCACCAGGGTCCGGCCGGCCAGCGCCTCGTCCAGCCGGGTGGCGGTGCGGCGCAGGATGTCACCCTCGGGCACGGCGGGACCTCCGCGCCGGCGCGGGCCGGCGGTGCCGGCGCACGGGCCGGGTCACCGTGCGCCCCGCAGCCGCAGGCCACGCGGCGTCGGGACGAACCCGGCCTCGACCAGGGCCCGGCCGAGCGGGGAGGCCCCGCCGCCGCCGGCGAGCAGCTCGGCGCCGTCGGCGCGCACCAGGGTCAGGCGGCCGAGCCGGTCCGCGCGCACCGCCGCCGCCAGCCGCTCGGCCGCGAGGCGGAGCACCGCCGCATCGGCGCTGAAGGTCAGCACCGTCCGGCCGCCCTTCTCGATGTACAGCGCGAGGTCGCCGTCCACCAGCACCACCAGCGAGCCCGCCTTGCGCCCCGGCCGGTGCCCGGTGGGGGCGGGGGTGCCGGGACCGGTGAAGGCGCCGGGACCGGTCTCGGGACGCTGCGGCCAGGCAAGGGCGGCGCCGTACGGGTTGGCCGGGTCGGTGGCGGCCAGCAGGACGGCGGTGCGCTCGGCGTCCGGCGGGCGGTGCTGCTCGGCGAGGTGCTCCAGCGTGCGGGCGTCCGAGCGCAGCACGTCCACCGCGCCGGGCAGCGCGAACTGCGAGCCGCCCAGGTGCTCCACGAAGTACCCGCGCCGCACCTGCCCGGCCTGCTCCAGCGCCGCGAGCACCCGGTACACGCCGGAGAACTGCCCGGCGACGCCCTCGGCCGGCGCCACGGCGCGGGTCAGCACGCCGTGCCGGTCCAGCAGCTGGGCGGCCAGGGCGTGCGCCCGGCGGGTCGGGTCCGGCTCCCGGTCCGGCAGCAGCGACCACCGGCCGCCGCCGTCCGCCCCGACCAGGCCGGCGCGGGGCCCCGGGCGTCGGGCGCGGAGAGCTGGGCCGGCTGCCGCACCACCGCCCGCCAGGCCGCTGCCCGCGAGGCCGGCGCCGCGCAGGCCGAGCCCGCCGCCGTACCGGCCGGAGACCGCTCGGGTCCGGGGGGCCGCTGCCACCGTGCGGTGCGCGGTGCGGCCGCCGGCGATCCGGGCGCGCAGCGGGGCGAGGCCGTCGTTGGTGACGACGCCGGCCCAGACCAGGTCCCACAGCGCACCGAGCAGCGCGGCCTGCGACGGCGGGGCCGCGGGGCCGGCAGCCCCGGTGCCGGCCGCCGGCCCGGTGCCCGCCAGCAGCTCGGCCGCCCGGGCTCCGAGCGCACCGAGGAAGAACGCGCCTCCGCCGGACAGCGCCGCCAGGATCGCGGCGTGCAGCGGGCTGGCGATGGTCGCGGGCGGATCGAGGGCGCCCCCGGCCAGGGCCGGCACGGCGGCTACGGGCAGGTCGAGGGCACCGGGACCGACCGCGTCCAGGACGGGCAGCGCGGGGGCGAGCGGCAGGGTCAGGTCGGCGGTGGCGGCGAGGTGCAGGCTGACCAGCCCGTCGCTGCCGGGCAGCGTGCCGTGCCCGGCCCACAGCACCTCGCCCGCGGCGGTGAGCTCGTCGAGCAGCGCGGGGGAGTAGTCGGTGATCCGCGCGGGCAGCACCAGCGTCTCCAGCGCGGAGGCGGGCAGCACGGCACCGGCCAGCTGCTCGACCGCGCGGGCCAGCCCGTCCAGACCGCGCAGCGCAGCGGGCCCCGGCCGTCCGGTGGCGTGCTGCCACGCCGGCAGGAACCGGCCGAGCGCGCGCTGCGGCACCGGCTCGACCTCGGACCGCAGGGCGGCCAGCGACCGCCGGCGCAGGGTGCGCAGCACGTCGGCGTCGCAGTACTCGTCACCGGTGCCGCCGATCGCCTCGGGGCGCAGCCGGCCCTGCACCAGGGCGCCGACCCGTTCCAGCGGTCGCAGGCCGGCCTGCACCACGGCGGTGCCGAGGCCGAACCGGGCCGCCACCTGCGTGACGGTGAACGGCCCGTGGGTACGGGCGTGCCGGCGCAGCAGGTCGCCGAGCGGGTCGGGCTGCACCTCGGTGAACACCTCGGGCACCCCCACCGGCAGCGCGACGCCGAGGGCGTCGCGCAGCCGGCCGGCGTCCTCCACCGCGGCCCACTGCTCGGCCCGCTGCTCCGGCACCCCGCTGAGGCGCACCGGGATCACCCGTCGGGACCGCTCGAGCTCGGCCAGCCAGTCCGGCACCCGGTCCCGCACCTCCGGCCGCACCCGCTCGGTGAGCGCGGCGAGGGGTAGCGGGCCGTGCCGGCGGACCGCGTCGGCGAGCTGTTCCAGGCTGCGCGCCTGCCGGTCCGGGTGCACGCCGGACACCTCGGCCTCCGTGCGCAGCACGGCGTCCGGGTCCAGCAGGTCGGCGATCTGCGAGCCGCCACCCCCGCCGAGCAGCTCCGCCAGCAGGGTCGGGTCCAGCGTCAGCGCGGCGGCGCGGCGCTCGGCCAGCGGCGCGTCGCCGTCGTACAGGAACTGCGCGGTGTAGCCGAGCAGCAGCGACTGCGCGAACGGCGAGGGACGACTGGTGGTCACCTCGACCACGCGCACCCGACCGGCCGCGACGTCCCGCATCAGACCGGTGAGCGCCTCGGTGTCGAAGTCGTCCTGCAGGCACTCGCGCACCGCCTCCAGCAGGATCGGGAAGTCCGGGTGCCGCGCCGCCACGCTGAGCAGCTGCGCCGAGCGCTGGCGCTGCTGCCAGAGCGGCTGACGGCGGTCGGGCCGACGCCGGGGCAGCAGCAGCGCACGGGCGGCGGCCTCCCGGAACCGGGCGCCGAACATCGCGGAGCCGCCGAGCTCGGCGCGCACCGCCTCGGCGACCTCGTCCGGGTCGATCAGCAGGTCGGCGGCGTCCACCGGCGGCAGCTCGCCGCCCGGGTACCAGCCGCCGGTGCCGGCACCGGCACCGGTCGCAGAGCCGGTCGCGCGGCCCGGGCCGCCCGCGTCGGTCGTCCCGAGCAGGTCCGCCACCGGGTCCGCCCCGGCGAGCACGTCCGGCAGCCGCAGCACGATCCCGTCGTCCGCGTGCATCGCGGCCGCGTCCACCCCGTACCGTTCACGCAGCCGGGCGCCGAGCACCAGCGCCCACGGCGCGTGCACCCGCGCGCCGTACGGGGAGTGCACCACCACCCGCCAGTCGCCGAGCTCGTCCCGGAACCGCTCGACCACCACGGTCACGTCGCTGGGCAGCGCACCCGTCGCCTGACGCTGCTCGTCCAGGTAGCCGAGCAGGTTGTCCGTCGCCCACGGGTCCAGCCCGGCCGACCGGACGCGTGCGCGGGCCTGGTCGGCCGGCAGGTCGGCGACCTCGCGCGCCCAGGCGCCCATCGCGCGGCCGAGGCTGGCCGGCCGGCCGGGTGAGTCGCCCTTCCAGAACGGCAGCCGGCCCGGCAGCCCGGGCGCGGGGGTGACCAGCACCCGGTCCGGCGTGATCTCGTCGATCCGCCAGGTGCTCGACCCGAGGGTGAAGGTGTCGCCCACCCGGGACTCGTAGACCATCTCCTCGTCCAGCTCGCCGACCCGCTTGCCGCCGCGGGCCCGGCCACCGGCCCGCTCGGTGTCCACCGGCACGTCGGCGGTCGCGGCGCCGGTGGCCAGGAACACCCCGTACAGCCCACGGTCCGGGATGGTGCCGCCGCTGGTGACGGCGAGCCGCAGCGCGCCGGGCCGGGCGGTCAGCACGTCGGTGGCCCGGTCCCAGACGATCCGCGGGCGCAGCTCGGCGAACTCCTCGCTCGGGTACCGGCCGGCCAGCATGTCCAGCACGGCGCGCAGCGTCGCGTCGCCGAGCGTGGTGAACGGGGCGGCGCGCCGCACGGTCGCGGCCAGGTCGGCCACTGTCCAGTCGTCCACCGCGACCATCGCGACGATCTGCTGCGCGAGCACGTCCAGCGGGTTGGCCGGCACCGCGATCGGCTCGATCAGCCCGGCCCGCATCCGGATCGCCGTCACGGCCGCCGGCACCAGCTCGCCGCGGAAGGTCGGGAACACCACGCCGTGCGAGACCGCGCCGACCTGGTGCCCGGCCCGGCCGATCCGCTGCAGCCCGCTGGCAGCCGAGGGCGGGGCCCCGACCTGCACCACCAGGTCGACGGCGCCCATGTCGATCCCGAGCTCCAGGGAGCTGGTGGCGACCACTGCCGGCAGGTGCCCGGCCTTCAGCTCGGACTCGGTGCGGGTGCGCTCGGCGCGGCTCATCGACCCGTGGTGCGCGCGCGCCAGGATCGTGGCCGCGTCCCGGGTGTCGACGCCGACGGCGGTGCCGGACTCCCCGGGCGACTGCGCGGGACGCAGCGTGCCCGGGTCGGGCAGGTCCTCGCCCCGACGTCCGGCCCACACCTCGTTCATCCGGGCGGTCAGCCGCTCGGCGCTCCGCCGGGAGTTGGTGAAGACCAGCGTGGAGCGGTGCTCCGCGACCAGGTCCACCACCCGCTCCTCGACGTGCGGCCAGACCGAGGGGCGCGCACCGCCCCGGCCGGCGGCGGGGCCGGTGAGATCGGCCTCGCCGGGCGCGAGCGGTGCGACCCGGGGTCCCCGGGCGGGCGCAGGTCCCGCGCCGTCGACCGCCTCGGCGGACCCTCGTGCGCCCGGTCCTGCGCCGGGCGGCGGCGCCGCGAGGTCGGTCAGGTCCGGCACGGGGACCACCACGTCGACCCGGATCTCCTTGCTCGACGGCGGCTGCACCACGACGACCTCGCGGCCGCCGTCGCCGGGCGCGCGGCCACCGGCCAGGAACGTCGCCACCCGCTCGACCGGCTGCACGGTGGCGGACAGCCCGACCCGCTGCGCCGGACCCGGGCCGCCCGGCCGGTCGAGCAGCGCGTCCAGCCGCTCCAGGGACACCGCGAGGTGCGAGCCGCGCTTGGTGCCCGCGACCGCGTGGATCTCGTCCAGGATCACCGTACGGACCCCGGACAGCCCGGCCCGCGCACCGGAGGTCAGCACGAGGAACAACGACTCCGGGGTGGTGATCAGGATGTCCGGCGGCCGGGTCGCGAACGCGCGCCGCTCCTGCGGGGGCGTGTCGCCGGTGCGCACCCCGACCCGGACGTCCGGCAGCTCGGTGCCACGGCGGGTGGCGGCCTGGCGGATGCCGACCAGCGGCGAGCGCAGGTTGCGCTGCACGTCGGTGGCCAGCGCCTTCAGCGGCGAGACGTACAGCACCCGGCAGCGTTGCGCGGGGTCGGCGGCCGCGACCTCCGCCGGCACCGGATCCGCGAGGAGCCGGTCCAGCGCCCACAGGAACGCCGCGAGCGTCTTGCCCGAGCCGGTCGGGGCGACCACCAGCGCGTGCCGGCCGGTCGAGACCGCGTCCCAGGCACCGGCCTGCGCGGCGGTCGGCGCGGCGAACGCACCCCGGAACCAGTCCTGGGTCGCGGCGGAGAACCGGCCCAGCACGTTCTCGGGCGGAGCGGGCTGCGGGGTCACCGGGCCATTGTGGCCCGGCGGGCCGACATCGCCGCGGTCCGCACGTACGCTGGGTCGCCGTGCGCTACCGCGAGTTCTGGCTGCTGGTCGACGAGGTGCTCGGATCCGCCCACGGGCGGACCCTGGCCCACGAGCTGGTGCTGCCCACGCTGGACCAGCGCACCGCAGAGCAGGCGCTCGACGACGGGGTCGAGCCGCGGGACGTCTGGCACGCGATGTGCGACGAGCTCGACGTCCCGGACGACCGGCGCTGGGGCGCGGACCGGCACCGGCAGGCGCCGCCCCGCCGCTGAGCGGCGGTTCCGCCCCGACCTGCGGCCCGACCGTCCGCCCTGCCGCCGGTCCCGCTTCGCGCCCTGCCGACGACCTGCGCACCGGCCCACCAGTCGCGCCGCCGTCCCGCCCTGGCCGCGCGTGGCAGGCTGAGCGGGTGCCCACCACGCCGCCGCCACCGTCGCGGTGGACGGTCACGCTCAGCGACGTCGCGGACGCGCTGCTCTCGCTGGTGACCTCCGCGCTCGGCCTGGGTGCCGGGATCGCGCTGGCGGACGACGTGTCGGCCAGCAACCCGGGAGCGGTGGTCCTCGCGGCGCTGCTGGTCGCGGTGGGCGACCTGGTGCTGCGGCCGGCGCTGCGGGTGCTGGCGCGGGTGGGTGGTGCGATGGGCGCCCTGGTCGCCGGGCTCTGCGCGCAGGTGCTGGTCGCCTGGCTGTCGCTGGCGGTGCTGCCCGGCGTGCAGGTGCGCAACGCGTGGTCCGTGGTTCCGGTGCTGCTGACCGCCGCGGTCGTGATGGCGCTCGGCCGATGGGTGTGGGGCGCCGGCGACTCCGACTACGTGGTGGCCGACGTCGTGCGGCGTGCCCGCTCCCGGGCCCGCCGGGCCGGTGCCGCTCCAGCGGGTGCCGGGGAGTCGGACCACCGCCTGCCCGGCCTGCTCGTCGTGCAGCTGGACGGGGTGGCGCAGCCGGTGCTCGCGCAGGCGGTGGACGCCGGGCTGGTCCCGACGATGCAGCGCTGGATCACGCGCGGCAGCCACCGTCTGGACTCCTGGTGGGTGCAGGCGCCGTCGACCACGCCCGCCAGCCAGGCCGGGCTGCTGCACGGCGCGGCGGACGCGATCCCGTCGTTCCGCTGGTGGGACCACGAGGCGGGCCGGCTGGTGGTGACGAACCACCCGGACGACGCGGCGCTGGTCGAGCGGCGGCTCTCCGACGGGCGCGGGCTGCTGGCCGACGGTGGCGCGGCGGTGTCGACGATGTTCTCCGGCGACGCCGCCCGCCAGCTGCTCGTGATGAGCCAGGCCCGACGGGGGATCGGGCCGGGCACCTCGTACCTGCGGTTCTTCGCCAGCCCGTTCGTGCTGGCCCGCGCGGTGTCGCTCACGCTCGGGGAGATGGTCAAGGAGATCTACCAGGGCCGGCGCCAGCAGGTGCGCGACGTGCAGCCCCGGGTGCCGCGTCGCGGCTGGTACGTGGTGCTGCGCGGGGTGACCAACGTGCTGCTGCGCGACCTGGCGACCTCGCTGGTCGCCGAGCAGGTGGTCTGCGGTGCGCCGATCGTGTTCGTCGACCTGGTCGACTACGACGAGATCGCGCACCACGCCGGGCCGACCCGGCCGGAGTCGCTGCGTGCGCTGGAGGGGCTGGACCAGGTGCTCGACACCCTGGAGCGGGTGGTGGAGGTCGCACCGCGGGACTACCGGATCGTGGTGCTGTCGGACCACGGGCAGACGCTCGGCGCGACGTTCGAGCAGGTCGCGGGCCGGCCCCTGGTCGAGGTGGTGCGCGAGCTGATGTCCGGTGCCCCGCGCGCGGCGGTCGGCGCCGACGGGGTCGCCGCGGTGCAGGCCGCCGGCGACGAGGAGTGGGGGCCGCTGAACGCCTTCCTCAGCACCGTCACGCCGCACCGGGGCGAGGAGGGGTCGCGGGTGCTCGGGCCGCAGGGCCGCGACCGGCGGGCCGCCGACCGGGCGGACGAGACCGACCCCGGGCCGGCCGGCCTGCCCGAGGTCGCCGTCACCGGCTCGGGCAACCTCGGCATGGTCTGGTTCCCCCGCGCCGGTCGGCGGCTGGTGCTGGAGGAGGTCGAGCTGCGCTGGCCGGGTCTGGTGCGCGGGCTCGCCGCCACCACCGGCATCGGGCTGGTGCTGGTCGACACCGCGGCGCGCGGGCTGATGGCCGTCGGCGCGGGCGGCGTCGCCTGGCTCGAGGACGCAGGACCGGACGGCGCACGGACGGTGGACGGGGCGGACCCGCTGGCCCGGTACGGCTCGATGGCGCACGGCGACCTGGCCCGGCTCGGCCGGCTGACCGATGTGGGCGACCTGGTGCTGATCTCCGAGGTGACCGCCGCCGGGCACGTGCACGCCTTCGAGGGTCAGGTGGGATCGCACGGCGGGATCGGGGGACCGCAGAACCAGGCGATGCTGCTGCACCCGGTGGACCTCCCGCTGGCCGACACGCTGCTGGCCGAGGTGCGCGTGACGGACGGCACCGCTGCGCGGCTGCTGGTCGGGGCCGACCGGGTGCACGACCAGCTGCTGCGCTGGGCCGCCGCGCTCGGGCTGCGGGACGGGCGACGGTGACCGCGGCCACCGGCCCCGGCGAGGTCGCCGTGCACTGGCTGGGCCACGCGTCCGTGGTGCTCGACCTCGGCGGCGTGCGGCTGCTCACCGATCCGCTGCTGCGTGCGCACGCCGGCCTGCTGCGCCGGGCCGCCGCCCGGCCGCGCGCCGAGGACTGGGCCGGGGCCGCCGCGGTCCTGCTGTCCCACCTGCACCACGACCATGCCGAGCTCGGCTCGCTCGCGCTGCTGGGCGACGTCCCGGTGCTGTGCGCCCCCGCGAACGCGCGCTGGCTGGACGGGCACGGCGTGCGCAGCGCGGTCGGTCTGCCGCCGGACACCTGGTGGACGGTGCCCGGGTCGTCGGTCCGGGTCCGGACGGTCCCCGCGGTGCACGGGGACCGTCCGATGCCGCACCGGCCGAACGCGGCGAACGGCTTCCTGGTGGTGGCCGAGGACGTCCGGGTCTGGTTCGCGGGGGACACCGCGCCCTACCCGGCGATGCGCGCCCTGCCCGACCTGGCCGGCGGGCCGCTGGACCTGGCGCTGGTACCGGTCGGCGGGTGGGGGCCGCGGCTGTCCGGCGGGCACATGGACCCGGTCCAGGCGGCGGAGGTCTGCCTCGCCGTGGGCGCTCGCCGCGCGGTGCCGGTGCACTGGGGCACGCTGCACGCACCCGCGTCCCGACGGCTGCCGCCCGGATGGATGGACCGGGCAGGGCCGGCGTTCGCGGCGGCGCTCGGCCGGCTCGGGGCGTCACGACCGGCGGCGGCAGGGGTCACGGAGGCCGTGGTGCTGGCGCCGGGCGGACGCATGGTGCTGGGCCTGGGCGTGCGCGACACGCGCTGAGCCGCCCTGCGTCGATCGAACACCTGTTCGGCTAGAGTGGTCCTCGGTGACGCGGTCCGGTCCGGACGTAGCCGTCGACCGTCCCCAGCCAGGGGTCGGCGGCGGACCTGTGGACGGCGCCGGGGTGCATGTCGGTGGTCGGGCATAGCGTCATCAGCAACGACACAGCAGACCAGCCCCCGCAGGCGCAGCACGAGGCTGCACGAGACGACGAGGTGTGAACATGCCCGCTCCCCAGGACCGCGAGAAGGCGCTCGAGGCCGCGCTCAGCCAGATCGACCGCCAGTTCGGCAAGGGCTCGATCATGCGCCTCGGTGACGACGGCCGCGCACCCGTCGAGGTCATCCCGACCGGCTCGATCGCCCTCGACGTCGCGCTCGGCATCGGTGGGCTGCCCCGCGGCCGGGTCGTCGAGATCTACGGCCCCGAGTCCTCCGGAAAGACGACCGTGGCGCTGCACGCGGTGGCCAACGCGCAGCGTGCCGGCGGCATCGCGGCCTTCATCGACGCCGAGCACGCGCTGGACCCGGACTACGCCAAGAAGCTCGGTGTCGACACCGACGCCCTGCTGGTCTCGCAGCCGGACACCGGCGAGCAGGCCCTGGAGATCATGGACATGCTGATCCGCTCCGGCGCGATCGACATCGTCGTGATCGACTCGGTCGCCGCCCTGGTGCCGAAGGCCGAGATCGAGGGCGAGATGGGTGACAGCCACGTCGGCCTCCAGGCGCGCCTCATGTCGCAGGCGCTGCGCAAGATCACCGGTGCGCTCAACGCGTCCGGCACCACCGCGATCTTCATCAACCAGCTCCGGGAGAAGATCGGCGTGTTCTTCGGCTCCCCGGAGACCACCACCGGTGGCAAGGCCCTGAAGTTCTACGCCTCCGTCCGGCTGGACATCCGCCGGATCGAGACCCTCAAAGAGGGCACGGACGCCGTCGGCAACCGCACCCGCGTCAAGGTCGTCAAGAACAAGATGGCACCGCCGTTCAAGCAGGCGGAGTTCGACATCCTGTACGGCGTCGGCATCTCCCGCGAGGGCGGGCTGATCGACATGGGCGTCGAGCACGGGTTCGTGCGCAAGTCCGGCTCCTGGTTCACCTACGAGGGCGACCAGCTCGGCCAGGGCAAGGAGAACGCGCGCGGCTTCCTGCGGGACAACCCCGAGCTGGCGGACGAGATCGAGCGCAAGATCAAGGCGAAGCTGGGCGTGGGGGTCGCGGTGGAGGCTGCCGCCGATGCCGCCGCCGAGGTCAAGGTCGACTTCTGAGCCGTGCGGCCGGGCCCGGCGTCGGTCGGGCCCGGCCGACGCCGGGAGGAGGGGACATGCAGACCAGCGACGTGGACGAGCTCCGGCGACGGCTGGCGACCCTGACCGACGGGACGGGGACGTCCGGTTCCAGGAGGTCCGGGACCGCCGAGGACGTGGTCGGACCCGACGATGCAGCCGGCCTCGAACGCGGCGAGGGATCCGACGCCGCCGAGGTGGACCACGAACATGTCGCCCGGACGGTCGCCCTGCGCCTGCTCACGTCGGCGCCGCGCAGCAGGGCGCAGCTCGCCGAGGCCATGGCGCGACGTGACGTGCCGGAGCAGGTCGCCGAGCGGGTGCTCGACCGGTTCACCACGGTCGGGCTGGTGGACGACACCGCCTACGCCGAGGTGCTGGTCCGCAGCCGGCACGCCGAGCGCGGCCTGTCCCGGCGTGCGCTGGCCATGGAGCTGCGTCGACGCGGCGTGGACGAGGCCACGGCGGCCCAGGCGCTGGCGCAGGTCGACGACGCGGACGAGGAGCAGGCCGCCCGAGCGCTGGCCCGTCGCCGGCTCGCCGGCACCCGCGGGCTCGACCGGACGACCCGGGTGCGTCGCGTGCACGCCGCGCTCGGCCGCAAGGGCTACGGCGGCGAGCTGGTCTCCCGGGTGGTCCGGGAGGAGCTGGCGGCGGAGGGCGTGGACGACGCCGAGCCGTGGGCGGACGAGCCGCTCGGCTGAGCAGCGCTGCCGGAGGGCGCAGGGGCTGTGGCGCCCCGATCACCGGGCCGGCCCCCCTCCTTCTTCCGGGCCGCTCCGGGGTCGCCGTCGACGTGGGGGACAATGTGTGCCGAGCGTTCCCGACCTGGGGCGCAGGCACTTCGGCGTGCCGCCGTCCAGGAGCGCTCGCGGGGACCACCGGATCGGTGATCGGATCGAGGCCGTCGCGACGGTGGTCGGTCCGGGCGAGGAGCGTGCACACATGCAGGACATCGCGGTCGTCATCGGGCTGCTCGGGGCCTGTCTGGTCGCGCTGATCCTGGTGCTGCTCGCCCGGCGAGAGGCCGACGCCGTCCGGCGTCAGGCCACCGAGGACGTCCAGTCCATCCGGGACGAGGCCCGGGCCCTGCTCGCCGACACCGAGCGGCGGTCGACGCGGATCGCCGAGCGGGAGCAGGGGATGGCCCGGACCGAGCAGGTGCTCAGCGCGCGGGAGCAGGCGGCGGCCGAGCGCGAGCGCGCGGCCGCGGAGGCGCGCCAGCAGGCCGAGGACCTGCGTCGCGCCGCTGCCCGGGAGCAGGCCGACGCGAGCGAGGCCGCCGCCCGGACCGGAGCGACCGCGCAGCGCGCCGCCACCGACCTGCTCGCCGAGGCCGAGGTCGAGGCGATCGGTCGCCTGGAGACCGCCGCCGGGCTGACCGCGGCCGAGGCGCGCGCCGAGCTGCTGCGCCGGTTGACGGACGAGGCCACCCAGGACGCCTCCGCCATCGTGCGACGGATCGAGGCGCAGGCCCGGCGCACCGCGGAGGCGCGTGCCCGCCGGGTGGTCGCGACCGCGCTGCACCGCACCGCCGTGCCGACCAGCACGCAGGCCGCCGTCACCCTGCTGCCGCTGCCCTCGGACGAGATGAAGGGCCGGATCATCGGCAAGGAGGGGCGGAACATCCGGGTGTTCGAGGCGTTGACCGGCGTGAACGTGCTGGTGGACGACACTCCGGGCTCGGTGGCGCTGTCCTGCTTCGACGTCGAGCGGCGTGAGGTCGCCGAGGTCACGCTGGACACGCTGATGACCGACGGCCGGATCACCCCGCAGCGGATCGAGGCGGCCTACGCCGAGGCGCTGGCCGGCGTGGAGCAGCGTGCGGACGAGGCGGGCGGCGCGGCGGCCGAGCGGGCCGGGGTGCGCGGCCTCGACGCGGAGCTGGTCCGGGTGCTCGGGCGGTTGCGGCTGCGCGGCTCCTACGGGCAGGACGTGCTGGAGCACTCGGTGGAGAGCGCGCTGCTCGCCGCCCAGGTCGCCGTCGAGACCGGGGCCGACGTCGATGTCGCCCGGCGGGCGGCGCTGCTGCACGACATCGGCAAGGCGGTCACCGGTGAGGTCCCCGGTACGCACGCTCAGGTCGGCGCGGCGCTGGCGGCCCGGCACGGCGAGTCCGACGTGGTGGTGAACGCCATCGCCGCGCACCACGACGAGGTGCCGCAGCAGACTGTCGAGGCCGTGCTGGTGCAGGTGGCCGACTCGATCTCGGCCGCTCGACCTGGAGCCCGCCGGGACGACATCGACCAGCACGTCGAGCGGCTGGAGAAGCTGGAGGCGCTGGTGACCGGGCACGCCGGCGTGCGCCGGGCGCTCGCGATGGCCGCCGGCCGGGAGCTGCGGGTGGTCGTGGAGCCGTCCGAGGTGCCGGACGAGGCCATGGGTCGGCTGGCGACGGACATCGCACGGCACATCGAGGCCGAGCTCTCCTACCCGGGGGAGATCACCGTCACCGTGGTGCGCGAGGTGCGCGCCAGCGCGACCGCCGGCTGACCCGGTCGGCCCGGACCGCGGACGTAGGCTTGGCGGCGATGAGCACGACGACCTCGCCCCCCTCCGCCCCTGGTCCTGCTGACACCGCTCTCGCCGGCACGGGTCCCGCCCCGACCGGTCCTGCGGCGCGCACCTATCTGGTCAAGACCCTCGGCTGCCAGATGAACGTGCACGACTCCGAGCACATGGCCGGGCTGCTGGAGCAGGCCGGCTACCGGCCGGCCGATCCCGCCGCCGCGGCCGCGGAGGAGGCCGACGTGATCGTGATCAACACCTGCGCGGTGCGGGAGAACGCAGCCGACCGGCTGTACGGCAACCTGGGCCGGCTGGCCGGTGCCAAGCGGGCCCGGCCGGGGATGCAGATCGCGGTCGGCGGCTGCCTGGCGCAGAAGGACCGGTCCGGGATCGTCGACCGGGCGCCGTGGGTGGACGTGGTGTTCGGCACGCACAACCTGGACGTGCTGCCGGTGCTGCTGGAGCGCGCCCGGCACAACGCGCGGGCCGAGGTGGAGATCGAGGAGTCGCTCAAGGTCTTCCCGTCCACGCTGCCCACCCGTCGGGAGTCGGTCTACGCCGGCTGGGTGTCGATCAGCGTGGGCTGCAACAACACCTGCACGTTCTGCATCGTGCCGCACCTGCGCGGCAAGGAGCGGGACCGCCGCCCGGGCGAGGTGCTGGCCGAGGTGGCCGCGCTGGTGGACGCCGGCGCGATCGAGGTCACGCTGCTCGGGCAGAACGTGAACTCCTACGGCGTCGGCTTCGGCGACCGTGGCGCGTTCGCGAAGCTGCTGCGGTCCACCGGCGCGATCGAGGGGCTGGAGCGGGTCCGGTTCACCTCCCCGCACCCGGCGGCGTTCACCGACGACGTGATCGACGCGATGGCCGAGACGCCCACGGTGATGCCCAGCCTGCACATGCCGTTGCAGTCCGGCTCGGACCGGGTGCTGCGCGCGATGCGCCGCTCGTACCGGTCGGACCGGTTCCTCGGCATCCTGGACCGGGTGCGGGACCGGCTGCCGCACGCGGCGATCACCACCGACATCATCGTCGGCTTCCCCGGAGAGACGGAGCAGGACTTCGCCGAGACGCTCCGCGTGGTCGAGGCGTCCCGGTTCTCCTCGGCATTCACCTTCCAGTACTCGCCCCGCCCGGGCACCCCGGCGGCCGACCTGCCGGACCAGCTGCCCAAGGCCGTCGTGCAGGAGCGGTACGAGCGGCTGGTCGCGCTGCAGGAGCGGATCACGCTGGAGGAGAGCAGGGCCCAGATCGGTCGCACCGTGCAGGTGCTGCTCGCCGAGGGCGAGGGCCGCAAGGACGGCGAGAGCCGGCGGCTGTCCGGCCGGGCCGACGACAACCGGCTGGTGCACCTGTCGCTGCCGGCCGGGCTGCCGACGGACGACGCCCCGCGCCCCGGCGACCTGGTCACGGTGCAGGTCACGCACGCCGCGCCGCACCACCTGGTGGCGGACTCGGCGCTGGACGGTGGACCGTTCGCGGTGCGGCGCACCCGGGCGGGCGACGCGTGGGAGCGGGCGCAGCGCGGCGAGGACGACCACGCGCACGGCGGGTCGGGCGACGCCTGCGGATCCGGTGCGGTCGCGGCCGGTCCGGTGCTGCTCGGGCTGCCCACGATCGTCCGGGCCTGACCCCGGCCGGCCCGCTGCGCTCACTCCGGCGGCAGCAGCCCCTCGAACGACGCGAAGCTCTGCACGCCCGTGCCCAGGCCGCAGGAGATCAGCTGGTCCAGCTGCTCGGCGGTGACACCGTGCTCCAGGTCGGTGGACACCTCGCTGTACACCGCGAGCTGGCCCTCCTCCTCGCGGACGTAGAGCTTGGGCCAGATCCGCTCGCGGTTCCAGTCGTTCAGCGCCAGGGTGATCGCGCGCCGGGCGTCCACCGGCAGCTGGCGGTGCCACCGGCCGCGGACCTGCAGGATCTCGTGGTCGTCGCCGAGCAGCAGGAACCAGAACCGCGACTCGTTCCAGACGCCGGTGAGGTCGTCGTCCTCGTCGATCCGGTAGTGGTACCCGTGCGAGCCGAGGATCTCCGCCACCCGGCCGCGGGTCAGCGGGGTCGGGCGGGCCTGCACCGGGACGCGGTGCTCCGCGGGGACCGGGCCCCGCACGGCGAGCACCCGGGACAGCCAGCCCGGTGGCCGGGCGCTCACGGAGCCACCGTGGCGGGGTCGGGGTACAGCTCGTCGATCGCGTCGAAGAACGTGGTGGAGCTGCTCAGGCCGCAGAACAGCAGCTGGCTCAGCTGGTCGTCCGTGACGCCGTGCTCCAGGTCGGTGGAGACCTCCGCGACCACGTGCACCATCCCGTTGTCCCGGACCCGGACGTACGCCTTCGGCCAGATGCGCTCGGCGTTCCACTCGGTGCAGGCGTCCAGCACCTCCTCGAGCCGTTCGATCGCGACCTCCCGGTGCCACTGCCCGCGCACCTGCAGGATCTCGTTCCGCTCGCCGAACAGGAAGAAGAAGAACAGCCTGCCGCGCCAGAGCCCACCGAGGTCCCCGTCCTTGTCGACGAAGTAGTGGAACCCGTGCTCCTGGAGCCACTGCACGACACGCTCGGAGCTGAGCGGGGCAGGACGACCGCCGTCGACGGCGACCGTCCGGCCGTCGATCGAGCCGGGCTCCGGGTGCGCCGGGTTCCCTGGCGGACCGGCGGTGGTGCGGGGCTCGGGGCGGTCCGGTCCGCGGCGGCGCCGTCGGTTTCCGAAGAGACCCATGCAGTCACACTACCCGCGGGTCCCGTGGAAGCCAGCGTGGCCCCGTGCGGGATCACCCGCTCCGGGCGGTGGCCGGCGGTCTCCGGCTAGTCTCGATGTCGCGGGCGAGGCCACGGGTCCTGCTCCGCACCGATGGGCGAGGGGGTGCCCGATCGGCGTGTCGTCCGATCGGACAGCGCAGGTCAGCGGCGCCCCGACCGACGACCGATGAGGACGACATGGGATTCTTCACCAAGCCGGAGGCCGCAGGCGCGGGCGCTCGGCTGGAGCAGCTCTCGCACGAGCAGATCACCCGGGTGCTGGACGCCCGCGAGCTGGGCTACGGCGTCGACGACGACGGCGACATCGGCGGGTTCTGGGACGGCCACCTGTTCTACTTCTTCCGCCTCGGGCAGAGCCAGGAGTACCTGCAGGTCCGCGGCCGCTGGGGACGGAAGATCGGGGTCGACCAGGAGACCCGCGCGGTGGCGATCGTGAACGAGTGGAATGCCGGGAAGCTGTGGCCGAAGGGCTACGTGCGCGTCGAGGACGACGTACTGGGCGTCTACGCCGAGCACACCGTGGACTACGAGCACGGCGTGACCGACGAGCAGCTCGACCTGCACCTCGCGTGCGCGATCTCGACCGGGCTGCAGCTGTTCGAGCACCTGGACGAGGCCTACCCGGACGAGGCCGAGGTGGCCAAGGCGGAGTACGAGAAGAACTCCTGATCGACGCATCGGCACGACGAGACGAGGACGAGGCGTGGGAGTCTGCACCGGGCCGGCGGACGACGAGGTCGCCGCATGACCGAGCCCACCGCACGGGCGTTCCAGGTCGACCTGCACGGCATCGTCGACCTGCTGGCGCGGCACCTGTACTCCGGCCCCCGGGTGTACCTGCGCGAGCTGCTGCAGAACGGCGTGGACGCGATCACGGCGCGGCACCTGCTGGACCCGGCTGCGCCGTCGACGGTGCGGCTGCGCCCGCTGCCGGACGGCTCGTTGATCGTGACCGACTCGGGTGTCGGCCTGACGCTCGCCGAGGCGGACGAGCTGCTGGCCACCGTCGGGCGGTCGTCCAAGCGGGACCTGGACCTCGGCCTGGGCCGGGAGGAGTTCCTCGGCCAGTTCGGCATCGGGCTGCTGTCGGCGTTCATGGTCGCGGACGAGATCGAGCTGGTGTCGCGGTCCGCGCGGGACCCGCAGGCACCGGCGGTGCGCTGGCGCGGGCACGCCGACGGCTCCTACGACCTGGTCGAGCTGCCTGCGGTCGACGGTGCACGCGTGCCGGTGGGCAGCACGGTGCGGCTGCGGCCCCGCCGGGACATGGAGCACTGGCTGGTGGGGGAGACCGTCACCGCGCTGGCCACCGAGTTCGGCTCGCTGCTGCCGGTGGACGTCGCCGTCGAGGTGCCGCTGTCACCGGCAGACACGGCGGAGCCGGTCCCGTCCGGGCTCGATCCGGCTGCGGCCGATCCGCGTGCCGGGCACGTCTGGCGCCGGGTGACCGAGCCGGAGCTGCCCTGGGTGCGCGACCTGCCGGACCCCGGTTCCCGGGACCGGGTGCTCGCCGACCACTGCGAGCGCACGCTCGGATTCACGCCGCTGGCCGCGATCGACCTGACGGTGCCGCTCGCCGGGGTGTCCGGCGTGGCCTACGTGCTGCCTGCGGCGGTGCCGCCGGGTGGCGGTGGCTCGCACCGGGTCTACCTGAAGCGGATGCTGCTCGGCACCCGGGTGGAGGGGCTGCTGCCCGAGTGGGCGTTCTTCGTGCGGTGCGTGATCGACGCCTCCGGGCTGCGGCCGACCGCCTCGCGGGAGCAGCTGTACACCGACGAGGTGCTGCTGGCCACGCAGGAGGCGCTGGCGGGCGCGATCCGGGGCTGGACGCTGCGCACCCTGGACTCCGGCACCGCACTGGCGCGCCGGTTCGTGGCGACCCACCACCTCGCGGTGCGCTCGCTGGCCCTGACCGACGACGCGATGCTGGACCTGGCGGCGCGGATCCTGCCGTACGAGACCACCGACGGACCGCTCACCCTGGCGGAGGTCGCCGAGCAGCACGGCCGGGTGGTCTACGCCGCCACCCTGGAGGAGTACCGCCGGATCGCCCCGGTGGCCCGGGCGCAGGGCATGGCGGTGGTGAATGCCGGCTACGTGTACGACGCCGACCTGCTGGCCCGGCTGGCGGCCCGGTCGCCGGGCGACTTCCGGCCGCTGGGGGCGGGGGACATCGCGCAGGTGCTCGCCGAACCGGCTCCGGAGCGCGAGCTGGCGACCCTGGACGCGGTGCGGGCCGGTGACGCGGTGCTGCGGCCGCTGGACTGCGAGCTCGTGCTGCGCGAGTTCGAGCCGGCCGGTCTGCCGGCGGTGCTGCTGCACGACCGGGACGGCGACCACCAGCGCGACCTGGCCCGTGCGGCGGCGCAGGCCGACGAGCTGTGGAGCGACGTGCTGTCCGGGTTCGCCGCGCCCGCGGCCGCCCGGCGGCTGGTGCTGAACGACCGCAGCCCGGTGGTGCGCGAGCTGCTGACGGCTCCGCCGGGCGAGGTGTTCGAGGCCGGCGTGCGCTCGCTGTACGTCTCCGCCCTCCTGCTGGCCGGCGAGCCGCTCCGCTCCCGGGAGGTGGAGCTGATGACCGGGTCGATGCGGGTGCTGCTCCGTGCGGGGCTGCGCGGTGCGGGTGACGCAGGCGGACGCGCCGACGGTGTGGGACCGCAGGACGACGCAGGATCGGGGCCCGGCACGGGACCGGCGAGACAGGACGGGTGATGAGCCGCACGAAGGACCAGGCCGACCAGGAGATCTCGGTGGTGCGGACCATGCCGTACGGGCTGGCCCGCACCCAGGCTGCCGAGGGGCAGGTGCGGCTCGCCGAGGCCGAGGGGCCGGACGAGGTCCGGGCGTACGCGCTGTACACGCTGGTGGAGTCCTGCACCTGGAGCGGCGAGCCGGAGCGGGCCTTCGTGGCGTTCGCCCGGCTGCTGCGCTGGTGGGACGAGCACCCGGAGGGCTTCGACCAGCAGGACCGGCACGGCGTGTTCTGGTCGTACAAGTGGATGGTCAGCGCGCTGGCGGACTTCCCGACCGTGCCCGCCGAGCAGATCGACCGCACGCTGGCCGACATGGAGCGGCGGTACGCCCTGGCCGGCAACGGGATGGACGCGGTGGCCTACGAGCGGTTCGCCTGGGCGCGCCAGCGCGGTGCGGCCGACGTCGAGCAGGCGTTCCAGGCCTGGGTGGCGACCCCGCGGGACGACTTCTCCCAGTGCGAGGCGTGCGACCCCGGCGACCGGGCGTCCTACCTGCTGGCCACCGGCCGGGCCGAGGAGGGCATCCGGCTGATCGAGCAGACCCTCACCGAGAACCCGTCCTGCGCCTCCGAGCCCGCCGACATGCTGGCCCACCTGGCGGAGGCCTACCTGGACGCCGGTCGCGCGCGGGACGCCGCGCGGACGCACCGACGGGCGGTGGCGGCGCTGGCCGTGTCGGACTCGGACATGGTCGGCGCTCGCGGCCGGCGGATCCGGCTGCTCGCCCGCGGCGGCCAGGTGCTGCGGGCGCTGCGCACGATCGAGGAGGAGCAGCACCTGCTCACCGGCGGCGACACGCCGTACTCGCGGCTGTCGTTCTCCCGGCTGGTCGGTGCGGCGACGCACGTGCTGCGCGCGGAGCACGGCGACCGGCCGCTCCGCCTGGCCACGGTGCCGGCGGGCACGGTCGCCGAGCTGGACGACTGGCTGCACGCGCAGGCGGACCGGCTCGCGGCCGCCTTCGACGCCCGGAACGGCACCTCGGCGGAGTCGCAGGCGGTGGCGCGCGCCTGGCGCACCGGGCCGGCTCCCGCGCCGCTGGACCTGGACGTGCTGCCGCGCATGACCGCGCCGGCGGACCCGACGGAGCGGCCGGGACCGGCGGACCGGACCGACCGGACAACGCACCTGCCCGCGTCGGTGACGGGACAGCCGTCGACCGCGCAGCCGACCACCGCGGCACCGGTGACCGGGCCGGACCTGCCCGGCCTGCTGGCCGAGGCGGAGGAGCTGGTCGGCGTCGACCGGTCCGAGGAGGCCGCCGCCCGGTACCTGGCCGCCGCCCGGGTCGCCGAGGCTGCCGGGCTGCTCGTGGACGCCGGGTTCGCCTACGCCGAGGCGGCGCACTGCGCCCAGGTGCTCGGCGACGACGACGGCGCGGCACCCGCCTACGCGGCGGCTGTCGCACGGCTGCGCGCTGGGGGCGTCGACGCGGGGGCGGTCGCCCCGGTGGTGGTCGCCTGGGCGCGGGCCGCTGCGGTGGCGGGCGGCGTCGACGAGGTGCTCGTGACCATCGATGCCCTGCTGGCGGAGCTCGGTACGGCCCGGTCGGTACCGGACGCCGCCGATCCGCTGGTCCGGCGGGAGGCCACCCGGCGTCGTCGGGCGCACGCCGACCTGGAGGACGCGGCCGCCCGGTTGCAGGCACCCCGGGACGGCGCCACGGCGGCGCGGCTCGCCCGATCGGCGGCGGAGTCCTACGGCGCCCTGGGATCCGTGCCGGACGCGGCGCACGCGTTCTGGCTCGCCGGTCGGCTGCACGACGCGCTCGGTGAGGTGGACGAGGCGGTGTGGTGCCTGGAGTCCGCGATGGAGGGCTTCGCGCTCGTCCGGCAGCGCACCGCACGCGGCGAGGTGGCGAACCTGCTGATCGACGTGCTGCGGCGGTCCGGGCAGGACGCCCGGGCCGAGGACCTGGCGGCCGGGCTGACCCGCTGAACGGGTGCGGGCGCTCGCCGGGCTGCTGGGTGGCGCGGGACGGGGCCCGCGCACCGGGAGGCACAGGGGCGGTCGTGCGGGTCGTGCGGCGCGGCGCGGCGTGGGCAGGCGTTACGGTCGGGGGGTGACCCTGGCCGTGGTGCTCCTGCCCGACACCGCGCTGCTGGTCCCCGGGGTCGCCGGACGCGCCGACCCGCTGGCGGACCTGCGCGCGGCGGCGCTCGCGGCACTGAGCCCGTCTCCGGTCCCGAGCCCCGCCGACGGACCGCAGGACGTGCTGGTGCTCGCCCCCGGGCACCGGGACCGTCGGCTCGACACCGCCCGGGCCTCGTTCGCCGCGGCGGGCGTGCCGGCCCGGCTGGTCGGCGAGCACGGCCCGGCCGGCGCCCCGGCGCCCGACGTGCCCGCCTCGGTCGCCCTGGCGCTGCTCGCCGCCGCGGGGTGCAGGGCGGAACCGGTGGTGCTGGAGATCGGGCGGGACGCGTCGGACGCGACGACGCTGCGGGAGCGTGGGCGCGCCCTCGCCGGTACCCACGGGCGGGACCTGCTCGTGCTGGTGGTGGGCTCGCTGAGCGCCCGCGAGGGGGTGGACGCACCGCTCGCCGTCGACCCGCGCGCCGACGCGGTCGATGCCGCGCTGCGGCACGCGCTGGCTGCCGGCCCGGACGCGCTGGCCGAGGTGCTGGACGCGCACGCCGCGCTGCTGCGGCCCGGCCCTGGCGGGCTGGACGTCTCCGGCTGGGGACCCTGGCAGGTGCTGCTCGGGCTGCTCGCCGCGCACCCGGCGGCGGGACCCGACCCGCGGGCCCGGGTGCTGGCCAGCAGCACCGGCACGGCCCTGGGGTCGCACACCGTCGCGGTCTGGGACCTGGCGGCCGCCGGCGGACCTGCCCGGCCGGATCGGCCGGCGGAGCCCGTCGGCTCGGCACCGTCCGCCCGCCCCGAGGAGTCCCGTTGACCGTCGTCGTCGCCGTGGTCGGCCCGACAGCCACCGGCAAGTCCGACCTCGGGGTGTCGCTGGCCGAGCACCTGGCGGGCGAGGTGGTGAACGCCGACGCCCTGCAGCTCTACCGGGGGATGGACATCGGCACCGCCAAGCTCACCCTCGCCGAGCGGCGGGGGATCCGGCACCACCAGCTCGACGTGCTCGACCCGCACGAGGACGCGACCGTCGCCGCCTACCAGCAGGGTGCGCGCGCCGACCTCGCCACGATCGCCGACCGGGGCCGGCGCGCCGTGGTGGTCGGTGGCTCCGGGCTGTACGTGCGGGCGCTGCTGGACCGGATGGAGTTCCCCGGCACCGACCCGGCGGTGCGGGCCGCGCTGGAGCAGCGGGTCGATGTCGAGGGCTCGCGCGCCCTGCACGCCGAGCTCGCCCGGCTGGACCCGACGGCAGCCGAGGGCATCGGCCCGCGCAACGCCCGCCGGGTGGTCCGGGCGCTGGAGGTGATCGCCCTGACCGGCCGGCCGTACTCGGCCAACCTGCCCGGGCACGAGCACGTGCGACCGACGGTGCAGCTCGGCCTGGACTGCGACCGCGCGGTGCTGGACGAGCGGGTGACGGTGCGGGTGGACCGGATGTGGGCCGCCGGGCTGGTCGACGAGGTGCGTGCCCTGGCCGCCGCCGGCATCGGCCGCACGGCCTCCCGGGCGGTGGGCTACGCCGAGGTGCTGGCGATGCTGCGCGGCGAGATCACCGAGCAGGCCGCCCGTGAGCAGGTGGTGGCCGGTACCCGGCGGCTGGCCCGCAAGCAGATGGGCTGGTTCGGCCGGGACCCGCGGGTGCACTGGCTGGACTCCCGGGACCCGGACCTGCTGGACCGCGCGCTCGCCCTGGTGGCGGCCGCCGACGCAGGCACGCTGCTCCCGGCCACCGAGGACCCGGCCCCCCGCCGTAGTCTGGGCTCATGACCGCCACGCCGTCCGGTGACCTGCGCACCCTGCACGTGACCAAGGGCCACGGCACCGAGAACGACTTCGTGCTGATCGACGGCCGTGGCCCGGTGCCGGAGCTGGACGAGGACCTGGTACGGGCGCTCGCGGACCGGCGGGCCGGCGTCGGCGGTGACGGCGTGATCCGCCTGGTCGCCAGCGCCGAGCTCGCGGAGGGGGCCGCCGCGCTCGCGGAGGACCCGGCTGCAGCCTGGTTCATGGACTACCGGAACGCGGACGGCTCGATCGCCGAGATGTGCGGCAACGGCGTCCGGGTGGTCGCGGAGTACGCCCGCCGGCTCGGCGTCTGGGACCCGGCCGCCGGCGAGCTGGTGCTCGGCACCCGCGCCGGTGTCCGCCGGGTCCGCGAGGTCGCCCCCGCCGTCAGCGGCGCGCAGCCGACCTGGTACGCGGTGGACATGGGCGTCTGGCACCTGCCGGGCGGGGTCGAGGCCGCCGCCGTCGGTGTCGACGCGCAGGTGTCCGTCGCCGGGCTGGACGTGCCGCGGCCCGCACTGAGCGTGGACGTGGGCAACCCGCACACCGTGCTCGCGCTCGCCGGGGAGGCGGAGCTCGCCGAGGCCGACCTGACCCGAGCGCCCGTGGTGCAGCCGACGCCGCCGCACGGCACCAACGTCGAGCTCGTGGTGCCGCTCGGCGAGGAGCGGGACCTGCACGGCGGCGTCGTGGGCCGGGTCCGGATGCGGGTGCACGAGCGCGGCGTGGGGGAGACCCGGTCCTGCGGGACGGGCGCCTGCGCAGCCGCGCTGGCCGTGCGGACCTGGGCCGGCGCCGGTGCCCCGGACGTCTGGCTGGTCGACGTGCCGGGAGGGACGGTCCGGGTGGCGGTGCTGCCGGACGGGCACGTGGAGCTCGCCGGGCCGGCCGTGCTGGTGGCGGACCTGGACGTCGACCGGGCGGCGCTCGCGGGCTGACCGGCCCGGCCGGAGCCACGGGAACACGACGACCCGTGCCCGGGGTTGTGCCCGGCATGAGCGCTGCACCGACCACGGTCACCCCTGTGCCGCCGCAAGGGCCGGTGCTCCGGCGCGCGCCGGAGGCTCCGGAGGTGCTGGACGTCGGTGACCTGCGGGGCGAGCTGGGCGCGGTGGCGACCTTCGTGCAGTTCTCGTCCGGCTTCTGCGCGCCGTGCCGGGCCACCCGACGGGTGCTCGAGCGGGTGGTCGGCACGACCGAGGGCGTGGCGCACGTCGAGGTCGACGTCGCGCAGCGCCCGGACCTGGCCGGCGAGCTGGCCGTCGTCGTGACGCCCACCGTGCTGCTGCTCGACGCGACCGGGATCGTGGTCGCCCGCGCCGAGGGAGTGCCCGCGCTCGCGCAGGCCCGGGCGGCGGTGGCAGCGCTGTCCGGCCGCGAGCTGCCGGCGGGCGGTTGACCCGCAGGCCCGCGCGCCCGGCCCTCAGCGCGAGCTGACCCGCAGCACCCGGAACCCGCGGGACGTCTCGGCCCGGTCCACCTCGGCCCCGGCGCCGAGCTCCTCGGCCAGCCAGCGCTGCAACGAGTCGGCCCCGAGGTGCTTGGCCACCACCAGGTGCGCCGCACCGCCCGGTGCGAGGCGGCCCAGCCAGTGCCGCAGCATGGCGTGCAGGGCGGGCTTGCCCACCCGGATCGGCGGGTTGGACCAGATCGCGGCGAACCGCACGTCGGCCGGCAGGTCGTCCGGGTGCACCGCGTGCACGTGCGTGCCCAGCCGCTCGGCGTTCCGCCGGGTCAGGTCCAGCGCGCGCTCGTTCACGTCCACCGCCCAGACCCGGGCCTGCGGGGAGCGCAGCGCCAGGGTCAGCGCCACCGGGCCCCAGCCGCAGCCGAGGTCGAGCAGGTCGCCGCTCGCCGGGGGCTCGCCCGCCGTGCGCAGCAGCACCTCGGTGCCGGCGTCCAGGTGGTCGGGGGAGAACACCCCGCCCGCCGTCTCGACGGTGACGTCCTGGCCGGCGAGGTGCACGGTGCGGGTGCGGCGCTCGTCGGGGGACGCCGGGGCGGCGGTGAAGTAGTGGTCGTTCCCGGTCACGCCCGCGACCTTACCCAGCCTGCGGGGCCGCCCGGGCCCGACCGGTGCCGGTGCGGCGTCCGCCGGTGGCGAATAGCGTCGCGCGCGGTGCGCCGGGCGTGACAGGCTGAGGGCACGACGTCAGCGCCGCAACGCTCCCGCCAGCACCCACACTGCCCCGCGATCCCGCCCCGGCGACCGGCCGCACGCCGCACCGGGACGGACGGGAAGGACCCGCGTGAACGATCCCCAGCACTCCGCCACCCCCGCCCCGGACCCGGCTGGGCCGGACGCGCAGCAGGCTGCGCGCGAGGCCCAGCGGGTCGCGGACGACGTGGTGGCCCGCGTGCTCGCCCGGGCGGGAACGGCGGTGCAGGCGGGCGGCACGGTGCACACCAGCCACGACGGCGACCAGCTGGAGCTGGAGGAGCGCACCTCGCTGCGCCGGGTCGCGAACCTGTCCACCGAGCTCGAGGACGTCACCGAGGTCGAGTACCGCCAGCTCCGCCTGGAGCGGGTGGTGTTGGTCGGCCTGTGGGGCGGCGAGGCCACCCAGGAGCAGGCGGAGATCTCGCTGCGGGAGCTCGCGGCGCTCGCGGAGACCGCCGGCTCGGAGGTGCTGGACGGGCTGCTGCAACGCCGCCAGCACCCGGATCCGGGCACCTACCTCGGGTCCGGCAAGGCCGCCGAGCTGGCCGGGATGGTGCAGGCGTCCGGTGCGGACACGGTGGTGGTCGACGGCGACCTGGCGCCCTCGCAGCGTCGCGCCCTGGAGGACGTGGTCCGGGTCAAGGTGGTCGACCGCACCGCGCTGATCCTGGACATCTTCGCCCAGCACGCCAAGTCCCGGGAGGGCAAGGCGCAGGTCGAGCTCGCCCAGCTGGAGTACCTGCTGCCCCGGCTGCGCGGCTGGGGCGAGTCGATGTCCCGGCAGGCGGGTGGCCAGGTCGGTGGCGCGGGCGCCGGGATGGGCTCCCGCGGGCCCGGCGAGACCAAGATCGAGCTGGACCGGCGCCGGATCCGCAACCGGATGGCCAAGCTGCGGCGCGAGATCGCCGCGATGGAGCCCGCCCGCCGCACCAAGCGCGCCTCGCGCCGCCGCAACGCGATCCCCTCGGTGGCGATCGCCGGCTACACCAACGCGGGCAAGTCCTCGCTGCTGAACCGGTTGACCGACGCGGGCGTCCTGGTGGAGAACGCGCTGTTCGCCACCCTGGACCCGACGGTCCGGCGTGCCGAGGCGGCCGACGGCCGGGTGTACACGCTGGCGGACACGGTCGGCTTCGTGCGGAACCTGCCGCACCAGCTGGTCGAGGCGTTCCGTTCCACGCTGGAGGAGGTGGCGGACGCCGACCTGGTGCTGCACGTCGTGGACGCCTCGCACCCCGACCCGGAGGGCCAGATCGCCGCGGTCCGGCACGTGTTCGCGGACATCCCGGGGGCGATGGACGTCCCGGAGATCATCATCCTGAACAAGGTGGACCTGGCCGAGCCGGAGACCGTGGCCCGGCTGCGCTCCCGCGAGCACGGCGCCGTGGTGGTCTCCGCGCACACCGGGGAGGGGATCGACGCGCTGCAGGCGGTGATCGCCGACCAGCTGCCGCGCCCCGGCGTCGGCTTCGACGTGGTGATCCCGTACGACCGCGGCGACCTGGTGCACCGGGTGCACGAGGCCGGCGAGATCGACGCCGAGGAGCACACCGAGCACGGCACCGCGCTGCGCGGCCGGGTCGACGCGGGACTGGCCGCGGAGCTCACCGCCGCGTCCGTCCGGGTCGGCTGACTGGCCTACCCTTCTCGGGTGCCCGACCCCGCCCCCGACGTCGACCGCCTGCTCGACCTCGCGGTCGCGGCGCTGGGTGGGTCGCCGCGCGAGGGCCAGCGGGAGATGGCGCGCGAGGTCGCCCGCAGCATCGAGGCGGGCGCGCACCTGATGGTGCAGGCGGGCACCGGCACGGGCAAGTCGCTCGGCTACCTGGTGCCCGCGGTGCGGCACGCGGTGGCGGCCGACGAGAAGGTGGTGGTCTCGACCGCGACCCTGGCCCTGCAACGGCAGGTGATGACCCGCGACCTGCCCCTGGTGGCCGGTGCGCTGGCGTCCGCGCTGCCGCGCGAGCCCCGGATCGCGCTGCTCAAGGGCTGGCACAACTACGTCTGCGTGCACAAGACCGCCGGCGGCTACCCGCCGGACGAGCAGGGGATGCTGTTCGACCTCGGTGAGCACGGTGCGGCCGACCACCCGTCGCCGGAACCGCTCACCGGCACCGCGGGTCCGGGCGCGGGCGGCTCCGGCGAGGACGCCGCAGGCGACGCACCGGCCCGCGAGTCCCTGGGCGCGCAGGTGCTCCGGCTGCGCGAGTGGGCCGACGACACCGGCACCGGCGACCGCGACGACCTGGTGCCCGGGGTGAGCGACCGGGCCTGGCGCCAGGTCTCCGTGACCTCGTTGGAGTGCCTGGGCCAGCGCTGCCCGCTGCTGGAGGAGTGCTTCCCCGAGCGGGCCCGCGCCGCCGCCCGGGCCGCCGACGTCGTGGTGACGAACCACGCCATGCTCGGGATCGCCGCCGCCGGCTCCACCCACGTGCTGCCTGAGCACCAGGTGCTGATCGTGGACGAGGCGCACGAGCTGGCCGACCGGGTGACCGCCCAGTCCACCGCCGAGCTGTCCGTCGCGACCGTCGAGCACGCCGGCCGGATGGCCCGCCGGCACGGCGGTGTCGTGGCCGGCGACCTGGACGCGGCCTCCACCGCGCTGGCCGGCGTGCTGATCGGGCTGCCGGAGGGCCGGTTCGCCGCTGGTCTGCCGTCGGCAGCGCGGGACGCGGTGGCCCAGGTGCGGGACGCCGCGCGCTCGCTGCTGTCCGCGCTCCGCCCGGAGAAGCCGGCCGGTGGTGGCGATGCCGACAGCGGGCTGAAGCTGGCCGTGTCGGCGGTGCAGGCGCTGTTCGAGGTGGCCGAGCAGATGGCGGCCGACCCCGAGGACCAGCGCTACACCGTGCTGTGGTGCTCGCGCGGCGAGGGCGGTCGCGGCGACGGTGCCACCCGGCTGCACGCGGCACCGCTGGCGGTCAACGGGCTCATCCGCACGCACCTGCTCGCCGGCCGGGCGACCGTGCTCACCTCGGCGACGCTCACGCTCGGCGGCGAGTTCCGGTCGATGGCGCGCGGCATCGGGCTGGAGGGCGCCAGCGAGCGGGCCGCAGCCACCGGCACGGCGACCGAGGGGCCGGCCGGCGGCGCTGCGGGCGAGGGCGCGCTGGTGGCCTCGGCGGCGGTCCCGGCGGCGCTGCCGTGGCGCGGCATCGACGTGGGCAGCCCGTTCGACTACCCGCACCAGGGCATCCTGTACATCGCCCGGCGGCTGCCCCCGCCCGGACGGGAGCCCGCGACCGAGGCGCAGCTGGACGAGATCGCCGAGCTGATCACCGCGGCCGGTGGTCGCACGCTCGGGCTGTTCTCCTCGCGACGGGCGGCCACCGCGGTGGCCGAGGCCATGCGCGACCGGCTGGACGTGCCGGTGCTGGCCCAGGGCGACGACCAGCTGCCGACCCTGGTGCGCCGGTTCGCGCAGGACGAGCCGACCTGCCTGTTCGGCACCCTGTCGCTCTGGCAGGGCGTGGACGTTCCCGGGCGCGCGAACCAGCTCGTCCTGATCGATCGGATCCCGTTCCCGCGCCCGGACGACCCGGTGCGCTCGGCGCGGTCCGAGGCGGTGGTCGCGGCCGGCGGCAACGGGTTCATGTCGGTGGCCGCGACGCACGCCGCGCTGCTGCTGGCCCAGGGGGCGGGACGGCTGATCCGTTCGACCACCGACCGTGGCGTGGTCGCGGTGCTCGACCCCCGGCTGTCCACCGCCCGGTACGGAGAGTTCCTGGCCCGTTCGCTGCCGGCGTTCTGGCGGACCACCGACCGCGAGGTGGCCCTCGGCGCGCTCCGCAGGCTGGCCGCCGACCCGGACCCCGCGGCCGCCTGAGCAGGCGCACCACCTGCCGGTCGCCGACCGACCGCCCTCGGTACGGTGAACTACCCTCGTGACCGGCGCACTCCCGCGCCGAGCACCGAGGAGGACCTGTGAGCGACCCGACCCCCGACGACGGCGACGAGCTCGGCCTGGCCGTCGGCACCGCGGGTCCGCGGCGCACGACCAAGCTCGCGGTGATCGGCGCCGGTGCCGTCGGGTCCACGATGGCCTACGCCGCCCTGATGCGCGGTGCGGCCCGCTCGGTGGTGCTCTACGACATCAACAAGGCGAAGGTCGAGGCGGAGGCGCTGGACCTCGGGCACGGCATCCAGTTCATGCCGATGGCCGAGGTGATCGGCTCGGACGAGATCGCGGCCTGTGCGGACGCGGACGTGGTCATGGTCACCGCGGGCGCCAAGCAGAAGCCCGGCCAGAGCCGGATCGACCTGGCCGAGGCCACCATCTCGCTGATGCGCACGATCCTGCCGCCGCTGGTCGACGTGGCGCCGAACGCGATCTACGTGATGGTCACCAACCCGGTCGACATCGTCACCTATGCCGCGCTGAGGTACTCCGGCCTGCCGCCGACCCAGCTGTTCGGCTCGGGCACCGTGCTGGACTCCTCGCGGCTGCGCTACCTGATCGCGCAGCACACCGGTGTGGCCGTGCAGAACGTGCACGCCTACATCGCCGGCGAGCACGGCGACTCCGAGCTCCCGCTGTGGTCGTCGGCCACCATCGGCGGCGTGCCGGTGCTCGACTGGAACGGCATCGACGGCCACGTGCCGCTCACCGGCGAGGTGCGTGACTCGATCGCGCGCGAGGTCGTCGAGTCGGCCTACCGGATCATCGCCGGCAAGGGTGCGACCAACTACGCGGTGGCGCTGGCCGGGTCGCGGATCATCGAGGCGGTGCTGAAGGACGAGCGGCGCATCCTGCCGGTCTCCTCGCTGCTGGAGAACTACTACGGCATCAGCGACGTCTGCCTGTCCGTGCCCTCGGTGGTCGGCCGCGGCGGGGTCGGCGAGCGGCTGGAGGTGCCGATGTCCGCCGACGAGCTGGCCGGTCTGCGCCGGTCCGCGGAGTCGCTGCGCGCCGTCGCCCACCGGTTCGGCCTCTGACCCGGTCGCGGGGCGCGGCTACAGGCTGCGCAGCACCGAGACGACCCGTCCGAGCACCTGGGCCTCGTCGCCCTGGATCGGCGCGTAGGCGGGGTTCTGCGGCAGCAGCCACAGGTGCCCGTCGGTGCGCTTGAACGTCTTCACGGTGGCCTCGCCGTCCAGCATCGCGGCGACGATCTCGCCGTTCTCCGCGACCGGCTGACGGCGCACCACCACCCAGTCGCCGTCGCAGATCGCGGCATCCACCATCGAGTCGCCGACCACCTTGAGCAGGAACAGCTCGCCCTCGCCGACCAGCTGGCGGGGGAGCGGGAACACGTCCTCGACCAGCTGCTCGGCGAGGATCGGCCCGCCCGCGGCGATCCGGCCGACCACCGGGACGTACGCGGCCCGCGGCGCGCCGTCGCGCTCGGCCGAGTCCTCGTCGCCGAGGCCGATCACCCCGGTGCGCCCGCCGCCCGAGCCCGGGCCGGGCCGGCCGGGCAGGGGGGAGACCCCCCGGGAGTCGTCGGGCTGCACGACCTCGATCGCGCGCGGCCGGTTCGGGTCGCGCCGCAGGTAGCCCTTGCGCTCCAGCGCCATGAGCTGGTGCTTGACCGAGGACGGGCTGGTCAGGCCGACGGCGTCGCCGATCTCACGCATGCTCGGCGGGTAGCCGCGGGACTCCACCGAGGCGCGCACCGTGTCCAGCACGAGCCGCTGGCGCGGGGTCAGGCCGTCCTCGTCGGCGTGCAGGTCCACCACCTCGGCGTCCGCCGTGCCGGTCCCGGTTCCGTCGTTCGCCATCGTGGCCCCTCTCGTCCGTGGCTCCGACCGCGCGGCCGATGCCCTGCTGCTGCCGACCTGCGCCGGAGTCGCAGGTCACGGGCCCGCGAGCGGTCGTGTCAGTGCCTCGTGGTGCGCTGTGCCTGGTGCACCGAGCCTAGAGGTGGACACCGGACGGATCAAACATCTGTTCGAGCGTGTCTCGACATCTGCCGGTCCGGCGTGGCACCATCGTACAAACGTTCGACGAACAGGTGTTCGAGTGGCCGCAGGGCGGCCGGAGGGAAGTGGTGGGGATGAGTGCCATCGCGATGAGCCCGCGAGGGGTCGTGGTCGACGGGCGTCGGCCGGCGCGGGCGTCCCGGTCCGGCGCGGGGGACCTGCGTCTGACGCGGCGGGGCCGGGTGGTCGTCGTGCTGCTGGGGCTGCTGGTCGTGCTCGGCGGGGTGGTGGGCGGTCGCGCGGTCGCCGACGGGCCCACGAGCGGCACCGAGGTGCAGACCTATGCGGTGCGGTCCGGCGAGACGCTGTGGCAGATCGCCGCATCGGTGGCGGCGCCGGGCGAGGACGTCCGCGACGTGGTGATCCGGCTCCAGGAGCTGAACAGCATGACGGGCAGCGACCTGACCGCCGGCCAGGTCCTGCTGCTCCCCGCGGACTCCTGAGCAGCGGCTCCTCGGTCCGCGACGTGTGCCGGATTACGAAAGTCGAGGCTTGCGTAAATCTGTCGAGGCCCTCTAGGCTGGTGTCACCTCGAACGGCTGGCTGGGGGGCTCGCCACGAGGGACGCTTCGGCTCCAGCGCTTCGGCGCAGGAGCCAGACGCGTGAAGCAACGCCGTTCGTGCGAGGCGAGTCGCACGGACGAGACGGGACGGGGGCGTCCCCACGAGGGTGGCCGCATCACGCGGCCACCCTCGTCGTCTGTCCGGCGGTCGTACCCGGAGGCCACCCCGTGTTGCACCTCGGACCGGCGGGGACCTACGTTGTCCCGGTCCTCCGGGAGGCGGGTGGGTCGGCGCCGTGGCCGAGCGCGCCTCCGGGAGACGCACCGAGGAGGCACCACCATGCACTGCCCGTTCTGCCGGCACGCGGACTCCCGCGTGGTCGACTCGCGCACCTCCGACGACGGCCTGTCCATCCGCCGGCGGCGCCAGTGCCCGCAGTGCAACCGTCGGTTCACCACGATCGAGACGGCCAGCCTCTCGGTGGTGAAGCGGTCCGGTGCCACCGAGCCGTTCAGCCGGGAGAAGATCGTGAACGGCGTGCGCAAGGCGTGCCAGGGGCGCCCGGTCAGCGAGGACGACCTCGCTCTGCTCGCCCAACGGGTGGAGGAGACGTTGCGGGCCAGCGGCAGCGCCGAGCTGGACGCCTACGAGATCGGCCTGGCCATCCTCGGCCCGCTGCGCGACCTGGACCAGGTCGCCTACCTCCGGTTCGCCAGCGTCTACCAGGCGTTCTCCTCCCTGGACGACTTCGAGGCGGCGATCACCGTGCTGCGCGCGGAGAACGAGCAGGCGGACGCCGAGCGGGCCGCCACCGCCGCTGCCACCGCCACGGCGGCGGAGACGCCGGAGGGCGAGCCGGTGTCCTGACGTCGGCGGCGCTGTCGATCGAGGCCGTACTACGGTCGGGGGGTGATCCCTCTCGACCTCTCCCTTCTGCACACCCCCGGCGCCCCGGCGCTCACCCCCGACGGCCGGACCGCCGTCGTGGCGGTGACCACTCCCGATCTCGGCTCCGACGAGTACACCGGTCAGCTCTGGCGGGTCGCGACCGACGGCAGCGCCGACCCGGTCCGTCTGACCCGTGGGCACCGGGACACCGACCCGCAGGTCTCGCCGGACGGCCGGTGGGTCGCCTTTCTGCGTGCCGAGCCGAAGGGCCGCCCGCAGGTGCACGTGGTGGAGCTCACCGGTGGTGAGCCGGTCCGGCTGACCGACGCCCCGCTGGGCGCGCAGTCCCCGCGGTTCGCGCCGGACGGCTCCCGGATCGCCTTCCTGGCCCGGGTGCCCGCCGAGGGCCGCTACCTGCCGGACGGCGAGCCGGCCGCCGAGCGCCCGAGGCGCATCACCGAGCTGCCGTTCCGGCACGACGGCGTCGGCTTCACCCAGGACAAGCGTCGGCACCTGTTCCTGGTGGACCTGCCGGCCGACGCGGTGGGCCTGGTCGCGCAGCAGGAGGTCCGCCAGGTGACCGGCGGCGACCTGGACGTCGACGGCGCGGAGTGGCTGCCGGACGGCCGGCACCTGGTGCTCGTGGCGGCCCGGCACACCGGCAAGGACTCGGACCTGCGCAGCGACGCCGTGCTGGTGGACGCCTCGGCGGCGGACGACGCCCCGCTGGTCCCGCTGACGGACGCCGACGCGGGCAGCACGCTCGCGGTGGTGTCCGCGCTGCCCGCGGCCGACGGCAGCCGGGTCTGGCTGCTTGCGCAGGACATGGGCGCTAGCGGCCGGGACTTCGTGGCGGCTCAGACCGGCCTGTTCGCGCTCGCGCTCACGGCAGGCGCGTCCGGCCCGGTCGCGACCGGTGCGCCGGTCCGGCTGACCGACGCGGAGGCGGTGGACCTGGACAGCGGCACGTTCGCCGTGACCGGGGACGGCGTGCTGGTCGGCCGGCTGCACCGCGGCACGGTCGTGCTGGACGAGGTGCAGGTGGACGGCGCCGCGCGCGAGGTGCTGGGCGGCCCGGTGGTGCTGCACGGCGTGGCTGGCGCGTCCGGGGTGCTCGTCGCCGTGGCGGCCGGCCCGCTGACCAGCGGCGACCTGTACCGGGTGGACCCGGCGACGGGTGGCTCGACGCCGCTGACCGACTTCTCGGCCGCGCTGCGGGCCACCGGCCGGGTGCGCGCGCCGCGGGAGATCGAGACGACCGCGCCGGACGGGTACCCGGTGCACGGCTGGGTGGTCACGCCGGACCCGGCACGGTTCGACGGCCCGCACCCGACCGTCCTGATGATCCACGGCGGCCCGTACGCGCAGTACACGGTCGCGCTGTTCGACGAGGTGCAGGTGCTCGCGGAGGCCGGCTACGCCGTGGTCTACGGCAACCCGCGCGGTGCCGCCGGCTACGGTTCGGCGCACGGCAGCGCCATCCGGCACGGGTTCGGCGCGCTGGACACGGACGACGTGCTGGCGCTGCTGGAGGCGGCGGTGCTCGACCCGACGCTGGACGCGGGACGCCTCGGCGTGATGGGCGGCTCCTACGGTGGCTACCTCACCGCCTGGCTGACCACCCGGACCGACCGGTTCGAGGCGGCGATCGTCGAGCGCGGGTTCCTGGACCCGGTCAGCTTCGTCGGGTCCAGCGACATCGGCTGGTACTTCGGCACGGAGTACCTGGGCGACGGCGACTCGGCGGCGGACCTTGCGGCGGTCGCGGCGCAGTCGCCGATGGCGCACGTCGGGCAGGTCAGCACGCCGACGCTGGTGATCCACTCCGAGCAGGACTGGCGCTGCCCGGTGGAGCAGGGCCAGCGATGGTTCGTCGAGCTCAAGCGGCGTGGCGTGCCGGCCGAGCTGCTGCTGTTCCCGGGCGAGGGGCACGAGCTGACCCGGTCCGGGCGCCCGCAGCACCGCCAGGTGCGGTTCGAGCACGTGCTCGACTGGTGGACCAGCCGGCTGCCGCGCTGACCGGCAGCACGGACGACCGAGGGCCCCGTCGATCGACGGGGCCCTCGGTCGTCCGGGGGAGTCCGGTGCGCGGCCTGGCCTCAGGCCGGCAGCGAGGCGATCAGGTTGTCCCGGACCACCCGGCGCAGCACCTTGCCGATCTGGGAGCGGGGCAGCTCGGTGAGGATCACCAGGTCGCGCGGCACGGCGTAGCGGGCCAGGCGCTCGTTGCACCAGTCCCGGACGGCCTGCAGCTCGATCTGGGCGTGCCCGATCTCCATCACGATCGCCGCGACGACCTTCTCGCCGAGGTCGCCGCCGGGCATCCCGACCACGGCGACGTCCCGGACCCCGGGCATCGTGCGCAGCTGGTCCTCGACCTGCGAGGGGTACACCTTGAAGCCGCCGGTGACGATCATCTCCTTGATCCGGTCCACCAGGACGACGAAGCCGTGCTCGTCCACCCGGACCACGTCACCGGTGCGCAGCCAGCCGCCGTCCAGCAGCTGCCCCGCGGTCTCCTCGGGTCGTCCCCAGTAGCCCTGGAACACCTGCGGCCCGTGGATCAGCAGCTCGCCCTGCTCGCCGGGCGCGACCTCGCGGGTCGGGTCCTCCTGGTCGACGATCCGGATGTCGGTGCTGGGGAACGGCAGGCCGAGCGCGCCCGGGCGCCGGTCGGCGGACAGCGGGCTGCCCAGGGCGCACGGGGAGGTCTCGGTCATGCCGTAGCCCTCGATCACCAGGCCGCCGGTGAGGCGCTCCCAGCGGTCGGCGGTCTCGGCGCACAGCGACATCGCTCCGGAGATCGCGTACCGGAACGAGTGCAGGTCGGCGTGGCAGCGCTCGGCGGCGGCCGCCAGCCGGTCGAGCATCGGCGGGACGGCCGGCAGGAACGTGCCGGGCCGGCGACGCTGGGCGGCCAGCACGGTCTGTGGGTCGAACTTCGGGAAGGCCACCAGGGTGGCGCCGACCCGGGCGGAGTAGGTCAGGCAGAGGGTCAGCCCGAACGCGTGGAAGAACGGCAGCACCGCGTAGATCGTCTCGGTGCCGGGTACCGCGCCGGTCCAGGCGTGGCCCTGCACGGTGTTCGCGACCAGGTTCGCGTGCGTCAGCACGGCCGCCTTCGGGGTGCCGGTGGTGCCGCCGGTGTACTGCAGCAGCGCGACGTCGCGGGAGGTCGGGCGGGGGTGGTCGGCCGGCAGCCGGTCGGCGGCGCGGACCAGCCGGTGCCAGACCGGGGTGCCGGCGGGCAGCGCAGAGCGCAGCGCGGTCCGGGTGCGGCGAGCGGCGGGCAGCGGCAGGCGCAGGGCGAGCCGCTTGACCAGCGGCAGATCGGCCGAGACGTCCACGGCGACCACGGAGCGCACGTCGGTCGCCGGCCGTGCGGCGAGCGTCGCGCTGACCGCCTTCTCCCAGACCAGGGCGACGGTGGCTCCGGAGTCGGCGAGCTGGTGGGCGAGCTCGTTCGCGGAGTACGTGGGGTTGTGCTCGACCACCACGGCGCCCAGGCGCAGCACCGCGTAGAACGCGATCACGTGCGACGTGCAGTTCGGCAGCGCGATGGCCACCCGGTCGCCGGCGCGCACGCCCAGGCGGCGCAGGGCCTCGGCCCCGCGGTCGACCTCGGCGACCAGCTCGGCGTAGCTGGTGGTCGCGCCCATGAAGTCGACCGCGACCCGGTCTGGCCAGGTCGCGGCGGCGCGGTCCAGGGCGGCGTTCAGCGGCTCGTCCGGCACCTCGATCTCGGCCGGGACGCCGGCTGAGTAGGAGGAGTGCCAGGGGCGCGTGAAGTCGGTCACGGGCACACCGTAACCTACGCAGCCGTAAGTTACGTGTGCGTAGCCTGAGGCAACCTCACAGGTTGCTGGACCGCGAGCCCCACAGGTTGATCCCGGCGTCCACCGCGTGCTCGTCCACCTCGGCCAGCTCGGCGTCGGAGAGCGGCTCGCCGTGCACCGCGGCGAGGTTCTCCTCCAGCTGGCCTGCGGTCCGTGCGCCCAGCGCGACCGAGGTCACCCGGGGGTCGCGCAGCACCCAGGCGATCGCCAGCTGGGCGAGGGACTGCCCGCGTCGCTCGGCCACCGCGGCCAGCGCCCGCACGTGTGCGAGGTTCTGCTCGGACAGGTAGTCGCGGTCCAGCGGCCCGCCGCGTGCCGCGCGCGAGCCGGCGGGCACGCCGCCGAGGTACTTGCTGGTCAGCATCCCCTGCGCGAGCGGGGAGAACGCCACCACCCCGAGCCCGCCCACGCCCGCCACGTCCAGCAGGCTGCGGCCGTCCGCGCCCTCGTCCGGCTGCTCGACCCAGCGGTTCAGCATCGAGTACGACGGCTGGTGCAGGGTCAGCGTCAGCCCGATCTCGGCCGCGACCGCCAGTGCCTCCTGCGTGCGGCGGGCCGAGTACGAGGAGATCCCGGCGTAGCGCGCGCGCCCGGAGTCCACCGCGGTCTTCAGCGCGCCGAGCGTCTCGGCCAGCGGGGTGCGCGGATCGAACCGGTGGCTGTAGAACACGTCCACGTGGTCCGTGCCCAGCCGGCGCAGCGACTGGTCCAGCGAGGCCAGCAGGTACTTGCGCGAGCCGAACTCGCCGTACGGCCCCGGCCACTGCCGGTAGCCGGCCTTCGTCGCGATCAGCAGCTCGTCCCGGTACGGGGCCAGATCGCTCGCGAGCAGCCGGCCGACGCTCTCCTCGGCGGCGCCCGGCGGGGGACCGTAGTTGTTCGCCAGGTCCAGGTGCAGGACGCCCAGGTCCACCGCACGCAGCACCAGGGCCCGCTGGTCGGCGAACGGTGTGGCGTCCCCGAAGTTCTGCCAGAGCCCGAGCGTGACCACGGGCAGGTCGAGCCCGCTGCCACCGGCACGGCGCAGCGGGAGGTGGTCGTGGCGGGCGGCGTCGGCGAGGTGCACCCCTCGACCGTACCGAGGGTCGACGCCCGGCACGAGCCCCGGCGTCGCCGAGCCGGACCCGCGACGGGTCAGGAGACCACGCGCAGCCGGATCGACTCGGGCCGGGCCCGCAGCGCCTCCACCACGTCCCGGTGCACCGAGCCGGCGTCGGTCACCACGTAGCCGACCTCGCCGCGGGTGGCCAGCAGCTGGGCCTCGATGTTCGCGCCGTGCTCCGCGAGCGTCTGGTTCACCGCGGCCAGCACACCGGGCACGTTGCGGTGCAGGTAGGCCAGCCGGTGCACGCCCTCGCGCGGCTCCAGGGTGAGGTTCGGCAGGTTGACGCTCAGCATGGTGGTGCCGGTGCCCATGTAGTCGCGCAGCTTGTTCGACACGAACTGGCCGATCGCCTCCTGCGCCTCTTCGGTGGAACCACCGGTGTGCGGGGTGAGGATCACGTTCGGCAGGCCGCGCAGCTCGGACTCGAACGGGTCGCCCTTGCGCTTCGGCTCCACCGGGAACACGTCCACGGCCGCACCGGCGACGTGCCCGGCGGTCACGGCGTCGCGCAGCGCCGCGTAGTCCACCACGAAGCCGCGGGACAGGTTGAGGAAGATCGCGCCGGGGCGCATCCGGGCGAACTGCTTCGCGCCGAACAGCCCCGCGTTGCCGCTGCGGCCGTCCACGTGCAGCGTCACGATGTCGGCGGCGTCCAGCAGCTCGTCCAACGTGTCCGCCCGGCGGGCGTTGCCCAGCGCCAGCTTCTCCGCGGTGTCGTAGAACACCACGGACATGCCGAGGTTCTCCGCGAGCACCGAGAGCTGGGTGCCGATGTTGCCGTAGCCGACGATGCCGAGCGTCCGGCCGCGCACCTCGTGCGCACCGTCGGCGGACTTGTTCCAGATCCCGTCGTGCATCGAGCGGTCCAGCACGGTCAGCCGACGGGTCAGCGAGATGATGTCGGCCAGCGCGATCTCCACCACCGACCGGGTGTTGGAGAACGGCGCGTTGAACGTGGCCACCCCGCGGCTCGCGGCCGCCCCGAGGTCGATCTGGTTGGTCCCGATGCAGTAGGCGCCGATCGCGACCAGGTCCTCCGCGGCGTCCAGCACCGCCTCGGTCACCTGGGTCTTGGACCGGATGCCGAGCAGCTGGACCCCGTGCAGCGCGTCGGCGAGCTCGGACTCGTCCAGCGCGCCGGAGCGGGCGTCGATCTCGTATCCGGCCGCTTCCAGGATGGTGCGGGCCTGAGGGTGCAGGTTCTCGAGGAGCAGGGCGCGTGGCACGCCCCTATGGTGCGCCGACTCGGCCCGGCGTCCAAGCCGATTCCGATCGGCGGACATCGAGGGGCGCGCCGCCCTGCGTGCTGCCCGGCCCCGCTGCGTGCCGGGCGCGGGGTGCGCGCAGCCGCCGATCACCGAGCATCTGTGCTGGTCAGCGCACTGATGGGGCTGTCGGCCGCGAACCCGCGCACCCCACGGCCGCGACGGTTCGGCCCTCGGGCGCGTGGCACCGTGCGGGCGACCGGCGAGGGACCGGGCGACCGCGGGCGACATCGAGACAGGGGGCCCTGATGGCAGAGATCGAGCTGGACACCGCCGCGCTGCGGGACGCCGCCGAGACGCTCGGCACCGCCTCCGGCGGGCTGGACGGGTTGTCCACCCCGGCGTCCTGGGACATGGACGTGATCGTCGGGCACGAGCCGCTGCCCGGCGCGGTCGCCGAGCGGCAGGCCGAGTGGGCGGACACCGGGGCGGCGCTCGCGGAGGAGCTGAGCTACGTGGCCCGGCTGCTGGACGACGCCGCGCAGGCCGTGGACGACACCGACGCGGAGCTCGGGCAGATGCTCGCCGACCTGCTCGGCGCGCCGCAGGACGCGTCATGACGCTGACCGGGCACGACCTCCCGCTGGCGGCGCCGGCGGGCGACCCGGAGGGCGTCGCCGAGCTCGCCGCCGAGCTCGCCGCACGCTGGCGCGCCTGCGCCCAGGACGTCGAGGATGCTGCGGAACGCCTCGACGCCGTGGGCGACGCGCTGCACGACATGGACGGCGCGGCGGCGGACGCGGCGCGCGACCGTGTGGCGGACGCCACCTCCCGGCTCGCGCTGCTCGGCACCGTGCTGACCGAGGCGGCCGAGATCATGGATGCCTTCGGCCGAGCGCTCGACCAGGAGCAGCAGGCGGCCGGGACGGCCTCGCACGACGACGAGGACGCCCACGACGAGTACGACCGCCAGGCGGCGCTGCTCCGGTCGCTCGCCGCCGCACCGACGGGGCCGGTCCTGCCCACCGGCCGGACGGGTCAGGGCTTCCAGGACGCGGTCGACAGGACTCGCGCCAGCACCGCGCAGGAGCACGCCCGGATCGACGAGTCCGGCGCCGTCGGCCGCTGGCAGGCCGCGTGCGACGCGATCGACCAGGCCGCGGGTGACGCGACCGCTCGGCTCGCCGCGCTCGACCACGTCTCCATCGCCTCGACCTCGGGCGCGATCGTCACCTCGCCGGTTCCGTGGCAGCCGCACACCTCGCTGGAGGACTACCTCGACGGGTATCGCAGCTGGGCGCTGTCGCACCTGCCCGGGGCGGCGGGGCACGAGGACACGATCGCGGCGGCGGTGTGGGCGATGGGGCAGGGGCAGGGGGTCCTCACCGCGGGCGGCAAGGCCTGGCGGTACTCGCTGAACCTGTCCGGGTACGTCCGGCTGCTCTCGTCGGGTGGGGCTGAAGCAGGGGACCTGCTCGAGGCTCTCACCAGGCAGGGCATGGTTCGCAGGACTATTCGCTCGGCTCAGATGTGGGCGGTCGGCAAGGTCTCCGGGACCGCGCAGGCTCTCGTCTATGGTGCGGCCGAGCAGCAAGCGATCACACCCTGGGCGCTCGGCCGGGGCGCGTTCAGCGCGGCGAGCACCTCCGGAGCGAGCACGACCGCGGCACTGGGCGAGGGGGCGCTGACTGCCGCACGGTCGATGGGTGTCCTCAAGACGCTCGGCGTCGCAGGTTCGGCGGTCGCGACGGTGGGCAGCGCCGTCAACGTCGCCTCGCAGGGCTGGCCGTGGGACGCCTACGAGGCCAACGGCATCGACTACGTCGCGGACGTGGCGGAGGTGGCGTTCAACGCCTCGTTGACGGCCGCGATGGTGTGCCCGAACCCGGTGACCCTGGGGCTGGCGGTCGGTACCGGTGTCGCCTACGGCGTGACCGAGGTGGTCGCGCACTGGGACGAGATCACCACGCTGGTGTCCGACGGGCTGGACGCGGCCGCTGACCTGCTCGACGGAGCGGGCGACGCGATCGGAGACGCGGTGGACGAGGGGATCGAGACGGCGAAGAAGGTGGGATCGTGGACGACGCGGGCGTGCTGCACCCCGCGGCAGGCGAGATGTCCGCGGCGTTCGCGGCACCGGGGCTGGTCGTCGAGGTCGAGACCTCGGTCGAGAACAGCGTGCTGAACCACGCAGTGACCGTGGCGGACGTCGCCGGCCGACCGGTGGCGTGGGTGCGGGAGTCCTGGCCGGGAGAGGCGCTGCTGACGGTGTACTCGATCGAGCCCGGGCTGGTGGTGCCCTGGATCGCTCTGACGGTCGGGCTGCGTGCTGCTGGGGCGGTACGCAGGGACCGTGCACCGGTGTCGGCACCGCTGCGGGCGTTCGAGGACGCGGCTCTCCTCGTCGCGCGCGACCGGTCGGCAGCGGAGGATGAGCTGCGGGCCGCGGGCTTCGGGGCTGACGTCGCGGAGCCGTTGGCTCAGGTCCTCGGAGCGCTGCGGTGCACCTGGCGGGCAAGCGCCGCCCCGATTCGGGACGAGCACGACGAGACGACGACGCCCGAGGTCCGTTCGCTGGTCGTCCTGGATGCCGGGTCGGACGGTCTGTGGGAGCGGGTCGCCCCGGCCGAGCCGATCGGTACGGACGACCTGGACCCGACCACGGTGCTCCGGCTGGAACCGCGGACGCACGGGCAGGTCTGGCGTGCGTTGACCGCCCTGCTCGACATCGGATCGGCGGCATCGTCGTGAGCACGGATCGTGGGCTCGGGGACGAGTCCGAGGCCGGCGGTGGCGGGGGATCGTGGCGTCGTGCGGCGGGGCGGGTGCGCGGTGGGGTGCCGGATGCGGTGCGGCTGGCGCGGGAGGCGCGTGTGCGGGTCGTGGATCGGGTGGGTTCGGCGGTGGGGGCGGCTCGTGACTGGTGGTACGGCGGGGTGTCGTGGCAGGAGGCGTTGGCGGCGAGCAGCCCTCCGTTGACGATCGCGGACTTCTACCGGGTGGTCGGGGCGGTCCCGACGGGGGAGTGCGCCGTCGAGGAGCAGCGTCCGGGGCACGGGTGGCCGGGAGATCTGCGGGTGCTGGTGCGTGGTGGGCAGCACGTGGGGTATGTGCACCTGGTGCCGCGGACGCAGAAGCGGTCGGTGGCGCACGACGTCGCGGTCGGTGTGGACGTCGCGCTGCTCGGGATGACGTTCCTGAAGGACGGGTTCTTGCGGGGGATGACCCAGCTCACGGTCGGGGGGTTCGCCTCGGACCGGGACCCCTGGTACGACGTGGCGCTGCACGACGGCTCGGGTCGGCTGCTGCTGTGGGCGCGGGGTGTCGATGCGAAGGACCGGACCGTGATCGAGGTGCTGCTGCCGGACGGCACGGTGGTCGCACGGGTGCGTCGTGACCGGTCGGCCCGTCTCGCGCGGGTCGAGGGGCTCGGACCGCTGAGCGGGGCCGGGCTGACCACGACGAAGAACCGGATCGGCTGGGGCGAGTCGACCGGGGAACGGCAGCACCCGGAGACCTGGGAGGCGGCGGACGGCACCCCGGCGATGCTGCTGTTCCGCCGCGAGCACAACCAGTTCTCGATCGACATCGCCGACGGCTCCGCGAAGCTCCTGGCGGCGTGCGGCGCCCTGTGGTGGTGGACGCACGTGACGACCACCTACTGAGCCGCCGTCGGCGTCCGGGGCCCCGGGCCCAACGGCATCGCCGACCGGTCTCAGCCCTCCGCCGACCACCCCGCCGGCAGCGGCCGGCTGTGCACCACCCGCAGCGCCTGGGTCGGCCGGGTCATCGCGACGTACAGGTCACCGGCCCCGCCGCGCAGCACGTCCGCCGGCTCGACCAGCACCACCGCGTCGAACTCCAGGCCCTTGCTCTGCGTGGCGCTGAGCAGGGTCAGCGGGGCGTCCAGGTCCGGCAGCCTGCTGCGGCGCGCCCGCCCGTCGGCCATGCCCGGCAGCACCGCCAGCGCCTCGGCGAGCGTGGGCAGCATCGCGGGCGTCGCGATCACGGCCACCCGGCCGGCCCCGGTGGCGTCCCGCACCCGGTCGAGCGCGTCGGCCGCGACCCGCACGGTGCGCGCGACCAGGTCGGTGGCCGCGACCTGCTCGGTGGACAGCGCGTCCGGCACGTCCCGGGCGGCGGTGGTCGGGGTGAGCGGCAGGTGCGCCACCCGCGCCACCCGCTCGGCGGTCTCGGTCACGGTGGCCGGGGTGCGGTAGTTGACCGTGAGCTCCGCGAGCCGCCAGTGGCCCTTGACCATCGGGTCGAAGGTGGCCGCCCAGTCCCGGGTGCCGGCCGCGGTGGAGGTCTGCGCGACGTCGCCCACCACGGTCATCGATCGGGTCGGTACCCGACGCAGCAGTGACCGCCACGCCATCGGGGACAGCTCCTGCGCCTCGTCCACCACCACGTGCGCGTAGGTCCAGGTGCGGTCGGCCGCGGCGCGCTCGGCGGTGGTCAGCGACGGGCCGGTGCTGGCGAACCGGTCGGCCAGCAGCTCGGCCGAGACCAGCCCGCTGCCGGACTGCTCGAGCACCTGGCGCGCGTAGTCCAGCTCCGACGCCCGCTGCGAGGCGTCCGCCTTCGCCTGCGCCCGCTCGGCCTGGTCGTCCTCGCCGAGCAGCTCGGCGGCCTCGTCCAGCAGCGGCACGTCCGCCGGCGTCCACGGTGCGTCCGGGGCACGCAGCAGCAGGGCGCGCTCACGGCGGCTCAGCTCCGGTGCCGCGGCGTCCAGCCGGGCCGGTTTGGTGAGCAGCCCGGTGATCAGGCCCTGCGGGGTGAGCGGCATCCAGGCCAGGTTGAGCGCGACCCGGATCTCCCGGGTGGTGCGCAGCTCCTCGATGATCTCGCCGCGCTCGTCCGGGGCCACCGACCACGCGAGCTGGCTGACGTACTGCTCTGCGAGCCGGCCGAGCATGTCCCGCACGAACGTGACGCGGGCCAGGTTGTGCGGTCGGTGCCCGCGCCGGGCGTGCGCGATCGCCGCGCGCACGTCGTTCGGTCGGATCACCATGGTGCGGCCGTCGATCGTCACCCGGACCGGCTGCTGCGGCACCCGCTGGCGCTGCTGCACGGCCCGGTCGACGATCCGGGCCCACAGCGGGCGGCCCTTGATCTCCGCGACGGCGTCGTCCTCCTCGCCGGTCGCGGTCAGGCCCGGGTACAGCTCGCCGATCGTCGTGGCGACCACGCCGGTCTCGCCGAGCGAGGGGAGCACCTGGTCGATGTACCGCAGGAAGGTCCGGCTCGGCCCGACCAGCAGCACCCCGGAACGCTCCAGGGTGCGCCGGTGCGCGTAGAGCAGGTAGGCGGCGCGGTGCAGCGCGACCGCCGTCTTGCCGGTGCCCGGCCCGCCCTGCACCACCAGCACGCCCTGCAGGTCGGCGCGGATGATCGCGTCCTGCTCGGCCTGGATCGTCGCGACGATGTCGCCCATCCGACCCGTGCGCCGAGCGGCGAGCGCGGCGAGCAGCGCCCCCTCGCCGGAGAGCCCGGCCAGCAGGCTCCCGTCCGCGCTCCTGGCGTCGTCGTCGTCCAGGTGGTCCAGGTCCAGCACCTCGTCCTCGACCCCCTGCACCCGCCGGCCGCGGGTCACCAGGTGCCGTCGCCGGGCGACGCCGTCCGGGCGGGCGGAGGTGGCGCGGTAGAAGGCCTGCGCCGCCGGGGCCCGCCAGTCCGTCAGCATCGAGGCGTGCTCGTCGTCGTTCAGGCCGATCCGGCCGATGTACCGGCGCTCACCGTCGGTCAGGTCCAGCCGGCCGAAGGCGAGCCGGTCCTCGACCGCCTCCAGCCGCGCGAGCCGGTCCTCGTACAGGGTGGCGAACGCGTCCCGCTCGGAGCGGTTCTGCGGCGAGCCGGACGGTCCGACCCGGCGGGTCTCCGCCAGCCGGGAACGGGTCTGCGCCCGCAGCGCGTCCAGCCGTGCGTACAGCGTGTCCAGGACGTCCTGCTCAGCGCGGAGCTGCGCCTCGATGCCGGTCACCCGTGCTCCTGTCCTCGCTCGTCCCTGAAATCCGGGTCCCTCGGGTGCCGCACCGCCGTTCCGGCACCCCGTCCGTCCGCGCCCATCGGGCGCGAGCGGCCGTCCATTATCCAGCAGTCCGGGGGTGCCTCGTCGCCGTGTCCGAGGATCGCCGGTCGGGACCGTCCGCCCGGGACCCGATCGCCGGATCGGGAAGAGTCCCGGGGGTCCGCGCGTTGTGCAGCGGTGAGGCCGTCGGGCACAGCGGTGCGGGCGGTGGCAGAACAGACGTCAGCTGGAGGACCGATGCTCGATCCGAGCGAGATCTACGCCGTCGACCCGGCGGTGGCCGCCGAGGTGGACGCACGGTCCGCGGGCGGTGCCGGTCCGGTGCTCGTGCACGCGGTGCGCGGCTTCGTGGACGCCGGTGGCGCAGGCCGGCTGGCCGCCGAGCACCTGACCGAGCAGCTGCCCACCCGTCGGCTCGCGACCTTCGACGTCGACCAGCTGCTCGACTACCGGTCCCGCCGGCCCACGGTCACCTTCGACTCCACCCGGTGGATCGACTACGAGGAGCCCGAGCTCGCGATCGACCTGGTGCGCGACACCGCCGGGGTGCCGTTCCTGCTGCTGCACGGCGTGGAGCCGGACGTGCAGTGGGAGCGGTTCGCGGCCGCGGTGCGCCAGATCGTCGAGCGGTTCGACGTGCCGCTGACCGTGGGGGTGCACGGTGTGCCGATGGGCATCCCGCACACCCGGCCGCTGTCGGTGACGGCGCACGCCAACCGGGCGGAGCTGGTCGCGGACTACACCTCCTGGTTCGGCACCGTCCGGGTGCCGGCGGACGTGGGCGCCCTGCTGGAGATCCGGCTGGGGGAGTCCGGCCACGACGCGGTCGGCTTCGCGGTGCACGTGCCGCACTACCTCGCGCAGTCGCCGTACCCGCAGGCCACCATCACGGCGCTGGAGCACGTGCAGCGTGCTTCGGGCCTGGAGCTCGAGGTCGGGGCGCTGACCGCGGCGGCCGAGGAGACCCGGCTGGAGATCGAGCGCCAGGTGGACGGCTCCACGGAGGTCGCGCAGGTCGTGCAGGCGCTCGAGCAGCAGTACGACGCCTTCCGGAACGACGTCGGCCGGCCGAGCCTGCTCGCCGAGCACGTCGAGCTGCCGACCGCGGACGAGCTGGGCGAGGAGTTCGAGCGGTTCCTGGCCGAGCAGGGTGACCAGCCCGGCAGCTGAGACCCGGTGCTGCCGGCAGCGCGCACCCGGCAGAATCACCCCGTGTGACCGCACCCCGCTCCGACCGCCGCGCCCTGGTCGTCTGGGGGGTGGCGGTCGCGGCGTACGTGGTGGCGATCACGAACCGCTCCTCGTTCGGTGTGGCGACCCTGGAGGTCACCGACCTGTTCGGGGTGTCCTCCTCGCTGCTCGCCACGATGGCGGTCGCCCAGCTGGTGGTGTACGCGGCGCTGCAGGTGCCGGTCGGCGTGCTGCTCGACCGGTACGGACCGCGTCTGCTGGTCGCGACCGGGGCCGGGGTGATGGCGCTCGGGCAGGGGGTGCTGGCTCTCGCGCCGAGCGCCGCCTGGGTGCTCGCCGGGCGGATGCTGGTCGGCGCGGGGGACGCCCTCACGTTCGTCTCGGTGATCCGGCTGGTGCCGGCCTGGTTCGCCGCGCGCCGGGTGCCGCTGCTCACCCAGCTCACCGGTTCGATCGGCCAGCTCGGGCAGGTGGTCTCGGCCGTGCCGCTGGTCGCCCTGCTGCACGCGACCGGATGGCGGACCACGTTCCTGTCCGTGGCGGCGGTCGGGGTGGTCGCCGCGGTCGCGGTGCTCGCGCTGGTCCGGGACGCGCCGTCGGTCGCAGCGGCGTCCGGCGTCGCCGGGCCGGGGGCCGGTGCGGCCCACCCGGCGGCGCGTTCCCCGCGGGAGCGTGGCGCGCTGCGCGCGGTGCTGCGGGAGCACGGTGTGCGGCTCGCGTTCTGGATCCACTTCTCCGGCCAGTTCAGCAACCACGTGATCGTGCTGCTCTGGGGCTATGCCTTCTTCGTCGAGGGGCAGGGGCGCACGGCCGGCGAGGCAAGCGCGCTGCTCACCCTCAACGTGGTCGCCGCGGTCGTGGCAGGTCCGGTGATCGGGCTGGTCGCCGGGCGGCACCCGCGGGTGCGGCTCGCGATGGCGCTCGCGGCCAGCGGGGCGATCGGCCTGGCCTGGCTCTCCGTGGTGCTGCCCACCGAGCCGGTGCCGTTCGCGGTGCTCGCGGTGTTCGTCGTGGTGGTGGGGATCGGCGGGCCGATGTCGCTGGTCGCGTTCGACGTGGCGCGCGGGCACGTGCCTGCTCGGCGGCTCGGGACGACCACCGGGTTCGTCAACACCGGGGGGTTCATCGGGGCGTTCGCGACGATGCTCGTCGTCGGGCTGGTGCTCGACCGGGCGACGGGCGCCGACGGGGTGCGTGACCTGGCCGCGTTCCGGTCCGCCTTCGCCTGGGTGGCGGTGCCATGGATGCTGGGAGTCGCCGGGATGCTCGCCGGACGCCACTCCCTGCGTCGCAGCTCCGCCACCGACTGACGCAGAGCGTCCGGGCGGTCGCTCTCCCGCTGCTGGACCGGGGTCGGACCGCTGCCGGGTCGTGATCTGGCCGTGATCAGATCGTTGTGTTCAGGCGACCTGGAAGCGGGAAAGAACCATGGCGCCGTCCTGACCTGCGTGAGAAGATCGGCTTGTTGCAGTGACGTACTGACGCTTGACCGGCGCCATCTCGCGCAGGGTGATCCTCCGGGTCCTCCAGGGCGGGACGGCACCCTCCAGCCGTCCGGCTGGTCCTCCCGGTGCAGGACGCGGGTAAGGCATTGCGGCACGGTGCGGGGCACGAGGTCCCGGACCGTCACCGGATGGACAGAAGGACAGGAACATGGCACAGGGTGCTGTCAAGTGGTTCAACTCGGAGAAGGGCTACGGGTTCATCGCCCAGGACGGCGGCGGTCCCGACGTCTTCGTCCACTACTCCGCCATCGACGCCCAGGGCTACCGCAGCCTCGAGGAGGGTCAGCGCGTCGAGTTCGAGATCACGCAGGGCCCGAAGGGCCCGCAGGCCGAGAAGGTCCACGCGATCTGACGTGAGATCTGCGCGGCGTCACTGACGCGCGACGCAGGGACGAGCCCGTGCCCCCGACCAGGGGGTGCGGGCTCGTCCACGTGCAGGGCCACGTGCAGGGCCACGTGCAGGGCCACGTGCAGGTGGACCGGCACGGGCCCGGCTCAGCCGACGGCCGGCGTGCCGACCTCGGGCGCGGGGTCCCGCAGCGGGACGTGCCGGCCGGCGAAGGAGCGCAGCTCGTCGCCGGTGAGCAGCCGGGCGGGGACCGGCAACGACCGCAGCTCGCGCGCCAGGGAGGCGTCCGTGAGCACCGCCGGGTCGTCCGTGCCGACCAGCACCAGGTTGCCGTAGCGGCGCCCGCGCAGCACGCCGGGCTCGGCGACCAGTCCCACGTGCCCGAACACCGCGGCCAGCGTCGCGACCTCGTCGCGGGCGTGGTCGAGCGGAGGTCGGTCCGCGCAGTTGGCCAGGTAGACCCCGCCGGGCCGCAGCGCTCGGGCGACGTCCTGGACGAACTCCAGCGTGCCGACGTGCGCCGGGGTCCGGTCGCCGGCGAACACGTCGCGCACCACGGCATCCGCCCCACCGTCCGGCAGGGTCGCGAGCTCGGCGCGGGCGTCGCCGGTCCGCAGCCGCAGGGCGGGGGCCCGGGGCAGGTCGAACCACTCGCGGACCAGGGCGACCAGCACCGGGTCCAGGTCGACGGCGACCTGCCTCGATCCCGGGTGCGTCGCGTCGACCCAGCGGGCGAGCGCGCATCCGGCGGCCCCGAGGTGCGTCACCCGCAGCGGTGCGGCGGTCCTGGTGCCGTCGCCGGGCGCGCCGTCGCCGACCGGGCGGGTGCCGGGCGCACGGGCGCCGGGTGGCGGGAGCGTCGTGCGCGCTGCGGTGCGATCGAGCACGGCGGCCATCTGCTGCATGTACTCGAACTCCAGCCGGAGCGGGTCGCTCAGGTCGAGGTGCGAGCTCGGCACGCCGTTGACCAGCAGCGTCACGCCGTCCGGGTCGTCGGGGGAGCGCCGGACCTCCGCGGTGCCGGTCGCGATCGGCACCGGCCCCTCGGGCAGGTCGGCGGCGGTGGCGGCACCCCGGCCGTTCCGTGTCGGTGGTCGGTGCGACGCTGGTGCCCGTCGGCCGGACCGGTCCTTCGCCATCGGGCCACCGTACGGGTTGACCGGATCGAACAGGTGTTCGATACTGGGTTCGTCGAGAGAGGGAGGTGCGCCATGTCGGTGAGGACGCTGCCGGTCAGGACGTCGCCGATCGGGGCTGCGCAGATCAGGGCGCCGCGTGCCGCACGCGGCGCTGCGCCGGGGCTGTCGGGCCGCACGGCGGAGCTGCTGGAGCGCGCCGATGCCGAGCTGGTCGCCGCCCAGTTCTCGTCCGAGCCGTGGGAGCAGTTCACGCACGCGCACCTCGCGGCGCTCCGAGCCGGCGCCGCGGTCCTCGCCGACCGTCAGCAGGCGTCCGGGCGACGGGCGCCGCGCACCGTCTGGGAGCTGTTGGACGCGGTCGCGCCGGAGCTCGGCCGGTGGTCCACCTACTTCGCGGCGGGCGCGGGCCTGCGGGCCGCGGTGGACGCCGGGCGGTTCGACGCGGTGAGCAGCGAGCGGGCCGAGCAGGTGCTGTGCCACGCCGAGGACTTCCTCGACATCGTCCGCAGCGAGCTCGAGTCCGCCGCCGAGCCGGGCCTTCCGGTGGCGGCGCGGGCGGGATGAGCCGCGGGCCCAGGTCCGAGGCGGCGCGGCGGAGCTGGGGCGACGAGGAGGACGGCTGCTCGATCCTGCACGTCGACATGGACGCGTTCTTCGCGTCGGTCGAGCTCGCGCGTCGCCCGCACCTGAAGGGGCGCCCGGTGATCGTCGGTGGCTCGGAGCGGTCGGTGGTCCTCGCGGCCACCTACGAGGCGAGGGCGTTCGGGGTGCACTCGGCGATGCCGATGGCTCAGGCGCTGCGCCGCTGCCCGCAGGCGATCGTGATCCCGCCCGACCTGCCGGCGTACCGAGAGGTCTCCCGGCGCGTGATGGAGGTGCTGCGGTCCACCACCTCGCTGGTCGAGCAGGTCAGCGTGGACGAGGCGTTCCTCGACGTGAGCGGTGCCCGGCGCCGGCTCGGCCCGCCGACCACGATCGCCGCGACGATCCGGGCGCAGGTGCACGCCGAGCACGGCATCACCTGCTCGGTCGGCATCGCCGCCACCAAGTTCGTCGCCAAGCTCGCGTCGGGGCACGCGAAGCCGGACGGGGTGCTGCTGATCCCGCGCGATGCGACCGTCCCGTTCCTGCACGCACTGCCGGTCGGTGCCCTGTGGGGGGTCGGCGAGCGGACGGCCGCAGCGCTGGAGCGGTGGGGCATCCGCACGGTGTCCGAGCTCGCCCGCAGCGAGGTGTCCGTCGTGCAGCGTGCCGTCGGCCGCACCGCCGGCGCGCACCTGCACGACCTGGCCTGGGGCCGTGACCCGCGTCCGGTCGTCCCGGGCAGGGAGGAGAAGAGCATCGGTGCCGAGGAGACGTTCGACGTCGACGTGCACGACCTGACCCTGGTGGAGAGCAAGGTGCTCGAGCTCGCCGATCGGTGCGCCACCCGGCTGCGGGCGCAGCACCTGGCGGCGCGGACCGTCTCGATCAAGGTGCGCACCTCGGACTTCCGCACGCTGACCCGGTCCCGCACGCTGGGCCAGCCGACGGACGTCGGCCGCGAGGTCTACCTCGCCGCGCGGGACCTGCTCTCGGGCGTCGACCTGGACGGGATGCCGGTGCGGCTGATCGGCGTCCGGGCGGAGGGGCTGCTGCCCGCAGACGAGGTGGTGCACCAGCCGACGCTGGACGAGGCGGTGGACGAGCACGTCGGCGCCCGCCGGGACGCGGAGCGCGCGGTCGACCTCGTGCGGGAGCGGTTCGGGCAGCACGTGATCGGGGCGGGGACCCGCGCGGTCGGGCGGTCCGCGGCGCAGCGGTCGGTGGGCGCAGCGGGGGAACGGTCGGCGGGCACCACGGCGCAGCCGTCGACGGGCACAGCTGCCCAGCGGTCGGCCCGCTGAACCGATCGGTCCGGGCGCACCCGAGCGTCCGGCCGCTGGGGAGCAGCGGGACGCGGGCCGGAACGTCGGTGTGCCGTGGTTGTGCAGGACTGCGGGTGATCCCGAGCGGGCGGCCCCGGGTCGACTACCGACATCGCCGGACGGCATCTATCCTGACCTGAAGAAGTCCCGACGGCGGAGCACGGGGGTCAGAATGCCTCTCTCCGAGTACGAACAACGTGTACTGGAGCAGATGGAGCGGCAGCTCACATCTGATGATCCCCGGCTCGCGAACACGCTCACCTCGCGTGGTCGTCGGCCGGTCCTGCGGTATGTCCTCGGTGGCCTGGGTGCCGTCGTCGGTCTGCTGCTCCTGGTGGTGGGCGCTGCGGCGTCCCAGGTCTGGCTCGGTGTGCTGGGGTTCGTCGTGATGTTCGCCTCGGTGGCCATCGCGTTCGCCCGGCCGCGCCGGTCCGGGCCGCTGGGTGTGGTCCGGCCGGGCGGGGCCGTGAGCCGTGCGCCGGCAGCGCCCCGCAAGAAGGGGTTCATGAACCGCCTGGAGGACCGCTGGGACCGGCGCCGCGACGGCGGTAGCTGAGTCGTCGGACTCACCGGCCGGGACCGCGCTTGGTCCCGGCGTGGTCGTGCCCGAGGTGCTTCAGCGCCGCAGCTCGTCGGTGTCCCGCCCACCGCTCCGTCCCCCGGCCCGTCACTCCGCCGACGTCGTCGCCCCTCCGACGTCAGTCAGCCCGCCGATGCGTCGGGCTCGGACTGTTCGCCGAGGTCGCGCAGGACGGTCCCGACCCACTCCTGGAGCCGCTCGCCGGGCACGTGGCCGGGCTCGGGCGCGTAGCGGCTCCGCTCGATCGCCTCGACCAGCGCGGACAGCGCCTGCTCCGCGTCCTCGCTCAAGGGTCGGCCCCGAGCGGTCCGTACCGTGTCGGCCGCCTGGCGGGGGGTGCGGGCATCGGACCAGGCGATGCCGGCTCGCGCGAGCCGGGTGCGCAGCCGCTGCCAGGCGGCCTCAGGGGTCAGGGTCGCGGGGGCGCGGCGTCGGCGGAGCAGCACCGCTGCGGCGCCGGCGAGGGCGGCCAGCAGCAGCCCGCCGAGCACGGCGAGCAGCACAGGTGCATGCTCGCCGCCACCCGTGGCGCTGCCGGACGCGCCGGCTGCGGCGGTGGTCGAGGTGCCGGTGGGGGTCGCCGAGCTGCCGGTGCCGGGCCGGGTTGCCTCCTCGCTGGGAGCAGCGCTGGCGGTGTCGGCGGTGAGCGGGTTGCTCCACGCGGGCGGTGCACCGGTCTGGACCGCCGGCGTCGGCTCGAACCGCACCCAGCCGACACCGGTGAAGTACAGCTCGGGCCAGGCGTGCGCGTCGGCGCCGGTGACGCTGTAGCTGCCGTCGGTGCCGAGCTCGCCGGGCAGGAAGCCGACGGCCAGGCGTGCGGGGATGCCGAGCATCCGGGCCATCAGCGTCATCGAGGTGGCGAACTGCACGCAGTAGCCGCGCCGGCTCTGCAGGAAGTCCCACACGGCGTCGTCGCTCTCGGCGTCGGCGACCGAGGTGTCGTAGCGGAACTCGGCGCTGCTGCGGAAGTAGGTCTGCAGGGCCAGCGCCTGGTCGTAGGCGGTGGTGGCACCCGCGGTGATCTGCTCGGCGACGGCCTGCACGTCCGCGGAGCGCTCGGTCTCCGGGACGTCGAGGTAGGTCTGGACCTCCTCCGGCAGGTCGCCGTCGGCCGCGCGCAGCAGATCGGCGGTGAGGTCCGGGACCTGGACCACCATCGTGTAGGAGGTGCTGGAGTCGGTGCCGTCCTCGCCGACGATCTCGTCCCGGGCGGTGTCGTACAACCAGTCGCCGTCGATCGCGACGGTGCGCGGTGCCGTGCTGATCGGCAGCCGCTGGTCGCGCAGGGCACCGACCTCGACGTCGACCTGCGCGAGGGTGCCCAGCGCGGGGTCCAGCCGGGTGCCGAGCAGGCTGGGGTCCGAGGTGAGCAGCGCGTCCGGCTCCCAGTCGCTGAGGGCGGTGTCGGTGTCCTGCACCCAGGACCGGCCGTCGAAGTCGCGCAGCGTGAAGGACCGTAGCGGCCCGACCAGGCCGGCGGTGACGGTCGGGCTGTCGTCGTCCTCGTCCTCGGTGCCGGTGCTGTAGGGCTCGACGGTGTAGCGCAGCACGACCTGGCTGGACTGGGTGCGCAGGCTGTCCCGCAGGTCCAGGTCCTCGGACAGCCGGACGGGGCCGACGGCGCCGGTGCCGAGGTCGGGCAGGCCCACCCAGGACCACACCGGGACGGTGGCGAGCACCGGACCAGCGGCGAGGGTGACCGCGACCAGCGCAGCAGAGCCCGCGAGCACGGCTCCGGCCCGACGGCGACCGCGGTCGTGCGCGGCGGGCGGGTGGCCGAGGGCGAGCAGCACCAGGTAGCCGAAGCCGGTGCCCGCCAGCGCCCAGCTGGACCCGGGGTAGCCGAGCAGGACGCCCGGGGTCCAGACGACCAGCAGCACGAGGCCGCCGAGCGCGGGGAAGCCGCAGCCGACGGCGAGCAGGTCTGCGGCCAGGAAGACCAGCACCGCGGAGGTGGCGACCATCAGCTCGACCGGCACCGGCACGGTCATCGGCACCACGGACGACTCGATCAGGTCGACTGCCTGGTCCGCGAGCGTGCGGACCCAGGTCAGGGTGCTGCCGTCGGGCAGCAGCCGGTTGCCGCCGGGTGGCGTGGCGTACCAGGCGAGCAGGCCGTACGCGGCCAGCACCAGGGCGATCGTGGTCGGCAGCAGCACCGAGCGGGTGAACGCGCGCACGGTCGCCGTGACCGCGGCGGTGCCGACCACCGCGAGGGCGACGTGCCAGCCCCAGGCCCCCGGGGCGAGCACGCCGGACAGCGCGCCCAGGGAGGCCGCCGTGGTCAGTGCGAGGAGGGCGGTCGCGGCGGGGGAGCGCCAGCCTCGGCGGAGAACGGCGCCCGGTCGCCGGCCGGCGACCCGGGGAGGCCGCCGCCGGTCGGATCGCGCGGGCCGGGTCGTCGCACGATCCGTCGCCGGGCCGTCCGCGGCGTGCGTGCTCACCGCGTGCCCTCGGTCAGCCGCCACCACACCGCGGCGAGGTCCTCCTCGGCCGAGGCCCGGACCACCCGCCAGCCGGCGCGGCGCAGGGCGTTCGCCGTGGCGTCCGCGGCCTCGTCCTGCGCCGCGCCGCGGACCACCGCCCAGCAGGACCGGGTCCGGCCGAGCTCGGCGAGCGCGGCGCGCCCGGTGGGGCCCTGCGGCCCGAGCACCCCGAGCACCAGGCCGTTGCCGCCGTCCCGGTCGTCGATCTCGCGCACCTCTGCGAGCAGCGCGCGCTCGGCGGCCGGCCGGTCGGCCTGGCCGGTGAGGTCGACGGTGGCGTCCAGGATCTGCTGGGCGACCGGGGTCTCCGGCCGGAGCGCGCCGCGGTCGTCGCCGGCCGTCCCGGTGAGCAGGTGGGTGGCGTGCCCGGCGGCGAGCATGGCGAGGGCCGCCGACGCGGCGAGCGAGATGGACCACTCGAGCTCGTCGCCGGCGGGGCTCTGGTCGAGCAGCACCGACACCGGTCGCAGCGCGGCACGCTCGTCGGCGCGCACCACGAGCTCGCCGCGGCGGGCGGAGGACCGCCAGTGCACCCGGCGCAGGTCGTCGCCGACCCGGTACTCGCGCAGGGCGGCGTCGTCGGTGGCGGGGGTGCGGGCGCCGACCACCACGTGCTCGGGCTCGGCGACGGCCAGCGCCCGGGGGGCGGGCAGGTCGACCACGGCCGGCCACACGGTCACCCGGTCCCGGTCGCCGAGCACGGCCCGCACGCGGGCGACGCCGAACGGGTCGGTGCGGGTGACGACCAGCGGGCCGAGGCCCCACCGGCCACGTCGGGCGGCGCGCACGGGGTAGCGCAGGTGGACGGCCCGGGGCTCCCGGGTGACCTGGGCGCGCAGCGGTCGGCCGCCGGACAGCTCGACGGCCGCCTGCTCGCGCAGGTGCAGGTCGTTCAGCCGGGCGCGGGACCGGCCGGCGGCGAGGGTGACGTCCACCTGGACGGTGGCCTCGTGTCCGGCGTGCACCGGGTCGGGCCGCACGGTGCGTCGGGTGTCCAGACCGTGGCGCCCGCGCCCGGGGTCCACCAGGGCGAGCAGCGTGGTGGAGGTGAGCACCAGCAGCACCGGCAGGGTGCCGAGGACGAGCAGGTCGCGGGAGCCGAGCGCAGTCCCGGCGCCGGCCACGGCCAGGCCGGTCAGGAGCAGGCCGAGCCCCCGACCCGTCGGGCGCAGCCGCATCAGCCCGCGGCAGACCGGTCGCGCACCGAGGTGCGGGTGGGGGAGGCGACCGCGACCCGGGCGACGAGGTCGGCGACGACGTCCCGGGTGCTGCGCCCGGACAGGCGGGACTCGGCGCTCGGGATCAGGCGGTGCGCGAGCACGGGCTCGGCGAGGGCCTGCACGTCGTCGGGGAGCACGTGGTCCCGTCCGGCGACGGCCGCCAGCCCCTTGGCCGCGCGCAGCAGCTGGATCGACGCGCGGGGGGACGCCCCGAGCCGCAGCCCGGGGTCGTCTCGGGTGGCGGTGACCAGGTCGACCACGTACTGCTTGACGGCGGGGGCGGCGTACAGCGCGCGGGTGAGCTCGATCAGGTGCCGGATCTGGGCCGCGTCGGTGACGGGGGTGATCCGGTCCAGCGGGTCGGCGGTCTCCTGCAGGTCGAGCATCGCGAGCTCGGCGTCCCGGGCGGGGTAGCCGACGGTGAGGCGAGCCATGAACCGGTCGCGCTGCGCCTCCGGCAGCGGATAGGTCCCCTCCATCTCGACCGGGTTCTGCGTGGCGAGCACGAGGAACGGCCGCGGCAGCGGGTAGGTGGTGCCGTCCACCGTGACCTGGGCCTCCTGCATCGACTCCAGCAGGGCCGACTGGGTCTTCGGGGAGGCGCGGTTGATCTCGTCGCCGATCACCACGTGCGAGAACACCGGACCGGGCCGGAACTCGAACTCGGCGGTCGCGGAGCGGTAGATCGTCACGCCGGTCAGGTCGCTGGGCAGCAGGTCCGGGGTGAACTGCACGCGGCCGACGGTGCAGTCGATGGTGCGGGCGAGGGCCTTGGCCAGCGTGGTCTTGCCGACGCCCGGGACGTCCTCCAGCAGGAGGTGCCCCTCCGCGAGCAGGACGGCCACCGTGGTGCGGACCAGCTCGGGCCGGCCGGAGACCACCTGCTCGATCGTCGCCCGCATCTGGTCGGTGACCTGGATCAGCTCGTCCAGCGCAGCAGCGCCGGGCACGGCTCTCGCCATCGTTCCCCCCATCGTTCGGCTCGGGACGAGAGTACGGGCCGACGGGGCGACCGGGAGGTGGAACAGGTCGTGAGCCTCGTCCGGGCGCGCCGGCAGGGGGTCGACCGGCGGCTCCGCCCCACCTCCTCCACTTCGCTCCCTCTGCGGGTCGGCAGGCTTCGGCGGCGTCCGCGGCGGAACGGGTCCCGGATCGGGCCGACCGGCAGGAGATCGCTCTGACCTGCGGTGACGCTGCGTCCGGTGGTCGGACGCCCCCGAGTGTCGACGGCTGGGAAGAGCGACGGCACCACGCCGGGGCGTCAGAACCCTCCACTGTGTTCCACCTGCTCTGACCTGCGTCGACGCAGAACATTCACCCGCACTTCCTCGTTCTGCCGCGTGATCGTGGAGCAAAGTGGAGTACCGTGGAGCCATCGGGTGCCGAGGGGTACTCGTGCACGGCCACGGGGGAGGTGGAGGACGTGGGGTTCGAGCAGACGCTCGCCGGCCTGGGCGCGTCCGTCCCGTTCCTCGGCACCCACACGCCCAAGCTCGACGACAAGGGGCGGCTGATCCTGCCGGCGAAGTTCCGGCCGCAGCTCGCACCGGGGCTCGTCATGACCCGCGGTCAGGACCGCTGCCTCTTCCTGCTGCCGCTGGACGAGTTCGCCCGGATGCACGAGAAGCTCCGCCAGGCGCCCGTCACCAGCAAGCAGGCACGGGACTACCTGCGGGTGTTCCTGTCCGGTGCCTCCGACGAGACGCCGGACAAGCAGGGGCGGATCTCGATCCCGCCGATGCTGCGCACCTACGCCGGTCTCGACCGGGACGTCGCCGTGATCGGCGCCGGCACCCGCGTCGAGGTCTGGGACCTCCAGGCGTGGGAGACCTACCTGGCCGCCCAGGAGGCCGGCTACGCCGAGACCGCCGAGGAGGTCTTCCCCGGCGCCTTCTGACCACCCGTCCGCACCGACCCGCCCGGCCTGCGCAGCACCGGCAGCCAGCACCGACCAGCACCGCCCGATGAGACCTCCTCCCGTCGCTCTGACGCACTTCCCCGGCGTCAGAGGGTCGGTGGGGGATCTGGTCGGACGGCGGAGGGGCCGTCCGACCATCCCGGTGCCGCCCGAGCGGCGATCACGACCAGCACGAACCGCAGGACCAGCAGGCACGACCAGCGCCCGGCCACCGGGCGGCGACCAGGAGGAGCACCCGGATGAGCACGAGCGAGGCCGCCGCGCGGCACACGCCCGTGCTGCTGCAGCGGTGCATCGACCTGCTCGCCCCCGCGCTCGCCGAGCCGGGCTCGGTGCTGGTGGACGCGACGCTGGGCATGGGCGGGCACACCGAGGGAGTGCTGGCCGCGCTGCCGCACGTCCGGGTGGTCGGCATCGACCGCGACCCGCAGGCGCTGCGGCTGGCCGGCGAGCGGCTGGCCCCGTACGGCGACCGGTTCACCCCGGTGCACGCGGTCTACGACGAGATCCCCGAGGTGGTCGAGCGGCTCGGTCTGCCGGGCGTGCAGGGCGTGCTGATGGACCTCGGCGTCTCCTCGCTGCAGCTCGACGAGGCCGAGCGCGGCTTCGCCTACGCCCAGGACGCACCGCTGGACATGCGGATGGACCCGACGCGGGGCCGGACGGCGGCCGAGGTGCTGAACACGTACGACGAGGCGGCGCTGACCCGGGTGCTCCGCGAGTACGGCGAGGAGCGGTTCGCCCAGCGGATCGCCCGCCGGATCGTCGCGGCCCGCGAGCAGGCGCCGCTGGCCCGCTCCGGCGAGCTGGTCGAGCTGGTGCGCGCCGGCATCCCGGCGGCGGCACGGCAGACCGGCGGCAACCCGGCCAAGCGCACCTTCCAGGCGCTGCGGATCGAGGTGAACGACGAGCTCGCCGTGCTGGAGCGCGCGAT
>DASWPG010000030.1:0-78601 GCA_036404115.1 Cellulomonas sp.
GCGGCCGAGACCGCCTCGGGGGAACCGCTGGGCGCGGACGCCCGGCGACGACGCGGACGAGCCTCGGGCGCCTGGAACAGCAGGGCGGTGGTGGCCAGCCGGCCCGAACCGGGCTGCTGCGGCTTCTCCGGGGCGATGGCCGGCGAGCCGGCCGCCTCGGCCGCAGCCTGCGCGGCACCGAGCTCCGCGAAGACGTCCAGGGCCGGGGCGGCAGCCTCTGCTACCAGCTCCTCGTCCTCCTCCACGGGCACGTCGACGACCGCGACGGGCTCCGCCGGAGCGGTGGCGGCGGTCATGGGGACGTCGGCGGGCGCACCGGCGGTCGCGGCCGACGCGGTCGGTCGGGTCACCCGGCGCGACCGACGGGCCGGCTTCTGCGGAGCCTCGGCGACCGGCTCCGCGGCCGGAGCCACGGACGGGGCGGTGACCGGGGCAGCCGAGGAGAACAGGGTGTCGGCGGGCGCGACGTCCACGGGGGCGGCCTCGGCGGCGGGCGTGGCCGGGCCGGTCCCGGCCGGCTCCGCAGCGGCGGTGGCACGGGTAGCCCGGCGACGGCGGGGCGCGGCGCCGGGCGCCTCGTCCGCGACCGTGCCGGCGACCGGGCTCTTCGCGGCCCTCGTCGCCCGCGCGGCCGGCCGCTGCGCGTCGGCAGCGACGGGCGCAGCAGCCAGCGACCCGGCGGTCGCGGCGCCGGTCGTCGCGGTCCCGACGGTCGCAGCGTCACCGGACGGCTCGGGCGCCGCAGCGGCGGCCGTGGCCCGGGTGGCGCGGCGACGGGTCGGCTTCTTCGGCGCCTCGGCGGGGGCGTCGACCGCTGCCGGCTCGGCGGGCTGCGCAGCGGCCGCCTCGGGCGCCCCTGCGCTCTCCGCGGCCGGGGTCACCTTCTTCCGGGTGCGGCGGGCCGGCTTGCTGGGCGCCTCGTCGGCGGCGACCGCCGCCGTGGCCGTCTCCGCAGCGGCGGGCGCCGCCGTGCCCGTGCCGGGTGCGGCAGCCGTGCCGACCGGGGCGGCCGGGGCCTTCGCCGGGGAGGTCGCGCGGCGCGCCCGGCGGGCCGGCTTGGTGGGCTCGGTCGCGGGGGTCTCTCCCGCGGCCGGTGCGCTGCTGGTCGTGCTGGTCGCGTCGGCGATGCTGCCTGAGGTGGAGTCGTTCGTCACGGTGCGGGTGCTCCTGCATGCCCGGCACGCCGTCCACACGTCGCGGCGCCCTCGGGCGGTCGGTCGTCGCTCGCGTCCCCGCGGCGACGGAAGTCGTCGTTGTCGCGCGCCGCTCCGCGACCGGCGCCATCGCCTGCCCGCGCGCCGGAACCTGTCAGGGTTCGAGCGGCCGGGCGGCGCCTGGCGAGCGCGGTGCGCTGGTGCGGCGGGCACAGTCGTGGCTCACAGGGTGTGTGGACTCCTGGAGACCGCCACCAGTATCACACAGTGCCCTGGGTCACGCCTGTGCGACGCGTCACGATGAAGCGACGTACTGTCAGAACGCGGGACCTTTGTCCTAGGCTTGTGAACGGGGGCGCAATAGCGTCGCAACGCAGCCTTCATCTAGGCCCATCGGCCCCCCACACCCGCCACATGATCTGGACGGAGCCCCCCGTGGACGCCCTCGACCTCGCCCGATGGCAGTTCGGTGTCACCACCGTCTACCACTTCATCTTCGTCCCGCTGACGATCGGCCTCACACCGCTGGTCGCGATCATGCAGACGATCTGGGTGCGCACGGGCAACGAGACGTGGCTGCGGCTGACCAAGTTCTTCGGCAAGCTGATGCTGATCAACTTCGCGATCGGCGTCGCGACCGGCATCGTCCAGGAGTTCCAGTTCGGGATGAACTGGAGCGAGTACTCGCGGTTCGTCGGCGACGTGTTCGGCGCCCCGCTGGCCATGGAGGCCCTGGCGGCGTTCTTCGTCGAGTCGACCTTCCTCGGGCTGTGGATCTTCGGCTGGGACAAGCTGCCGAAGAAGATCCACCTCGCCTGCATCTGGGCCGTGGCGATCGCCACCAACCTGTCCGCGTACTTCATCCTGGCCGCGAACTCCTGGATGCAGCACCCGGTCGGCACGATCTTCAACACCGAGACCGGCCGCGCGGAGATGACCGACATCGTCGCCGTGCTCACCAACTCCACGCTGCTGGCCGCGTTCCCGCACACCCTGACCGCCGCGTTCCTCACCGCGGGCACCTTCGTCGCCGGCATCGCCGCCTGGTGGATGGTCCGGCTGGTCCGGCAGGGCGACGCGGAGAAGGCCCGCACCGTCTACCGCCCGGCGGTGATGCTCGGCGTCGGCACCATCGTGATCGCCGGCATCGGCCTGGGCATCACCGGTCACGCGCAGGGCCAGCTGATGTTCGTGCAGCAGCCCACCAAGATGGCCGCGGCCGAGGCGCTGTGCGTCAGCCAGGACGGCGCCTCGTTCTCGCTGCTGGCGATCGGCGACCTCAGCGACAACTGCGAGGGCGTGACGCACTACCTGGAGATCCCGGGGCTGCTGTCCTTCCTCGCGAACAACGACTTCAGCTCTCCGCTGGAGGGCATCGACGACCTGCAGGCCCAGTACGAGGCCAAGTACGGCGAGGGCGTCGACTACATCCCGAACCTGACCGTCACCTACTGGAGCTTCCGCCTGATGATCGGCTTCGCGGCCGGTTCGGTGGCGCTGGCCCTCGCGGCGCTCTGGTTCACCCGCAAGGGCCGGGTCTCCGGCAACAAGTGGTTGGGGCGGATCGCGATCTGGGCGATCCCGACACCGTTCCTCGCGTCGTCCTTCGGCTGGGTCTTCACCGAGATGGGCCGACAGCCCTGGGTCGTCGCCCCGAACCCCGACGGGGTCGACGGGGTGTGGCTGCTGACCGAGCGCGGCGTGTCCGAGGTGGTCAGCCCGACCATGATCATCATCTCGATGGTCGCGTTCACCCTGCTGTACGGCGTGCTCGCAGTGGTCTGGTACCGCCTGATGAAGCGGTACGCCATCGAGGGGGTGGCGGACACCGAGAAGGACTACAGCCCGGACAACCCCGCCAACCAGGTCGACCCGGACGACGCGACCGCGGTGGACCGTCCGCTGTCGTTCGCCTACTGAGCAAGGAGAAACGGCCATGGAGCTCTCGACCGTCTGGTTCCTGCTCATCGCGGTGCTGTGGACCGGCTATCTCGTCCTGGAGGGGTTCGACTTCGGCGTCGGCATGCTGCTGCCGTTCCTCGGCCGCAAGGACAAGGACCGCCGCGTGATGATCAACACGATCGGTCCGGTCTGGGACGGCAACGAGGTGTGGCTGCTCACCGCCGGTGGCGCCACCTTCGCGGCGTTCCCCGAGTGGTACGCGACGATGTTCTCCGGGTTCTACCTGGCGCTGCTGCTGATCCTGCTGGCGCTGATCATGCGGATCGTCTCGTTCGAGTGGCGCGGCAAGATCAACTCCGACACCTGGCGGGTCTGGGCCGACCGCGGGATCATGGTCGGCTCGTACGTCCCCGCCCTGCTGTGGGGGGTCGCGTTCGCCAACCTGGTCCGCGGTGTCGAGCTGGACGCCGACCACCAGTACATCGGTGGCTTCTTCGCCCTGCTGAACCCGTTCGCGCTGGTGGGCGGTCTGACCACCCTGCTGATCTTCCTCACCCACGGAGCGGCCTACCTCGCCCTGAAGACCGGCGGCGAGATGCGGCAGAAGGCCGGCGCCGTCGCCGCGACGCTCTCCGTCGTGACCCTGGTGGTCGCGGGCGGCTGGGCGGTCTGGGCGCAGATCGCCTACTCGGTCGCCTGGACCTGGGCCGCGGTGGCCGTGGCCGCCATCGCGCTCGTCGCCCTGGTCGTCACCACGCGGCAGCGCCGTGAGGGCTGGGCGTTCATCGCCTCGGGGGTCGCCATCGTCGGCGCCGTCGTGCTGATCTTCGGCTCGATGTACCCGGACGTCATGCCCGCGTTCGACCCGGCCAACTCGCTGAACGTCGACAACGCGTCCTCCACGGACTACACCCTGACCGTGATGACCTGGGTCGCGGTGATCCTCACCCCGCTCGTCCTGCTCTACCAGGGCTGGACCTACTGGGTGTTCCGCAAGCGGATCTCGGTCGAGCACATCCCGGAGCAGACCGGGCTGACGTTCGCGGCCGTCACCGCCCGGCACGGGGTCGCCGCAGGTGCCGCCACGGGTGGCGGTCCGGCGGACGGCGACGGAGGCCGACCGACCGCGTGAAGCCGCTCGACCCCCGCCTGCTCCGCTACGCCCGTGCCGCCCGCGGCTATCTCGCGCTGACCGTCGCGCTCGGCCTGGTCACCGCCGTGCTCGTGATCGCCCAGGCCGTGCTGCTCGCCCAGGTGCTGGCCGCCGCCGCGCACGACGGCGCCGTGCTGACCGCGGTGGCGCCGCGGATCGGCTGGCTGGCCGCCGTGATCGTCGCCCGGGCGGCGGCCACCGCCGTGCAGGAGCGCTACGCCCACCGCGCAGCCACCCGGGCGGTGGCCGAGCTCCGCGAGCAGGTGGTCGCGCGGGCCGCGGCCCTCGGACCGCGCTGGCTGGCCGAGGGCGAGGGACCCCGGGTCGTCACGCTGGCCACCCGGGGGCTGGAGGCGCTGGAGCCGTACTTCGTGCGGTACCTGCCCCAGCTGGTGCTGTCCGCCACGGTCACCCCGGCCACGCTCGTGGTGGTGCTGCGGCTGGACTGGGTCTCGGCGGCGATCGCCGCCGGCACCCTCCCGCTGATCCCGCTGTTCATGATCCTGATCGGCCAGCTCACCCACGGCCGGTCGGAGCGCAGCCTGACCGTGATGCAGCGGCTCGGCTCGCAGGTGCTCGACCTGGTGGCCGGGCTGACCACCCTGCGGGCGTTCGGGCGCGAGCGCGGACCGGCGAGGCGGGTCCGCGAGCTGGGCGACGCGCACCGCCGGGCCACGATGAGCACGCTGCGGATCGCGTTCCTGTCCGGCATGGTGCTCGAGCTGCTGACCACGCTGTCGGTGGCGCTGGTGGCCGTGGCGATCGGCCTGCGGCTGGTCTACGGCGACCTCGACCTGTTCACCGGACTGGCCGTGCTGATCCTGGCACCCGAGATCTACCTGCCGCTGCGGCAGGTCGGCGCGCAGTTCCACGCGTCCACCGACGGGGTCGCCGCCGCCGACGAGGTGTTCCGGGTGCTGGGGAGCCCGCTGCCCACCACCGGCAGCACCCCCGCGCCCGACCTGCGCCGGACCACGCTCAGGCTGCGCGGAGTCACGGTGCGCGCCCCCGGGCGGGACCTGCTCGCCCCGGCCGACCTCGACCTGGACCTGCCGCCCGGCAGCACGCTCGCCGTCACGGGGCCGAGCGGCGCGGGCAAGACCACCGCCGTCGACCTGCTGCTCGGTCTGCTGCGCCCCGACCAGGGCACGGTCGAGCTGGTGCCGGCGGAAGGCCGCGCGCTGCCGCTCGCCGAGGTCGACCTCGCGACCTACTGGCCCCAGATCGCCTGGCTCCCCCAGCGTCCGGTGCTCGAGCCCGCCACCGTCGGCGCGCTGGTGTCCGGCGTGCCCGAGGCCGACCTGGACGCCGACGCGCGGGAGCGCCGGGACCGGGCCGCCGCCCTGACCGGGCTCGACACGGTGGTCGCAGGGCTGCCCGCCGGCTGGGAGCAGGACCTCGGCCGCGGCGGCGCCGGCCTGAGCGTCGGGCAGCGGCAGCGGGTGGCGCTGACCCGGGCGCTGCTCGCGGACGCCCCGCTGGTCGTGCTGGACGAACCCACCGCCCACCTGGACGCAGCGGGCGAGCAGGTGGTGCTGCGCACGGTCCGCGCGCTGCGCGAGTCCGGCCGGACCGTGCTGCTGGTCGCGCACCGTCCCTCGCTGATCGCGCTGGCGGACGCGGTGGTGACCGTGCGGTCGGCACCCGCCGAACCGCTCCCGCAGGACGAGACCGGAACGGCCGAGGCGCGCGAGACGGCGGTCCCCGTCGGTGCAGGCGCCGCCGCCGGGACCTCCGGAGCGGCCGGGGCCGAGGGCGGCACCGGCTCCCGCGCCACGCGTGCGACGGAGGAGTCCCGATGACCGCTGCCGCCCCCGCGACGTTCGCACCCGCAGCCGCCCAGGACCGGACCACCGCCCCGCCGGGTCGGCTGCTCCCCCGCCGGATCGCCGCCGACCCGCTCTGGCGCGCGGTCCGCCTGCTCGACGTGGACGCGCGCCGGTTCGCCCTCGCGGTGCTGCTCGGCGTGCTCGCGCTCGGCTGCGCGGTGGCCCTCGCGGCGACCTCGGCCTGGCTGATCACCCGCGCCGCGCAGATGCCGCCGGTGCTGAAGCTGTCCGTCGCCACGGTCGGCGTGCGCGCCTTCGGCATCGGTCGTGGCGTGTTCCGCTACGTGGAGCGGCTGGTCTCGCACGGCGTCGCGCTGCGCGGCATGACCGCGCTGCGCACCACGCTCTACGCCCGGCTCGCCGCGGGCCGGCCCGAGGCCACCCTCGCGGTGCGCCGGGGCGACCTGCTCGCCCGGGTGGGCGCCGACGTGGACGCGGTGGGCGACGTCGTGGTGCGCGGCCTGCTGCCCGCCGCGGTCGCCGTGGTGCTCGGCATCGGCACCGTCGGGGCGATGGCGGCCTTCCTGCCCGCCGCCGGGATCGCGCTGGCCGCCTGCCTGGTGCTGGCCGGCGTGGTCGCACCCTGGCTGGCGCAGCGCGCCGCCCGTCGCACCGAGACCCTGGCCGCGGACGCCCGGTCCGAGATGGCCGCCACCGCCCTCGGGCTGCTGGACGACGCGGGCCCGCTCGCCGTGCAGGGCCGCACGTCCACCGAGCTCGCCCGGCTGCGGGCGGCGGACGCCGGGCTGGCCCGTGCCACCGATGCCGGCGCCGGGCCGGCCGCGCTCGCCGCCGGCCTCGGCAACCTCGCGGTCGGCCTCGCGGTGCTCGCCGCGCTGGTCACCGGCATCCCGGCGGCCACCTCCGGGTCGCTCGCCGCGGTCGAGCTGGCCGTCGTGGTCCTGACCCCGCTCGCGGCGTTCGAGGCGACCAGCGTGCTGCCCACCGCCGCGATCCAGCTGCACCGGTCCCGCGCCGCCGCCGCCCGGTTGATGGCGCTGCTGGACGAGGCGGCCGCCTCCGCGCCCACGACCACCGCGGTGGCCGCACCGAGCACCGCGCACGCCGGGTCCGTCGCGAGCGCCGGTACCGCGCCGTCGGCCGCGCGCACCTCGCCCCGGTCCGCCCGCACGCCCGCACCGACCGCCGGCCCGCGCCTGGTCGCCCGCGGCCTGGTCTGCGGCTGGCCCGGCCGCCCGCCGGTGGTGCACGACGTCGACCTGGCGCTCTACCCCGGCCGTGCCCTGGCCGTGGTGGGGCCGTCCGGCACGGGCAAGACGACGCTGCTGCTCACGCTGGCCGGGCTGCTGCCGCCCCGCGGCGGCGAGCTGCTGCTCGACGGTGTCCCGCTGGCGGCGGTCGACCCCACGGCAAGGGTGGCCCGGATCGCGCTGACCACCGAGGACGCGCACGTCTTCGAGACCACCGTGCTGGAGAACCTGCGGGTGGCCCGCGGCAGCGCCACCGAGCAGGACGCGCAGGACGCACTGCACCGGGCCGGGCTGGGCGACTGGCTCGCCGGTCTGCCGGACGGCGTGCGCACCGCGCTCGGCCCGGACGCCCGCAGCGTGTCCGGCGGTGAGCGCCGACGGCTGCTGCTCGCCCGCTCGCTGCTCGCCCCGGCCCCGCTGATGCTGGTCGACGAGCCCGCCGAGCACCTGGACCCGGCCACGGCGGACCGGCTGGTGGGCGACCTGCTCACGCTCGGCCCCCGGGACGACGCCCCCGACGGCACACCCGTCGAACCCCGTCGCAGCGTGCTGGTCGCCACCCACCGGCTGGCCGCCCTCGGTGCCGCGGACGAGGTCGTGCTGCTCGACCACGGCCGTGTCACGGCGCGCGGGACGCACGCGCACCTGCTGGACACCGATCGGCACTACCGTGAGGCCAACGCCAGCGAGCAGCAGGACGGTGAGGGGCAGAGATGGCCGACGTCATGACGTCGCCGACCGGTGGCCCGGACGACGGCACCGGACCGACGCGCGGCCCCGGTGTCACCACGACCATCCATCGCAAGGAGCCCGACGGCGGCACCAGCGTGACCGTCGGGCGGGCGCGCGAGACCGGCGACGAGCTGTCCGACCTGCTGGACGCCGTGCTCTCGGTGGCCTCCCGCCTGGAGCTGCCCAGCGTGCTCGAACGGTTCGTCCGGGTGTCGGTGGAGCTCACCGGCGCCCGGTACGGCGCGATCAACGTGCTGGACTCCCGGGGCGAGTCCAGCACCTTCGTGCAGACCGGCGTCCCGGCGGCGGTCGCCGCGCTGATGAACCACCCCCCGCACGCCGTGGGTGTGCTCGGCAAGATCCCGGACCACGGCGTGCTGCTGCTGGACGATCTCACCGACCACCCAGCGTTCCTCGGCTTCCCGGCCGGTCACCCGCCGATGGGATCGTTCCTCGGCGCGGCGGTCCGGGTGCGGGAGGAGGTCTACGGCTACCTGTACCTGTCCGACAAGGAGGGCGGCTTCACCGCCCAGGACGGCGCCAAGGTGGTCGCGCTCGCCGCCACCGCCGGCGTGGCCGTCGCGAACGCCCAGCTCTACGCCGAGGGCGCTCGCCGCGAGCACTGGCTGCGCGCCGGTCAGGACATCACCACGATGCTGCTGTCCGGGGCGGACGAGGAGGAGGCGCTGGCGCACATCGCCGCCACCGCCCGCGAGGTCGCCGACGCCGACGCGTCGGCCCTCGCGCTGCCCGGGGTCGGCGGCGAGCTCCTGATCGAGCTCGCGGACGGGCACAACGCGAGCAGCCTGATCGGCTCGACGCTGCCGGAGGACGGACGCACCTGGTCCGTGATGACCGAGGGCAGCGGGATGCTGGTGGACTCGCTGTCGAAGTCGCGGCAGATCAAGGTCCCGGCGATGCGGTCGTTCGGGTCGGCGATGTTCGCCCCGCTGCAGACCTCCGGCCGCGGCGTCGGCGTGCTGATCCTGCTGCGCCGGATCGGGGCCCCGGCCTTCGAGCCGTCCGACCTGGCCACCGCCGAGTCGTTCGCCTCGCAGGCCGCGCTGGCCTTCGTGCTGGCCGAGGCGCGGCACGCCCAGGACGTCGCCGCGCTGCTGGACGAGCGCGAGCGGATCGCCCGCGACCTGCACGACCTGGCCATCCAGCAGCTGTTCGCCACCGGCATGCAGCTGGAGACGGTCCGGCGCCGGTCCGCCCGCGGGGTGGACCCGACCGAGCTGACCAGCATCGTCGAGGAGGCGCTGGACAACGTCGACGCCTCCGTGCGGCAGATCCGGCAGATCGTCTACGCGCTGCGCGACCCGGACGCCGCCACCGGCATCACCGAGCGGCTGCGGCGGGAGGCCTCGCTGGCGCGCACCGGGCTGGGCTTCGCACCCTCGCTGGTGGTCACTCTGGACGGCCGGGCGGTGACCGAGGGCGACTACATCGTGGCCGACCTGGTGGACGAGCGGATCGGCGCGGACCGCACCGACGACGTCGTCGCCGTGGTCCGCGAGGGGCTGGCGAACGCCGCCCGGCACGCCCACGCGTCCTCGGTCAGCGTCCGGATCGGGGTGCGCGGCACCGGCCCGACCGGCACGGTGCACGTGGAGGTCGAGGACGACGGGCACGGGCTGCCCGACCAGCGCGACCGGCGGTCGGGCACCGGGAACCTCGCCGCGCGTGCGCGCCAGCACGGCGGCACGTTCTCGCTGGGCACGGCGCCGGGCGGCACGGGCACGCTGCTGAGCTGGGAGGTCCCGCTGGGCTGACCGGCCCCGGTGGCAGGCCCGTGCCGGACGATCGGGCCCGGCGGTGGCTCAGGACTGGCCGGCCTCGGCACGCCAGCCGCTGTGCCGGCGGGCGGCCACCCACGCGGCCACCTGGGTGCGACGCTGCAGCCCCATCTTGGACAGCAGCGACGTGATGTGGTTCTTCACGGTCTTCTCCGCGACGCCCAGCCGCTCGGCGATCTCCCGGTTGGACAGGCCGTCGCCGATCAGGTCGAGCACCTTGAGCTCGCTCGGCGTGAGGTTCTCGGTCGGGTCCTCGTGCCCGGCACGGCGACGCGTGACGGTGCGCTCGTCCAGCAGCGTCCGCCCGGACGCCACCGCCCGGATCACGTCGGTGATCTCCGCGCCCCGCACGCTCTTGAGCAGGTAGGCGGCCGCGCCGGCGTCCAGCGCGGCGGCCAGCGCGTCGTCGTCGTCGAACGAGGTGAGCACGATCGCGCGCGCCGACGGCAGCGTGGTCCGCACCTGCGTCATCAGGTCGATGCCGGTGCCGTCCGGCAGCTGGAGGTCCACCAGCAGCACCTGCGGGTGCACCAGGCTCGCCCGGCGCACGCCGTCCGCGACCGACCCGGCCTCGGCCACCACCTTCATGCCGTCCGCTCGCTCGACGACCTCCGCGATGCCGCGCCGCACGACCTCGTGGTCGTCGACGATCATGACGGAGATCGGACCGGAGCGATCCGGCTGGGGGGCGCTGTTCGTAGCGGTCACCCCCGCATGGTATCCAGCACACAGCCTCGGTGACGCACGGCGCTCCGTCTGGCGTCTCACGGCCGGGTGCGGCAGCCTCCCACCATGACCACCGTGCTGCTCCCGTCGACCCTGCCGCTCTCCCTCACGCCGCCGCCCGGTGTGCGCACGGCGACCTACGACGTGCACCGCCCGATCCCCGCCGAGCTGGCGGACAGCGAGGTGCTGGTGATCTGGGGCAACCCCGCCGAGCAGATGGCGGACGCCGCACGCCGGATGGACCGGCTGCGGTGGGTGCAGACCCTCACCTCCGGCGCCGACGCCGTGCTCGCCGCCGGCTTCGGCCCGCAGGTCCGGGTGACGTCCGGCCGCGGGCTGCACGACGGCCCGGTGGCCGAGCACACCCTGGCCCTGGTGCTGGCGCTCGCCCGCGGGCTGCCGGACCTGGTGCGCGCCCAGCAGCAGCACCGGTGGACCGGTCTGCCGGGCGGCATCGAGCCCGAGCCCTACACCGCGACGCACCGCACGTTCCTCACCCTGGACGGCGCCCAGGTGCTGATCTGGGGATTCGGTTCCATCGCGGGCCGGCTGGCGCCCCTGCTGACCGCGCTGGGCGCCCAGGTGACCGGCGTGGCCTCCCGTGCCGGCGAGCGCGGCGGGTACCCGGTGGTCGCCGCCGAGCAGGTCGACGCGCTGCTGCCGGGCACGGACCTGCTGATCGGCATCCTGCCCGCGACCCCGGCCACCCGGCGGGTGCTCGGACCGGCCGTCTTCGACCGCCTCCCGTCGCACGCGCACCTGGTGAACGTGGGGCGCGGCGCCACCCTGGACTCCGGCGCGCTGCTCGCAGCCGTACGGGACGGCCGGATCGCCGGTGCCGCGCTGGACGTGTTCGAGACCGAGCCGCTGCCGGAGGGCTCCCCGCTGTGGGACGAGCCGCGGATCCTGGTCAGCCCGCACATCGCCGGCGGGCGGCCGATCGGCGCCGACGCGCTGCTGTCGCGGAACCTCGCGGCGTTCGTGCAGGACGGGCCGCTGCACAACCTCGTGCGCGGCTGACCGCGCAGGTGCCGCTGCAGTCCGTGACCGGAGCCCCGCCGGAGCCCTGCCCGGTGGCCGCTCGACGGCGGCGGACGGGTGGGCGCGTCTCGGCCCGGACGGGACGTCGAGCGGCATCGCACCCGGCCGGTCCGTCGTGGGGTCAGGTCAGCGCGCCGCAGGGGCCGGCTGGCAGCGGGGGCACAGGTGCGAGCTGCGGTTCATGAACGGCTCGCGCACCACCAGCGCACCGCAGCGCGGGCACGGCTCCCCCGCCTGCCCGTACACCGCGAGCGACCGGTCGAAGTAGCCCGAGGCCCCGTTCACGTTCACGTACATCGCGTCGAAGCTCGTGCCGCCCTGCCGGAGCGCCTCGCGCATCACGCCCGCGGCGGCGTCCAGCACCCGCAGGGCGGCCGCCTGGTCCAGAGCCGCCATCGGCGTGGCCGGGTGCACGCGTGCCCGCCAGAGCGCCTCGTCCGCGTAGATGTTGCCGACGCCGGAGACCAGCGTCTGGTCCAGCAGCGCCCGCTTGACCACCGTGCGCCGGCGCCGCATCGTGCGGGCCACCGCCTCGGCGTCCAGGGCCGGGTCCAGCAGGTCACGGCCGATGTGCGCGGCCGGCTCGGGCAGCAGGGAGAGCCCGGTCCCGGCCCCGCCCGGCCCACCGTCGGGCGTCGGCACGAGGTCGACCACGGCCAGGTGCCCGAAGGTCCGCTGGTCCACGAAGTCGAGCGCGCCGCCGTCGTCCAGCAGCAGCCGCACCCGCAGGTGCGGGTGGTCGCCGCCGGTGCTGACGTCCCGCGCGGTGGCCCGGACCAGCAGCTGCCCGCTCATCCCCAGGTGCACCAGGACGGCCTCGTCCGGCTGCCGGTCACCCGCGCCGAGCGGGAGCCAGAGGTACTTGCCTCGCCGGGCCGCCGCCGTCAGCCGCTGCCCGGCGAGGCGACCGGCCAGATCGGCGGGGCCGGCCAGGTGCCGTCGGACGCTGTAGGTGCGCCGCACCTCGACGGCGTGCACCGTCCGGCCGACGACGTGCCGCTCCAGGCCGTCGCGGACGGTCTCCACCTCGGGCAGCTCGGGCACGCGGCAGGTCCGGTCAGTCGGCGTCGGCGGCGGTGCCGGCGCCCTGCAGCAGCGTGTCGTACGCCCGGGCGGCCGCTCGCTGCTCCGCGAGCTTCTTCGCGCTGCCCGTGCCCGAGCCGCGCACCTCTCCCGCGACGACGGCGTCCGCGGTGAACACCCGGGCGTGGTCCGGCCCGTCGCTGGTCACCTGGTAGCCGGGGGCGCCCAGGCCGAGACCGGCGGTGAGCTCCTGCAGGCTGGTCTTCCAGTCCAGGCCCGCGCCCAGGTCGGCCGCCGCGGTGAGCGTCGGGCCGACCAGCCGCAGCACGACCTCGCGGGAGGTCTCCAGGCCGTGCGCGAGGTAGATCGCGCCGAACAGCGCCTCCAGCGTGTCGGACAGGATCGAGTCCTTGCCCTTGCCGCCGGTGGCCAGCTCACCCTTGCCCAGCAGCACGTACGACCCGAGGTCGAGCTCGCGGGCCACCTCGGCCAGCGCCCGCTGCGACACGGTCGCCGCACGCATCTTGGCCAGCTCGCCCTCCGACTGCGTGGGGTGGCTGCGGTACAGCTCCTCGGTCACGACGATCCCGAGCACGGTGTCGCCGAGGAACTCCAGACGCTCGTTCGTCGGGATGCCGCCGGCCTCGTGCGCGAACGACCGATGGGTCAGCGCCAGCACGAGAAGCTCGGGGTCCAGGTGGACCCCGAGCTTCTCGGCCAGCTGTGCTGATGCGGTGCTCATGCGTTCACCGCGCCGACCGTCGCCCCGCGGGGCGGTCTGCCGGCGCGCGAGGGGCGCGTCCGGTCAGCCGGCGTGCTCGGTCCGCATCGCCTCGACGTAGCGACGGCCGTTGTAGGCGCCGCAGGACGGGCACGCCTGGTGCGGGCGCATCTCCGACCGGCACTGCGGGCAGGCGTTCGTCGTCGTGGCAGTGGTCTTCCACTGCGACCGACGCGCACGGGTGTTGCTGCGCGACATCTTGCGCTTCGGAACAGCCACGGCTAGCTCTCTTTCGTCTCGTCAGGCGTGCTCTGCAGGCCACCGAGGGCGGCCCACCGAGGGTCCAGGGTCTCATGGGAATGCACCGTGCCGGCAAACTCCGCCAGGTGCGCTCCGCAGACGGAGCACAGACCGGGGCAGTCGGCACGGCACAACGGCTGGAACGGTAGCGCAGTCACCAGCGCGTCCCGCACCGCGGGCTCGACGTCGACCAGGTCGCCGTCCAGCTCGGGCTGGCTCTCCTCGTCGTCACCGTCGTCCGCGACGGACTCGGCACGCCCGGGATGCACGAAGAGCTCCTGGACGGTGACGTCGAGGTCGTCGACGATCTCGTCCAGGCAGCGCCCGCACTCCCCGACCGCCCGGGCCCGCACGGCGCCGGTGACCAGGACCCCCTCGACGACGGACTCGAGCCGGAGGTCCAGCTCGACGTCCGCCCCCACGGGGATGCCGATCAGCTGCGTGCCGAGGTCCCCCGGGGACGCGACCGTGCGCAGCACCCGACGCATCGATCCCGGACGTCGGCCGAGCTCGAGGGTGTCGAGCACGAACGGCGAGCGGGGATCGAGGTGAGTCGCGCGCTCCACGGTCCACGTTCCTGTCATGAGGGGTCTCGGTCCGCACGACGACCGGCAGGACCAACGGACGATCTTACGGCACCAGGGCGCACGCGCCCAATCGGCCGGTGCGCTCCGCGCGGACCGCCCGGACGGGTCGGTGGCGTCAGGTCTCGTCGGGCCGGTCCGGCGGCACGCCCAGCCGCCCGGCGAGCTTCGCGCGGCCCGCCTGCACCTGCCCGAGCACCTTGCCCAGGTCGATCTCGAAGTCCGCCAGGCGTCGGTCGCAGTAGTCGTCGGCGTCCCGCCGCATCGCCCTGGCCTGGTCCTCGGCCTCGCGGACGATCTCCGCGGCCCGGTCCTGCGCCTGCGCGACCACCGCCTGCTCCTCGACCAGCTCCGCCGCGCGGCGTCGGGCGTCCGCCTCGATCTGCGCGGCCTCCTGCCGAGCCCTCGCCCGGGCGTCGTCCACCTCCGCCAGCACCTCGTCGGCGCGGGTGAGCTGGCCGGGCAGCGCCTGGCGGGCCTGCTCCACCAGGTCCAGCAGCTCGGCCCGGCTCACCAGCACCGAGGAGGACATCGGCATCGCCCGGGCCGCGCTCACCGCCTCGGTCAGGGCGTCCAGCACGCCGCGCAGGCCGTCGGGCCGGTCGTCGTGCGCTGCCTGCGGGCTCATGCGGGGCTCCCCTCGGTGGTCGTGCGGGACGGCGCGGCCAGCGCGGCGACCACCGCCGCCGCGACCGCGGGCGGCACCAGGTCGTCGATCGCGCCACCGTGCCGGGCGACGTCCTTGACCAGCGAGGACGCGATGTGGGCCAGCGCCGGGTCGCCGACCAGGAAGGCCGTCTCGACGCCGGACAGGTGCCGGTTCATCAGGGCCATCGGCAGCTCCGCGTCGAAGTCGGCGCCCCCGCGCAGGCCCTTGACCACGACCGAGGCGCCGAGCTCGCGCAGCTGGTCCGCCAGCAGCCCCGCCGAGGAGGTCACCCGGACCCCGTCCAGGTCGGCGACGGCCGCGCCGATCAGCGCGACCCGGGTGCCCACGGGCAGCAGCGGCTGCTTGGCCGCGTTGTGCGCGACCAGCACGACCACCTCGTCCGCGAACCGCAGCGCGCGGCGCACGACGTCGAGGTGCCCGAGGGTGAACGGGTCGAAGGAGCCGGGGTAGACAGCGAGAACCACACCGACAAACTACCCCGCGCCCCTGACCGGCGCGGTACGCCGGGAACCGGTCAGGCCGGCAGCGGCGGTCCGGCCAGGTGCACCGCGGTCTCGCCGTAGGTGCGGGTGTCGAACGGCTCCAGGCCGGCCGGCCAGGCCGGCGCCGGTGTCCGGGTCGAGCGCTCCACCACGACGACCGCGTCCGGGGCCAGGGCCGGGACCAGCGCGGTCAGCACCTCGCCCAGCAGGGTCTCGTCCAGGTCGTACGGCGGGTCGAGCAGCACCAGGTCCCACGGCTCGACCGCCGGGCGGGCGACGTACCGCTCCACCCGGTCCTGCACCACCTCGACCACCCCCCGCAGGCCGAGCGCACCGACGTTGCGGCGGCACACCTCGGCCGCCGGCCGACCACCCTCCACCAGCACCACCCGTGCCGCACCGCGGCTGGCGGCCTCGATCCCGAGCGCGCCGGACCCCGCGTAGCAGTCCAGCACCCGGGCGTCGGCGACCACGCCGAGATGGTCCAGGCGGGAGAACAGCGCCTCGCGGACCCGCTCGGAGGTCGGCCGGGTCCCCGCGGGCGGCACCGCGAGCGTGCGCCCGCCGACCGTGCCCGCGACGATCCGGGTCACCGTGCGGGCTTCCCGCCCGTGCTCGCGGTGCCCGCGGCATCCTGCATGTCGGCCATCCGGTCCATCATCGACTTGGTGCTGGTGCTCGACCCGACCAGCAGCGCGATCGCCGCGAAGCCGAGCTGCACCACGATCAGCGTGGGCGAGACGGTGCCGAGCGCCACGGCGATGATCACCGGGATCAGCCCCAGCACGGCGACGTCCGGGCCGCGCGACAGCACCCCGGCGACCCCGCCGGGCAGAGCACCCATCGGGGTGGCGACCAGCGGGCCGTCCCAGTTCGGCGACGGCCGGAACGCGGCCCGCAGCGCGGCGCCCGCCCAGACCGGCGCCGACGCGACGCCGAGGGCCACCCAGGAGAGCACGTCGCCCTCCCAGCGCCCGATCGCGGCGAACGCCACCGCGGACCACACCACCATCGCCACGCCGGGGACGATCAGCCGCACCCGCCGCACCTGCTTCGCCGACATCGGCAGCAACCGGTCGACCACCGGCGCCATCTCGGCCCGACGGGCACCCTCGGAGGTCGCCAGCATCCCGACGTAGCCGCTCAGCACCACGGCCACGCCCACGCCCAGCGCTCCGGCCAGCTGCGGCGTGATCACCACGACCACCGGCACCAGCGCCGAGACCACCAGCTGCACGAGGTGCCGCGGCGAGCGCAGCAGCACCGTGATGTCCGCCACGACCACCGCCGACACCGGCCCCCGGACCGACCGCATCCGCCGGGCGCGCCGCCGACGCTGCCGCGACGAGCTGTCGGTCAGTGCACGGCCGAGCTCGCGGGAGTCCATCGAGACCACGGCACCGCTGGCCTGCGCGGCGACCGACCCGCTCTCCCGCAGGTCCCGGCCGCGGATCCGGCCCAGCCGCAGGTCCAGCCAGCGCCCCGTCGCGCCGACCGCCACGGCGAGCACCGCGATCGCCCACCAGGGCACGTCCGGCATCTCCGCGACCCGCCAGCCGGCGAACGCGGCGCCGAGCGCCAGCACCGGCGCCACGGCGATCACCACGTCGCCCACCAGGGCGGTCACCGAGCGCGGCACCTGTCGGCTCTGCGCCAGGCCGGCCAGCAGCACCAGCGCCCCGCAGATCAGCGCCGCGGCCAGCCCGAGCCGCAGCACGTGCCCGATGCCGTGGTCGGCCAGCAGGCCTCCGTCGAGCAGCGCGATCACCAGCCCACCGAGCAGGCCGGCCACGATCGGCAGCCGGAGCAGGGCGGGGCGCAGCAGCCCGCGCCGGTTCACGGGCATCCCGAGCCACCAGGTCGCCTCCGCGCCACCGGCGCCGACCGGCCCGAGCCGCGCGGCCAGCGAGAGCACCACGCCCGCCACCACGACCGCGCACACCGCGACGACCGTCGGCAGGCTCACCCCGGTGCCCAGTGCGCCGTCCGGCACGTGCGGCAGGGAGGTGCGCAGCTGCCCGGCGACCCCGAGCGCCACCCCGAGGCCGATCGCGGTGGTGATCACCGCGTAGTAGACGTCGCCCAGGATCTCGCCCAGGCCCGCGCCGGACCTGCGTCGGGCGACCGCAGCGGTGTAGCGGCGGATCGACCGGGCGCCCGGGACGGGAGTGGTGCCGTCGCCGGGGTGCACCGCCGGCGGCGGGGTGGCGTCGTCCCACGCGGCGGGGGCGGCGGAGTCGTCGGGACCGGGCCGGAAGTCCTCGTCCCGGACGTCGGGCGCGTCGACCACGTCGAGGCCGGGACGGGAGCGGGCGGTCCGCGCGGTGCTCGTGCTCGGCAGGTCCGGGCCGCCCGTGGGGCCCTGGTCCGGCGGCCCGCTCGGGGCCGGCTCGCCCGGGCCGCTCGACGCCGGCCCGCGGGACCCGCGCCGGCGGCTCACAGCACGCCCGGGCGCAGCGCCTCGACCGCGTCCGTGACGCTGAGCAGCCGAGACGTGTCGTCGGCCACCAGCACCGCGCGGTCAGCCACCACCCGCAGCAGGTCCGGGTCGTGCGTGGCGAGCAGCACGGCCCCGCCGGCCCGCTTCTCCGCCACCAGGCGCTCGGCGAGCTGGTCCCGCATCGCGACGTCCAGCCGCTGCTCGGGCTCGTCCAGCACCAGCAGCGACCGCGGCCGCACCAGCCCGGCGGCGAGCAGCAGCCGGCGGCGCTGGCCCGAGGAGAGCGCGACCGGCAGCGCAGCGGCGTGGTCGGTGAGGCCGAACTCCGCCAGCAGGTCGTCCACCAGCACGTCCGCGCCCTGCACACCGTGCCCGCGGGCGGTGAGGTACAGGTGCTCCGCCACGGTCAGCGCCGGGAAGTAGGCGTCGTCGTCCAGCACGCTGGACACTCGGGTACGGAAGCCGACCTCGCGCTCGTCCACCGGTCGGCCGAGCACCTCCACCCGGCCGCCGACCGGCTCGAGCAGCCCGAGCACCGCGCGCAGCACGGTGGACTTGCCCGAGCCGTTCGCGCCGACCAGCGCGAGCGCCCGACCGGGCGGGAGGGTGAAGGACACGGGAGCGCAGACCGGCTCCCCGCCGTACCCGACGAGGAGATCGACGGCACGGATCACGGGGGTCTTCGACACGGGCGACAGCCTACGCACCGCGCGCACCTGCTCGACCCACCCGAGAGTCCTACCCGGGCCACGGCGGCGAGCACCGTGCCGAGCACCGTGCCGGAGCGGCCAGGATCGCCGTCCGGGACGTTCCACGGCGTCCCGGGACCCGTGCGAGAGGCGGCCCGCGCGCCCGGGGGCCGGGTCAGGCGCGGTCCAGGAACTCCTCGCGCTCCCCGGTGAGCAGGGCGGCGATCGCGTCGGCCAGCTCCGGGCTGCGCTCCAGGCCCGGATCGGCGGCGACCACCGCCCGGGCATCCTCGCGCGCCTGCTCGATCAGGTCCGCGTCCCGGGTGACCCGCAGCAGCCGCAGCGAGGTCGCCACCCCGGACTGCGCCGCGCCGAGCACGTCACCCTCGCGGCGCAGCTCCAGGTCGACGGTCGCCAGGACGAAGCCGTCCCGGGTCTGCGCGAGCGTCTCCAGCCGGGTCGCGGCCGGTGTGCCCTGCGGGGCGCGGGCGACCAGCAGGCAGACGCCCGGCCGCGCGCCGCGCCCGATCCGGCCGCGCAGCTGGTGCAGCTGCGACACCCCGAACCGTTCCGCGTCCAGCACGACCATCGCCGTGGCGTCCGGCACGTCCACGCCCACCTCGACCACCGTGGTGGACACCAGCACCGGCACCGCCCCCGAGGCGAAGTCCGCGAGCGCCCGCTCCTTGTCCTCCGGTGCCATCCGGCCGTGCAGGATCCCGACCGGCACCCCGGCCAGCGCCGTCGAGGCGCGCAGCTCGTCGGCCACCTCCAGCACGGCACGCAACGGGGGCGGCGGGGGCGGCCCACCGGGCGTGCGCGCAGCGGCGTCCGGCAGCAGGTCCTCCAGCACCAGGTCGGCACCGTCGCCGTCGTCCTTCGCCCGGCGGCCGGACCGCTCCGGGTCGTCCGGCTCGATCCGCGGGCACACCACGTACGCGCGCCCGCCCTTGGTGACCTCCTCGCGCACCCGCGCCCAGGCCCGCTCGACCCAGCGCGGGTTGTCGGCGGGCACCACGTGCGTCTCGACCTCTGCGCGGCCCGCCGGGACCTCGCGCAGCACGGAGGTCTCCAGGTCGCCGAACACCGTCATCGCGACGGTGCGCGGGATCGGCGTCGCGGTCATCACCAGCAGGTGCGGCACGCCGTCCGCCTTGGCTCGCAGCGCGTCCCGCTGCTCGACCCCGAACCGGTGCTGCTCGTCCACCACCACCAGGCCCAGATCGGCGAACTGCACCCGCTCGGAGAGCAGCGCGTGCGTGCCGACCACGATGCCCGCAGCACCGCCGGCGGCCTCCGCGAGCGCGGCACGCCGGGCAGCCGAGCCCTGGGAACCGGTCAGCAGGACCACCCGGGTCGCGCGGTCGTCGCCACCGAGCATGCCCCCCTCGCCGAGGTCGCCCAGCAGTGCACGCAGCGTCCGCTCGTGCTGCGCGGCCAGCACCTCGGTGGGCGCCAGCAGCGCGGCCTGCCCGCCCCCGTCCACCACCTGCAGCATCGCGCGCAGCGCCACGACGGTCTTTCCGGAGCCGACCTCGCCCTGCAGCAGGCGCTGCATCGGGACGCTCCCGGCGATCTCGCCGGCGATCTCCGCACCCACGGCCCGCTGCCCGTCGGTGAGCGTGAACGGCAGCCGCGCGTCGAAGGCCGCGAGCAGCCCGTCGTCGCGGGTCGGGCGGGCGACCGCGGGCTGCCGGGCCGCCTCCGCCCGCCGCCGAGCGATCTCCGCCTGCAGGACGAACGCCTCCTCGAACCGCAGGCGCCGACGGGCCCGCTGCCAGTCGGCGTCGGTGTACGGCTCGTGCACCTCGGTCAGCGACTGGTGCAGCGTGCGCAGCCCGCGCCGGCGCCGCACCTCCGCGGGCACCGGGTCGGGCAGGTCCGCCTCGGTCAGGGTGCTCAGCACCGTGTGCACGCAGGACTGGATGCGCCAGCTCGGCGCGCCCGCGGACGCCGGGTAGATCGGCACCGGGCGGGACGCCTCGACCAGGGCCTGCGCCTCGTCCTCGACGTCCAGGCCGAGCAGCAGGTAGTCGGGGTGCGAGAGCTGGAGCTCGCCGCGGTAGGCCGAGACCACCCCGGAGAACAGCCCGGTCACCCCGGCGCGCAGCCGCTGCTCATGGGTCCGCAGGGCGCCGGAGTGCTTGGCGAAGAAGGTCAGGTGCAGATCGTGCCGGTCGTCGGTCACCACCACCTGCATCATCGAACCGCCGCGCGAGCGCATGCTCCGGACCGTCGCCTGGGACACCCGGGCCATCACGGTGACGTGCTCGCCGATCCCGAGGTCGGCGAGGTCGGTCAGCTCACCGCGCACCGAGTACCGGCGGGGGTAGTGCCGCACCAGGTCGCCGACCGTCTCCAGGCCCATCTTCGCCAGCGGGGTCGCGCTGCGCTGGCCCAGCTCGCGCGCCAGCGGGACGGAGAGCCGGGGGCCGGGGCGCACCACGGCGTCGTCGGGGGCGGTCATGCCGGCTCCTCACCGGTGCGCGGGCGGTCGTCGGTCCGGGGCGGGGCATCCTGCGGCGGGGCGGACCATGAGAGGGTCTCCTGCTGGCGGGTGTCCTGCTGGCTGGCGGCCTGCGGCACGTCGTCGAGCGCCGTGACCCGCAGCGCGGCACCGGTCGCCGGCCGCTCGACCCGTGCACCACCACCCAGCGGCAGCAGGCGGTGGACCTCGGCCACCACCGACGAGGGCACGGACGGCAGCGGACCCGTCCCGCCGGCGGCGTCGTGCACGGCCCGGCCGAGCAGCGGGGCCAGCGCGGCGGGGCCCGGCAGGCCGGCCGTCCCCGCCGGGTCCAGCACGAGGACCACGGCCCCGGTCCGGGCCAGCGGGCCGACCACCGACGACCGGGTGGTGCACGCGACGGCCCCCGACCGGGTGCCCGCGAGGTCGTGCACCCGCAGCGCCGACGCGCCCGACGCGGCCAGCAGGTCGAGCACGGCGTCGACCTGCGTGGTGTGCACGTGCGCGTGCCGGACCGGGCGGCCGGCGTCGTCGGTGCCCGCGACCACCACCACCGCGTCACCGAGGACGGCCAGCCGGTCGCCGAGGTCCGAGGACGCGGCGGTGCCGTCGGGCACCACCGCCATCACCTCCACCGCACCCGGGGCGGTCGGGACCGGTCCGGGTGCGTCGGCCGCGGGTCGACCGGCACCTGCGCCGCCGGTGCGGGTGCCGGTGGGGGTCCAGGATGCGGCGGCCGCGGGGGTCAGCGGCGCGACCGACGCACGCTCGCCGGTCGGGGACCCGGACGAGCTGCGCACCGCGTCCGGCGGCACGACCGACGGATCGATCCGGCCCGTAGCGGTACCGGCGACGTCCGTCTCGGGCAGCCAGCCGAGCACCGGGGCACCGGTCCGACCCGCGAGGACGTCGGCGAGCGCGTCCAGGACCACCAGCAGCGCGCACGACCCGGCATCGACCACCCGGGCGGACCGCAGCACCGGGTGCACCGCGCTGATCGGGTCGAGCGCGGCGTGCCCGGCGGCCAGCCCCGCCGCGAGGGCGTCGGCGTCCCCGGTCGCGCCGCTCGGTTCCCGGGAACCGGCCCGGTCCCCGGCCGCCTCCCCCACGGCGACGGCGAGCGTCAGCACCGTCCCCTCCTGCGGGTCCTGCACCGCGTCGCGCGCACCGGACGCCGCAGCCGCGAGCGCCGACCCGAGCCCGGCACCGGAGGCGACCGATCCCGCGAGCACACCGAGGTACCGGCTGAGGATCATCCCGGAGCTGCCGCGGGCCGAGAGCAGCACCCCGCGCGCCAGCGCCGCCAGCGCCGTGCCGGCGTCCACGCCCTCGGGCAGCCCCTCGACCGCCTCGGCGCCGCCACGGAGCGTCAGCAGGACGTTCGTGCCGGTGTCGGCGTCCGCGACCGGGAACACGTTGACCGCGTCGATCCGCTCACGTGCCGCGTCCATCGCGAGCACCGCACGTCGCGACCAGGCCCGTACGACGAGCCCGTCCCGCAGTCCCTCGCTCACGCGCCACGCTGTCCTTCCGTCGTCGTCGGCCTCCTGCGTCCTACTCTGCCCCACCCCGAGGACACGCCCGCGCGGTCCTCCACAGGTCGAGGCCCGCTCCCGCGGTCCGCCGGAGGACGGTTTGGGCGAGACGTCGGGCGTGGGCTAGTCTTGTCCGGTTGCCCGGCCGTGTCCGGGCACTGGTGGTGTCCTCGCCCGGTCTTCCGGCTGCTGGCGTGGACCCCCGGCCAACCAGGACTTGTCGCCCGGGCATCGGGCGGCGTGCATCACCGGATCGATCAGGAGAAGACCGTGGCTGCCAACTGCGACGTCTGCGCCAAGGGCCCGAGCTTCGGGCACAGCATCTCGCACTCGCACGTGCGCACGAAGCGGCGCTGGAACCCGAACATCCAGCGCGTCCGCGTCGTCGTCGCGGGTACGCCGAAGCGGCTGAACGTGTGCACCTCCTGCCTCAAGGCGGGCAAGGTGCAGCGCGCGGTCTGACCGCCGCAGCCATCCCTTCGCGAAGGCCCGCACGGATCGATCCGTGCGGGCCTTCGTGCTGCCCGCCCGCCGCGCGCGTGCCCGTACCAGCGCCCGACACGTGCGGGGACTGCGGTGGATGCAGCCAGCGGGGGCAGCGGGGATCGTGGATCCGAGGAGTGCGGCGGGTGGGTGCCATCGGCGGGGCGACCCGAGCGGGTGCGGACAGCGTGGCGACCCGGGCGGTGGTGAACGGTTTGTGCAGGAGGGTGTGCGCGGTCGGGACGTGTGGCAGTGTGTCGGCATGTCCGAGCAACGGCGCGAGCACGCGGTCCGCCCCGCCCGTCCCGAGGACGCCGCCGGGATCGCCGCGGTGCACGTCCGGTCCTGGCAGCAGGCGTACGCCGACCACCTCCCGGCCGAGTACCTGGCCGCCCTGGACGTCGCCGCTCGCACCGCCGAGTGGACCCGCACCCTCGACCCGCACGGCCACACCCGCACCTGGGTCGCCACCTCGGGGGACGAGGTGCTCGGCTTCATCGCGCTCGGCCCCGCCCGCGACGAGGACGCCGACCTGCGGACGCTCCAGGTGTACGCGATCTACCTCGACGCCGACATGTGGGGTCGGGGTGCCGCGCGCGACCTGATGCGCACCGCCCTCGCCGAGGTGCCGCCCCGCACGCCCGTCACCCTGTGGGTGTTCTCCGAGAACGAGCGGGCTCGGCACTTCTACCGCCGGCACGGATTCCAGCCCGACGGCACCGAGCGCACCCGCGACTACGGCGACGCCTCCCTGCTCGAGGTCCGCTACCGCCGCCCCTGACCCCCACCACCACCCCGCCCGCCCCCGCACCCGTGCCCGGTGAGAACGGCACGCGTCAGGGGGTCAGTCACGGAAGTGGTCCCAGCCGCGTCCCGTGATCAGGGCGGAGGCCGGGCGGCCTGCGACGAGCACCGCGCCCGCGGGGGCGGGTGCGTCGAGGGGGGCGTGGGGGGCAGGGGCGGGGCGGACGGTGCCGATCACGCGGAAGCCTTCGGGCACCGGGCCGGCGGGGAAGGTCGCGAGCAGCCCGTGGTCCTCGCCGCCGGTCAGCACCCAGGTCAGCGGGTCGACGTCCAGCGCCCGGGCAGCCGGGGCCAGGGCGGCGAGGTCGGCGGCGAACACCTCGGCCGGGGTGCCGCCGGCAGCCAGGTCCAGCAGCACGCCGCTGGCGCGGGCCAGCCGACCGGCGTCCCGCAGCAGGCCGTCGGACACGTCCAGCATGGCGGTCGCTCCCGCGGCGGCGGCCAGCGGACCGGCGGCCAGCGGGGGGCGGGGGCTCCGGTAGACCGACACGGCGGCGGGGTCGACCTCCGCCCGGCCGGCGTCGAGCAGCGCGAGGCCCGCGGCGGACCGACCGAGGGTGCCGGCGATCGCGAGCAGGTCGCCGGGCCGGGCGCCGTCCCGCCGGACGGGGTCGCGGCCGGTCAGGTCGCCGTGCACCGTCACCGAGACGACGAGCTGTCGGCCGCTGGAGAGGTCTCCGCCGACCACGCCGGCCCCGGCCTCCCGGCAGACGTCGCCGAGCCCGCGGGCCAGCCCCTCCACCCATGCCACCGGGACGTCGCCCGGCACCACCAGCGCGACGACCAGCGCGGTGGGCCGCGCGCCCATCGCGGCCACGTCGGCGAGGTTCTGCGCGGCGGCCCGCCGTCCGACGTCCTCGCCGCTGGACCAGCGTCGCCGGAAGTGCCGGTCCTCGACCAGCACGTCGGTGGACACCACGTACCGGCCGTCCGGGGCGGCGAGCACCGCGGCGTCGTCGCCCGGGCCGAGCAGCGTGACCGGGCCGAGCGGCAGGTGCGGGAAGATCCGCGCCAGCAGCTCCTCCTCGGACAGGTCGGCGACGGTCGGCGGGGTCGGGGCGACGGCGGGCTCGGTCACCCGGTCACGTTATCCGTCCCCGTCGGGTTACCGTGACCGGGTGACCCGACGCAGCCCCGTCCCGGCCCACGGGCGTCCACGGGCGGCCCGGTCGGGTGCCGCCGTGCTCCTGGTGATCGTGCTGGCCGCGCTCGCCGGCTGCTCCCAGGCGGTGAGCGTCGAGGTGGCGACGTACGCGACCGATCCGCTGTGCGCGTCCGTGGTGCTGGCGCTGCCGGACACGCTGGCCGGGCTGGACCGGTCGCGCACCACCAGCCAGGCCACGGCGGCCTGGGGGTCGGGCGAGGACGCGGTGACGCTGCGCTGCGGCGTCGAGGTGCCCGGGCCGACCACGCAGCAGTGCGTCACGGTCGAGACGCCGTCGGGGCCGAGCGTGGACTGGTTGGTGTTCGCGGACTCCGAGGCGGCCGACGACACGACCGACGACGCCGCCACCGCTGCCGACGCCACCGCGAGCGCCGGCGCGACCGGGGCCACGGACAGCGGCACCAGCACCGGTGCCACGGCGGAGCCCACGACGGGCGCCGACTCCGACTGGACGTTCATCACCTACGGCCGGGACCCGGCGGTCGAGGTGCACGTACCGGCGTCGGTGGTCGCGGAGCGCTCGGCGTCCTTCCTGGACGCACTCGGCCTGGCTGTCTCCGAGGTGGCGGCCACCCGCACCTGCCTGTAGCGGGCACCGGCGCCCTCGGCCCGGCGCGCCGGCTCAGCGCAGCCCGGTCGGCCGCTCCAGCGCGAGCCGCAGCAGCTCGTCCAGCAGGTCGGCGTAGGCCAGCCCGGACTGCTGCCACATCCGCGGGTACATCGAGAACGGCGTGAACCCCGGCATGGTGTTGATCTCGTTCACCACGACGCTCCCGTCCGGCGTGACGAACACGTCCACCCGGGCCAGCCCCTCGCAGTCCACCGCCTCGAAGGTGCGCACCGCGGCGTCCTGCACCCGGGCGACCACGTCGGCGGGCAGGTCGGCCGGGCAGCTGAGCTCCACGGCGGACTCGTCCAGGTACTTCGCCTCGAAGTCGTAGAAGCCGTGCTCGGTGCCGGTGACGACGATCTCGCCGGGCAGCGAGGCGCGCGCCCGGGCACCTCCGTGGCCGCCGAGCACCGCGCACTCGATCTCCCGCCCGACGATCCCGGCCTCGACGACCACCTTCGGGTCGTGCCGCTGCGCCTCGACGACGGCGGCGGGCAGGTCGGCCAGATCGGTGATCCGGGTGATGCCGATGCTGGACCCGGCGCGGGCCGGCTTGACGAACAGCGGCAGCCCGAGCGCTGCGATCCGGGCGCGCACCCCGTCGCGGTCGGTGGTCAGGTCGTCGCCGCGCAGCGTGACGTACGGCCCGACCGTCAGCCCGGCGCCGGCCAGCACGACCTTCATGAAGTGCTTGTCCATGCCGACCGCGGACGCGAGCACCCCGGCACCGACGTACCGGACGTCGGCGAGCTCGAGCATGCCCTGCAGCGTGCCGTCCTCGCCGAACGGGCCGTGCAGCAGCGGCAGCACCACGTCCACCGCGCCGATGTCGACGGCCGGCAGCCCCGGCTCGATCACCTGCAGCGCACCCGATCCGGCCTCCTGCGGCAGCAGCACCTGCTCGTCTGCGGCACCGACCTCGGGCATCCGCCCGTCCACGATCGACCAGTGGTCCGGGTCGTCGGCGACCCGGACCCAGCGGCCCTGCGGAGTGATGCCGATCGGCAGGACGTCGTACCGCTCGCGGTCCACGGCGCGCAGCACCGCGCCGGCCGTGGCGCAGGAGATCGCGTGCTCGCCGGACCTGCCGCCGAACAGCACGAGCACCCGGGGTCGGGCGGTGCCGCCACCGGGCAGGTCGACGGGCTGGGGCTGGGGGCGCGGCGTCGTGGACATCGGTCCCGAGCCTAGCGACCCGGGCGCGAGCACGGCCGGACCCGCGCCGTGCGGTGTGGGTAACCTGCCCGCATGACGCAGCCCTCGACCGCCCGCCCCGACCAGGGCGCGCACGACCTGACCGGTCTGTCCCGCGCGACCGTGGCGGTGACCGCCGGACGCCCCCCGCGGGTGCAGGGCGCGCCGGTCAACCCGCCGGTCGTGCTGTCCTCGACCTACGTGTCGCAGGGCGTGCCGCAGCCGGGCGAGCCGATGTACGCCCGCGGCGGCACCGAGACCTGGGTGCCGTTCGAGCAGGCGCTCGGCGCGCTGGAGGGCTCGACGAACCCGGCGCTGGTGCTCGGTTCGGGGATGGCGGCGATCGCGGCCGCCCTGTCGCTGGTGCCGCTCGGCGGTCGGCTGGTGCTGCCCCGGCACGCCTACCAGGTCACGCTGGGCTACGCCCGGGACCTCGCGGAGCGGTCGGACGTCGAGCTCGCGCAGGTGGACGTCGCGGACACCGCGGCGGTGACGGCCGCGCTGGCGCCGTCGGCCTCCCCGACCGGGCGCGCGACCTCGCTGCTCTGGCTGGAGTCGCCGACCAACCCGATGCTGGAGGTGGCCGACCTGCCCGCGCTGATCGCCGCGGGCCACGCCGCCGGGGCGCTGGTGGCGGTGGACAACACGTTCGCCACCCCGCTGGTGCAGCGGCCGCTGGAGCACGGCGCCGACGTGGTGGTGCACTCGGTGACCAAGTACCTGGCCGGGCACAGCGACGTGGTGCTGGGCGCGGTGCTGTCCGACGACCCGGAGCTGCACGCCCGGCTGCTCGGCTACCGCACCGTGCACGGCGCGATCGCCGGGCCGTTCGAGGTCTACCTGGCGCTGCGCGGTCTGCGCACGCTCGCGCTGCGGGTGGAGCGCGCGCAGCGCACCGCCCTGGACCTGGCGCACCGGCTGGTGGACCACCCGGGCGTGGTCGAGGTCCGGCACCCCGGCCTGCCGGGCGACCCCGGTTACGCGCGGGCCGCCGAGCAGATGGCGGGGTTCGGCTCGATCATCGGTGTGCGCCCCACCGGTGGGGCCGCCGGCGCCGACGCGGTGGTCGCCGCGCTGCGGCTGTGGGTGCCGGCGACCAGCCTCGGCGGCGTGGAGTCCAGCATCGAGCGCCGCCGCCGGTTCGCCACCGAGTCGCTCACCGTGCCCGAGGACCTGCTGCGGCTCAGCGTCGGGATCGAGGACGTCGAGGACCTGTGGCGGGACCTGGACCGCGCGCTGCGCGGCTGAGCCCGAGCCTGCGGACGGGCGGCGCCTCTCCCTGCCCGGTGCCGCCGCCCGCCGACCCCGCTACGACCGCACCGCCCGCACCGTGAACGCCGCGCGCAGCTGGGTCTCGCACCGAGCGGACGGGCCGACCAGCAGCGCGAACTCCCCCGGCTCCACCACCCGCCGGCCGTGGGCGTCCACGATGGTGCAGTCCGCCACCGGCACCTCGACGGTGACGACGGCCTCCTGCCCCGGCGCCAGGTCGACCTGCCGGAACGCCTTGAGCTCGACCTCCGCCCAGGACGCCGAGGTCACCTCGTCGCACACGTAGGCCTGCACGGTCTCCCGCGCCGGGCGGTCGCCGACGTTGCGCACCGTCACCTCGGCCCGCACCGCGCCGTCGAGCTCCAGGTCGGGCTGCACCACCCGCAGGTCGGCGTACTCGACCGTCGAGTAGGACAGCCCCTCGCCGAACACGAAGGCCGGGTCCTGGGTGAGGTCGGCGTACCGGTCGCCGTGCTGGCCGCGCACCTGGTTGTAGTAGGTGGGCTGCTGGCCGGCGTGCCGGGCGAACGAGATCGGCAGCCGTCCGGACGGCTCCACGATGCCGAGCAGCACCTCGGCCAGCGCCCGTCCGCCCTGCATCCCGGGGTTCGCGGCCCAGACGAGCGCGTCGGCGTTCAGCGCGGAGGCCGGCAGCACCAGCGGCTTGGAGGCGAGCAGCACCACGACGAGCGGGGTTCCGGTCTCCGCGAGCGCGTCCAGCAGCGCCACCTGGCCGCCGAGCAGCTCCAGGGTCGCGGTGGACCGGCCCTCGCCGACCACCTCGATCCGGTCCCCGACCACGGCCACGACGTAGTCCGCGTCGCGGGCGGCGGCCACCGCCTCGGCGATCTGCGCGGCGTCCGGCTCGGCCGGCACCACCTCCGGCAGCCGGGGCTGGCCGTCGGGGTAGGTCGCGCCCTCCCAGCCGGGCAGCACCGTGAGGATCTCGGCGCCGCGGTGGTGGGTGACGGTCCAGCCGTCGGGCACGTGCGCCCGCAGCCCGTCCAGGACCGTGACGATCATCTCCCGGGGCTGGCCGTCCGGCAGCCAGTCTGCCTGGCCGGACCGGCCAGCCCAGTCGCCGAGCTGGGTCTGCGCGTCGTCGGCGAGCGGGCCGACCACGGCGATCCGGCGCGGGCGCTGGTCGCCACCGGTGGCTCGGCCGTCGCCGCCGGCCTGGTAGCCGCCGGCGAGCGGCAGCACGCCCTCGTTGTGCAGCAGCACCAGGCCGCGCCGTGCGACGTCCAGGTTCAGCGCGGTGTGCGCGTCGGAGCCGATCACGGCGGCCTGCGCGGCCTGGTCCGGGCGGCGCGGGTCCTCGAACAGGCCCAGGCGGAACTTCAGCGCCAGGATGCGGGACACGGCCGGGTCGAGCTCGTGCTCGGCCAGCATCCCGCGGTCGATCGCCTCCAGCGCCCCCTCGAAGAACAGCGGGGTGGTCATCACCATGTCGTTGCCGGCACGCACGGCGGCGGTCGCGGCGTGCGGGGCGTCGGGCTGGACCTTCTGCTCCCAGACCATCCGTCCGACGTTGTCCCAGTCGGTGACCAGAGTGCCGGTGTAGCCCCACTCGCCGCGCAGCACATCGTTCAGCAGCCAGTCGTTCACGGTGATCGGCACGCCGTCGATGGTCTGGTAGCCCAGCATGAACGTCGCGCAGCCCTCGCGGGCGACCCGCTCGAACGGCGGCAGGAACCAGGAGCGCAGCTTGCGCCGGGAGATGTCGGCCTCGGAGGCGTCCCGCCCGCCCTGCGTCTCGGAGTAGCCGGCGAAGTGCTTGGCGGTGGCGAGCACCGCCGTGCGGTCCGCCAGCCCGGTGCCCTGGTAGCCGCGCACCATCGCGGAGGCGAGCTCGCCGATCAGGTACGGGTCCTCGCCGAACGTCTCGTCCACCCGGCCCCAGCGCAGGTCACGAGCGATGCAGAGCACCGGCGAGAACGTCCAGTGCGTCCCGGTCGCGGCGGCCTCGACGGCCGTGGCCCGGGCCACCTGCTCGACCAGGCCGGCGTCCCAGGTGGCGGCCATCGCCAGCTGGGTGGGGAAGATCGTGGCTCCGACCCAGAACGAGTGCCCGTGGATGCAGTCCTCGCCGATCAGCAGCGGGATGCCGAGCCGGGTGGAGGCCACCAGGTCGTGCGCCCTGCGCAGCCGCTCCGGCGAGGCGTGCAGCAGCGAACCGGCGAGCCGGCGCTGCACGTGGTCCGCCACGTCGTCGCGGGCGTCCAGCTGCAGCATCTGGCCGACCTTCTCCGCCGTGGTCATCCGGCCGAGCAGGTCACGCACCCGCTCGTCGACCGGGCGGGCGGGGTCGAGGTACAGCGGGCTGGTGGCAGGAGCGGTCACGGGAGGTCCTCCGGGGCGGGGGCAGGGGCGGGGTGGGTGGCGGGCCGGACCGTCGTGACGCCGCTGCTCGGGTTCAGCCCCTTCTTCCGCATCGCCCGGGCCCGCTCCCCCGCGGACCGCAGCCGCGGGTTGACGTACTCGTCGATGCCGAAGTTGACCAGCGACAGCGCCATGCCGAGCAGCGCGATGCACAGACCGGCGGGCACGTACCACCACCAGTAGTCCGGGAAGGCGCCGTTCTGCTGCGCCCAGTACAGGATCGTGCCCCAGTTCAGGTTGGTGATCGGGATGACGCCGATGAACGCCAGCGTGGTCAGCCCGAGCACCGCGGCGGTCACCGTGCCGACGAACGAGGACGCGATGATCGCGGTCAGGTTCGGCAGCATCTCGACCGCGATGATCCGGTGCAGCGGCTCACCGTTGGCGCGGGCGGCCTGGACGAAGTCCCGGTTGCGCAGCGACAGGGTCTGCGCGCGCAGCACCCGGGCACCCCAGGCCCAGCCGGTGATCGCCAGCACCGCCGCGATCAGCAGCAGCGACGGGTTGTCGTACTGCGAGGCGACGATGATCATCAGCGGCAGCGCCGGCAGCACCAGGAACACGTTGGTCAGCGCGGAGAGCGACTCGGAGCGCCAGCCGGCGACGTAGCCGGCGGTGACACCGATGATCACGGCGATCAGGGTGCCGATCACGCCGGCGGTCAGGCCGACGACCAGCACGCCACGGGTGCCGTAGACGATCTGGCTGAACACGTCCTCGCCCATGTGGGTGGTACCCAGCCAGTGCTGCGCCGAGGGCGCCTGGCGCAGCGCGTCGAAGTCCTTGTCCAGCGGGGCGTAGGGCGCGATCCAGCTGCTGAAGACGGCCAGCAGGACGAAGAAGCCGAGGATGCCCAGCCCGGTGAGGGACTTGCCGTTCCGGAACATCGCGAACCCGCGTCCGAGCCGGGACCGCACCGAGGTGCGGCCGACCGGGAGCGCAGCGGCAGGCCCGGCCGGGACGCCGTCGTCGGGGGCGGGGGCGGGGGTCGTGGGGACGGTCATCTCAGGCCTCCATCTGACGGGTGCGCGGGTCGAGGACGGCGTAGGCGACGTCGGCCAGGATGTTCGCGACCAGCACGGTGAGCGTGATGATCAGGAACAGGCCCTGCATCAGCGGGTAGTCCTTGGACGTGGTCGCGTCCAGCAGCAGCTTGCCGACGCCCGGGTAGGAGAACACCAGCTCCATCACGAGCGTGCCGCCGACGATGAAGCCCAGCGACAGCGCAAAGCTGGACAGCTGCGGCAGCACCGCGTTGCGGGCCGCGTAGTGCACGAGCACCCGGCGCTGCGAGAGCCCCTTGGCCTGCGCGACGGTGACGTAGTCCTCGTCCAGCACGGTCATCATCATGTTCCGCATCCCGAGGATCCAGCCACCGAGCGAGGACAGCACGATCGTCAGCGCCGGCAGCGTGCCGTGCTGGATCACCTGCCCGACGAACTCCAGGCTGAAGGTCGGCGAGGACGTCTTGTCGTACGCGTGCGAGGCCGGGAACCACCCGAGCCCGGTGGAGAAGACCGCGATCGCGATCAGCCCCATCCAGAAGTACGGCACCGTGGAGAAGAACGTCGCCACCGGGACCACCAGGTCGGCCTTCGACCCGCGCCGCCAGCCGATCAGCGCGCCGATCGAGGTGCCGAGGAAGAACGACAGGATCGTGGCGATCCCGACCAGCCCGACCGTCCAGGGCAGCGCGCTGGCGATCACGTCGGTCACCGGGGCCAGCCCCTTGGAGAACGACCGGCCGAGGTCGCCGTGCAGCAGCAGCCCCCAGTAGTCGATGTACTGCTGCAGCAGCGACTTGTCGTCGTCCAGCCCGAACAGGATGCGCAGCGACTCGGTCGCCTCCGGGCTGATCCGGCCCTGGTTCTTGGCCAGGTACGCGGACACCGGGTCGCCCTTGAGCATCCGGGGCAGGAAGAAGTTGATCGTGATGGCCGCCCAGGCCGTGAACAGGTAGAACGCCACACGGCGCAGGAAGAACCGCATCGCTCAGCCCTCCGTGGTGGCAGTCGTGCCCGCACCGAAGAGCCGGTCGGGATCGGGTGAGGCGTCGCGCAGCGCGCGGGTGTACTCGTGCCGGGGTCGCAGGATCACGTCGTCCGCCGGGCCCTCCTCCACCACGACGCCGTGGTGCAGCACCATGATCCGGTCGCTGAAGTGCCGGGCGGTGGCCAGGTCGTGCGTGATGTAGAGGACGCCGAGGTGCGACTCGCGCTGCAGCTCGGCGAGCAGGTTGAGCACACCGAGCCGGATCGAGACGTCCAGCATCGAGACGGGCTCGTCGGCCACCAGCACATCGGGCCGGGAGGCGAGCGCCCGCGCGATCGCCACCCGCTGCCGCTGGCCGCCGGACAGCTCGTGCGGCCGGCGGTCGATCACCGCGGCCGGTTCCAGCCGCACGCGTTCGAGCAGCCGGTACGTCTCCGCCTCGACCTGGTCGCCGGGGACCACGTGGTCCAGGCGCAGCGGGCGCTCGATGTGGTGCCGGATGGTGTGGTACGGGTTCAGCGAGGCGAACGGGTCCTGGAACACCATCCGCACGGTCTGCCGGTAGCGGCGGAGCCCACGGCCCCGGGTCGGGATCCGCTCGCCGTCCAGCAGCACGGCGCCGCTGGTGGCCCGCTCCAGCTGGGTGATGATCTTGGCGATCGTCGACTTGCCCGACCCGGACTGGCCGACCAGCGCGACGGTCTCGCCCGAGGTCAGGGAGAAGCTGACGTCGTCCAGGGCGAGCATGTCGCCGCTGCCGCGGACCCGGTACCTCTTGGTCACGTGCGCGAGCTCGAGGGTGGTCATCAGGCGGCCCCTTCCCCACGGCCGCGCACGAAGTCGCCGCGATCGCCGGTCAGGCTCGGGAACGAGCTGAGCAGGCGACGGGTGTACTCGTGCTGCGGGTGGCGGTAGATGTTCTCGGCGGTGTCCAGCTCGACGATCCGGCCCTCGCGCATGATGGCGATCCGGTCGCTGATCTCGAGCAGCAGCGGCAGGTCGTGGGTGATGAAGACCACCGAGAAGCCGAACTCGCGGCGCAGGTCGCTGATCTGCTGCAGGATCTCCCGCTGCACCAGCACGTCCAGGGCGGTGGTCGGCTCGTCCATGATCATCAGCTGTGGCTTGAGGGCCAGCGCCATCGCGATCATCACGCGCTGGCGCATGCCGCCGGACAGCTCGTGCGGGAACGACCGCAGCCGCTCCCGGCCGACCGCGACGACGTCCAGCAGCTGACCGCACTCCTCGCGGCGCTCCGCGGCCGACATCGCCGGGCGGTGCGTGCGGAACACGTCGTCCAGCTGCTTGCCGATCGCCACCACCGGGTTGAGCGCGTTCATCGCCCCCTGGAAGACCATCGAGACCTTGTCCCACCGGAACGCACGCAGCTGCGCCTCGTCCAGCGCGAACAGGTCGATGTCCTCGCCGGACTCGTCGTGGAAGGTCGCGGTGCCCGAGGAGATCACCGCCGGCGCCTTGAGCAGGCGCTGCACCCCGTAGGCCAGGGTGGTCTTGCCGCAGCCCGACTCGCCGGCGAGGCCGAGGATCTCCCCGCGCCGGACGGCCAGGGAGACCTCCTGGACCGCGCGCACCGGGGGGTCCACGTCGTACACCACGCTGAAGTCGGACACCGTCACTACGTCGTTGCTGGTCACTGCGCTGTTCCCGTCGTCGGATGGTCGCACGGGCGGAGCGGGCGGTGCCGCACCGCCCGTGCGGGTCAGGCGTCCACCGTCACTCGGCCGCGGTGAGCCTGGTCAGGATCAGCGCCGCGGTCGGCTGGGTGGGGTCGGCGGTGGTGTACGGGTCGTCCTCGCTGGGCCAGCCGACGTAGCTGCGGGTGTTGTACTCGCCGATGAACGGGCGGGTGCCGAGCGCCAGCGCCGGGACGTCCTCGACGAAGATCTCCTGCAGGGAGGCCAGGGCCTCGGTGCGGGTGGCGTCGTCGCTCGCGGTGGCGTAGGAGTCGAGCGCCGCGGTGGCTTCGGCGTTGTCGTACCGGCCGAAGTTGTAGTCGGCGGCGGTACCGATGTCCTCGAGCCAACGACCGTCCATGATGTCGCTGTACAGGTCGTAGGGGGTCATGCCGGTGTCGGTCCAGTGCAGGATCGCCTGGAAGTCACCGGTGCCGATCGCCTCCAGCCAGCTGTCCGAGTCGGGGGTGTTCAGCGTGGTCGCGACACCGAGCTCGGCGGCGGCGTCCGCGATCAGGCTGATCCCCGTCACGTAGTCGCTCCAGCCCTGCGGCACGGACAGCTCGAAGCTGACGGTCTCGCCGTCCGGGTCGACCAGCGAGTCGCCGGACCAGGTGTAGCCGGCCTCGGTCAGGATCTCCTTGGCCGCGTCCACGTCGACCGTGAACTCCACGTCCTGGTACTCCGCGGAGATGTACTCGTCGCCGGCCGGCGTGGGCAGACCGGTGACCGAGGTGAGCTCCGGCACACCGCCCTCCCGGGCGACCTGCTGGTACTGGGAGCGGTCGACCACGAGGTTCATCGCCTGGCGGAACGCCACGTCGTCGAACGGCTTGGTGGTGGTGTTCATGAACATCGCATCGATGCCGAGGCCGGCGGCGGCCCAGTAGACGTTGTCCTCGTCCTTGTCCAGGTACGCGGACTGGACGTTCGGCAGGGCGGCCTGCGCCCAGTCCACGTCGCCGTTCGCCAGGGCGGTGGTCAGGGCGGTGTTGTCGTTGTACGAGACGTAGTAGAGCGTCGGCACGGCCAGGTCGCCGCCCCAGTAGTCGTCCCGCGCGGTCAGCTCGACGCTCTGCGTGGTGAAGCTGGTCAGCGTGTACGGCCCGGTGCCGACCGGGTCGAGGTTCTCGTAGGTGGTCAGGTCGTCGACCTGCTCCCAGATGTGCTTCGGCACGATCAGCTTGTGCAGCACCTTGTCCTGCTTGGCGTACATCGAGGACTCGAAGCTCACGGTGACGGTGCTGTCCGCCAGGACGATGCCCGTGATGCCCAGCGCGCTGGAGTCGAGCTCGGGATTGTCCTTGAGCAGCGTGAACGTGTACTCGATGTCCTCGGCGGTGAAGTCCTCGCCGTCGCTCCACCGCACACCGTCGCGGGCGGTCAGGGCGACCGAGGTGTAGTCGTCGTTCCAGACGATCTCCTGGGCCAGCCACGGGGTGGTCTCCTGGCTGGAGTCGATCAGGTTGACGATGCCCAGGGGTTCGAGGATCGCATTGATGTAGCCGAGCGTCATCGCCGAGGTGTCGCCCACGAACGGGTTGTTCGACTCGGTGGCGATGGCGCCGTCCGGCTTGGCGATGGTCAACGACGCGCCGGTGCTGCCGGTGCCGCTGTCGTCCGCGGTGCCGGAGCAGGCCGCCAGTGCCAGCACGGCTGCCAGGCCGATCGCGACCGCGGGGAACTTCACCCTCATGGTTTCTCCTTCGAAACGAGCCGCCCGACCGAGAGGTCGGCACGGTCCTGCACTCCAGGTGTGCACGGAGAGGACGCTGCGGGGTGTCCGCCGAGCGGGACCGCGGACGGCGGCCTCGCCGTTCGTCGGAGGCGTCTGCGCCCTGGTCTGCTCGTCGTCGATCTCGTGCTGCCGAAAGATTACTACACTGTCAGTAAGTGATATCGCCCCCCGAGTCACGACTTGGTCACGAGGACCGGGACCCGCGTCCGACCAGGGGTCCTACAATCGGCGGGCGTCGCCCGCCGGACGACGAATCCCGCCGGTGGCCAGCACGCGGCGGCACCAGGAAGGCGGCTCACGATGGGCTCCGAGAAGCGGGCTCAGCGCCCCCGTGCGGGCACCGCCGAGCGGCGGCGACGCATCCTGCAGGCCGCCCTGGTGACCTTCGGCAGCAAGGGCTACAGCAACGGGCCGCTGACCGAGATCGCCGAGCAGGTCGGCATGACCCACGCCGGGATCCTGCACCACTTCGGCTCCAAGGATCAGCTGCTGATCGAGGTGCTGAAGTACCGCGACGAGGCCGACCTGCAGGACCTGCACGAGCAGCGCGTCCCGACCGGGATCGAGCTGTTCCGGCACCTGGTGCGCACCGCCTTCGCGAACGAGGAGCGCCCCGGCATCGTGCAGGCGTACGCCGTGCTGTCCGCCGAGTCGGTGACGGACGGGCACCCCGGCCGTGCGCACTTCGGCCAGCGCTACACCGGGCTGCGCCGTGACATCGTCGACGCGTTCCACGTGGTCTGCGCCGAGCGCGGCATCGACGTGCCCGAGACCGTCGACCGCGCGGCCGCCAGCATCGCCGCCGTGATGGACGGGCTGCAGGTGCAGTGGCTGCTGGACCGGGGCAGCGTCGAGCTGGCCCGTGCGTCGGCGTTCGCGATCGAGACGCTGGTGTCGGCGGTCGCCGGGCCGGAGGCCGCCGCGCAGGTGCACGAGGCGGTGCCGGACAAGGGCGGGCCGGACAAGGGCGTGCCGACCCCCGACCGGCAGGGCTGACCCCGACCGGTCCGTCGGCCACCCCGGTCGACAGGTCGTTCAGCCGACCGGCCGACCGCTCAGGAGTCGAACCCCAGCCCGACCGCGTCCAGGGTGCGCAGCAGCAGGTTGCGGCGCCCCTCCTCGTGGTCCGCCCGGTCCATCGACCAGCGGGTCAGGCCGATCCCCACCGACGCGACGGGTTCGGGCGGGAACGGCAGCGGCATCCGACGCACCATCTCCAGCTCGGTGCGCTCGGTCCGCTCCCCGGCGAGGTGGTCCAGCATCACCTGCGCCGCGAACCGGGTGGCGCCCACCCCCAGCCCGGTGAAGCCCGCCGTGTAGGCCACCCGTCCGCCCCGGGCCAGGCCGTGGAACGCGCAGAACCGGGTCGAGGTGTCGATCACGCCGGCCCAGCGGTGGCTGAACCGCACGTCCTCCAGCTGCGGGAACAGGGTCAGGAAGTGCGCCGCGAGCCGCCGGGAGGTCGCGGGCCGCTCCTCGTACCCGGCCCGGATCCGCCCGCCCGCGTGATAGACGGCGTCGTACCCGCCGAACAGGATGCGGTCGTCCGCGGTGAGGCGGGCGTAGTGGAACTGGTTGCCCAGGTCCTCGTACCCCTCCCGCCCGGCCCAGCCCACGGCAGCTCGCTGCACGGCGGACAGCGGCTCGGTGAGCAGCACGTGGTCGTACACCGGCACGGTCAGCGGCCGGGACCGGCGCACCAGGGACGGGAACACGTTCGTGGCGAGCGCCACCCGGTCGCTGAGCACGGCGCCCGCCTCGGTCCGCACCACCACTCGCCGACGCCCACCGCCGTCCAGCCCGAGCACCCGGGAGCCCTCGTGCACCTCGACCCCGAGCCCGACGGCGACCCGGGCGAGCTCGTGCACCAGCCGGGCGGGGTGCACCAGCGCGGTCTCGTCGATGTCCAGCACGCCGGCCAGCGCGGGTCGCACGTCGATCCGGGCCCGGGTCGCCGCCGCGTCCAGGAACGCCGGCCCGGCCTCGCGCGCCCAGTCCACCTGGTGCGGCTCCAGCGCGACGGCGACCGATCCGGTGCGTTCCAGCTCGCAGGACAGCCCGAGGCGCTCGACGTCCGCCTGCAGCTCGTCCAGGTTCTGCCGGCCCAGCCGGGCGAGGGTGTCGTACTCCTCGGGCCAGCGACGGCGACCGTTCGGCTCACCGTGCGTCAGGCTGGCCGAGACGAAGCCGCCGTTCCGGCCGGACGCCGCCCAGCCGAGCCGACCGGCCTCCAGCAGCACGACCCGCGCCCCGGGTTCACGCAGCCGGGCGAGCAGCGCGGTCCACAGCCCGGCATAGCCGCCGCCGACCACGGTGAGGTCCGCCACGGTGCCGCCGCGCAGCGCGGGGTACCGCTCACCCGGGGCGTCCTCCAGCCAGTGCACGGCGTGCCGGCTCGGCGCGAGCACCCGGTCGACCAGCGCCGCGGCGGGTCGCTGGCGCTCGAAGACGGTCGGGCGGGGGCGGGTCATGTGCGTTCCTCTCGCGGGGGTGGGGTGCAGGTCGGCGGTGCGGCGCCGGACGGGACGAGGGGCGGGGCGAGCGACGGGGCGGGCGGCGGGCGCGTGGGCCGGAGGCGGGTGCGCGGGGCCAGAGGCGGGTGCGGGTGCGGCGGGTCGTCCACGGCGACCGGGACCGGCGCGCGGGGACCGCGTCAGGCCCGGTGCACAGCAGCCCCCGCGACCCAGGTGGAGGCCACGCGGGCCCGGGCGATCTCCTCGACCGGCCCCGCGAACGGGTCGCGGTCCAGCACCACGAGGTCGGCGGCCCGGCCCGGCAGCAGGTCGCCGAGCTCGCCACCCCAACCGCCGATCCCCGCGGAGCCCGCCGTCGCCGCGGTCCACACCACGTCGAGCGGCAGCGCCTGCTCGGGCAGGAACGGCGCGACATCCGGCGACGCACCCGGCGCGCGCCGGGTCACGGCCACGTGCATCCCGGCCAGCGGGTCGGCCGACGACACCGGCCAGTCGCTGCCGAGCGCCAGCGGAGCGCCCGCCGCGTGCAGCTCGGCGAACGGGTACTGGCGCCGGTGCAGCGCGGTGGCCAGGAACGGCAGGGTCAGCTCGTCCATCTGCGGCTCGGAGCACGCCCAGAGCGGCTGCAGGTTGGCCGCCGCATCGAGGGCGGCGAACCGTGGCACGTCCGGCTCGGCCACCACCTGCAGGTGCGCCAGGTGGTGCCGCGGGCCGCCGGGGCCGTTCACGGCACGGGCCCGTGCCACGGCGTCCAGCCCCTCGCGCACCGCACGGTCCCCGAGCGCGTGCAGGTGCACCTGCACACCGTGCGCGTCGAACCGGGTGACTGCCTCGGCGAGCACCGCCGGCGGCACGAAGCTGAGCCCGGCATTGCCGGTCGGGTGCCCGCAGGCGTCCCGGTAGGGCTCGGTCATCGCCGCGGTGAAGTTCTCCGCGATGCCGTCCACCATGATCTTCACGGTGCGCACCCGGACCCGGGGCGCCAGGTCCGCCGCCGCCTCGATCCGGCCGAGCAGCTCCGGCACCTGCTCCAGGCCCCGCGACCGGTCCCACCAGAGCGCGACCGACACCCGGGCAACCAGGGAGCCGTCGGCGGCGGCGGCCCGGTAGACGTCCAGGTCGTCGCCGTCGGACCGGGGCTGCAGCCAGGCGTCCTGCCAGCCGGTCACGCCGAGCGCCAGCAGGTGCCGCTGTGCACGGGCCAGCGCCGTGCGGGCCTGCGCCACGTCGACCGGCGGCCGGAGCGCACCGGTGAGCGCGGCGGCCCCCTCGTGCAGCGTGCCGGACGGCGTGCCGTCGGGGTCCCGCTCGATCCGGCCGTCGGCGGGGTCGGAGGTCCGGGCGTGCAGCCCCGCCAGCTCCAGCGCCCGGGTGTTCACCCAGGCCCCGTGGTGGTCCCGGTTCTCCAGGTGCACCGGGCGGTCGGGGACGATCGCGTCCAGCAGCTCGCGGCGCGGTGTGCCACCGGGGAAGGTCTCCAGCGACCAGCCGCCGCCGACGATCCACGGCTCGTCCGGGTGCTCGCGGGCGTAGCGGCGCACCCGGGCCAGCACGTCGTCGAGCTGCTCGGCACCGCTCAGGTCGCACTGGCCGAGCTCCACCCCGGCCATCACCGGGTGGCAGTGCGCGTCGTGGAACCCCGGCCCGACCAGTCCGCCGTCCAGCTGCACCACCTCGACGCCCGGCGATCGGGCGTCCGGCAGCGCGACATCCGGTGCGACCCGCGCGATCCGGCCGTCCTCGACCAGCACGCCCCAGCCCGGCCGGTGACCCGTCGCGGCGCTCGCCACCGCACCACCGCGGAAGACCGTCGTCGGCACGTCCCCACCTCCGCCTGCGTCCTGCGCGACGCACCCGTCGCGGCTGGCTGCCACCCTAGGCCGAGCACCGCGCCCACGCAGCACCTCAAGGCGAACGTTTACGCAGGTGAAACACAGTTCACCACCGTAGACATCACTGATGACCTCGACAGTGACCCCGATGATGACCCGCGGCGGCTAGGCTCGATCCCATGAGCCCGCGCGCAGCCCGGCTGAGCCGTGAGTCGATCATCGCGACGGCGCTGCAGATCACCGCCCGCTCCGACCGGGGCGACGGCCTCCCCCTGACCGGCCGGACGCTCGGCGACGCCCTCGGCGTGGACCGGTCCGCCGTGTGGCGGCACTTCACGGACAAGGACGACCTGCTGCTCGCGGTCGCGGACGAGCTGCTGGCCCCGGTGTCCGCCGCGATCGACGCGGACGCGCCGCCCGCCGCCCGGCTGCGCACGGTGTGGGACGAGACCTACCGGTCGTTCTCGGCGCACCCCCGGGTGGCCGCCGAGCTGATCTGCCGCTCGATCACCGGCCCGCAGGCGATGACGGTGATCGACGCCGTCGTCGGCGCCTTCCGTGCGCTCGGCCTGGACCCCGGCCGGTCGGCCCTCGCCTACCGCGCGTTCATCGACATGCTGCTGTCCTACGCCGCGATGGAGTCCGCCTACTCGCTGCTGACCCCGGAGCAGCGGGACCGCGACGACACCGAGACCGAGGTCGCGCTGCGACGGCTCGACCCGGGCAGCCACCCGGACGCCCGGTCGGCCGTCGAGGAGATCGTCGCCGTGCGCAGCGACGACGTCCGCGAGCTGCTGCTGGCGTCGTTCCTGCGCGGCGTGCTCACGGCCTGACGTCGCGCGCACCGCCCGGGCCGGCCGCCGGCACAGGCAGCCCCGACGCGGCTGCGTCAGACGCCCTCGGCCTTGCGCGGCCGCCCGAGCAGCAGCGGCGCGAGCTCGTCCACGCCCAGCCCGCCGTGCAGCACCTGCACCACCGCGTCCGTGATCGGCATCTCCACCCCGGCCCGCTCGGCGAGGTCCAGCACGGACCGGGACGACTTCACGCCTTCCGCGGTGCCACCGGTCGCGACGATCGCCTCGTCCAGGGTCAGACCCCGCCCGATGTGCAGGCCGAGCCGGTGGTTCCGCGAGTCCGGCGAGGCGCAGGTCGCCATCAGGTCCCCCATACCGGCGAGCCCGGGGAACGTCTCCGCCCGCGCACCGAGCGCGAGGCCGAGCCGGGTGATCTCGACCAGCCCGCGGGTGATCACGGTCGCCATCGTGTTGTAGCCGAGCCCGCGGCCCTGCGAGATGCCGACCGCGAGCGCGATCACGTTCTTCACCGCCCCGCAGAGCTCGACGCCGACCACGTCGTCGTTGGTGTACGGGCGGAAGTAGCCGGAGGCGCACGCCCGGGCCACCCGCTCGGCCGTCGTCGGGTCGGTGGCCGCGACCACCGTGGCCGTCGGCTGCCGGGCGGCGATCTCGGTGGCGAGGTTCGGCCCGGACAGCACAGCAACCCGGTCGGCCGGCAGCGCCAGCGCCTCGGCGACCACCTGGCTCATCCGCCGGTCGGTGGCCAGCTCCACGCCCTTCATCAGCGACACCGCGACGGCCCGCTCGTCCAGCGCCCCGGCCAGCGGGCCGAGCGTGGCACGCGCCGACTGCGACGGGACCGCGATCGCGACCACCTCCGCCCCGACCAGCGCGACGGACGCGTCGGCGGTGCCGGTCACCGCGTCCGGCAGCCGGACCCCCGGCAGGTAGCGCTCGTTGCGGTGCTCCTCGGCGATCTGCGCGCACACCGCGGCGTCCCGGCCCCAGACCGTCACGTCGCAGCCGGCGTCGGCCAGCACCGCCGCGAACGTCGTGCCCCAGGCCCCCGCACCGAGCACCGCGGCCCGGGTCACGCGCCGCCCGCCCGGCCGGAGCCGTGCCGGCGCATGTCATACACCTCGGCGGGCGGGGTCTCGCCGCGGATCTCGGCGAGCAGCGCGGTGATCGCCGACATCACCCGCTCGGTCGCCTCCCGCAGCGTCGCGGTCTCCAGCGGCTTGCCGTACAGGTCGGACAGGTCCACCGGCGGCCCGGCGACCACGGTGATCTTCTTCGGCGGGATCGGCCGGAACCGCTTCGAGTACCGGCCGAGCAGCTCCTGCGCACCCCACTGCGCGATCGGGACCACCGGCACCTGGCTGGTCAGCGCGAGACGGGCGACCCCCGTCTTGGCGACCATCGGCCACAGGTCGGGGTCCCGGGTCAGCGTGCCCTCGGGGAACACCGCCACGCACTCGCCCTCCGCCAGCGCCTCCTCCGCGGTGGTCAGCGACTTGCCGGCCTCGGTGGTGTACCGGTGCACGGGGATCTGGCCCGTGCTGCGCAGCACCCAGCCGACCACCGGCACCCGGAACAGCGAGGACTTCGCCAGGATCTTCGGCGCCACGCCGTTGTCGTACAGGTAGTGCACGAACGTGAACGGGTCGATGTTCGTCAGGTGGTTGCCCGCCGCGATGAACCCGGTGCCGGTCGGCAGGTTCTCGGCGCCCCGCCAGTCCCGACGCTGGACCGCGTAGAGCGGCGGCCGCAGGATCCGGGCGAGGTTGCGGTAGGCACGGTTGGCACGGGGCGGATGCACGGGAGCCGATGCTACCCGGCGGGGTCGGCCGCGCCGCCCGGCTCAGCCCCGGTCGACCTGCGCGCCGAGCGCCGCCAGCTTCTCGGTGAAGCGCTCGTAGCCCCGGTCGATCAGGCTGATCCCGCGCACCGCGGACGTGCCCTTCGCGGCCAGCGCGGCGATCAGGTGGCTGAACCCGCCGCGCAGGTCCGGCACCTCGATGTCCGCGGCGGCCAGCGGGGTCGGGCCGGAGACCACCGCCGAGTGGTAGAAGTTCCGCTGCCCGAACCGGCACGGCCGCCCGCCCAGGCACTCCTTGTAGACCTGGATCGTCGCACCCATCCCGCGCAGCGCGTCGGTGAAGCCGAACCGGTTCTCGTACACGGTCTCGTGCACGATCGACAGCCCCTTCGCCTGGGTCAGCGCGACCACCAGCGGCTGCTGCCAGTCGGTCATGAACCCGGGGTGCACGTCGGTCTCCAGCACGATCGGGCGCAGGTCGCCGCCCGGGTGGAAGAACCGGATGCCCTCGTCGTCGATCACGAACTCCCCGCCGACCTTGCGGAAGGTGTTCAGGAACGTGGTCATCTCCGGCTGGCTGGCGCCGCGCACCATGATGTCGCCACCGGTGGCCAGCGCTGCGGACGCCCAGGACGCCGCCTCGATCCGGTCGGGCAGCGCGGTGTGCCGGAAGCCGACCAGCCGGTCGACGCCCTCGATCCGGATCACCCGGTCGGTGTCGACCGAGATGATCGCGCCCATCTTCTGCAGCACGTTGATCAGGTCCAGGATCTCCGGCTCGATCGCGGCGTTGGCCAGCTCGGTGACGCCCTCGGCGCGCACGGCGGTGAGCAGCAGCTGCTCGGTGGCGCCGACCGAGGGGTACGGCAGCGCGATCTTGGTGCCCTGCAGGCGGTGCGGCGCCCGGATGTGGATGCCGGCCTCGCGCTTGTCCACCACCGCGCCGAACTGCCGCAGGATGTCCAGGTGGAAGTTGATCGGCCGGTCGCCGATCCGGCAGCCGCCCAGGTCGGGGATGAACGCCTCACCGAGCCGGTGCAGCAGCGGGCCGCAGAACAGGATCGGGATCCGGCTGGACCCGGCGTGCGCGTCGATGTCCGCCACGTGCGCCGACTCCACGTCGGTGGGGTCCAGCCGCAGCACGCCGGCCTCGGGGTCGGCGTCCACCCGCACCCCGTGCAGCTCCAGCAGCCCGGTCACGACGCCGACGTCCCGGATCTGCGGCACGTTGCGCAGCTCGCTGGGGGTCTCGCCGAGCAGCGCCGCCACCATCGCCTTCGACACGAAGTTCTTCGCCCCCCGCACGGTGATCTCCCCGGTCAGCGGCGTCCCCCCGTGCACATGCAGCAGATCATCCATGCCCACATCGTCCCCCATGCTCGCCCCCCAACTCGCCCCGACTCACGCGCCGAGCGGGCAGCTCATGTCGCCCGATGCCCCATTTGGGCGTCAGGAGCCGCCCGCTCGACGAACACCGTGCGGGGGTGTGGCGCGCGAGGTGGCGCAGGAGCGGGGTCAGGAGGCGGGGCGGCGGCCGATCGTGAGCTCGACGGGGCGGGCGGCCCTGATCTGCACGGGGGGCAGGTGCTTGGCGGGCAGGGTCTTGGGGCGCCAGGAGGCACGCTCCTGCTCGAAGGCGGTGATGTCCGCCTCGTGCTGCAGCGTCAGCCCGATGTCGTCCAGGCCCTCCATCAGCCGCCAGCGGGTGTAGTCGTCGATGTGGAACCGCACCACGACGTCGTCGCAGGTGACCGTGCGGCTGTCCAGGTCCACCGTGATCTCGGTGCCCGGGTGGGTCTCGAGGATCTTCCAGATCAGCTCGATGTCCTCCTGGGCGACCTGCGCGGCGACCAGGCCCTGCTTGCCGGAGTTCCCGCGGAAGATGTCCGCGAACCGGGCCGAGATGACGACCTTGAACCCGTAGTCCTTCAGCGCCCACACGGCGTGCTCGCGGGAGGAGCCGGTGCCGAAGTCCGGCCCGGCCACCAGCACCGAGCCCGTGCGGTAGGCGTCCTGGTTGAGCACGAAGGCAGGGTCGTTGCGCCAGGCCGAGAACAGCGCGTCCTCGAACCCGGTGCGGGTGACCCGCTTGAGGTAGACGGCCGGGATGATCTGGTCGGTGTCGACGTTGCTGCGGCGCAGCGGGACACCGACGCCGGTGTGCTGGGTGAACTTCTCCATGACGTTCTCGCGATCTGGGAGCGGGGGTGCGGGGGGCGAGGGGCGGTGGGGCCGGGGCCGGTCAGGCCGGCTGCAGGTCCAGCGGCGAGCCGTCGGGCACCGGGACGTCCGGGCCGAGGTCCGAGACCGACGACAGCGTGCCGCGGATCGCGGTGGCTGCGGCGACCAGCGGCGACACCAGGTGGGTCCGGCCGCCCTTACCCTGCCGGCCCTCGAAGTTGCGGTTCGAGGTGGAGGCCGACCGCTCCCCCGGCGCGAGCTGGTCCGGGTTCATCCCCAGGCACATCGAGCAGCCCGCGTTGCGCCACTCGGCGCCGAACTCGAGGAAGATCCGGTCCAGCCCCTCGGCCTCGGCCTGCAGCCGCACGCGCGCCGAGGACGGCACCACGAGCACCCGCAGCGTCTCGGCCTTCGTCTTGCCGCGGACCAGCTTGGCGGCGGCCCGCAGGTCCTCGATCCGCCCGTTGGTGCACGAGCCGATGAACACGGTGTCGATCGCGATCTCGCGCAGCGGCTGCCCAGGGGTCAGCCCCATGTACTCGATCGCCCGCTCGGCGGCCACCCGCTCGTTGGCGTCGGCGATGTCCTCGGGCACCGGCACGGTCGCGGACAGCGGCAGGCCCTGGCCCGGGTTCGTGCCCCAGGTGACGAACGGCTCCAGCTCCGCGGCCTCGATGATCACCTCGGTGTCGAAGGTGGCGTCGTCGTCGGTGCGCAGCGTGCGCCAGTACGCGACGGCGTCGTCCCAGTCGGCGCCCTCGGGGGCGTGCGGGCGGCCCTGGAGGTAGTCGAACGTCGTCTGGTCCGGCGCGATCATCCCCGCGCGGGCCCCGGCCTCGATCGACATGTTGCAGATCGTCATCCGGCCCTCCATGGACAGCCCACGGATCGCCTCGCCGCGATACTCCAGGACGTAGCCCTGACCACCACCGGTACCGATCTTCGCGATCACGGCCAGGATGATGTCCTTCGCCGTCGCGCCGAGCGGCAGCGCGCCGTTCACGGTGATCGCCATCGTCTTGAACGGCGCGAGCGGCAGCGTCTGGGTGGCGAGCACGTGCTCGACCTCGCTGGTGCCGATGCCGAACGCCAGCGCACCGAACGCACCGTGGGTCGAGGTGTGCGAGTCACCGCAGACCACGGTCAGACCGGGCATGGTCAGGCCGAGCTGCGGCCCGACCTGGTGCACGATCCCCTGGTCCGCGTCGCCCAGCGAGTGCAGCCGGACCCCGAACTCCTTCGCGTTCGAGCGCAGGGTGTCGATCTGGGTGCGGCTGGTGAGGTCCGCGATCGGCTGGTCGATGTCGAGCGTGGGGGTGTTGTGGTCCTCCGTGGCGAGCGTGAGGTCCGGCCGACGCACCGGGCGCCCGGCGATCCGCAGGCCCTCGAACGCCTGGGGGCTGGTGACCTCGTGCACCAGGTGCAGGTCGATGTAGAGCAGGTCCGGTGCGCCGTCCGTGCCACGTCGCACGATGTGGTTCTCCCACACCTTCTCGGCCAAAGTTCCGGCCATGTCGCCGTCCTCTCAGATGTCCCGGCGGGGGGCCGTCCGGGTGTCCTTCGTCTCGTCGCACTTGCGTCTCAGCCTTCGAGACGCCAATATCGACCTATGGACAACTCTAGCGGAGTCGGCGTACTCGACAAGGCCGCCTCTGTCCTCAACGCCCTCGAGGCCGGACCGGCCACCCTTGCCCAGCTCGTCAACGCCACCCATCTTGCCCGTCCGACGGCCCACCGGCTGGCCGTCGCGCTCGAGCACCACCGGCTGGTCGGACGCGACATGCAGGGCCGGTTCGTGCTCGGTCCGCGTCTGACGGAGCTGGCCGCCGCGGCCGGCGAGGACCGGCTGCTCGCGGCAGCCGGACCGGTGCTCACCGCGCTGCGCGACCACACCGGCGAGAGCGCCCAGCTCTACCGCCGGCAGGGCGACCAGCGCATCTGCGTCGCCGCCGCCGAGCGGCCGATCGGACTGCGCGACTCCATCCCGGTCGGTGCCACGCTCTCCATGACCGCCGGCTCCGCCGCGCAGATCCTGCTGGCCTGGGAGGAGCCCGACCGGCTGCACCGCGGGCTGCAGGGCGCCAAGTTCACCGCCACGATCCTGTCCGGCGTCCGTCGGCGCGGGTGGGCGCAGTCCGTCTCCGAGCGCGAGGCCGGCGTCGCGTCCGTCTCCGCCCCGGTGCGCGGGCAGTCCGGCCGGATCGTCGCCGCGGTGTCCATCTCCGGCCCGGTCGAGCGGCTGTCCCGCCAGCCCGGCCGGCTGCACGCCGCCGCAGTGGTCTCGGCCGCCAACCGCCTCACCGAGGTCCTCCGCCGCACCGCGGAGTAGCTCCGGCGGCGCACCCCGCCCCGTCCGCGCCCCTGCCTGCCCCCTGGCCGGCAGCCACCGCGCCTGCCGTCACCACGGCGGTCCCGCCATCGCCGAGCAGGCACCCGCACGTCGAGCGGGGGTGCGGCCAGGGTGCGCACCCCCGCTGCCGGCCCGCGCTCGCACGGCCTGCCCGCGCTCGCGCTGCTCACCCGCGCCGGCGTCAGGTGACAGGAGTCGCGCCGCCGACCCGCCGGACCGCGCTCGCGTCGCCGACCCGCGGCCGCGCCAGGTGCTCACGGGTCGCGCTGCCCGCGCGCGGGGCGCAGAGGGAGAGGGGTGCAGGGCACGCAGAAGGCCGGCCACCGAGCGGTGACCGGCCTTCGTGTGTACCCCCAAGGGGATTCGAACCCCTGTTACCGCCGTGAGAGGGCGGCGTCCTAGGCCTCTAGACGATGGGGGCCTGGACGATCTCTCCCCCGGAGGGGATCGATCCGGAACTACTGTACAGCAAACTGCTTCTCGCAAAAGATGCGCTGATCAGGCACTTCGTTCGCGACGTGCGCTGGGGTACCAGGACTCGAACCTAGACTAAGTGAACCAGAATCACTCGTGCTGCCAATTACACCATACCCCAAGGGGGTATAGCCCCCGATCCTCGACCGACCCCGACCACTCGCACGCACGCTGCCTCGGCACCGCATGCACAGGGGGTGGGACCGGCTCCGATCGGACGCCGTACCGGACGAGAACATTACCGGAGCGCGGCCGGAGCACCAAACCGGCCACCGATCCGACCACCGGACCAGCGACCGGGCCCGCCGCCCGGGCCGCCGGAGCGGCCACCGAGCCCGACACCGAGCCGGCCACCGGGCCGAGCAGCCGTCGGACGGGCCGCCCTCGGCCCGGACCGGCTCAGACGCCGAGCACGCCGGGCAGCTCCGCCAGCGACCGCACCACCGGCTCCCCCGCGACCGGTACCAGAGAGATCGCCCCCTTGCCGCCCAGCCCGGGGCGGTCCAGCCACACCCCGATCAGCCCCGCGTCCGTCGCCGCCCGCGCATCGACGTCGAGCTCGTCGCCGACATAGGCGGTGCGGCCCGGCTCGGTGCCGAGGCGACGGCATGCTTCCAGGAACACCCGCGGGTCCGGCTTGCCGAAGCCGAGGGTGTCGACGCCGACCAGCACCGGCACCCGGTCGTGCAGCCCGACCCGGGCGAGCTTGCGCTCCTGGTAGCCCACGGCGGCGTTGGTCAGCGCGCCGACCACGCAGCCCGCGGCGAGCAGCCGGTCCAGCACCGCGGTGGCCTCGCCGTGCGCCGCCCAGGCACCGGTGAACGCCTCCTCGAACAGGTCGTTCCACGCCTCGAAGGCGACCTCGTCCAGCGCCGGCCCGCCGAAGGTGGCGTGCAGGTCGTTCGCGCGAGCCATCCGCTGGGCGCGGTAGGTCTGCTCGCCGCGGGTGTAGGCCCGGTACCGGCCGTGCGCGTCGGCCCGCCAGTGGTCGACCAGGGCACGGTCCCGTGCCGGGTCGAGGTCCGGCAGGTGCACCCGCGCCACCGCGGACAGCGCCCGGGCGAACGCGCCGTGCGTGTCGACCAGGGTGTCGTCGATGTCGAACAGCACGCCGTCGACCCGGCGGCCGCCCGCATCGGCTCCCACCGTCCCGACCGGCACCGCGCCCGTGGACGCCGGGTCGACGGCCCCGCTCACAGGCTCGCGCGCAGCGCCGCGATCCGGGCGAGCGTGGAGTCCTGGCCGAGGATCTCCAGCGACTCGAACAACGGCGGCGAGACCCGCCGGCCGGAGACCGCCACCCGCAGCGGCGTGAAGGCGAACCGTGGCTTGAGGCCGAGCCCGTCGACCAGCGCGGCCTGCAGGGCGCCCTGCACCGCGTCGGCGACGAAGCCGTCCGCGGGCAGCGCGGCGAGCGCCGTGGTCGCGGCGTCCAGCACGTCCGCCGCCCCCTCCTTGAGCGCCCCGCGGGCGTCGTCCTGGACCTCGAGCGCGTCGTCCGCGACCAGCAGGAAGCCGAGCATCCCGACGGCCTCGCCGAGCAGCGTCAGCCGGGTCTGCACCAGCGGGGCGCCCGCGTCCAGCAGGGCGCGGTGCTCGGCGGACAGGTCGGCGTAGGAGTCGGCCGGCAGCAGCCCGGCGCGGTGCAGGTAGGGCACCAGCCGGTCGCGGAAGTCGTCCGGTGCGAGCAGCCGGATGTGCTCGGCGTTGATCGCCTCGGCCTTCTTCAGGTCGAACCGGGCCGGGTTGGGGTTCACGTCGGCGACGTCGAACGCCTGGACCAGCTCGGCCACCGAGAACACGTCCCGGTCCGGGCCGATCGACCAGCCGAGCAGGGAGAGATAGTTCAGCAGCCCCTCGGGGGTGAACCCGCGGTCCCGGTGCAGGAACAGGTTCGACTCGGGGTCGCGCTTGGACAGCTTCTTGTTGCCCTCGCCCATCACGTAGGGCAGGTGGCCGAACTGCGGCATCACGCTGGCGACGCCGAGCTCCAGCAGCGCGCGGTACAGCACGACCTGGCGCGGGGTGGAGGACAGCAGGTCCTCGCCGCGCAGCACGTGCGTGATGTCCATCAGCGCATCGTCGATCGGGTTGACCAGCGTGTACAGCGGGTGACCGTTGGCGCGCACGATCACGTAGTCCGGCACCGAGCCCGCCTTGAAGGTCACGTCGCCACGCACCAGGTCCGTGAACGTGACGTCCTCGTCCGGCATCCGCAGCCGCAGCACGGGCTCGCGGCCCTCGGCGCGGTAGGCGGCCTTCTGCTCGTCCGTCAGCGCCCGGTCGTAGCCGTCGTAGCCGAGCTTGGGGTCCCGGCCGGCCGCGCGGTGCCGGGCCTCGACCTCGTCCGGCGTGGTGAACGACTCGTAGGCGTACCCGCCCGCCAGCAGGCGCCGGGCGACGTCGCGGTAGAGGTCCATCCGCTGCGACTGCCGGTACGGCTCGTGCGGGCCGCCGACCTCGACGCCCTCGTCCCAGTCCAGGCCGAGCCAGCGCAGGGCCTCCAGCAGCTGCTGGTAGCTCTCCTCGGAGTCGCGGGCCGGGTCGGTGTCCTCGATCCGGAACACGAAGGTGCCGCCGACGTGCCGGGCGTACGCCCAGTTGAACAGTGCCGTGCGGATCAGCCCGACGTGCGGGGTGCCCGTGGGCGAGGGGCAGAAGCGGACACGGACGGGAGAGGTAGCGGCAGCGGTCACAGCTCCCACCCTAGCGAGCGGCCGGGGTCCCTCCGGACGGACGCCCGGGCCGCATCACCCCTGCTCGGCCCGGTGCTGGGCCCGGAGCCCGGCCCGGTGCCGTGCCCTCTGCCGCGCCCCGCCGCGGGGCCGGCACCGCCCGGACGTCAGCCCCGGCGCAGCACCGGGTTGCGCAGCGTCCCGATCTCCTCGACCTCGACCTCCACCACGTCGCGCTCCACGATCGGGCCGACGCCGGCCGGCGTGCCGGTGAGGATCACGTCGCCGGGCAGCAGCGTGACCACCTCGGAGATGTACGAGATCAGGTACGGCACGTCGAACACCATCTGCGAGGTGCGGCCGTCCTGCCGTGGCGCGCCGTTGACCCGCGAGCGGACCGCCAGGTCGTCCACGTCGAGGCCGGGCACCACCCACGGGCCGATCGGGCAGGAGGTGTCGAAGCCCTTGGCCCGGAACCACTGGTCGTCCGTGCGCTGGGCGTCCCGGGCGGTGACGTCGTTGGCCACCGTGAAGCCGAACACCTGGTCCAGGGCGCGCTCGGGCGGGACGTCCTTGGTCACCTTGCCGATCACCACGGCGAGCTCGGCCTCGTAGGAGACCTCCTCGGTCCAGTCCGGCAGCACGATCGGGTCGTCCGGGCCGATCACGGCGGTGTTCGGCTTGAAGAACAGCAGCGGGGCGGCGGGCACCGCGTTGCCGAGCTCCGCGGCGTGCTCGACGTAGTTGCGCCCGACGCCCACGATCTTCGAGCGCGGGATCACGGGTGCCAGCAGCCGCACCCCGTCACCGAAGGCGATCCGCTCGCCGGTGGGTTGCACCGGGGTGTAGATCGGGTCGCCGGTGATGACGACGAGCTGCTCGTGACCCGGCTCGCCCTCGACGAGGGCGTAGCGGGGGTCGTCTCCGGTGGTGAACCTCGCGATGCGCACGACCCAGAGCCTATGCGCACCGGCCGACGCCCTCAGACCCGGGCCAGCACCTCGCCGTGCAGCACCGCGAACCAGCCGTCCGGGTTGCGGCCCCACTCCCGCCACCCCGCGGCGATCTGCTCGAGCCCGACCTCGTCGGCGAGCCCGTGCTCGACCGCCTGCCGGGCGAAGTCCGAGGCGACGCAGCGCTCGGCCCACAGATCGGCCCACCACTCGCGGTCGTCCTCGGAGGCGTAGCACCAGACCCCGGCGGTCGCGACCAGCGTGTCCGGGTCGAACCCGGCCGCCAGCGCCCAGGACTGCAGCCGTCGACCGGCGTCCGCCTCGGCGCCGTTCGCGTGCGTGACCTCGTGGTAGAGCGCCGACCACTCGTCCAGGGCGGGTGACGCCGGGTACCAGGTCATGCCGGCGTAGTCGCCGTCCCGCACGGCCACGACGCCGCCCGGGCGCACCACCCGGCGCAGCTCGCGCAGCGCCGCCACCGGGTCGGCGAGGTGCTGCAGCAGCTGGTGGGCGTGCGCGACGTCGACGCTGTCGTCCGCGAACGGCAGGTCGTAGGCGTCCGCGACCTGGAACGTCACGTTGGTGGCCCCGGCCCGCTCGGCCTCCGCGCGGGCCAGCTCGATCACCTTCTCGGACCGGTCCACGCCGATCACCGCGCCGGGCGCGACGCGGGCCGCGAGGTCCACGGTCACGGTGCCGGGGCCGCAGCCCACGTCGAGCAGGGTCTGGCCGGGCTGCAGAGCCGGGAGCAGATAGCCGGCCGAGTTGTCCGCGGTGCGCCACCGGTGGGCGCGCAGCACGCTGTCGTGGTGGCCGTGGGTGTAGGCCTCGGTGGGATGGTTCTGGGTCACCACACCGACTGTAGGGATCACGGGACCACCATTCCACTCATCGGTATGAGTCGTCCCGAGGATCGAGACGACTGGCACCCCGCTACGGTGTCGCCATGCAGCGGATCGTCGGGATCGACCTCGCCCGGGGACTCGCCGTGCTCGGCATGATCACAGCCCACGTGGGGCCCGTGCTGCGCCCCGGCACCCTCGACCTCTCTCCGTGGTCGCTGGCCCAGGTGGTCGACGGACGGTCCGCCGCGCTGTTCGTGCTGCTGTCCGGGCTGTCGGTCGCGCTGCTGTCCGGCGGTCCCCGGACGGTGGTCGGCGTCCGTCGCGTCCAGGCGCGCACCCGGCTGCTGGTCCGCGCGCTGGCGGTGCTCGGGATCGGCGCGCTCACCCTGACGCTCGGCACCCCGATCGCGGTGATCCTGCCCACCTACGCCGTGCTGTTCTCGGTGGCCACGATCGTGCTCGGCGCACCGCCCCGCCGGCTGCTGGTCGCCGCCGGCGCGATCGCGCTCGCCGGGCCGCTGGTGCACCTCGCGCTGCAACCGCTGTTCGCCTCGCTGCCCGGTCAGGAGTACACCGACCTGCTGGTGGGCGACTACTACCCCGCGGTGGTGTGGGCGGCCTACGCCCTGGTCGGCCTCGCCGTCGGCCGCCTCGACCTCGGCTCCCGGCAGGTGCGACTCCGGCTGCTCGGCGCGGGCACCGCGCTGGCGGCGGCCGGCTACGGCTCGGCCGCGGTCCTCACCAGGCTGCTGTCGCCCGACGGCACGCTGGCCGGGCTGGTCACCGCGGCGCCGCACTCCAGCACGACGCCCGAGGTGCTCGGCGGCACCGGGGTCGCCCTCGCGGTGATCGCCCTCTGCCTGGAGCTGGGCGACCGGGCGCCCCGGCTGCTCGCACCGCTGGCCGCCACCGGCTCGCTCGCACTGACCGCCTACGTGACCCACCTGATGGCGATCGCCGCGATCGGCTCGTCGGTGGTCTGGGAGCCGCGGGCGTCGACCTGGCTGGCCTTCGTCGGGTGCACCCTGGCGGGCTGCTGGTGGTGGCGGGCGTCGTTCGGCCGCGGTCCGCTGGAGCGGCTGCTGCACGGCCTCGCCGCGCGGGCCAGCGACATCGCCCCGGACACGCTGCCGCCGGAGCGCACGGCCTGAGCGCCGCTCAGCCGACGTCGCCCGGCTCAGGGCCACCAGAGGCGCCGGTCCCAGCGGTCGCCCTCGCGGCGGTAGATCAGACGCATGTGCGCGCGGTCCGAGTCGCCCTGCCACAGCTCGACCTCGTCCGGCGCCAGCGCCCACACCTGCCAGGTCGGCACCACGACGCGGGGATCGCGGTCGATCCGGGAGCGCGCGGCGACGACGGCCTCGGACATGTCGGCGACCGATGCGAGCTGCTCGCCCGGGCGCGAGGCGACCGAGGCCGCCCGGGAGCTCGGCGACCGGGACAGGAAGTCGGCGGCGCAGTACTCGGCGTCCAGCAGCTCGGCGTGCCCGGTCAGCCGGACCTGGCGCCCGAGCCGCTGCCAGTAGAACGATGCGGCCATCCGTGGGTCGGCCGCGAGGTTCCGCGCCTTGACGGTGCGGGCGTCGGTGGCGAACCGCCACGTGCCGTCGACCACGTCGGTCAGCAGCACGATCCGCGAGCTGGGCGCCCCGTCGGCGTCGACCGTCGCGACCGTCATCGCGTGCGGCTCCGGCACGCCGGCCTCGATCGCGACGGCGAGCCAGTCCACGAACGCCTCGGCGGGGTCGGTGGAGACCGCGTACGGGTCGAAGTCGGGCAGGCCGCCGGTCAGCGCGGGCAGCGACCGGAGCAGGTCGCGCGTCGAAGGTCGAGGCAGCACCGGTCCAGTATCCCGGCCGGCGCCGATGATCGGCCAGGACGAGACCGGGACCTTCGGGCCACCCGGCCGCACGCGGCGCGCACCGGGCGCCCTTGACATCCGCGCGGCTCCGGCAACAGAATCGCGGCACACCGCCTTGAAACGCTTCAATCGCGGTGCGATCGCCGCCGATCCCCCACAGACATGAGTTCGATGGAGACCTCGCAGCCCCGCCGGACCGCCCCCCGGGCGCGGCGAGAGCACCGTGCCGCGATCGCCCTGCCGACCGTGGCGATCGCCGTGCCGGTCGTGCGCGGGTCGCGGTCGCACCACGCGCCCCGCACGAGCCGCACGCACGGCGCCACCCGCGCGTCTCGTGCCACCCGGCAGAACCCGCACCACCATGGGTCGCCGCAGAGCACGCCGCAGAACCGGCACCACCCGCACCGAACGGAGCCCGCTGCATGACCCGCACCCGACCGACCCCCGAGGCCACCGTCACCGCTGTCGCCCCCGGCACGCCGCCGGCCTGCCCCGCCGCCCCGGTCCTGCGGGTGGAGCACCACCCCCAGCCGGCGCTCGGCATCGGCGAGGACCGGCCACGGCTCGGCTGGTCCGTGGCGACCGCACCGGCCACCTACCGGCAGGACGCGTACGAGGTGCAGTGGCAGATCGGGCTGCCTGGCGGGCCGGGCCGGGCGGGCTCCGCGGTGGTGCAGAGCGCCGAGCAGGTGCTGGTGCCGTGGCCGGGGCCCTCGCTCTCCGCCCGCGAGCGCGCGTCGGTCCGGGTCCGCACGCACGACGCCGGGCCCGGCGCCGACGGCAGCACCGGCGGCTGGGGCCCGTGGAGCGCCCCGGTCCTGGCCGAGCGCGGTCTCGTCGCGGCGGACTGGCGCGCCCTGCCGATCGGCCCCGGCTACCCGGAGGGCGATCGGGGCACCCGTCGCGCCCCGCTGGTGCGCGCCGAGGTCGAGGTGCCGGGCAGCACGGTGCTCGCGGCGCGGCTGCACGTCACCGCGCACGGCCTCGCCGAGGTCGAGCTGAACGGCACCCGGGTCGGCGCCGACGCGCTACTGCCCGGCTGGACCCCGTACGACCGTCGGCTGCGGGTGTTCACCTTCGACGTGGGCGACCTGGTGCGCCCGGGCACGAACGCCGTCGGGGCCTGGCTCGCCGACGGCTGGTACCGCGGCCGGTTCGGCTTCGAGGGCGGCACCTGGGACATCTACGGCGAGCACGTCGCGCTGATCGCCCAGCTGGAGGTGCAGACCGACGCCGGCACGGTGCTGCTCGCGACCGACGAGAGCTGGCGCAGCGCACCGGGACCGCTCACCCGGGCCTCGTTGTACGACGGCGAGACCTACGACGCCCGGCTGCACCCGACCGGCTGGTCCGAGCCGGGGTTCGACGACAGCACCTGGCACCCGGTCGCGGTGCACGATTTCGACCCGGCCGTGCTGGCCGCCCCGGACGGCCCGCCGGTGCGCTGCACGCAGGAGCTGGCCCCGGTCTCCGTCACCCGCACCGCGACCGGCGCCCTGCTGCTCGACCTCGGGCAGAACCACGCCGGCCGGCTGCGGCTGCGCGTGCCGGCCACCGAGCCCGGCGCCACCATCCGGGTCCGGCACGCCGAGGTGCTGCAGGACGGCGCCCTGTACACCCGCACCCTGCGCGAGGCCGCCGCCACCGACGAGCTGATCAGCGCAGGCCCGGCGATCGACTGGGAGCCCCGGTTCACCGTGCACGGCTACCGGTACGCGGAGCTCACCGGCTGGCCCGGAGAGCTCACGGACGGCGCGGTGGTGTCCCGGGTGCTGCACTCCGACATGGAGCGCACCGGCTGGTTCACCTGCTCCGACCCGGCGGTCGAGCGGCTGCACGAGAACGTGGTCTGGAGCCTGCGGTCCAACTTCGTCGACATCCCCACCGACTGCCCGCAGCGTGACGAGCGCCTGGGATGGACCGGCGACATCCAGGTGTTCGCGCCGACCGCGGCCTTCCTGTACGACGTCGGCGGCTTCCTGGCCGACTGGCTGCGCACGCTGTCCGTCGAGCAGCAGCGGTTCGGCGGCACCGCGCCGGTGTACGCCCCGTGGATCCCCGGCGGTGCGTTCTGGCGTCCGGACCAGGACATCGCGGGCTGGGGCGACGCCGCCGTGCTGGTGCCGTGGGCGCTCTACCAGCGCACCGGCGACACCGGGCTGCTCGCCCGGCAGTACCCCGACGCCCGCGCCTGGGTGGACCACGTGGCCGGGATCGCGGGCCCGACCCGGCTGTGGGACACCGGCCTGCAGCTCGGCGACTGGCTGGACCCGACGGCGCCGCCGGAGGACCCGCTGCGCGCGCGCACCGACCCGCACCTGGTCGCCACCGCCTACTTCGCCCGCTCCGCCCGGGTGCTCGCCCGGACCGCGGCGGTGCTCGGGGACGACGCCGGCGCCCGGCGCTACCGCACCCTCGCGGACGAGATCCGCACCGCCTACCAGGGCCGGTACCTGTCCGACGACCCGGCGCACGACACCCAGACCGCCCACGCGCTGGCGCTCGCCTTCGACCTGCTGCCGGACGAGGACGCCCGCGCGCGGGTCGCGGCCCGGCTCGCGGTGCTGGTGCGCGAGAACGGCGGCACGGTCGGCACCGGGTTCGCCGGGACGCCCCTGGTGACGGACGCGCTGAGCCTGGCGGACGAGCCGGGCGGCACCGGTGCGCCGGGGATCGCCGGCGCCGCCGACGGGCTGGCGGTCGCGTACGAGCTGCTGCTCGGCCGCACCAGCCCGTCCTGGCTGGCGATGGTCGACCTCGGCGCGACCACCATCTGGGAACGCTGGGACAGCATGCTGCCCGACGGCACGGTCAATCCCGGCGACATGACCTCGTTCAACCACTACGCCCTCGGCTCGGTGGCCGACTGGCTGCACCGGGTGGTCGCCGGGCTCGCCCCCGCCGCTCCGGGCTACCGTCGGCTGCGCATCGCCCCGCGCCCCGGCGGCGGACTGACCCACGCGTCGGCCCGGCACCGCACGCCGTACGGCGAGGCTGCCGTGCAGTGGGAGCTGGACGAGGACGCGCTGGTCGTCCGGGTCACCGTGCCGGTCGGCACGACCGCGGAGCTCGACCTGCCCGGGGACGAGGTGCGCGAGCTCGGGCACGGGCGGCACGAGGTGCGGCTGCCGCGCTGAGGCCGGGTCCGGCCCCGCCGCTCAGTCCAGGGCGAGCAGCGGGTCGCCGGCCGCGACCGCGACCCCCGGCTCGACCAGCCGGCGCACCGTCGCCGGGTCGGCCTCCAGCGCGACCACCGGGCAGAGCGCGGACAGCCCGGCCCGGGCCACGGCCGCCGGGTCCCAGCTGATCAGGTGCTGCCCCGCGACGACCAGGTCACCCTCGGCGACGTGCAGCGTGAACCCCTCGCCGTGCAGGCCCACCGTGTCGATGCCGAGGTGCACCAGCACCCCGCGTCCGCCCTCGCCGTCGCCGACGAGCACGAACGCGTGCGGGTGCAGCGCGCGCACGGTGCCCGCGACCGGCGCGAGCACCCGACCGCCGACCGTCGCGTCCGGCGCCACGGCGATCCCGGGCCCGACCATCTGCTGGGCGAACACCGGGTCCGGCACGTCGGCCAGCAGCGTCGCCCGCCCCGCCACCGGCGCCAGCACCGTGACCGCGGTCATCGGGGCACCGTCCCGCTACCGGCCGCGGCCGTCCTCGCGCCGCCCGCCGTGCGCGGGGCGCCGCCCCGCGCGGTCCTGCCCGTCATCGTCCGCCGCACCGTCTGCTCCTGCCCTCGACCTCTCGAACCCCACCGGACCCGCTCGACCCGCCGGTCCCCCAGCCATGCCGAGGCGCCAGCCAGGTCTTTTCTCTATACTCAACATACTCTGAGCACTCGAAGGAGCCCGTGTGGACCAGCCGCTGTACCGCCGGGTCTTCGACACCCTGCGCGAGCGCATCCGCTCCGGCGAGGTGCCCGTGGGATCGCACCTGCCGGCACCGCGGGCGCTGGAGGCCGAGTTCGGCGTCTCCGCGATCACGGTGCGCCGCGCGATGGACATGCTCCGCACGGACGGCTACATCGTCCGTCGACCGCGGATCGGCTCGGTGGTGGTCGCCCGGGAGCCCGAGGCCCCGGCGGAGCGACGAGCCGGTGGCAGGCCCCTGATCGGGTGCGTGCTGACCGATCTGGACGACGCGTTCGGCTCCCAGGTGCTCACCGGCGTCCTGGGCGAGGCCGATGGTCGCGCGGACGTGGTGGTCAAGAAGTCGCTCGGCGACCCGGCGCACGAGGAGCAGCTGCTGGACGAGCTCACCGAGGCCGGGGCCGAGGGCGTCCTGCTGCTGCCCACCTCGTCGCGGTTCATCGCGCCGGCGGTGATGCGCCGGGTGACCCAGGCGCTGCCGATGGTGATCCTGGACCGGGTGTTCCCCGGTGTGCCGATCTCGTCCGTGTGCTCCGACAACGTCGCGGGGGCCCAGGCCGCCACCGAGCTGCTGTTCGACCTGGGGCACGAGCACGTCGGGCTGGTGCTGCCGTCGAGCACGGTGTCCAGCGTCGAGGACCGGCGTGCCGGGTTCGTCCAGGCACACGCGGAGCGACGGCTCTCGCTGGAGCCGGGCCAGGAGCTGCGCGGCGTGGCGTCCGTCGTGCCCGGTGAGTCGCGCACCGCAGCGCAGGACACCGCCCAGCTCACCGCCTACCTCGAGGCGCGCCCGGACCTCACGGCGTTCCTCGTGTCCGAGCACCGGATCGCCGTGCTGCTGCTCGCGGCCTGCCGGGCGCTGGGCCGGTCGGTGCCGGACGCGGTGTCGATCGTCTGCTTCGACCACCCGCCGACCGCCTTCGCGCCGGACACCTTCCGCTTCACGCACGTCCGTCAGGACCAGGACGCGATGGGCCGGATGGCCGTGCGCCAGCTGCTCGCCCAGATCGAGGACCCGACGGACGTCGCCACGCTCGCCCTGCCCACCACGCTCGTGCCCGGCGACTCGACCGCGCCGCCGCCGGTCCCCGGACCGGCCGGCCGCCGGGCCTGACCTGCGGTCCGGCGGCGGTACCGGCCTCAGCCGACCGGCCGGGCTCCGCTCCGCCGGGCGCCGACGAGCTCCGCACGCGCCTCCGTCGCCATCACGGCGGACAGCAGCGTCGAGTAGGGCAACGACCGGTGCGGTGCGTGGCGCCAGTCGTTGGCCGGCAGCACCGGCCCGCCCGCAGGCAGCACAGACCAGAGCACGTCGGTCGACCGGCGGACGAAGTCGGCCAGCCCCGGGTCGGGCCGCACCCGCAGCAGCGTCATCAGGTAGCGGTAGTAGATCCCCTTGAACAGCCCCTCGTCGCCGTCGTCGCCCTCCGGTCGGAACACGTCACCGTCGGTCAGCTCGGCGACCGCGGTGCGTGCCGTGCGCAGTGCGACGTCCAGGTACGCGTCCGATCCGGTGAGCCGCGCGAGCTCGACGGCCGCGCCGACGTACAGCCCCTGGTTGTAGGTGAACCGCCACTGCGTGTCGACGCGGTGGTCGCCCTCGCGGTTGATCCCGTCCTCGACGAACCCGTCCTCCGGCCGCACCAGGGTGCGGGTGATCCAGTCGAACGCGGTGCGGGCGTAGTGGGCATAGCGGTCTTCTCCGGTGTCGGCGTGCAGCCGCGCCGACAGGATCACCAGCGGCCCGTTGGCCGGCGTGTTCTTGTAGGCGAGCTGCTGGGTGCGCCAGGCGAGCGAGGTCCCCTCGGCGTCGTTCCAGCCGTGGGCGACCACGTGCTCCCAGACGGCGACGGCGTCCGCGGCGTGTCCGGCCGCACCGGTGACCCCGGCGAGGCGGTGCGACGCCAGCGCGAACCACAGCATGTCGTCGAAGTAGTCGTTGAACAGCCCGCCGTCGTTCCGGGCGACCAGGTTGTCCCGGGCCCGGACCGCCTGCGCGAGCCATCGCCCGTCGCCGGTGCGCTCGAACGCGTCCAGCCGGGCGTCGATCAGGTGGGCGAGCCACCAGTAGTTGAAGGTGTCGTCGGAGCCGGCGAAGCCCGGGTACCAGTTGTGCAGGTACTGCGGGTCGTCGGCGGCGTAGAGCTGGTGCACAGCGGCCTGGGCGCGGTCGGCTCGGGCGTCCCACAGGGCGACGGGGTCGGTCACGGGCGAATCTCCTCCGGGCGGCAGACGGTGCGCTGCCATGGTGCGGACGGACGGTCCGCCGGGATGCGTGCAGGCGCACCCCGGCGGACCCGGGTGGGGTGCTGCTCAGCCACGTTCCTCGGCGAGGATCTCGTCGCCCTGCTGGGCGGCTGCGGCGAGGGCGTCCGCGGCACTGATCTCCCCCGACATGAACTTCTCGATCTGCGGGGTCAGCGCCAGGCCCTCGACGTCCTGGTAGCCGGGGACGGTCGGCCGCGCCTGCGCGTACTCCATCGTCGCGGTGAACGCGGCGTAGTCGTCGCTGGCGAAGTACGGGTCGGCGGCAGCCTCCGTGTTCGCCGGCGGCCAGCCGGACACCTGGGCGAACGTCACACCGTTGGCCGGGTCGAGCGTCCACCAGGTCGAGAAGTCCCACGCGCCGTCGACATTCGTGGCGCCCTCGGGGATGACCAGCGCGAGACCACCCATGATCGCCCCGGTGTCACCGTCGGGCCCGGTCGGCGGCTCGACGATCCCGTAGTCCAGGCCTTCCACGTCGTTGTAGGTGGACAGCGCCCACGGACCGTCGTACTTCATCGCCAGCGTGCCCTCGGCGAACGGGTCGCCGGTGTCGCTGAACCCGAGGTCGTAGACCTTGTCCTGGTTGAGCAGCCGGTCCCAGAAGTCGAGCACCTCGAGGCCGGCGGCGGAGTCGAAGGCGGTGGTCTCGGAGTCCTCGGAGACCAGATCGCAGCCCGCCTGCAGGCACCACAGGTTGAACAGGCCGGCGTCCTGCAGCTCGAAGCCCGACTGCACGAGCGTGCCCGAGGCGTCGCGCACGGTCAGCGCCACCGCATCGGCCTCCAGCTCGGCCCAGGTGGTCGGCGGTTCGAGGCCGGCCTCGGCGAACAGCGTCTTGTTGTAGAACAGCACGCGGTCGTCGACGATCAGCGGCAGCCCGTACGTCTGCCCGTCGTACTGGGTCTCGCTCAGGGCCTGCTCGTAGAACACGCTGGTGTCCACGCCGTCCCGTTCGATCAGGTCGTCGACGGACATCAGCGCGCCCTTGGCGGCGTACAGCGAGGTCTGGTAGCGGTCCCAGATCACCAGGTCCGGCACGTCCCCGCTCGCGATGGCGGTGAGCACCTTCTGGGCGATCTCCTCCTGCGGCTGGTAGTCGACCTGGTACTCGTCCTGCGAGGCGTTGTAGGCGTCGAACATCACGGCTGCCTGGTCCTCGGCGTCGCCGGACCACGGCCCCCACACGGTGATGACCTGCGGGCTGCCGCTGCCTGCGTCGCTGGAGCCGCCCGACCCGCAGGCCGACAGGCCTGCCAGGGCGACGAGCGCGCCCGCCGCGACGGCGGTACGGACAGAGTTCTTCATCGGACTCTCCTTCTTCTCGGTCACCGGTGAGGTCACTTCACGCCGGTGTAGGTCGATCCCTGGACGATCCAGCGCTGGCCGAGCACGAACACGACGATGACGGGGATGCAGGCGATGACCGTGCCGGCCATCAACGGCCCGTAGTCGGTCTCGTACTCGTGCATGAAGGCGGCCAGGCCGACCTGGACGGTCATCATGTCCCGGGAGTTCAGGACGATCAGCGGCCACAGGAAGTTGTTCCAGCCGGCCTGGAACGTCAGCACACCGAGCACCGCGAGCGCCGGCCGGGCCAGCGGCAGGTAGATCATGGTGAAGATGCGCAGCTCGCCCGCGCCGTCCAACCGGGCCGCCTCGGCGTAGTCGCCCGGCATGTCCTCGAAGTGCTGCTTCATCATGAACATCGCGAACGGACCGGACGCCCCGGGCAGGATGACCGCCCAGAAGGTGTTGATGAGCCCCAGGCCGCCGTCGCCGAGAATGTCGTTCCCACCGGCCAGCGGCATGTTCCGCAGCACCAGGAACAACGGGATCATCGTGACGATCGACGGCACCATCATCGAGGAGATGAACAGCCAGAACAGCGGGCGCCGACCGCGGAAGTCCAGCCGGGCGAACGCGTACCCGGCCAGGGAGCCGAGCAGCAGGTTCGCGGCCGCTCCCCCCACCCCGATGATCAGCGAGTTGAGGAAGTACCGGCCGAACGGCACCCGACCGAACGCCTCGACGTAGTTGTCGAGCGTCAGGTGCTCGGGCCACAGCCGCACACCGCCGCTGAGGATCTCGCCGCTCGGCGTCAGGGAGGTGCCCACGGTCCAGACCAGCGGGACGACCGTCACGGCGGTCACCAGCAGGCAGGCGACGTACCAGGCGACGTCCTTGCCGCGCTTCCGGCGGGCGGGACGACGCGGTGCGGGTCGGGGCCGTGCGCCCGGTGCCGCCGTGCCGGCCGCGGCGTGCGCGCTCATGTCCGGTCCCGGTTGACCAGGCGGTTGTTGACCACCGAGACCAGCAGGATGAGCGCGGCGAGCACGAACGACATCGCCGAGGCGTAGCCCATCTTCAACGAGCCGAACCCCTGGTTGTAGATGTAGTAGACGATCGTCAGCGTCGAGTTGCCGGGTCCGCCCTGGGTCAGCACGTACGCCTGGTCGAAGACCTGGAACGCGTTGATCACCAGCAGCGTCAGCACGAAGAAGCTGGTGCGGGACAGCCCCGGCAGCGTGACGTGCCAGAAGCGCTGGACGGCGCCGGCACCGTCCAGGGTCGCGGCCTCGTACAGCTCGCCCGGGATGTTCTGCAGGCCGCCGAGCAGCAGGAGCATGTTGCCGCCGAACAGGCACCAGACCGACATCAGGACGATGGCGAGCATCGCCCACCGCGAGCTGTACAGCCAGGACGGACCGTCGATGCCGAACCACCCGAGCACCGCGTTCAGCAACCCGTGGGTCGGGTTCAGCAGCCAGTACCAGATCGTCGCGGTCGCCACGGTCGAGGACACCATCGGCAGGTAGAACAGCGTCCGGAAGGTGGTGCGCCCGCGCGGGCCGCGGTTGAGCAGCAGCGCCGTGGCCAGCGCCACCAGGTAGCCGAGCGGCACGTACAGCACCGTGTACACGACCGTGTTGCGCATCGCGGTGCCGAAGTACGGGTCGGTGAGCAGCCGACGGAAGTTGTCCAGCCCGACCCACGACGTGTCGCCGATGATCGAGTAGTCGGTGAACCCCAGCACCAGGGCCATCAGCACGGGCACCAGGGTGAACACCAGGAAGAGCAGCGCGGAGACGGAGATGAACGCGATCCCGGCGCGCTCCTGCCGTCCCCCGCGGTGCCGGCGCGGGGTCTCGCGTCGCGGGTCCGTCCCGGTGGCGGGTGCCACGACCGTGCTCATCGCCGCTCCCCGGGGAGCGGGGCTGCGGCGAGCGGCGACACCGGCAGCCCGGCCATGTCCAGCACCAGCTCGCAGAACGTCGCATTGGCCCAGGAGAACCACGGCCGGGTGTACCGCGTCGGGTCGTCGGCGTCGAACGACTCGTGCATCAGCCCGGTGCCGGCGTCCGTCGCGAGCAGGGTGGCCAGCAGCTCCGCCCGCTCGGCCTCGTCCCGGCTGGTGATGCCCTGCACGGCGAGCGCGATCGGCCACACGGTGCCCGGCGGCGTGTGCGGGCTGCCGATGCCGGCGGCGGCACTGCCGGCCACGAAGTACGGGTTGGTCGGGCTCAGCACCAGCTCCCGGGTGGCCCGGTACACCGGGTCGTCCACCGGGCAGAAGCCGATCATCGGCAGCGACAGCAGCGAGGGCACGTTCGCGTCGTCCATCAGAACCTGCCCGCCCAGCCCGTCCACCTCGTACGCCCACACCCGGCCGCGTCCCGGCACCTCGACCAGTGCGTGCTCCGCCATGCCGGCACGGATCCGGTCGGCCAGCGCCGTCGCACGGTCGGCCAGCTCGCCGTCGCCGAGCAGGTCGTGGGCGATCGCCGCGAGCTGGGCCAGCGCCACCGTGGCCATCGCGTTGCCGGGCACGTGGTACGGATAGGTGCAGGCGTCGTCGCTGGGCCGGAACCCGGCCCAGGTCATGCCGGTCGGCGCGTGGCGCGGGCCGCGGCCGTCCCGGCTGAGCGTGTCGGTCGGGACCGGGGCGTCGGGCCGCTCGAACCGGTACGGCGAGCGCGCATCATGGTCCTGCTCGACGGTCCAGACGTCGACCACGATCCGGGCGGCCTCGTGGAACCGGGCGTCGCACCAGCCGGTGCGTCCGGTCGCCCGCCAGTACATGAAGGCCAGCTGCAACGGGTAGGCGAGCGAGTCGATCTCGTACTTGCGCTCCCAGACCCACGGGCTCAGCTCGGTCAGGTCGCCGCGGTGCCCGGCGCCGTCGGGCGCGGCGTTGAAGGCGTTGGCGTACGGGTCGGTGCGGATGAACGCGGCCTGCCGGGCGATCAGCCCCTCGATCAGGTCGCGGGTCGCTGCCGACCGGTCCGCGAGCGCGAGGAACGGCCGCACCTGCGCGGACGAGTCCCGCAGCCACATCGCCGGGATGTCACCGGTGAGCACGAACGTCGTGCCGTCCGCCAGGCGGCGCGCGGTGCCGGCCAGCACGTCGTCGAAGCAGCGCAGGAACCGCACCGCGGTCTGCTGGCCGAGGGCGTCGACGACGGCGCGCCGCACCTCGTCGCGGACAGCTGGCTCGATGGCCGTCATGACACCTCGTCGTGTGTGAGCTCATTAGGTATACTGATTGTTCGCGTTCGAACGAGAATGACAGTAGTTCCGGGAAGGCATCCGAAGCAAGCCCGAAATGACGGTGTCTGCTGCCAGGATTCGTCGATGCAATTTGTGTATACCTAATAGCGTCACACGCTCGCGAGGATGCGGCCGGCGGAGCCGCCGAGGCGCCGCGCGGGCCATCCGGGGACCGAGCACCCGGACGCCCCGGGGCGCGCGGTCCAGCGCACCGGCAGGTCAGCGCGCGGGCATCAGCGCACCGGCAGCTCGTCGCGCTGAGCGGTCAGGCCACGCACGGACCGGCACGGGCCGGGGCCGGGCCGCCCAGGCCACCGGCCCGCTCGCCACCGCCGCCCGCCCGGTCCCTCGGCTCAGCGCGCGGCGGCCCGCACCTGGTCCACCCCGCGGTTCGCCAGCGCGTCGGCCGCCTCGTTGCCGGGGTCGCCGGCGTGGCCCTTCACCCAGTGCCAGGACACCGTGTGCCGCGCCACCTGCTCGTCCAGCGCCTGCCACAGGTCCTGGTTCTTCACCGGCTTCTTGTCGGCGGTGCGCCACTGGTTCCGCTTCCAGCCGGCGATCCACTTCGTCACACCGTTCATCACGTACTGGGAGTCCACGTGCATCGCGACCACGCACGGCTGGTTCAGGGCACGCAGCCCCTCGATCACCGCCGTGAGCTCCATCCGGTTGTTCGTGGTCAGCGCCTCGCCGCCGAACAGCTCCCGCTCGTGCCCGCCGGAGCGCAGCAGCGCGCCCCAGCCGCCGACCCCGGGGTTGCCCTTGCACGCCCCGTCCGTCCACATCTCGACCGTCGGGACGTTGGCTTCGGCTGTCACGCTCACCCCCGAACTCTAGGCCCCGCCCCCGGGGCTCCCGGCGCCGACCGGGCGCACGGCAGACCGCCCGCGAGCGGGGGCATGGGAGGATCGGGGCGTGTCGACCGCCCGCAGGACCCTCGCCGACCGTGTGCCGAGCCGGGGGGACGGTCCGGTCGACCCGGACGCGCTGTACGAGGCGTTCACCGGCTGGGCCACGGACCAGGGCCTGACGCTGTACCCGCACCAGGACGAGGCGCTGCTGGAGCTGGTCACCGGCGCGCACGTGATCCTGTCCACCCCCACCGGCTCCGGCAAGTCCTTGGTCGCGGTCGCGGCGCACTTCGTCGCCCTGGCGCAGGGCCGGCGCACGTACTACACCGCCCCGCTGAAGGCCCTGGTCAGCGAGAAGTTCTTCGCGCTGGTGGAGGCGTTCGGCTCGGCGAACGTCGGCATGATGACCGGTGACTCGACGGTGAACCCGGACGCGCCGATCATCTGCTGCACGGCCGAGATCCTGGCGAACCAGGCGCTGCGCCAGGGACCGGGCGCGGACATCGGCCAGGTGGTGATGGACGAGTTCCACTTCTACTCCGACCCGCAGCGCGGCTGGGCCTGGCAGGTGCCGCTGCTGGAGCTGGACCGCGTGCAGTTCCTGCTGATGTCCGCGACGCTGGGCGACGTCACGTTCTTCCGCGACGACCTGCGCCGGCGCACCGGCGCCGAGGTCGCGGTGGTGGACGACGCGGTGCGGCCGGTGCCGCTGACCTTCTCCTACGTGGTCGAGCCGCTGCACGAGCTGCTGGAGGAGCTGGTGCACACGCACCGCTCGCCGGTCTACGTGGTGCACTTCACCCAGAAGGAAGCCGTCGAGCGGGCGCAGTCCCTGATGTCGATGACGCTGGCCACCCGGGAGCAGCGCGACGCCATCGCGGACGAGCTGGGGTCGTTCCGGTTCGGCCCCGGCTTCGGCTCGACCCTGTCCCGGCTGCTCCGGCACGGGGTGGGCGTGCACCACGCCGGGATGCTGCCGAAGTACCGCCGGGTGGTGGAGCGGCTGACCCAGAAGGGGATGCTGCGGGTGGTCTGCGGCACCGACACCCTGGGCGTCGGGATCAACGTGCCGATCCGGACCGTGCTGCTGACCTCGCTGGTGAAGTACGACGGCACCCGGATGCGCCACCTGTCGGCCCGGGAGTTCCACCAGATCGCCGGGCGGGCCGGGCGGGCGGGCTTCGACACGGTCGGCGAGGTGCTGGTGCTGGCCCCGGAGCACGTGATCGAGAACCGTCGGGCGCTGGCCAAGGCGGGCGACGACCCGAAGAAGCTGAAGAAGATCGTCCGCAAGCAGGCACCCCCCGGGATGGTCAACTGGACGGACAAGACCTTCGAGCGGCTGCGGGACGCCGAGCCCGAGCCGCTGACGTCGAGCTTCGCCGTGTCGCACGCGATGGTGCTCAACGTGCTGGCCCGGCCGGACGGCGACCCGGTCGAGACGATGCGTCACCTGCTGCTGGAGAACCACGAGCCGGAGTCGTCCCGCGGCCGGCTGATCCGCCAGGCGGTCGCGATCTACCGGTCGTTGCGCGCCGCCGGGGTGATCGAGCGGGTGGTGCTGCCCGGCCCGGGCCCGGAGCGGCTGCGCCGCACGGTGCGGCTGACCCAGGACATCCCGTCGACGTTCGCGCTGAACCAGCCGCTCTCGCCGTTCGCGTATGCGGCGATGGACCTGCTGGACCGGGAGGACCCGGGGTATGCGCACGACGTGGTCTCGGTGATCGAGGCGACCCTGGACGACCCGCGCCAGGTGCTGGCGGCGCAGGAGAACCGGGCGCGCGGCGAGGCGGTGGCGGCGATGAAGGCCGACGGCATCGAGTACGACGAGCGGATGGTGCTCCTGGAGGAGGTCACCTACCCGCGCCCGCTGGCCGAGCTGCTGTCCGCGGCGTTCGTGATCTACCGCCGGACGAACCCCTGGGTGGCCGATCAGGAGCTGTCGCCGAAGGCGGTGGTCCGGGACATGCACGAGCGGGCCGCGACCTTCGCCGAGTACGTCTCGCTGTACCAGCTGGACCGCACCGAGGGCGTGCTGCTGCGCTACCTGGCGGACGCCTACCGTGCGCTGCGCCAGACCGTGCCGGAGGACGCCCGGACCGAGGAGCTGCACGAGATCGTCGAGTGGTTGGGCGAGCTGGTGCGGCGCACCGACTCCAGCCTGCTGGACGAGTGGGAGCGCCTGGCGCACCCGCAGGACGGCGACGACTCCACGACCACGCGGTCCGAGCCGGAGGACGACGCTCCCCCGCCGATCACCACGAACCGTCGAGCGTTCCGGGCGCTGGTGCGCGGTGCACTGTTCCGCCGGGTCGAGCTGGCGGCCCGGGAGGCGTACGGCGCGCTCGCGGCGCTGGGCGACCGGGACGAGGAGGACGTGGCGTGGACCGCCGAGCGGTGGCAGCAGGCACTGGGCCCGTTCTACGCCGACCACGACGAGATCCTGACCGGCTCGCCGGCCCGGGGCCCGCTGCTGTTCGTGGTGGACGAGCGCCCGGGGCAGGACGGCGAGGCGGGAGCGCGCGGGCTGCTGTGGCGGGTCCGTCAGGTGCTCGACGACCCGGCCGGCGACCACGACTGGCGGATCGACACGCTGGTAGATCTGCCGGCCTCGGACGCCGCCGGCGAGGTGGTGCTGCGGGTAGCGGCAGTCGGCCCGCTGTGACCTGCACGTTTGCTTGAATGATTCCAGATTAGGACAGCCAAACCTACGTTTGCCCAGGTCAGGGTAGCCTTTTCTTTGGTGACATCCCGTCAGAACAGGCCTACCGTGGTCGCATGAGCGCGATCACCGGCCACCTTCTCGACCGGCCCCGCCGCACCGACGAGCACCCCACGGGCCCCGTCGCGGCACGGCCCGCCACCCTCGACGCCCCCGTCGTCCCGGACCTCCCCACCGCCGGTCGGCTGAACTCGCTGCGGGCCGGCGTGCTCGGAGCGAACGACGGCATCGTCTCCGTCGCCGCCACCGTGGTCGGCGTGGCGGGCGCATCCACCGGCGTGCGCACCCTGGCCGTCGCCGGCATCGCCGCTCTGGTCGCCGGGGCGCTGTCGATGGCCGCCGGCGAGTACGTCTCCGTCAGCAGCCAGCGCGACGCCGAGCAGGTGATGCGGGCGCACGGTCTGCTGGCCGAGGACACCGACCTGACCAACCCGTGGCACGCGGCGATCGCCTCGCTGCTGGCGTTCGTGGTCGGCGGCGTCGTGCCGCTGCTCGTGGTGCTCGCGCCGTGGGGACCGGGACGGATCCCCGCCACCTTCGCCGCCGTCGTCGTCGCCCTGACCGTGACCGGCGCGGTGTCGGCCCGGCTCGGCGGATCGGCCCCCGGGCGCGCCGTGCTGCGCAACGTGATCGGCGGCTCGATCGCGATGCTGGTCACCTACGGCATCGGCAGCCTGGTCGGCCTCGCGGTCTGACCCGCACCCGGGCGCCGGCAGGGCACGCGTCCGTAGGCTGTCCTCGTGAGCAAGCACACCTCTTCCGGCACGCCCGCCCTGCACGCGCTCGCCGAGGCGGGCGTCCCGCACACCGCGCACGCCTACGAGCACGACCCCGCCTGCGCCCTGGGCTACGGTCTGGAGGCCGCGCAGGTGCTCGGCGTCGAGCCCGAGCGGGTGTTCAAGACCCTGATGACCACCGTCGACGGCACGCTCACCGTCGCGGTCGTCCCGGTCACCGGCCGGCTGGACCTGAAGGCGATGGCCGGTGCGGTCGGCGGCAAGAAGGCGGTGATGGCCGACCCGGCCGTCGCCGAGCGCGCGACCGGCTACGTCGTCGGCGGCATCTCCCCGCTCGGGCAGCGCACCGCGCACCCCACCGTGCTGGACGAGACCGTCTGGCTGTTCGACACGGTGTACGTCTCCGGCGGACGCCGCGGGCTGGACGTCGAGCTCGCCCCGGACGACCTGGTGCGGCTGACCACGGCGACGGTCGCCGAGATCGCCCGGGACTGATCCGCTCCGGCCGCCGTCCCACCCACCATCCCCACCCACCGGTACCGCCACCGGCACGCGTCCGGCCACGGACCGACCCGGTCCGACCACCGGCTAAGGTCGGACCCATGACGAGCGGAGCGACCGGCCTGGCCGAACGTCTGGCCCGGGTCCGCTCCCGGATCGCGGCTGCCGAGGCCGGGGCCGGCCGCTCCCACGGCAGCGTGCGGCTGCTGCTCGCCACCAAGACGCTCGACGCGGCGACGGTGCGCGAGGCGCTGCTGGCGGACATGGCGGCGACGGCGAGCACCGCGGGACCGGCCCGACGGGCGCTGGTCGGCGAGAACCGGGTGCAGGAGCTGGTGGCGAAGGCGCCGGAGCTGGTCGACCTGGCCCCCGAGCTGCACGTGATCGGCCCGCTGCAGTCGAACAAGGTGAACGCGGCGCTGCGCTGGGCGACCTGCGTGCAGTCGGTGGGCTCCCCCGCGCTGGCCGAGCGGCTGGCCCGGCGCTGCGCACAGACCGACCGCACGCTGGACGTGCTCGTGCAGGTGAACGTCTCCGGCGAGGCCACCAAGCAGGGGGTGCCCCCGGAGGGCACGGCCGCGCTGGTGGCGGCGGTGCGCACGCATCCGGAGCTGCGGCTGCGCGGGTTCATGACGATCGGCGCGCGCAGCGCGGACCAGGGGGTGGTGCGCGCCGGCTTCGCGCGGCTGCGTGCGCTGCGGGACGCGACGGTGGCGGACGGTGCGACGCAGGCGGTGGAGCTGTCGATGGGGATGAGCGGCGACCTGGAGGTCGCGATCGAGGAGGGCGCCACCATCGTGCGGGTGGGCACCGCCCTGTTCGGCGCCCGACCCGCGCCGGTCGCCGCGGTGCCGGCGTGACCGGCACCCCGGGACCACCCGCCGACCGACGGTTGCCTCGCACGGTGTTCCGCCGGGGCGAAGAGCCGGACGCGCGGTTCTCGCTGGCCAACGAGCGGACCTTCCTCGCCTGGATCCGCACCGCGCTCGCGCTGCTGGCCGCCGGGGTGGCCCTGGAAGCGCTGGACCTGCCGCTGCACACCGGGCTGCGCCGGGCGGCAGCCGTGCTGCTGGTCGCGCTCGGCGTGCTCGCGCCGGTGCAGGCATGGACCGGCTGGGCGCGCACGGAGCGTGCGCTGCGCGAGCGTCGGCCGCTGCCGGCCCCGGCGTTCTCCGGACCGCTCGCGGTCGGGCTGCTGGTGGTCGGCGTGCTGGTGCTGCTCGGGCTGCTGCTGGCGTGAGCGGGGTGCAGGCGCCGCCGGGCGTGCAGCCGGAGCGGACCGCGCTGGCCTGGCAGCGCACCGGGCTGGCGCTGGTGGTCGGCTCGCTCGGCGGCGCACGCCTGCTGGAGCCGGCGACGGGGCCGGCGGTGTGGCTGCTCGCGGTGGCGGGGGCGCTGGCCGCAGGACTGCTGATCCGTGCCGGCCGGCGGCGGGCGCGGCGCTGGCAGGCCGTGCTGGACGCCGGGCACCGGGTCCCCGCAGGCGTCTCGGTCGCGCACGGACCGGGCGGGCTGCTGCTGATCGGCACCGCCGTAGGCGTGCTGCTGCTCGGCGCCACGGCGCTGGTGCTCGTGCTGGTGGCCTGACCCGACCCCGACCGCCGGCGCCTCAGCGCCCGTAGGCCGCGAACGCCCGGTCGGTCGGCACGATCTGCTTGCCCAGCGGCACCAGCGACACCGGGATCAGCTTGAGGTTCGCGATCGCCAGCGGGATGCCGACGATGGTGACGGCCTGCGCCACCGCAGTGGTCAGGTGCCCGAGGGCGAGCCACCAGCCAGCGACCAGGATCCAGACGACGTTGCCGATCGTCGACATCGCCCCGGCGCCCGGATGGTCCACGATCGTGCGCCCGAACGGCCAGAGCGCGTAGCCGGCGATCCGGAACGAGGCGATGCCGAACGGGATGGTGACCACCAGCACGCAGCAGATCAGCCCGGCGACCACGTAGCCGAGGGCGAGCCACAGCCCGCCGAGCAGCAGCCAGATCAGGTTCAGGAGCGTCTTCACCCGCTCAGCCTGCCGCATCCGGGGCCGCTGCCGGATCGGGGACCACCCGGAGCCGACCCTGAACGGTCAGGGGACGCGCGCGGTCCACTCCGGGTTGCCGAACTTCTCCGCGACCAGCTGGTCGGCGCGGGCGAGCTCCGCCGGGCGCAGCTCGCCGTCCACCGCGCGGTAGCGCGAACGGAAGTAGGCGTCGAACGCTGCGATCACCTGCTCGCGCGGCAGACCGGTCTGCGAGCGCACCGGGTCCACCCGCTTGTTGGCGCTGGTGGTGCCCTTGTCCGACAGCTTCTCCCGGCCGATCCGCAGCACCTCGAGCATCTTGTCCGCGTCGATGTCGTAGGCCATCGTCATGTGGTGCAGCACGGCCCCGCCGGACAGCCGCTTCTGCGCGGAGCCGGCGATCTTGCCGGCGGCCGAGGCGATGTCGTTCAGCCCGGCGAACGTCGCCGTCACCCCGACCTCGGCGAGCGCGCCGATCACCCAGTCGTCCAGGAACCGGTAGGACTGCTCGAACGACAGCCCGTCCACCAGCGAGGCCGGCACCACCAGCGAGAACGTGATGCAGTTGCCGGCTTCCATGAACATGGCGCCGCCGCCGGAGATCCGCCGGACCACGGTCACGTCGTGCTTCGCGACGCCTTCCGGGTCGACCTCGTTGCGCAGCGACTGGAACGAGCCGATGAACACCGCGCGCTCCTGCCACTCCCAGAACCGGAGCGTGGGGCCGCGCCGGCCGGCGGCGAGCTCCTCGGTGAGCACCTGGTCCAGGGCGCCGAGCGTGGCGGGCGGCAGCGGGCCGGGGTGGATCACCTCGAAGGTGTGGTCCTGCCAGCCGGTCGCGTGCCCGAGCGCGCGGCGCACCGCGATCGCCACCGACTCCGCCGAGAAGCCGACCATCGTGACCGGCTGGTCCAGGGTGCCGTCCTGCTCGGCCTGCCGCAGCGCCTGCTCGACCGTGGCGGTCAGCTCGGCGACCCGCGCATCGGCCGGGCTTCCGGCCAGGGACGCGTCGATCACGCCGAGCGCGGCATCGGGTTCCAGGAAGAAGTCGCCGCTGACGCTCACCGCGGAGAGCGCACCGTCGACCACCTCCACGTCCGCCGCCACGAGCTTGCCACCGGGAACCTTGTACTCGCCTCGCACGGCTCCGATCCTAGGCCCGCCCGCTGTGCCGAGGGGGCGGGTCACCGCCCCCTCGGAACCGGCGGGTGCCGGGGCCCGGTGCCGGCGCGGGGTGTCAGCTCCCGGTGTCAGCGCGGGGTGACGCCCCGGTTGCGCAGGCCCCAGATCGCCGAGTCGGTCAGCGCCTCCCAGGATGCCTCGATCAGGTTCGGCCCGACCCCGACCGTGCTCCACGCGGTCTGCCCGTCGGTGGTCTCGATCAGCACCCGGGTGGTCGCGTCGGTGCCGTGCATCGCATCCAGGATGCGCACCTTGAAGTCGATCAGCTCGAAGCCCTCCAGCTCCGGGTACACCCGGGCCAGAGCGACCCGCAGCGCGTGGTCGAGCGCGTTCACCGGGCCGTTGCCCTCGCCGGTCGCCACGATCCGCTCGCCGCCGGCGTGCAGCTTCACGGTGGCCTCGGCGGTCGCGGTGGTGCCGCGCGACCCGGCCCGCTCGACGATGGTGCGCCAGCTCTCGACCCGGAAGTACGCGGGCCGCCCGCCCTCGACCTCCTCCACCAGCAGCAGCTCGAACGAGGCGTCCGCGGCGTCGTAGGTGTAGCCCTGCGCCTCGGCGTCCTTGATCCGCGCGGTGATCCGCCCCAGCACGTCGTCCTGGCCGGTGAGGTCGAAGCCGAGCTCGCGGCCCTTGAGCTCGACGGAGGCGCGACCGGCCATCTCCGAGACCAGCATCCGCATCCCGTTGCCGACCGCCTGCGGGTCGATGTGCTGGTAGAGGTCCGGGTCCACCCGGATGGCCGAGGCGTGCAGGCCGGCCTTGTGCGCGAACGCGCTCACGCCGACGTAGGGCTGCCGGGCGAACGGCGCGATGTTGGTGATCTCGCTGATCTGGTGCGCGATCCGGGTCATCTCGGCCAGCCCGCCGGACCCGTCGTCCGGCGGCACCAGCACCGGTCGGCCGAGCTTGAGCTCCAGGTTGGCCACCACCGTGAGCAGGTCGGCGTTGCCGGTGCGCTCGCCGTAGCCGTTCACCGTGCCCTGCACGTGCACGGCACCGGCCTCCACCGCGGCCAGCGAGTTCGCCACCGCGCAGCCGGAGTCGTTGTGCGCGTGCACGCCGAGCCGGGTCAGCGCGTCTGCCGGGCCGAGGTCCGCGCGCAGCGCCGCCAGCACCTCCAGCACGCCGTGCGGCAGCATCCCGCCGTTGGTGTCGCAGAGCACGACCGTCTCCGCCCCCGCCTCCACCGCGGCCAGCACCACGTCGCGCGCGTAGGTCGGGTCGTAGCGGTAGCCGTCGAAGAAGTGCTCGGCGTCCACCACCACCCGGCGGCCCTCGCCCACCAGCACCCGCACCGAGTCGGCCACCATCGCCAGGTTCTCCGGCCCGGTGGTGCGCAGCGCACGCTGCACGTGCCGGGAGTCGCTCTTGGCCACCAGGGTGACCACCGGCGCCTCGGAGTCCAGCAGCGCACGCAGCTGCGGGTCGTCCCAGGCCCGCACGCCGGGCTTGCGGGTGGCGCCGAACGCCGCGAGCACCGAGTGCCGCAGGTCGAGCTCCTTGGCGGCCCGGGCGAAGAACTCGGTGTCCTTGGGGATCGCGCCGGGCCAGCCGCCCTCGATGTACCCCACGCCGAGCTCGTCCAGCAGCGGCGCGATCGCGAGCTTGTCGGCCACCGAGAGGTGCATCCCCTCCTGCTGGGCGCCGTCGCGCAGCGTGGTGTCGTAGACGTCGAACGCCGCCGGCCGCTCGCCGGCGCCACGCGGCGCGTGCAGGAAGCCGGCGGGCCGGACGAGCCCGGGGCGGGCCTCGGCGGAGACGGTCGGGTCGGTGCTGGGGGTGGTCACGAGGGCAGCTCTTCTCGGCGGGGGCGACGGTGCCGGTGCGTGAGGGTGACGGGCCGTGCAACAAAAAGACCCCCCGGGGTTCGGGAGGTCGGCGCGTCCGCGGTGGTGGGCGGACGCGCTAGGCGATGACGATCAGGTAGACCGTGGGCATGCGCCCATGCTCGCACACCGTGCGCACCCCGTCAGCCCCGTCCACCCCGCGGACGCCGTCCCGCCCCGTGCGCACCGGCGGGGGCCGGCACGCCGCGGGGCAGGACGAGGGGGCCGACGGACGGCTCGCAGGAGCCGCGGCCCGACCCGGCAGAACGCTCAGACCAGCCGGTGCATCCACCCGTGCGGGTCCGCGGCCCGGCCGTACTGGATGTCGGTCAGCCGCGAGCGGATCGACATGGTGGTCGCGCCGGCCTCGCCGCCGCCGACCGTCTCGTCGAAGTCGGCACCGGCCAGCCGGCCGATCGGGTTCACCACGGCCGCGGTGCCGCAGGCGAACACCTCGGCCACGCTGCCGTCCCGCAGCCCGGCCAGCAGCTCGGCCAGCGGGATGTCCTGCTCGGCGACGGTGCGACCGTCCTCCGTGAGCAGCTGGATGATCGAGCTGCGGGTGACGCCCTCCAGGATCGAGCCGGACAGCCGCGGCGTGATCACCGAGCCGTCGGTCCGCACCACGAACACGTTCATCCCGCCGAGCTCCTCCAGCAGGGTGCCGGTGCTCGCGTCGAGGAAGCAGACCTGCTCGCAGCCCCGGGCGTAGGCCTCCTGCTGCGGCAGCAGGCTCGCGGCGTAGTTGCCGCCGCACTTGGCCGAGCCGGTGCCGCCGGCGCCGGCGCGCGCGTAGTCCTGGGACACCCAGATCGAGACCGGCTGCACGCCGCCGGCGAAGTACGAGCCGACCGGCGAGGCGATCACCAGGTACTCGGCCTCCAGCGTCGGCCGCACCCCGAGGAACGACTCCGAGGCGTACATGAACGGCCGCAGGTACAGGCTGGTCTCCTCGCCGGACGGCACCCAGTCCAGATCCGTCCGGACCAGCGCGGTGATCGAGGCGAGGAAGTCCTCCACCGACAGCTCGGGCAGCGCGAGCCGGTGGGCGGACCGCTGCAGCCGCTCGGCGTTCGCCCGTGGCCGGAAGGTCCAGACGGAGCCGTCGGCGTGCCGGTACGCCTTCAGACCCTCGAAGATCTCCTGCGCGTAGTGCAGCACGGCGGTCGCGGGGTCGAGCTGCAACGGGCCGTACTTCTCCACCCGCCGGTCGTGCCAGCCGAGGTCCTCGGACCAGGAGATCCGTGCCATGTGGTCGGTGAAGACGGTGCCGAACCGCGGTGCCGCCAGCAGCTCGGCGCGCTCGGCGTCGGGGCGCGGGGCGTCGCTGCGGTGCACCTGGAAGGAGTCGGTCAGGTCGGTCGTGTCGGAGATGCTCATCGCTGGGGGGCCTTTCACCAGGAGTCGGGTCTGACGGTACCTGGGGCGACGGCCGGGGGTACAGGCGGTGATCGCAGGCCGCGGCCGGCGCAGCGCGAGGCGTGCGCGGGCGATGCGTGCGAAAGGGTGGCTCAGCCGGCGATGCGCGCGGCGAGGTCCTTGCCCACCTCGGCCGTCGACCGTACTCGGCCCGCTCGTCCGGCGGAGGCGGCGACGTCGGCGGCCACCGCGGCCTCGACCTTGGCCGCCTCGGCGGCGTACCCGAGGTGGTCGAGCAGCAGCCCGACCGAGAGCACGGTGGCGGTCGGGTCCGCCTTGCCCTGACCGGCGATGTCCGGCGCGGAGCCGTGCACCGGCTCGAACATGCTCGGCGTGCTGCGGTCCGGGTTGATGTTGGCGGACGCGGCCAGGCCGATGCCGCCGACGATCGCACCGGCCAGGTCGGTGAGGATGTCGCCGAACAGGTTGTCGGTGACGATCACGTCGAACCGGGTCGGGTCGGTGACCAGGAAGATCGTCGCGGCGTCCACGTGCAGGTAGTCCACGGTGACGTCCGGGAACTCGGCGTTCACGGCCTCGACCGTGCGGCGCCACAGGTGGCCGGCGTGCACGAGCACGTTGTGCTTGTGCACCAGGGTGAGCTTCTTGCGCGGGCGGGCGGCGGCCCGGGCGAACGCGTCGCGGACCACGCGCTCCACGCCGAAGGCGGTGTTCACGCTGACCTCGTTCGCGACCTCGTGCGGCGTGCCGGTGCGGATCGCACCGCCGTTGCCGACGTACGGGCCCTCGGTGCCCTCGCGCACCACGACGAAGTCGATCTCGCCAGGGTCGGAGAGCGGCGAGACCACGCCCGGGTACAGCTTGGCGGGACGCAGGTTCACGTAGTGGTCCAGGGCGAACCGCAGCCGGAGCAGCAGCCCGCGCTCCAGCACGCCGGACGGGACGCTCGGGTCGCCGATCGCGCCGAGCAGGATCGCGTCGTGCGTGCGGATCGCGGCCAGGTCGGCGTCGGTCAGCGTCTCGCCGGTCGCGTGCCAGCGGCGGGCACCCAGGTCGAAGGCGGTGGTGGACACCGTCGTGCCGGAGCCCGCGAGGGCGGCGTCGAGCGCGAGCAGTCCCTGCTCCACGACCTCGGTGCCGATGCCGTCGCCCGCGACGACCGCCAGGTTGATCTGCTGCGCCATGCCCACCACCCTAGCCAGGCGTCCACCACCCGGGACGCACTTCTCACATGCCGGACGGCCGATCCGGTCCGGCGGCGCCGTCAGCGGTCCGAGGCCCGCGGGTACAGGATCTCGAACGTCTCGGTGACCACCGGCAGCCGCGGGTCGAGCACGTCCTCGCCGAGCGCCCGCCGCCAGTAGGTCTCGTGCTCGCGCCGCCAGGACGCCAGCGTCCGGTCGTCCTCGCCCTCGGCCCGGGCGTGCTCCTCGGAGACCTCGTCGAACGGCACCGTCGCGACCGCCGTGGTCCGCAGCAGCACCCGCGGACGGCCGGCGGAGTCCAGCACGATCGACAGGTCGCCCCTGCGCGGCAGCGGCTCGCCCGACTGCTCGAACTCCACCAGGGCCGTCGAGGTGGCGGTCTTCACCCCGTCCAGCACCAGGTCCAGCAGGGCGTCCGCGAGCTCGGGGCCGTCGCCGAACGTCCAGGTGGGCGGCACCAGCGAGCCGAGCACCCCCGGCCCGGTCACCACCCCCGTGCGCACCACACCGGCGCGGACCCGGGCGACCTCCCAGAACTCCAGGATCTCGTCGGCGTACGGCTCGGTCGCGGTCGTGTCGTCCGTCATCCGGCCATCCTCCCCCATCCGACGAGGCCCCCGCCGGGCACACGCCCGACGGGGTCCTCCCGAGGCCCGGCGCAGGCTCCTGCGTCGCCCGCACCTCCGTCAGCGCGCCGCGGACCCCTCGACGTAGTCGGTGTCCGAGGGCTTGACCCACGCGAACAGCTTGCGCAGCTCGCGGCCGACCGGCTCGATCGGGTGGTTCTGGCCCTTGGCGCGCAGCTCCTGGAACTCCGGGGCGCCCGCGTCCTGGTCGGCGATGAAGCGCTCGGCGAACGCGCCGTTCTGGATGTCCCCGAGCACCGCCTTCATGTTCTCCTTCACGTCCGGCGTGATGACGCGCGGGCCGGAGACGTAGTCGCCGTACTCGGCCGTGTCGGAGACCGACCAGCGCTGCTTGGTGATGCCGCCCTCGAAGATCAGGTCGACGATCAGCTTCATCTCGTGCAGCACCTCGAAGTACGCGACCTCGGGCTGGTAGCCGGCCTCGGTCAAGGTCTCGAACCCGTACTGGATGAGCTGCGAGACGCCGCCGCACAGCACGGCCTGCTCACCGAAGAGGTCGGTCTCGGTCTCCTCCGTGAAGGTGGTCTTGATCCCGGCTGCACGCAGGCCGCCGATCCCCTTGGCGTAGGACAGCGCGATCGCCCAGGCCGAGCCCGACGCGTCCTGCTCGACGGCGACGATCACCGGCACGCCGCGGCCGTCGACGTACTCGCGACGCACGATGTGGCCCGGGCCCTTGGGGGCGACCATGGCGACGTCGTGGCCCGCGTCGGGCTTGATGTAGCCGAACCGGATGTTGAAGCCGTGCGCGAAGAAGAGCGCGGCGTCGGCCTTGAGGTTGGGCTCGATCTCGTCCCGGTA
>DASWPG010000031.1:0-20072 GCA_036404115.1 Cellulomonas sp.
GCTAACCGCTTCCTAGAGTGAGGGCTGGCACTCTCCCCTGGGGGGTGCCAACCGCTTCGGCCAGGCCGCCGGCACCCGCGACGACGGTCGGCCTCCTCCGATGCGGCACAGACATCGAATGCAGGAACTCACATGCGAAGGGGAGGTCCGCTGTGTCGGTCTCCATCAAGCCGCTCGAGGACCGGATCGTCGTCAAGACGCTCGAGGCGGAGCAGACCACCGCTTCCGGTCTGGTCATTCCGGACAGTGCCAAGGAGAAGCCACAGGAGGGCGAGGTCCTGTCGGTCGGTCCGGGTCGCATCGACGACAACGGCAACCGTGTCCCGCTGGACGTGGCCGTGGGTGACAAGGTCATCTACAGCAAGTACGGCGGCACCGAGGTCAAGTACGACGGCGAGGAGTACCTGATCCTCTCCGCCCGCGACATCCTGGCGGTCGTCACCAAGTGACACCGTGACGTGGCACCGAGAGGTGCCACGTCGCTGCGGCCGATCCTCGGCCGTGGCACCGACGGGGCCCCGCACCGGCATCGGTGCGGGGCCCCGTCGTCGTTCACGCCCGGCGTCCGCGGTATCGCACCGTGGGAGCCGGGCGCGCGTGGTGCGGTCACACGGCGGTGGTGCGCGGGCTGCGGCCGGCCCGCTCGGCGAGGATCGCGGTGCGCTCGTCCTCGGAGAGGCCGCCCCACACGCCGTAGGGCTCGCGGACGGCCAGCGACTGCTCGCGGCACTGGTCGATCACCGGGCAGGTGGCGCAGATGGCCTTGGCGGTCTCGGCGCGGCGGCGGCGTGCGGCGCCGCGCTCGCCCTCGGGGTGGAAGAACAGGGTGTCGTCCGCGTCGCGGCACGCGCCCTGGTACTGCCACTCCCAGAGCTCCATCACGGGTCCGGGGAGTCGAGAGATCTCGGCCATGGGCGTTCCTCCTGCGGTGCTGCCGGTCGTCCGGGCGGTGCCGCAGAGCGGCGGATGACCTTCTGTCACGGACGGTACAACCGCGCCAGAAGTTGTTCAAGGTCGCACCCGGGTCGGACGTGGCGCGATCGAGTGGCGCGATCGGTGCACCGCGGCACGGCTGGTGGCGCGGTCGGCGGCCCGACGGCGGGCGGGATGGAGCGGCTGCGGCACGCTCTCGGCTGGAAACCGCGTCAGATCCTCGGCAGAATCACGAGAGGCCGGGGGGACTTCGGCGCAGCGACGAGACGGGCACGATGCACGAGAGCAACGACAGGAGCACGGCGGACGACCCCGACCTGGTCGACCGTGACACCGGAGGCGTCGTCGAGGAGCTCCGCGCCCCGACGCTCACGGTGGCGGCGGTGGCGCGCCGGCTCGGGGTCGCGCCGGCCACGCTGCGCACCTGGGACCGCCGGTACGGGCTCGGCCCGTCCGACCACGCGGTGGGGGCGCACCGCCGGTACACCGGGGCCGATCTCGCCCGCCTGATGGCGATGCGCGCGCTCACCCTGGACGGTGTCGCGCCGTCCGAGGCCGCCCGGATCGCCCGGACCACCGAGCTCGAGCACCTGCCGGAGGCGGTCCGACCGGTGCGGCACCTCGCCGCGGTGCCCGACCCGCAGCGCAGCCGCTCCGGCGTGCCGGGCACCGGTGCCGCCGGCGCCGGTGGTGCGGGCGCGGTCGGCGCGGACGGGCGGGGCGTCGACGGGCTGGGAGCTGCCGCCGGCACGGTGCGGGACGGTGCCGCGGTCTGGCCTCCCGTGCCCGGCCACCCGGCGGTGCCCGCCACCCCGACCGCCGTGATCGACGCGGCGCTGCACGGCGAGACCGGTGAGGTGCTGCGGCTGATCGTGCCGCCGGCGGGCGGCGACCTGGCCTCGTGGTGGGCGGACCTCGTCCTGCCCGCACGCGCCGGGATCGCCGCCCGGACGGTGCTCGCCCGCCCGGGCGACGAGCCGGACGCCCTGGTGGTCGCCGCGGCGCTGTCCGCCCTGCGGGACCGGGCCGGCCAGGTGCCCCGGCACCCGTCCCGGCGGCGGATCGTGCTGCTGCTCGCCGCCCCGGGCGAGCCGCGTCCGCTCGCGCTGCACGTGCTGGCCGCCGCGCTCGCGGACGCCGGGGTGGACGCCCGGGTGGTGGCTGGTCCCACCGGTCGGCACCGCCTGCTGGAGATCGTCACCATGACCAGCCCGTCCGCCGTGGTGCTCACCAGCGAGCACGACGCCCCGGACCTCGACATGGTCGCGGCGCTCGCCGAGGAGCGGGCCGACCTGCCGGTGTACGTGATGGTGCCCGAGCGTGCTGCCGATGCCGTCCCGCTCGGGCGACAGGTGCACCGGGTACGGTCGTTCCGGGGGCTGCTGCACGAGGTCCTGGCGGTGAGCGGCGAGATGCCGGCGGGTCGCCGTCGCTAAGGTCGGCCGTGATCCGGCCGATAGCAAAGGGAGCCGGTTCCGCGCAGGTCCTGGCCCAGGCGAGAGGCGGAGGTCGATGGCGGGCGTCGTGGTGTGCCACGGATCGACGGCGGTGCGCGAGCGCATCGTCCTGACCGCGCTCGGAGTGCCCTCGCTCGCGCCGGTTCGCGCGGCGGGGTCCGTCGACGAGCTCGTCGCCCTGGCCCGCCGGGTACCGCCCACGATCGTGCTGCTCGACGCGCACCTGCCGTCGCCCGGACCGGTGGAGGCGATCCGCCGGCTGCGCGCGGTGCCCTCGCAGTCCACCGTGGTGATGCTCGCGGTGCCGGGGGACGAGATCGCGCTGGACCGCGCCATCGCGCTCGGCGCCCGCGGCTACCTGGCGCCCGACGTCGGCCGGGCCGAGCTCGCCGCGATCGCCGCGCACATCCTGGCCAGCCCGGCCCTGACCCCCGCGGGTCCTGCCGGGCCGGCGGGGTCGGCCGCCGAGGTCGTCGCGCTGAGCGGCCAGGCCCAGGCGGCCGCCGCGCTCGCGACCCGCACCGAGCTGCCCGTGCAGAGCACCGGCCGGGACGAGGTCTCGCTCACCAAGCGCGAGATCGAGGTGCTGGTCGGCATGAGCAACGGCCGGTCGAACGCGCAGATCGGCCAGGAGCTGTTCCTGTCCGAGGACACGATCAAGACCCACGCCCGTCGGCTGTTCCGGAAGCTCGGCGCGGCGGACCGTGCGCAGGCGGTGGCGATCGGGCTGCGTCGCGGGCTGATCCGCTGAGGCGTCCGGTCCGCTGAGGCGTCGGGTCCGCCGGGGCGCCGCCTCGCTGCACCGTCGCTCCTCGGTGGGTCCGCCGGTCGGGGGAGGCAGGACCGAGGTCCGTGCGGGGCGCCGTATCATCGTGGGATGACCGACCTGGGTACCCCTGGATCCGCCGCGCCTGCCGACCCGTTCGGCTTCATCGGTCTCACCTACGACGACGTCCTGCTCCTCCCTGGAGAGACCGACGTCATCCCGAGCGAGGTCGACACCACGACCCGGCTCACCCGTGAGATCTCCCTGTCGATCCCGCTGGTCTCCGCAGCGATGGACACCGTCACCGAGTCCCGCATGGCGATCGCCCTGGCCCGTCAGGGCGGTATCGGCGTGCTGCACCGCAACCTGTCGATCGAGGCGCAGGCCCATCAGGTCGACCTGGTGAAGCGCTCCGAGTCCGGGATGGTCTCCGACCCCGTGACCGTCGGGCCCGACGCCACGCTGGCCGAGCTGGACGCGCTGTGCGGGAAGTATCGCGTGTCCGGCCTGCCGGTGGTGGGCGAGGACGACCGCCTGCTCGGCATCATCACCAACCGGGACCTGCGCTTCGTGCCTGCCGCCGAGTTCGCCACCCGCCGGGTGCGGGACGAGATGACCTCCATGCCCCTGGTCACCGGGCCGGTCGGCATCTCCGGCGACGACGCGGCCGCGCTGCTCGGCAAGCACAAGATCGAGAAGCTGCCGCTGGTGGACGACGAGGGCCGGCTGTGCGGCCTGATCACCGTGAAGGACTTCGTCAAGTCCGAGCAGTACCCGCTGGCCACCAAGGACGCGAGCGGGCGACTGGTGGTGGCCGCGGCCGTCGGGTTCTTCGGCGACGCCTGGGACCGGGTGACCGCGCTGGTCGAGGCCGGTGTGGACGCGCTGGTCGTGGACACCGCCAACGGCCACGCCCGCCTGATGCTCGACATGGTCCGGCGGATCAAGGCCGACCCGGCCACCCGGCACGTGCAGGTGATCGGCGGCAACATCGCCACCCGTGCGGGCGCGCAGGCGTTGGTCGAGGCCGGTGTGGACGCGGTGAAGGTCGGTGTCGGCCCGGGATCGATCTGCACCACCCGCGTGGTCGCCGGGGTCGGCGTGCCGCAGGTGACCGCCGTGTACGAGGCGTCGCTCGCCGCGAAGCCCGCCGGCGTGCCGGTGATCGCGGACGGTGGCCTGCAGTACTCCGGCGACATCGCCAAGGCGCTGGTCGCGGGGGCCGACAGCGTGATGATCGGCGGCCTGATCGCCGGCTGCGACGAGTCGCCGGGCGACCTGGTGTTCGTGAACGGCAAGCAGTTCAAGCGGTACCGCGGCATGGCGTCGCTCGGTGCGATGCAGTCCCGGGGCGACCGTCGGTCGTACTCCAAGGACCGCTATTTCCAGGGCGACCTCTCGGACGACGAGATCATCACCGAGGGCATCGAGGGCCAGGTGCCCTACCGGGGGCCGCTCGCGGCCGTCGCGCACCAGCTGGTCGGCGGCCTGCACCAGTCGATGTTCTACGTCGGCGCCCGCACCGTCCCCGAGCTCCAGGACCGCGGCCGCTTCGTCCGCATCACCCCGGCCGGCCTCAAGGAGTCCCACCCCCACGACGTCCAGATGATCTCCGAGTCCCCCAACTACACCGTCCGCTGACACCCGGCCCTCGGCCCCCCGGTCCGCCGGCCCCGTCAGTCCCCACGCGACGCGCCAGGTGTGCACTCACTGACTGTGCACCTGGCGCGTCGCGTTCTCACCCGCGGGGCGAGGACCGGGTGGGGGTGGGGTGGTTAGTCGCGGAAGGTCTCGATCTGGGCTCCCAGCTCGACGAGGCGCTCCTGGAGCTGCTCGTAGCCGCGGGCGATGATGTCGACGTCGCGCAGCACGCTGGTGCCCTTCGCGGCGAGCATGGCCAGCAGGATCACGACGGCCGGGCGCAGTGCGGGCGGGCAGGAGACCTCGGTGCCGGACCAGCGGGTCGGGCCGGTGACCTGGAGCCGGTGCGCGTCCAGCAGGCGCACGTCGCCGCCGAGGCGGGTGAGGTCGGTGAGGTGGATCGCCCGGCCCTCGTACACCCAGTCGTGCACCAGGGTGGTGCCCTCGGCGCAGGCCGCGATCACGGCGAAGAACGGCAGGTTATCGATGTTCAGGCCGGGGAACGGCATCGGGTGGATCTTGTCCAGCGGGGCGTGCAGCTCGCTGGGGTGCACCGTGAGGTCGACCAGGCGGGTGCGGCCGTTGCGGGCGGTGTACTCGGTGGACAGCGTGTAGCGCAGCCCCATCTCGGACAGGGTCGCCAGCTCGATCTCCATGAACTCGATCGGCACCCGGCCGACGGTGATCTCCGAGCCGGTGACGATGCCGGCGGTGAGCAGGCTCATCGCCTCGACCGGGTCCTCGGAGACGGCGTACTCCACGTCGGCGTCGATCTCGGCCTTGCCGTGCACCCGCAGCGTGGTGGTGCCGATGCCGTCGATCTGCACGCCGAGCAGCTCCAGGTAGAAGCACAGGTCCTGGACCATGTAGTTCGGGCTGGCGTTGCGGATGGTGGTGACGCCGTCGCGACGGGCGGCGGCCATCAGCGCGTTCTCGGTCACGGTGTCGCCGCGCTCGGTCAGCACGATCGACAGGTCGGTCGATCCGGGTGCGGACACGGTGGCGTGGTAGCGGCTGTTGGTCGCGGTGACGTTCAGGCCGAACGGACGCAGGGCGATCATGTGCGGCTCGACGGTGCGGCTGCCGAGGTCGCACCCGCCGGCGTACGGCAGCTCGAAGGTCGGGTACTGCGAGAGCAGCGGGCCGAAGAACATGATGATCGAGCGGGTGCGCACGGCGGCGTCCACGTCGATCGCGTCCAGGTCGAGGTCGCGGGGGACGACGATCTCCAGGTCGCGGCCGTCGGTGGACCAGGCGGCGCGCACGCCGACCGAGCGCAGCACGTCGACGATCCGGTCCACCTCGACGATCCGGGCCACGTTGCGCAGCCGGGTGGTGCCGCGGTTCAGCAGGCTGGCGCACAGCAGCGCGACGGCACCGTTCTTGGAGGTGTTCACGTCGATCCGGCCGTGCAGCCGCTGCCCGCCGTGCACGCGCAGGTGGGTGCGCTGCGGGCCGCCGAGCGTGACGATCGGGGAGTCGAGCGCGGCACCGATCCGGGTCAGCATGTCGATGCTGACGTTCTGGGCGCCCTGCTCGATGCGGTGCACGGCGGACTGGCTGGTGCTGAGCAGCTCGGCGAGCTGGGCCTGGGTCAGGCCGCGGTGCTGCCGGGCGGATCGGACCAGCGAGCCGACGTGGGCGAGCTGCTCGGGGAGCGTGCGGACGACCGGGATCGAACCGGTCTGGGTGGGGTCACTGGTCACGGTCACGCCGTCACAGTAACTCATGGATGAGATACTTGCCCGCCCGACGAGGGGGAGGTTTCGTGCTCCAGCCGCAACCCGGTCGCGGGACCGACCTCGGATCTGAGTTCGGGGTCGGATGATAACCCGACCGGGCGATCTCAGCCGATCAGCGTGTCCTGCACCGGCTGCCCGGCCGGCATCGGCGCTGGTCCGGACACCGACCCCGACGCCGACGCCGGCGTGTCGCGTGTCCCGCGGGCCGGGGCGGACCGTCCCGGCCAGGTGGTCTCGGCGCCCGGCCCGGTGAGCCCGCGCTCGGCCCGCCAGGCGTTGAACCCCTCGGCCCAGGCGCGGTGCGCCGCGACCTGGTGGTCGTGCAGCGCGTCCAGGTCGAGCTCGCCCAGCCGCGGGAACCGCGCGACGATCCCCGCCAGCACGTCCAGGGTCGCCACCACGTCGACGTCCGCGGTGTGCAGCGACCCGGTGTCGGCCACCTGGTACACGCCGCACAGGTCGACCAGCTTGCGCTTGCCTGCCCGGTAGCGGTCCTCGGCGCGGTCCAGCACCAGCGGGTCGATCACCGGGCGCACCGCGCCACCGAGCCGGTCCGCGAGGGTCGCCAGCCCGTGCCGGCGCAGCTCGGCCTCCAGCAGGCACAGGTCGTAGCTCGCGTTGTAGGCCACCACGGGGGTGCCGGCGGACAGCGCCTCGGCCAGGGCGGCGGCGATCTCCTCCAGCGCCTCGTGCGGCGGTGCACCGTGCTCGCGGGCGTGCTCGGCGGTGATGCCGTGGATGGCGCTCGCGGCCTCCGGGATCGGCACCCCGGGGTCGATCAGCCAGGTCCGCACCCGGGTGCCCGCGGCGTCCCGCCGCACCAGGGCGGCGGTGACGATCCGGTCGCGGTCGACATCGACCCCGGTGGTCTCGGTGTCGAACCCGAGCAGCGGGCCGTCGGTCCAGGTCATCGTTCCTCCACGTTCGACGTCAGCCCAGCATCGCACCGGCCCCCGACAGCGCCGGGGACCCGGACCCGGCCTGTCGCGCCCGGAGCCGTGCGGCCGGACGTCCGTGCCGGGGCGGTGGCCCGCCCGGTAACCTGGGCCGGTGAGCAACGAGATCGAGATCGGCCGCGGCAAGCGGGGACGACGCGCCTACTCCTTCGACGACATCGCGGTGGTGCCCTCGCGCCGCACCCGCGACCCGGAGGAGGTCTCGGTCGGCTGGCAGATCGACGCGTACCACTTCGACCTGCCGGTGCTCGCCGCGCCGATGGACTCCGTGATGAGTCCCGCCACCGCGGTGGCGCTCGGGCGGGCCGGCGGCCTCGGCGTGCTCGACCTGGAGGGGCTCTGGACGCGGTACGCCGACCCGGAGCCGCTGCTCGCGCAGATCTCCGAGCTGCCGCCCGCCGAGGCGACCGCCCGGATGCAGGAGATCTACTCGGCCCCGATCGACCCGGAGCTGATCCGGCTGCGGCTGGGCGAGGTGCGTGACGCCGGGGTGACCGTGGCGGGCGCGCTGTCCCCGCAGCGCACCCAGGAGCTGTGGAAGGTCGTGGTGGACGCGGGCGTGGACCTGTTCGTCATCCGCGGCACCACGGTCTCGGCCGAGCACGTCTCCGGCCGGGCCGAGCCGCTGAATCTCAAGCGGTTCATCTACGAGCTGGACGTGCCGGTGATCGTCGGCGGCGCGGCGACCTACACCGCGGCGCTGCACCTGATGCGCACCGGTGCGGCCGGCGTGCTGGTCGGGTTCGGCGGCGGTGCGGCGCACACCACCCGGACCTCGCTCGGCATCCACGCCCCGATGGCCTCCGCGGTCGCGGACGTCGCCGCGGCGCGCCGGGACTACCTGGACGAGTCCGGTGGCCGGTACGTGCACGTGATCGCGGACGGCGGCGTCGGGCGCTCCGGCGACCTGGTGAAGGCTGTGGCCTGCGGCGCGGACGCCGTGATGCTCGGTGCTGCGCTCGCGCGGGCCTCCGAGGCGCCCGGTCGCGGCTGGCACTGGGGGCCGGAGGCGCACCACCCGGACCTGCCGCGCGGCGAGCGGGTGCACGTGGGGCAGGCGGGCACGCTGGAGCAGGTGCTGTTCGGGCCGGGGCGCACCGCCGACGGCACGCTGAACCTGATCGGTGCGCTGCGGCGCGCGATGGCCACCACCGGGTACTCGGACCTCAAGGAGCTGCAGCGGGTCGAGGTCGTCGTCTCGCCGTACCAGCCGTACTGACGGCGGCGGCCCGGCACGCGGGGCCGGGCCGTGGGGTCGCGCAGGTCCTGCCACCGCCCGCGGGCTCATCGGGCGAGGGCGGGGTTCAGGTGCGGGGCCAGCGGTGAGGTGTCGGGTGTGCCGCCGGCTTCGATGTGGTCGGCCTGGGCGCGGAGCAGCTCGACGAGGCCGGGTTCGACGGCGGTGCGCTGGGTGACCAGGGTGTCGGCGAGCAGCCGGAGCAGGGCGGGGTGCATGGATCGTTCGACGTACTGGGTCAGGGAGAGCACCGGTAGGTACATCCGGTAGCGGCTGCCGGCGGGTCGGGCGGCGAGCAGCAGGATGCCGTTGCCGGTCAGGCCGAGGGCGGCCTTGCGGGTGGAGACGAGGGTGAACTCGGTGCTGGGGCCGAGCTGGACGGAGCGGCGCCAGCACCGCCAGTGCACCCGGACGAAGGTGCCCGTGCCTGGTTCCAGCCAGGACGACTGCCAGATGCCGGCCGTCAGGAACAGCGCGTAGAACAGATAGAAGCCGACTCCGTACCAGCGGTTCGCCGGATCGGTGATGTAGAGGTACACGCCTACGGCGAGGACGCCGCCGACGGTCGCGGTGGCCCAGCGCGTGCCGGAGGCGCTGGTGAGGTTCGGGAATCGGACCGCTGTGCCGTCGACGAGGCGGGGGCGTCGGCGAGGCGCGGGGTCGGGCGGCTTCCTGGTCGGCGGCGGAGCGGGCGGGCGGTACTGGTCGGTCATGGCTGTGCTCCGGGGTCGGGGAGCGCCGCAGCGCGGGTGGTGGCCGTCAGGTCGCGGACGTGGGTGGTCAGGTCGGTGCGGCTGACCGGGCGCAGCAGCGGCGGGTCGTTGCTCGCCAGCGTGACCGTGAGCAGCCAGCAGCCGCCGGGGCCGGTGAACAGCCCGGCCAGCACCGGGTGCTCCTCGCCCGCGGCGCGCAGCACGACGTCCGCGCGCAGGTGGGCCGAGCCGAGCCGGTCGAGCACCTCGGGCGGTGGTGCGGCGATGTCGGTGAGCCGGACCGCCGGGCCGGTGCCGTCGACGCTGTCCGGGTGGGTGCTGGCCGCCAGCAGCAGGTCGCCGAGCGCGTCGGCGTCGGCGAGCGCGAACCGGTGGAACCCGTCCGTGCTGACCTGCTCGATCAGCACGACCTGCGCCGCGACGTGCGCGTACCAGAAGTCCTGGCCGGCGGAGGTCGTCCGGGCCACGCACAGCACGGCGGGCGCGGCCCGGCGCAGCTCGACCAGCGAGCGGACGTCCTCGCGGACCTGGACCGTGACCGTGGGAGCGGCGCCGGACGCGGCGAGGGACTCCGGGGTGGGCGGATCGAGGACGTCCCGGGCGATCAGGCCGCGATAGGCGGTGCGCAACGACGCGAGGCGGTCGCCCTCGGCGAGCGCGGTCAGGTGGGGGCGGACGACGAACGGGCTGTCCGCCTGCAGCACCTCGAGCTCCTCGTCGGTGAGCACCTCGACGGGCACGGCCGTCGCGGCGGTCACGACGCACCGAACGAGAGCACGGTCAGCAGGCCCCGGCCGACGTCGGCGACGCGGTCCGTCACCGCGTGCACCGCGTCGTCCGCCCAGTCGGCCGCGCCGGACAGCGCGCCGCCCGCGGCGGACCAGCCGTCCTGGACCGCGGTCCCGGCCGCGGAAAGGAAGGCGCCGATCGCCTCGCGGTGGTCCCAGACGAGGTTGCCAAGGCTCCACGCACCGTAGGCGAGCACCGCCGCGCCGGCGACGGCCAGGCCGACCGGGGTCGCCATGAAAAGCCCGAGTGGTGCTGCCAGGATGTAGCCGGCCCCGACCGCGCCGGCGAGCCCCAATCCACGCGTCGTCCAGCCGCGCGCGCCGTCATACCCACCGCCGGTCCACGCATCGATGCCGCCGCTGGCGATCGTCACCGGCAGGAACGCCTTGCCCACCAGCCCGGCGGCGCGCGAGCCGATCACCTTGCCGAGCACGCCTCCGTCCTTGCTGCCCTGCACGAAGCGGCGCAGCGCGTCCTGCGCCCGCGCCTCCAGCCGGATCGCGGCCCGCATCCGACCGGTGACGTCCGCGGTCGCGGCCCGGTAGAACGTCACCAGCGCCGTCGTCTTCGTCGCGAGCCGGATCCCGTCCTTGGTGGCCCGCACGAGCGCGAACGCGCCCTCGAGGAGGTCGGGCGGTTCGTCCGCCGGGGCGGCGGCGCCGACGGGGCCGACGGCGGGCACCGCGATCGGTGGGGCCCAGGCGACCGGCCGAGTCGCGGCGATCTCGCCGCACACCCGGGCGTCGGCGGCGCTGCGGTCGTCCGCCAGATCGGCCAGGACCTGGTCGGCGGTGCGCACGGCGTGCTGGGCGTCGGCACGGTCGCTGGTCCAGCCACGGAGCAGCCTCGGCGAGGTGGTGGCCGACATCGAGGGCGCGAGCAGGGCCAGCCCGTCCAGGTCGAGCTGCGCGTCCGCCCGGCGCTGCCGGGCGCGGGCGGCCTCGTCGGCGATCTCCTCGACCCGGTCGGCGTAGTCCCGCAGCGCGGCGCCGAGCGGCTCCACCTGGTCGAGCAGCTCGTGCAGGTCGTCGGCGCACTGCTCGGCGGAGTCCCGCCAGGCGTCGGCGGCCGTGCCCGACCAGACCTGCTCCGGCACGTCGTCGGTGCAGCCGCGCACCGACGACCGCACCTGGGCCAGCGTGTCCAGGGTGTCGTCGAGCAGGTCGCCGAGCTGCCGGACGGCAGCGAGGTCGCCGGCCCCGGGGTCCTCGTCCGTCCACCTCATCGCACGAGCCGCAGCTGCTGGTCGGCGGCCGTGATCGTCTCGAGCGACCCGGCCGCTCCGGTACCGAGCGCGTGCACGGCGGCCGAGGCGCTGCCGAGCTCGCCGTCCAGGTGGGCCAGCAGGTCGGCGAGCGCACCGTCCACCTCCGGCGAGCCGGTGGACCCGGACGGAGCGCTCGGCAGCTCGGGCACGTCGCGCGCCAGGGCCAGCAGGGTCGTGCCGGCCTCGGCGACGGCGGCGGTCTCGACCAGGATCGTCATGCGTCCGCACTCCGGCCGGTCGGGCCGCCGGGTGCTGCGGCGGTGGCGGGGGCGTGCGGGTCGGCAGGGCGGTGGGGCCAGGGCGCACGGGGATCCTCTGCGGTCGGGGCGGGCCGCGAGGGCGCGCGCACGTCGGACGGCCCGAGCGTGGTCTCGGGCCGTAGGGTGCGGCGGCTGTGCGGGACACCGTAGCAGCGCCGGTCGCTCGCCCCGGACGCTGCGTGCACGAGCCGTCGCTCGCCTGGGCCGTCCGGCGCGCGAGGAGGTGCCGACCTGCGTCGGTGCGGTGCGGGCGTGTCGTGCGGGACGCGCCCGCAGGGGTTGAGCCGGTGGTCTCCGGCGAGGCACGATCAGCGGGTCACCGCAGTCACTGCAAGGGAGCGGACATGGTGCATCAGCGCGTCGCAGCAGGACGGACCGACCACGACGGGTCCGGCACGACCACCGCGGGAGCGCCGGCATGACCGCCACCGGCGCGCAGACCCCCCGGACGCTCGCGGGGGTCGGTGTCGGCCGCGGCGCCACGGTCGGACCCGTCGCGCAGGTCCGGCAGGCGCCCGCTCCCGCTCCGGACGCGCCCGTGCTGCGCGACGGTGCGCCGGTCGCGCAGGACGCCTGGCCGGAGGCGACGCAGCAGGCGTTCGACGCCGTCGCCGACGGGCTGCTGGACCAGGCAGGCCGGGCCGCCGGCACGGTGCGGGACGTGCTGGAGGCGACCGCGGCGATGGCCGCCGACCCGGCGCTGGCCGCGCAGGTCGCCGAGCAGGTGCGTGGCGGGGAGCACCCGGTGGCTGCCGTGGACTCCGCCGTGGCGCAGTACGTCACGATGTTCGAGCAGGCCGGCGGCTACCTGGCCGAGCGGGTGACCGACCTGCGCAGCGTGCGGGACCGGGTGGTCGCCCGCCTGGTCGGGCTGCCGGCACCGGGCGTGCCGGAGCTGCGCGAGCCGTCCGTGGTGGTCGCCCGCGACCTGGCCCCCGCCGACACCGCGGCCCTCGACCTCGAACGGGTGCTGGCGATCGTGACCGAGCAGGGCGGGCCCACCGGGCACACCGCGATCATCGCGCGCCAGCTCGGGCTGCCGTGCGTGGTGCGGGCCGCCGGGGCGACCGGCCTGGCCGACGGCACCCTGGTCGCGGTGGACGCCGCGGCCGGCACGATCACCGTCGACCCGGACGAGGGGCTGCGCGACGCGCTGGACCGCCGGGCGGAGCGGGAGCGGGTGCTGGCCGAGGACACCGCACCGGGCGCCACCGCCGACGGGCACCGGGTCGCGCTGCTCGCCAACATCGGCACCGCCGAGGACGCCGAGCGGCTGGCCGGCCAGCCGGTCGAGGGGGTCGGGCTGTTCCGGACCGAGGTGCTGTTCCTCGGGCGGCAGGAGGCGCCGTCCGTCGAGGAGCAGACCGAGGTCTACGCCCGGGTGCTGCGTGCCCTGGACGGTCGCAAGGTGGTGGTGCGCACGCTGGACGCGGGGGCCGACAAGCCGCTGGCCTTCGCGAACCTCGCCGCCGAGGAGAACCCGGCCCTCGGGGTGCGCGGCTACCGGCTGGTGCGCGCGCGGCCCGGTCTGCTCACGGACCAGCTGACCGCCCTGGCACGGGCGGCCGAGGCCACCGGCACGGACCCCTGGGTGATGGCGCCGATGATCGCCACCGCCGCGGAGGCCGGCGCCTTCGCCGACGCGGTGCGGGCCGCGGGGCTGCGCACCGCCGGGGTGATGGTCGAGGTGCCCGCCGCCGCGCTGCGTGCCCGGACCGTGCTCGGGCAGGTGGACTTCGTCTCGCTCGGCACCAACGACCTGGCCCAGTACACGATGGCGGCCGACCGGCTGCGCGGCGAGCTCGTCGATCTGCTGGAGCCGTGGCAGCCGGCCGTGCTCGACCTGGTGGCGGCCACCGCGCGGGCCGGGGCCGGGCTGGGCCGGCCGGTCGGGGTGTGCGGGGAGTCCGCGGCCGACCCGCTGATGGCCCTGGTGCTGACCGGGCTCGGGGTGACCAGCCTGTCCATGTCGCCCGCCGCGCTGCCGGCGGTCCGGTACGCGCTGCGTCGGCATGTCCGGGACGTGTGCGGGGCGATGGCCGAGGCGGCGCTGGCCGCGTCGGACGCCGCCGGTGCCCGGGCCGCGGCGCTGGGGCTGGTCGACCCGCAGACCCGCGAGACGCTCGGTCTCTGACCCGCGGCCCGCCGCGCGTATCTTGGGCGCCATGGCGACCGAGCACGGGCTGATGGACCCGGAGACCGACCCGCTGGCCACCTACGTGCTGGAGCCGGACGACCTGCGCTCGCTGCTGTCCCGGGTGGTCGGCTCGCCCGGTGCCGGGACGAGCACCCACCACGCGCCGTGGACCGGGGCGCCGCTCGCGTCCGCGCCGGTCTCCACGCCGGAGGACGTCGTGCGGGCGGCCCGGTCGGCCCGCGCCGCCCAGCGCCGGTGGGCCGCCGTGCCGGTGCGGGAGCGGGCCCGGCTCGCGCTGCGGGTGGGCGACCTGCTGCTGTCCCGGCAGAGCGACGTGCTGGACCTGGTCCAGCTGGAGAACGGCAAGGCGCGCGCCGCCGCGTTCGAGGAGGTCGCCGACGTCGCCCAGCTGGCCCGGCACCTCGGGCTGCGGGCGAGCCGCTACCTGGCCGAGGAGCGTCGCCCGGGGCTGGTGCCCGGGCTGACCCGGGTGCGGGTCGCGCACCGTCCGCGCGGGGTGGTCGGCATCGTCGCGCCGTGGAACTACCCGCTGAGCCTGACCCTCGGTGACGCGCTGCCGGCGCTGGTGGCAGGGAACGCCGTGCTGCTGCGACCGGACCCGCAGACGCCGCTCACCGCGCTCTGGGCGGTGGAGCTGCTGGAGGACGCCGGGATGCCGGCGGGGCTGGTGCAGGTGGTGCTCGGCGACGGGCCGGTGATCGGTGGTGCCGTGGCCGAGCACGTCGACCACCTGCTGCTCACCGGCTCCACGGCCACCGGCCGGGCGGTCGCGGCGCGCGCGGGCGAGCGGCTGCTGCCGACCACGCTGGAGCTCGGCGGCAAGAACGCGCTGTACGTCGCGGACGACGTGGACGTCGAGGTCGCGGCCGCCGGGGCGGTGCGCGCGTGCTTCGGCGGCACCGGCCAGCTGTGCGTCTCCGCCGAGCGGCTGCTGGTGCACGAGGCCGTGGCGGACCGGTTCCTGGCCGCCTTCGTCCGCCGCACGGCCGCGCTGCGGGTCGGCACCGGACTGGACTACCGCGCCGACGTCGGCTCGCTGACCTCGGCGGAGCAGCTCGCCCGGGTGGTCGAGCACGTCGAGGACGCGCTCTCCGGCGGTGCCCGGGTGCTGGCCGGTGGCGTGCACCGCCGCGACCTGGGGCCCTACGTGTACGAGCCGACGATCCTGGACGGCGTCGGCGAGCACGCGCGGGCGCTGCGGGAGGAGACGTTCGGGCCGGTGGTCGCGGTGTCCCGGGTGGCCTCGGACGACGAGGCGGTCGCCGCGATGAACGACACCGAGTACGGCCTGAACGCGAGCGTCTGGACCGCGGGCACCCGGCGCGGTGCGGCGATCGCCGCGCGGCTGCGCACCGGCTCGGTGAACGTCAACGAGGGCTACCTCGCCGCGTGGGGGTCGCCGGCCGCGCCGCAGGGCGGGACCGGGGCGTCCGGCTGGGGCCACCGGCACGGCCGGGAGGGGCTGCTGGAGCTGACCGCGAGCCAGACCGTCGCCGTGCAGCGGGGCGCGCACGGGGTCCGGGTCGGCGGGCTGCGGGTGCTGCCGCCGGTCGGGCCGGGCCGGCTGCTGGACCTGCCGCCGGAGCGGTGGACCGCGCTGACCACGGGAGCGCTGCGGGTCGCGCGCCGGGTGCGGCTGCGCTGACCCGCGGCGCGCGGCCTCGCGCGGGTGGATGCGGCACGGGGGAGCACGGGGCAGTGCGGAGCAGCGCGGTCAGGGCCCGGCGACCGTCGGGCCCGCGCCCGTGCCCTGGCGCCGTGCGGTGCCGGGGAGCGGTGCCGTGCCGGCGACCGGTGCCGGTCCGGGCTCCGGTCCTGTGCCGAGCGGCGACGGGGGGTCCGGCTGCACGGCGGTCGGCGCGAACGCCACCCGGTTCCGGCCGAGCCGCTTGGCCCGATACAGCGCCGCGTCTGCCCGGGTGGCGAGCGACCGGGCGGTCTCGCGCGGCTGCGCGATCGCGCCGCCGAGGCTCATGGTCACGTGCAGGGCGGGGGAGAGCTCGTGCCACGGGTAGGCGGCGACCGTTCGGCGGATCCGTTCGCAGACCGCCGCGGCCTGCTCCCACGGGGCGTCCAGCAGCACCAGGGTGAACTCCTCGCCGCCGACCCGCGCCACCACGTCGCCGACCCGGACCGCGGCGGTCATCAGCTGGGCCACCCGGCGCAGCACCTCGTCGCCCACCGGGTGCGAGTGGTCGTCGTTCACCGCCTTGAACAGGTCCAGGTCGGCCACCACGTAGGCCAGGTCGGTCTGGTCGGTGAGCCGGGCGGCCAGGATCGCGTCCAGCCCGCGCCGGTTCAGCAGGCCGGTCAGCGCGTCGTGCGCCGCGTCGTGCTGCAGCGTCTCGTTCAGCGCCGACAGCTCGGCCGCCCGCTTGCGAGCCAGGTCTCGGGCCTGCCGGGCCCGCTCGACGTCCAGCTGGGCGTTCACCACGATGCCGCGCCGCTCGGCCACCTGGTCCCGCTGCGCCATCACCGCCTCGTGGAACTGCCGGTGCGCGGTGAGCGCGGCCCGCAGGTCCCCGGCGTCCTCGTACACCAGCACCAGCTCGCTGAGCAGATCGGCCCGCTCCATCGGCCGCAGCGACTCCGCGGTCAGCCGCAGACCCGCCGTCAGCGTCGCGTGCGCGGCCTCGTGGTCGCCGCGCATCCGGTGCAGCCGGCCGAGGGCCGCGTGGTAGCGGATCGTCAGGTAGCGGGCGGCGACCTCGGGCAGCGCCGCCGCGCACGCGTCCAGGGCGGTCTGCGCGGCCACCAGGTCGCCGCGGGCCATCAGGGCGCGGGCCAGCCGAACCTGCGCCTCGGCCGCCATCCGCGGGTTGCCGTTGCCCTGGCCGTCCGGCCCGATCACGCCCCGGGCCGCCTCGACGCCCTGCGTGGCCAGCCCGACCGCGCGGTCGGCCAGCGCCCGCGCCCGCCGCGGGTCCGTCGCGGTGGCGGCCAGCGCCTCGTCGGTGTCCAGCTTGGCCAGGCTGGACAGGGTCGCGCAGGTGCCGTCCGGGCGGTTCAGCGTGGGCCAGAGCGTCGCGGCCTCGTCCAGCAGCTCGCGGGCCTTCGCCGGGAACCGGCCCATCGAGATGTAGGTGTCCGCGAGGTTGTTCAGCGCTGCGGCCAGCCCTTCGGTGTCGTCCAGCTCGCGCCGGATCGCCAGCGACCGCTCCAGGAACTCCAGCGCCGCGACGTTGTCGCCGAAGCCGTTGTGCGCCGCCGCCAGCCCTTGCAGCACCCGGCCCTCCCAGGCGCGGTTGCCGTGCACCACCGCGAGCTCCAGGGCATGCTCCATCGAGGCCAGCGCCGCGGCGTCCTCGGAGAGCAGGTGCTTCGCCCAGCCGTTCAGGTACTCCAGCTCGATCTCGACCAGCGTCGCGCGCTCCTGCCGGGCCCGTTCCAGCAGCGGGACCACCCGCACCGCGCACAGCTCCGGGGCTGAGTCGCACAGCCGGTCCGCCTCGTCGAGCTCCAGGCGCCACCGAGGATCGATGTCCCCTTCAGCCGCCCGGGCAGTCCTCATGCCGTCCCTATCGGGACCCGGTGGCCGCTCCGTGAGGTATCGAACGGGTGAACTCGGCCCCGATCCGGCCTGCCCGGCCAGGCGGTACCGGGTGCGCCGACGCTCACCAGTGCTGATGCGACACCCCGGGTGCGCATTCACCGGATGCGCACCCGAGGTGTCGCGTGCACACCTACGGGGGACGGGGTGGGCCGGACGGGTGGGCGGGGCCGGACGCCGCAGGGCCCGTGCCGGCGTGGCACGGGCCCTGCGGGAGAGGTGACGACCGAGGCCGCCGGAGGGGGTCAGGCGGCGGGGGCGACCTGGGCGACCGACTGCCGGGCGATCTCCAGCTCCTCGTTGGTCGGGATCACCAGCACGGTGACCTCGGCGCCGTCGGGGGAGATGACCGTCGGCTGCTTCTTGCGACCGGCGTTGCGCTCCGGGTCGATCTGGATGCCGAGGCGCTCCAGGCCGGCCAGGGCGCCGGCGCGCACGATGTCGTCGTTCTCGCCGATGCCGGCGGTGAACGTGATGACGTCCACGTGGCCGAGCTCGGCGTAGTACTTGCCGACGTAGCCCTTGATCCGGTGGTAGTACACGTCCAGCGCGGTGCGGACGTTCTCGTCGCCGGCCTCCGCGGCGGCGTGCACGTCGCGCATGTCGGTGTAGCCGGACAGGCCGAGCATGCCGGACTTCCGGTTCAGCAGCTCGTCCAGCTGGTCGATCGTGTAGCCGCCGACCCGCGCCAGGTGGAACAGCGCCGCCGGGTCGATGTCGCCGGACCGGGTGCCCATCACCAGACCCTCGAGCGGGGTCAGGCCCATCGAGGTGTCGATGCACCGGCCGCCCTGCACGGCGGACGCCGAGGCGCCGTTGCCGAGGTGCAGCACGATGGTGTTCAGGTCCGCCAGCGGGCGGTCGAGGAACTCGGCGGTCGCACGCGAGACGTACAGGTGCGAGGTGCCGTGGGCGCCGTAGCGGCGGATCTTGTACTTCGCGGCGATCTCGCGGTCGATCGCGTAGGTGTACGCGGCCGGCGGCATCGTGCGGTGGAACGAGGTGTCGAACACCGCGACCTGCGGCACGTTCGGGAACGCGGCGCGGGCGGCCTTGATCCCGGCGACGTGCGCCGGGTTGTGCAGCGGGGCCAGCGGGGACAGCGCGTCGATCTGCGCCAGCACCTCGTCGTCGATCACGGCCGGGCCGTCGAAGACGTCGCCGCCCTGGACGATCCGGTGGCCGACGGCGGTCAGTCGCGCCTCGTCGATCTGCGGGCCCTGCTGCTCGAACAGGCCGAGCACCAGGCGCATGCCGGTCTCGTGGTCGGGCACGGGCTGCTCGAGGACGGTCTCGCCGTTCGGCCCCTCGTGCTTGACCTTGCCGACCTCCAGGCCGATGCGCTCGACGATGCCGTTGGCGAGGGCCTCGCCGCTGACGACGTCGACCAGCTGGTACTTGATCGACGAGGATCCGGAGTTGATGACGAGGACTTCAGTGTTCACTTCGAGCCTTCCGAGGTCGCGCCCATGGCTGTTGCTTGCTGGGCCTGGATCGCCGTGATGGCGACGGTGTTGACGATGTCCTGCACCAGGGCGCCCCGGGACAGGTCGTTGATCGGCTTGCGCAGACCCTGCAGCACCGGGCCGACGGCGACGGCACCGGCGGACCGCTGCACGGCCTTGTAGGTGTTGTTGCCGGTGTTCAGGTCGGGGAAGACGAACACGGTCGCCCGCCCGGCCACCGCGGAGTCCGGCAGCTTGGTCTGCGCCACCGAGGCGTCCACCGCGGCGTCGTACTGGATCGGCCCCTCGACGGACAGGTCGGGGCGGCGCTCGCGGACCAACTCGGTGGCGGCGCGGACCTTGTCCACGTCGGCGCCGGAACCGGACTCGCCGGTGGAGTAGGACAGCATGGCGATCCGCGGCTCGATGCCGAACTGGGCGGCGGTCTGCGCGGAGCTGATCGCGATGTCGGCCAGCTGCTCGGCGGTCGGGTCGGGGTTGACCGCGCAGTCGCCGTAGACCAGCACCCGGTCCTCGAGGCACATCAGGAACACGCTGGACACCACGGAGACGCCCGGCACGGTCTTGATGATCTCGAAGGAGGGCTTGATCGTGTGCGCGGTGGTGTGCGCGGCGCCGGAGACCATGCCGTCGGCCAGGCCCAGCTGCACCATCATCGTGCCGAAGTAGCTGACCGAGGACACGATCTCCCGGGCCCGCTCGACGGTCATGCCCTTGTGCTTGCGCATCTCGGTGTACTCGGCCGCGAAGCGCTCGAGCAGCTCGCCGGACTTCGGGTTCAGGATGGTCGCATTCGCCAGGTTCAGGCCCAGCTCGGTGGCACGGGCCCGGATCGCGGCCTCGTCGCCGAGGATGGTCAGATCGGCGACCTCGCGCTGCAGCAGGGTGGAGGCGGCGCGCAGGATGCGGTCGTCGTTGCCCTCCGGCAGCACGATGTTCTTGCGGTCGGCGCGGGCCCGGTCGAGCAGCTCGTACTCGAACATCAGCGGGGTGACGACCTCCGGGGAGGGCACCTCCAGCGCGGCCAGCGCCTCCTCGGCGTCGGTGTACTTCTCGAACAGGGCCAGGGCGGTGTCGACCTTGCGCTGGGAGTCAGCGGACAGGCGGCCCCGGGTGCCCGCGGCGGCGCTGGCCGAG
>DASWPG010000032.1:0-29391 GCA_036404115.1 Cellulomonas sp.
GCCGCGCGGGGCCGGCGCGATGCCGGTCAGCTCGAACGTGCCCAGCGGCTTGTTGTCCCGGGCGAACTCGCGCTCGCCCTGGAACACCTGGATCAGCACCGACGGCTGGTTGTCCTCGGCCGTGGAGAAGATCTCGCTGCGCTTGGTCGGGATGGCGGTGTTCCGATCGATCAGCTTGGTCATCACGCCGCCCTTGGTCTCGATGCCGAGGCTGAGCGGGGTGACGTCGATCAGCAGGACGTCCTTGCGGTCGCCCTTGATGACGCCGGCCTGCAGCGCGGCGCCGACGGCGACGACCTCGTCCGGGTTCACGCCCTTGTTCGGCTCGCGGCCACCGGTGAGCTCGCGCACCACGTCGGCGACGGCGGGCATCCGGGTAGAGCCGCCGACCAGCACGATGTGGTCGATGTCGGCGACCTTGACGCCGGCGTCCCGGATCACGGCCTGGAACGGCGCCTTGGTGCGCTCGAGCAGGTCGGCGGTCATCTGCTGGAACTGGGCCCGGGTGATCTTCTCGTCCAGGTGGATCGGGCCGTTCTCGCTCATCGACAGGTACTGCAGGCTGATGCTGGTGCTGGTCGCGGAGGACAGCTCCTTCTTCGCCTGCTCGGCCGCCTCGCGCAGCCGCTGGACGGCGATCTTGTCCTTGGACAGGTCCACGCCGGTGGAGTTCTTCACCTGGCCGACCAGCCAGTCGACGATCCGGCTGTCCCAGTCGTCGCCGCCGAGCCGGTTGTCGCCGGAGGTCGCGCGGACCTCGATCGTGGAGAAGTCATCGTCCTTGCCCACCTCGAGCAGCGAGACGTCGAAGGTGCCGCCGCCGAGGTCGAACACCAGGATGAGCTCGTCCTCCTTGCCCTTCTCCAGGCCGTAGGCGAGCGCGGCGGCGGTGGGCTCGTTCACGATCCGCAGCACGTTCAGGCCGGCGATCTGGCCGGCATCCTTGGTGGCCTGGCGCTCGGCGTCGTTGAAGTAGGCCGGGACGGTGATGACCGCGTCGGTGACGGGCTCGCCCAGGTACTCCTCGGCGTCGCGCTTCAGCTTGCCGAGCACCCGTGCGGAGATCTCCTGCGCGGTGTACTTCTTGCCGTCGATCTCGGTGGTCCAGTCCGTGCCCATGTGGCGCTTGACCGAGGCGATGGTCCGGTCGACGTTGGTGACCGCCTGGCGCTTGGCGACCTCGCCGACCAGCACCTCGCCGGTCTTGGAGAACGCGACGACCGACGGGGTCGTGCGGGAGCCCTCCGCGTTGGCGATCACGGTGGGCTCGCCACCTTCGAGAACCGCGACCACCGAGTTGGTGGTGCCCAGGTCGATGCCGACTGCTCGTGCCATGTCCGTCCCTCTTCTTCCGTGGTGCTGCGTCGTTCGGCGCCGGCGCCCCGACGGGGCGGGTGCAGCGCCTTGAGCCTGCTGCGCTCAAGTCTGCGCTCCCGGTTCCGCGTTCGGCAACTCGATGGCGTCAGACTTGAGTCTGATGGGCTCAACTCTGGCGGTGGCGAGGTTGTTCCCGACAGCATGTGGGCCCAGGTCGACAAGTTGTGCCGGATCGGCGCCGCCGGCATGCGCGACGGGTTCTCCTGTCACTCGATCCGCGCGCGACGTGCCCGCGGACGGGGCACGGGTCGCCACCGGCGAGGATCGAGGAGGACGTCGGATGTTCCGCACCGCCCAGGCAGCGTGGCGCCGGTTCGAGCAGGCCCGGCCGACCACCGCGGAGCTGGTGCTGTTCACCTCGATCAGCATGGCGATGACCGTGCTGCAGCTGGCCCTGATGCCGCTGCTCAAGTGGGCGCTCTCGATGACCTCGCTGGTCCGGACCACGTTCCAGGTGCTGCCCGTGAGCACCGACGCCGACGGCAGCACCTTCTACGTGTTCGACTACGCGGCGGGCGCGCTGCCGGCCGGTGGCGGCGGGCTCGCATACTTCCTCGCGGTGCAGCTCACGTTGCTGGTCGCGCAGGTGATCAACTTCTTCCTGCAGCGCTCGGTGACGTTCAAGTCGACGTCCAACGTGTGGCGCGCGGCCGCCTGGTACGCCCTCGCCTACGTGGTGATCACGTTCGCGGCCGCCTGGGCGCAGGGGTTCTACAAGGACCCGATCTACCAGTGGCTGATCGAGCGCTGGGGGTCCACCGGTGAGGCCGCGGCCGACGTCGTCACGATGATCATCAACGCGCTGATCTCGTTCGTGGTGTTCTTCCCGATCCTTAAGATCATCTTCCGACGACCACCGACCGCCGCCGGTGCCGTGCCCGCTGCGGTCGCGCGGGCCTGACGGCCCCGGGGCGTCAGGCCCGCGCCTCGCGGGTGTCCCCCGGGCCCCCCTGCACCGCCGGCACCGGCCCCACGGAGGAGCGACGGATGTTCAGGGTCGGGGTCACGGTGACGCGGTGCACCGGACGGGCGGGATCGGCCAGCCGGGCCGCGAGCAGCTCGACCGCCGCGTGCCCGAGCGCGCCGCGCGGCGGACGGACCGCCGTGAGCGGGGGGGTGCCGAACGCCGCGACCTCGTCGTCGTAGGCCACGACCGCCAGGTCGTCCGGGATGCGTAGCCCTCGCTCGATCGCGGACTGGGCGACCTGGATCGCCTCCGGGTCGGAGTGCACCAGCAGCGCCGTGGTCCCCGTGCTGAGCGCCGTGTCGATCGCCGCCTCGACCGCGGCGACGAAACCGGGCCCTCGACGCTCCGGCAGATCGAGATCAGGGACCCCCGTGGTCGGCAGGCCGAGGTCGGCGCACGCCCCGGCCCACCCGTGCCGGAGCTCGCCGGCGTGCAGGGAGATCTCGGTGCAGACGATCCCGATGCGCACGTGACCCTGGCTGGCGAGGTGGTAGACGGCGGTCGCGGCACCGGCCGAGTGGTCGGTCAGCACCGACTCGACCTCGACGTGCTCCCGCCCGACCGCCGCCGTGCGCTCGACGAGCACGACCGGTGCGGCACCGGTGGCGAGCCAGTCCCGCATCGCCGCACCGCCCGCGCCCTGCACGGTCGGGGCCATGAGCAGCCCGTCGACCCCGGAGTCGAGCAGCCGTGCGACGTCGTCCAGCTCGTCCGGCGCGTCGTACCGGGAGCCCCTCAGCAGCATCCGCATGCCATGGGACGCCAGCGCCTCCTGCATGCCGCGCACAACACCCGGCCAGTAGTAGTCGAGGGACGGGATCAGGACCCCGACGGTACGGCCGCCCAGCGGCTCGAGGTCTGCCGCACGGGGCGGGCGCTCGTCCGTGCCGGTGCCGAGCGGCGACACGGGCTCGACCGCCTCCGCCCCGCCGTGCACCCGACGCACCTGGCCGCTGCCGGCCAGCTCGCTCACGGCTCGCCGGACCGTGACCGCGCTGACCCCGAGCTCCGCGGCCAGCTCCGTCACACGGATCGCCCCGCGGTCGGTGACCGCCGCGAGCACCTCGGCCCGCCGAGCCGCTACCGGATCGGTGTGACCCGCGCGGGGCGCGCCACCAGGTATCGCCATCCTCGTACCTCCTGCCACGCGATCATGATCATATGATCGCTGTTCGATCATGGTTCTTGACGAACGAGCATGAAACGACCATGATGATCACCAAGACCGAAATGATCACTCAGTGATCATACGCTCGGCGCTGGTGTCGTAGACCGACACAGCGTGCTCGAGGGACGGCGCGCCGACGCGCCGAGGTCACCTGGCAGAGAGGCGGGGACCTGGTGCGGACCGACGACGACCGGCACCCTGCACCGCCGCCGCCCGTGCCTGCGCGAGCCGGCACGGTCCGGACCCGGGACGAGCTGGAGCGGTGGACGGACCGGCTTCTCCTGCGCACCCGTCCGTTCTCCTCGCCGCAGCACGCGCTGGTCACGCTGCCCGGCACCCCGAGCACGTTCGGCACACCGATGGACGGCCTGGAGGGCTTCGCCCGCACCTTCCTCGCCGTCGGGTTCCGCATCGCGGGTTCTCGCGGGGCGGACCCGCACGGCTACCTGGAGCGCTGCGCGGCCGGCATCGCCGCCGGTACCGACCCGCAGCACGCGGAGCGCTGGGTCCGCCCGTCCGAGCACGGGCAGGCCAAGGTCGAGGCCGCCTCGATCGCCCTCGTGCTCGACCTGACCCGCCCGTGGCTGTGGGACAGGCTCGCCCCCCGGGTCCAGGAGCAGATGGTCGACTACCTCGCCGAGGTCGTGGGTGACGAGACCTATCCGCGCAACAACTGGCTCTGGTTCCGGATCCTGGTCGAGACCTTCCTGCGCTCGGTCTCCGGACCGCACGCACCGCAGGACATCCGGGACGACCTCGAGCGGCACGACGCCTACTACGAGCGCGACGGCTGGTACCGGGACGGCGAGCAGCGCTCCTACGACCACTACACCGGGTGGGCGATGCACCTCTACCCCACCCTCTGGTCCCGGATGGACGGTGCGCAGGAGCTCGGCCACCCCCGGGCGCAGAAGGACCGTGACCGCCTGGACCGCTACCTCGTCGACGCGGTGCGCCTCGTCGGCGGCGACGGCTCGCCCCTGCCGCAGGGGCGCAGCCTCACCTACCGGTTCGCGACCGCGGCACCCTTCTGGGCGGGAGCGATCGCACAGGTCCCGTCGGTCTCACCCGGCCGGCTGCGCAGCACCGCGCTCGGCATCCTGAACCACTTCATCGACCACGGTGTGCCGAACGAGCGCGGGCTGCTCGACCGCGGCTGGTGGCGCCCGTGGGCACCGCTCGCCCAGTCGTACTCCGGTACCGGCTCGCCGTACTGGGCGAGCAAGGGGCTGCTCGGGCTGGCGCTGCCGGCGGACCACCCGGTGTGGTCCGCCCCCGCCACCGCGATCGCCGCGACGGAGTCGGACCGCGTGTTCACGATCGCCGCACCGGTCTGGGCCGTCAGCAGCACCGCCGGCGACGGCATCGTCCGCGTGGTCAACCACGGCACGGACCACGCTGACGCGGGTGACCTCGGCGGCGACTCCCCGCTCTACGCGCGCCTCGGCTACTCCACCGCCACGTTCCCGCTGCACCGCGGGACCGACTGGGCGGCGCCCGTCGACCAGTCGGTCGTCCTGGTGGATCCTGAGGGGCGTCGCAGCCACCGTGCGGGCATGGTCCCGCTGCTGCTGACCGAGCACGCAGGGACCGTGGTCGCCGCCTCCCGGTCCCGCGCGCACTGGCTCGACGCCGGTCCCGCGCCCACCCGTCACGGGGCGGGCCTCGCGGGCAGCCCGACCTCGGCCGGCACCCTCACCGTCGTGTCCGCCGTGCGGGGCCCGTGGGAGGTGCGCCTGGTCCGCACCCACGACGACCTCGCGGCGCAGGCCGTGGCCCTGGAGTGCGGGGGCTGGGCCGTGGCCCACGACGCCGGTGTCGCCACCGTCGCGGACGGCCTCCGGGTCGACCAGAGCTCCCCCGCGCTGTCCGGCGCGGTCGTCGGCCTGCACGGGTGGCACAGCGCACGCGTGCTGCACCGCGACGGCGCCACACCGATCGGGTCGCACGCGACCGTCGGCGTGCTGCACGCCCCCGCCCGCCCCGGGTGGACCGTGTCCGCCGTGGGCCTCGCCGGCGCCCGGGAGCCGCACGCGCTCGAGGACACCCCGCTCGTCGCACTCAGCCGTGACCACGCCACCATCACGTGGACCGACGGCACCACCACCCGCGTGGACCTGCACCCGCACTGAGACCTACCGGTCGACCAGCCGCACCACCCCATCCCTCACCAGCACCGTCGAAGGAGACGCCACGCAATGAAGCGGACCATCTTCCAGGGAGCGACGACCCTCGTCGCCGCCACCCTCCTGCTCACCGCATGCAGCAGCGGCAGCTCGGACAACGCGTCCGGCAGCACCGCCACCTGCACCGACACCGACGATCCCGTGACGATCTCCCTCGCCGCCTGGGGCCTGTCGACATCGACCGACTTCCAGACGCTGACCGAGGGGTTCCACGCCGCGAACCCCGACATCACGGTCGAGCTCGTCGAGTACGACTCCACCGACTACGACACCCAGCTGACGGCCGACCTGTCCGCCGGCAACGCACCGGACATGTACCCGATCAAGACCGTCACGACGTTCCCGACCTACCAGGAGGGCGAGCAGCTGGTCGACGTCAGCGACGTCACCGACGCCCTCGCGGACGACTACCCCGGCATCGACCTCTACACGGTGGACGGCGCGGCCTACGCGGTGCCCTACCGCCAGGACGCCTGGTACCTCTTCTACAACAAGGACCTGTTCGACGCGGCGGGCCTCGAGTACCCCGACGGCACCTGGACGTGGGACGACTACGACGCGGCCGCCATCGAGCTCACCGAGAACCTGCAGGCCGCGGGGATGACGGACGTCAAGGGCACCTACCTGCACTCCTGGGCGACCGCCCTGCAGTCGTTCGCCACCGCTCAGGCCGGCACCGACGAGGAGTACCTCGCGGGCGACTGGGAGTACATGATCCCGTACTACGAGGAGGTGCTCGCCCTCCAGGAGGCCGGCGCACAGGCGGACTACGGGACGATCACCACGAACTCGCTCACCTACCAGGGCCAGTTCGGCACCCAGAAGGTCGCCATGATGCCGATGGGCTCGTGGTACATCGCCGCGCTGCTCTCGCAGCGCGAGACCGGTGACGCCGACACCTTCGAGTGGGGGATCGCACCCGCTCCGCAGCTCGACTCGACGACGCTCGACGATCCCGTCACGCAGGGGAACCCGACCGCCATCGGCATCAACGCGGCCGCCGACACGCAGGCCGTGTGCGCCGCGAAGGAGTTCCTGACCTACATCACCTCGGAGGACGCCGCCGTCGCCCTGGCCGAGATCGGGCTGCGCCCGTCGCTGTCCTCCGACGCCGTCACCGACACGGTGTTCGCGCAGGACGGCATGCCGGACGACGAGCTGTCGCAGACCGCGTACAGCACCCTCGTGGCCTCCCCGGACGCCCCGCTGAGCTCCGACACCCCCGCGCTGCAGAACATCCTCGCGGACGCCCACTCGGCGATCCTGTCCGGCACCGTCTCGCCGGAGGAGGGCATCGCGGAGGCGATGGAGCGCGCCCAGTCCGAGGTCCTCGGCTGACCGACCACCGTGCCCACACCGTCCGGTCCGGCCCCTCGGGGCCGGACCGGACGCACAGAGGAGGACCCATGGCCACGACCGACGTGACCGCCGCCGCACCCGGCCCGGTCGTTCCACGCCCCCGCGCGTCGAAGCGCGGACCAGGCGCCCGGCTCCGACGACGCAACACCCTGATCGGCTGGACGTTCATCCTGCCGAACTTCCTCGGCTTCGCCACCCTGACGCTGGTCCCGGTGCTCATCCTGTTCTACCTGGCGTTCACGTCCTGGAACGCCTTCGGAGCCGCCACCCTGACCGGCACCGAGAACTTCCAGCGGCTGCTCACGGACGCGACGTTCCACACCGCGCTGCGGAACACCGCGTACTACGCGGTCATGCACATCCCGCTGACGCTCGGGCTCTCGCTCGGGCTGGCGATGCTGCTGAACCGCAAGATGCGCGGGATGGCCTTCTTCCGCACCGTCGCCTTCTTCCCGTACATCACCTCGATCGTCGCCATCGCCGTCGTGTGGAACATGCTGTTCTCCTCGGACGCCGGGCTGATCAACCAGGTCCTGATGGCGCTCGGCATCGACGACCCGCCGGGCTGGACCGCCTCGGCCACCTGGTCGATGCCCGCCGTGGTCATCGTGTCGACCTGGCGCGACATGGGCTACTACATGCTGCTGTTCCTGGCCGGGCTGCAAGCGGTCCCCGCGGAGCTGTACGAGGCCGCGCGGGTCGACGGGGCGAACGCCCTGCAGCGGTTCCGGAACGTCACGATCCCGAGCCTGCGACCCACCACGTTCTTCGTCACGGTGATGCTCACCATCGCCAGCTTCAAGGTCTTCGACCTGATCCTCGTGATGACCGACGGCGGCCCCGGCACGTCGACCCTCGTGCTGTCCCAGTACATCTACCGCAAGGGGTTCGAGGAGAACGACTTCGGCTATGCGTCGGCCGTCGCCGTCGTGCTGTTCGTGATCTGCCTGACGGTCACCGTCCTGCAGTTCCTCGCCAACAAGAGGAGGGACCGCTGATGGCCACGCCCACGCTGGAGCGCCGGGTCCGGCCCTCGTCGGCACCCGTACCGCGCCGGGACCCGCGGCGCACCCGGCGAGCCCTGAGCGCGATCGTCCTGTACATCGTGCTCACCGTCGCCTCCGCCGCGATCCTGCTGCCGTTCTTCTGGATGGTCGTCTCGTCGCTGAAGAACAACAACCAGATCTTCACCGTGCCGGTGCAGTGGCTGCCGGACCCGGCGGTCTGGCAGAACTACCTGGACATCTGGAGCAAGTCGGACATGGCGTCCTGGCTGCGCACCACGCTGCTGCTGTCGGTCTCGGTGACCTGTCTGCAGCTGTTCACCGGGAGCTTCGCCGCCTACGGGTTCGCGAAGACCCGGTTCCCCGGACGGGACCTGCTGTTCCTCACCTACATCGGCACCATCGCGGTGCCGTGGCAGGCCTACATGATCCCGCAGTTCATCCTGATGTCCCGGCTCGGGCTGTCGAACACCCTGTGGTCGATCGTCGCGCTGCAGGCGTTCGGCGCGTTCGGGGTGTTCCTGATGAAGCAGTACTACGAGTCGATCCCCGAGGAGCTGTCCGAGGCCGCACGGATCGACGGGCTCTCCGAGTACGGGATCTGGCGACGGATCGTGCTCCCGCTGTCCGGTCCGGCTGTCGCGACGCTGGCACTGCTCACCTTCGTCAACACCTGGAACGACTACCTCGGGCCGCTGATCTACCTGCGCGACCCCGACCTGTGGACGATCCAGATCGGGCTGCGGTCGCTGGTCTCGCAGTACAACGCCGAGTACGCGCTGATCATGACCGGCTCGGTGCTGTCGGTGCTGCCGATCGCGGTCATCTTCCTGCTCGGCCAGCGCTACTTCGTGCAGGGCATCGCGACATCCGGGCTGAAGGGCTGACCGCCGTGCGCACCTCGATCCTGCACCGCCCGTCCGCGGAGACCTGGCAGTCCCTGTTCGGGACCGGCTACGTCGTCGTCGCGACGAACCTGATGATCACGGTCGCCGCGGCTCCGCTGGTGCTGCTGCTCACGACCACCGACCCCCGGCGCTCCTGGCCCGCGCTCGCGATCGCTGCCGTGCTCGCGACCCCGGCGCTCGCCGGGGCTGCCGGCGTGTTCCGCGCCGTCACCGTCGACCGGTCGACCGACGTGGTGCGGACGTTCTCGCGCACCTGGCGCCGACAGCTGCGCCGGTCGCTCGCCCTCGGCGCCATCGCCTGCGGCGGCACCGTGGTGATCGGGTCCGACCTCGCCGCCGCGGCGGGCACCCGGCTCGGTGCTGCGGTCACGCCCGCGCTGCTGGTGATCGAGGCGCTGCTGGTCTCGACCGTGCTCGTCAGCCTCGTCGCGAGCGTCGAGCGCCCGGACGCCCGGCTCCGCGACGTGCTGCGGGCGTCGCTGCACCTCGGCGTGCGGCGGTGGTACCTGACGCTGGCCTCGCTCGGCGTGCTGCTGCTGCTCGCCGGTCTCTTCACCCTGCACCCCGCGGCCGCCCTGGGACTCGCCGCCGGACCGCTGCTCTACGCGGTCTGGGGCAACAGCCGGTTCACGCTGCGCCCCGTGCTCGGCACCGTCTGATCCTTCCACCACCCGAGACCACGATCCGGCGGCTCCCCCGCCACGAAAGGACCTGCCATGTCCGTGCCCGACGGCCACGCCCTGCTCAGCCCCGGCCCGAGCCCCGCCGCAGCCATCGCCCACGCCCTGCGCATCGTCGACGAGAACGCCACGCACTTCGGCCTGCGGTACCCGGACGACACCACGACCGACCAGCGCTACCCGGACCGGCCCGCGACCGCCACCCTGCCGGCGGGCAGCAACTACGGCTGGACGACGGCCTTCTGGCCCGGCCAGCTGTGGCTCGCGCACGAGCTGACCGGCCGGCGCGCCTACCGTGACCTCGCACTGGCCCACGTGGACTCGTTCGCGCACCGGGCCGAGGACCGGATCGACATGGACACGCACGACCTGGGCTTCCTCTACACGCTGTCCTGCGTGAGCGCCTGGCGCGAGACCGGCAGCGTCGATGGCCGGACCGCCGCGCTCACCGCCGCCGACCTCCTGATGACCCGGTTCGTCGAGCCGGCAGGGGTGGTCCAGGCGTGGGGAGACCTGGACGATGCCGCGGAGGGCGGCCGCACGATCATCGACAGCCTGATGAACATGCCGCTGCTGTTCTGGGCGACCGCGCAGACCGGAGACACCCGCTACGCCGCGGCCGCCCGCCGGCACGTCACGGCGCTGGCCGAGCACATCGTGCGGCCGGACGGCTCCACCTTCCACACGTTCCACTGGGACACCGGCACCGGAACCGCTCGGCACGGCAGCACCGCGCAGGGCTTCACCGACGACTCGTGCTGGGCCCGGGGCCAGGCCTGGGGCGTCTACGGTTTCGCGCTCGGCTTCCGGCACACCGGTGAGCCCGCGTTCCTGACGGCCGCCCGGCGGTGCGCCGACTACCTCCTCGACCACCTTCCCGCCGACGGCGTCCCGTACTGGGACCTGCTCTTCCAGGACGGCAGCACCCAGCCGCGCGACTCCTCCGCCGCCGCGATCGCCGTCAGCGGCCTGCTCGAGCTCGCCGCGCTGGTCGACGACGACGCCTCGGCCAGGTACCGGGCCGAGGCCGAGCGCCTCCTCGCCGCCGTGACCCGGGATTGCAGCAGCGAGGGCACCGACTCGGACGCGCTGCTGCTGCACGGCGTCTACCACTGGCACAAGGGCGACGGGGTCGACGAGGGCAATCTCTGGGGCGACTACTTCTACCTCGAGGCCCTGACCCGGCTGCAGCGCCCCGACTGGGTCCCGTGGTGGCGGTGACCAGCGTGACCGAACCCGACGGGCGCGTACGACTCGCCCGATCTGCGACCTGAGAGGAATGCCATGACTGTCACTCGTGTCTGGAGCACCCACCCCGATGACGTGGGCGGGCTGTCCGGCGGGCAGCTGCGAGACCGGTTCGTGCTGCCGGGCCTGTTCGCCGAGGGCCGTGCCACCTGGGGGTACACCCTGGACGACCGGCTGCTGGTCGGGGGGCTGACCCTGGTCGGCGCCCCGGTGGTGCTGACGCCCCCCGACGAGATCGCCGCCGCCTTCCTGCTCGAGCGGCGCGAGCTCGCCGTGGTGGGGCTCGACGGCGCCGTGCGCGTGCTCGCCGACGGCCAGCAGTGGGACCTCGGCGCCCAGGACGTGCTCTACCTGCCGGTCGGTACCCGGGAGGTCACGGTGGACGGGACCGGGACCGTGTACCTGGTCTCGGCCCCCGCCCATCGCCGCACGGTGGCGGCGCTGGCGGGACGCGACCAGGTCGAGGCGGTGGTGCTGGGATCGGCCGAGCGGTCCAACCACCGCACCATCCGCAAGTACGTGCACGCCGACGGGATCACCTCCAACCAGCTCGTCGTCGGGATCACGACCCTGGAGCCGGGCTCGGTGTGGAACACCATGCCGCCGCACGTGCACCCGCGGCGGACCGAGGTGTACCTGTACGACGGGCTCGGGCAGGACGTCCTGGTGCACCTGATGGGAGAGCCCACCGCCACCCGCCAGCTCCTGCTGCACGACCGCGACGTCGTGATCGCACCGCCCTGGTCCGTGCACTGCGCGAGCGCCACCGGGGCTTACACCTTCGTGTGGGCCATGGCCGGCGAGAACACCGACTACAGCGACGTCACCACCATCGACCCCCAGGAGCTGAGATGAGCGCCACGACCGACCCGGTCACCGAGGCACCGGGCATCCTCGACCGGTTCCGCCTGGACGGCCGCACCGCACTCGTCACCGGCGGCGGACGCGGCCTCGGTCTCGGCTTCACGACCGCGCTGGCGGAGGCCGGTGCCGACGTCGTGATCGTCGACCGCACCGGCTCGCCCGAGGCGGTGCAGGCGGTCGAGGCCCGGGGACGACGCGCCTGGTCGATCACCAGCGACCTGCTGGCGGCCACCCCGGCACAGCTCACCACGCTCGTGGCAGACGTCGTCGCCCTGGCCGGCCGGATCGACATCCTGGTGAACAACGCAGGCATCATCCGCCGCGAGCCCGCGATGGACTTCTCCGAGTCCAGCTGGGCCGATGTCATCGACCTCAACCTGAGCAAGGTGTTCTACCTGTCCCAGGCCTGCGCCCGGCAGATGCGGCGGCAGGGCGGCGGCAAGATCCTCAACATCGCCTCGATGCTGTCGTTCCAGGGCGGCAAGATCGTGCCCTCCTACACCGCGTCGAAGAGCGGCGTCGCCGGGCTGACCCGGGCGCTCGCCAGCGAGTGGGCGGCCGAGGGCATCAACGTCAACGCGATCGCCCCCGGGTACATGGCCACAGACAACACGGCGCCGCTGCGGGCCCAGGAGGACCGCTCCGCCGAGATCCTCAGCCGGATCCCGGTCGGGCGGTGGGGCACGCCGGGCGACGTGCAGGGTGCCGCCGTGTTCCTGGCCTCCGCCGCAGCGGACTACGTGCACGGGGCGGTCCTGCCGGTGGACGGCGGGTGGCTCACCCGCTGAGCCGGACCACGCGCGGGCAGGACGGACCTCGATCGGACGAGTCGACAAGCAAAGGGGCTTCGACATGGAACGACGCGTGCTCACGGTGGCGACGGCCGCCGCCCTCCTGCTCGGGCTGGCGGCACCCGCCGTGGCCACCGAGCAGGACCTGATCGTCAACGGGACCTTCTCCACCACCCACCTGCCCTGGTGGAGCACGGACACGATCTCGACCTCCACCGCATCCGGCGCGTACTGTGCGGACGTGCCCGCCGGTCTCGCCCAGTGGGAGGCGATCGTCGGCCAGCACGGGCTGTCGATCGACGACGGCGCGTCGTACACCCTCACCTTCACGGCGTGGTCGACCATTCCCGCCACGATCCGCACGCAGGTCCAGCCGACCAGCAACCCGGACCTGATCACCTACCTCGACCCCACCTCCGCCCTCACCACCGAGGCGCAGACGTTCAGCTACACGTTCACATCCGATCTGGACGCCGGCACGGTCGCCTCGAGCATCCAGTTCCGGCTGGGCGGCAACGCCGCCACCACCATCTGCCTGGACGACGTGAGCCTGACGACGACCGTCGAGGACGAACCGGCGCTCGGCACCGACGAGCTGCTGACCAACACCACCTTCGACCAGACCACCGACCCGTGGTGGTCCAACGGGGAGATGACGCTGTCCGCCAGCACCGGTGAGCTGTGCACGGTGGCCGGGGCGTCCGACAACCTGTGGAGCCTGCTCGTCGGGCAGAACAGCCTGTACCTGCCCGGGGGCACCCGCTTCCGCCTGAGCTTCGACGTCCACGCGTCCGGCACCGTGCAGAACGGGGTGCAGGTGGGCCCCTACGACAACCCGGACAACGTCGCATACCTGTCCCAGCAGTTCACCGTGGGGACGACGACCACCCACCTCGACTACGACTTCGAGACGCCCAGCACGGACGACGCGTACGTGCTGGCGCAGCTGCAGCTGCGACTGGGCGGCAGCAGCACGTCGTACACCGTCTGCTACGACAACGTCTCCCTCACCGGCACGGCCTACGACTACGTGGCCGACACCGGGTCGGCGGTCAAGGTGAACCAGGTCGGCTACCTGCCGTCCGGGCCGAAGAACGCCACGGTGGTCACGGACGCCACCTCGGCGCTGGACTGGGTCCTCTACCTGGGGGACGAGGCCGTCGCCACCGGCCAGACCGTGCCGGAAGGGACCGACGAGTCCGCCGGCGTGGCGGTGCACACGATCGACTTCTCGTCCGTGACCGCGACCGGGGACGACTTCACCCTGCACGTCGACGGCCAGGTCAGCGAACCCTTCGCGATCGACGCGGACGTCTATCAGTCCCTGCGGACCGACTCGCTGCGCTTCTTCTACACCAATCGCTCCGGCATCGAGATCGACGGGGACGTCGCCGGCGAGGAGTACGCGCGCGACGCGGGCCACGTCGGGGTGGCCCCGAACCAGGGCGACACCGCGGTGACCTGCCAGGAGCCGGTCGCCTGGCTGGACGACTGGACCTGCGACGAGACCGTCGACGTGTCGGGCGGCTGGTACGACGCGGGCGACCAGGGCAAGTACGTCGTCAACGGCGGCATCGCGGTCGCGCAGCTGCTGTCGACCTGGGAGCGGGCCGTCCAGGCCGGTACCGAGAGCGCGCTCGGCGACGGCACCCTCGCCGTCCCCGAGCAGGGCAACGGCGTGCCCGACATCCTCGACGAGGCCCGGTGGGAGCTCGACTTCCTGCTCAAGATGCAGGTGGCCGAGGGCGAGGAGCTCGCCGGCATGGCCTACCACAAGGTGCAGGACGCGTCGTGGACCGGGCTGCCGACGCTGCCGTCGGAGGACGCGAAGGCGCGTGAGCTGCACCGGCCCTCGACCGCGGCGACGCTCAACCTCGCGGCCGTGGCCGCACAGGGGGCCCGGGTGTTCGCCGACATCGACCCCGACTACTCCGCGACCCTGCTCGCCGCAGCGACCCGGGCGTACGCGGCCGCCGAGGCGCACCCCGACCTCTATGCCCCCGACGAGGACGGTGACGACGGCGGCGGCGCATACGCCGACGACGACGTGACGGACGAGTTCTACTGGGCCGCGGCCGAGCTCTACCTGACCACCGGTGGGACCGACTACCTCGCCGACGTCGAGAGCAGCCCGCTGCACACCGCCGACGTCTTCACCTCCGGCGGGTTCTACTGGGGATCGGTCGCGGCGCTCGCCCGGATGCAGCTCGCGCGGTTCGGCGACGACCTCGACGACCTCGACGAGATCCGTGCCTCCGTCGTCGCAGGCGCGGACGACCTGGTGGCGCAGCAGGACGAGCAGCCGTTCGGCCAGCCGTACGCCCCCGACGACGGCGAGTACGCGTGGGGGTCGAACTCGTCGATCCTGAACAACCAGGTCGTGATCGCGACGGCGTACGACCTGACCGGCGACCCGGCCTACGCCCGCAGCGTGCTCGAGGGGTACGACTACCTGATGGGACGCAACGTGCTCGGTCAGTCCTACATCACGGGGTACGGCGAGAACGACGCGGAGAACCAGCACAGCCGGTGGTACGCCAACCAGCTGGACGCGTCGTTGCCGAACCCACCGGTCGGCACGGTCGCGGGCGGGGCGAACTCCGGCCTGGAGGACGATCTGGCCACGTCCTGGCTGGCGGGCTGCGCACCGCAGGCCTGCTACGTGGACAACATCGAGGCGTGGTCCGTGAACGAGATCACGGTGAACTGGAACTCCGCGCTGGCCTGGGTCGCCTCGTTCGTCGCCGACCTCGGGGACGGCTCCGCCTCGCAGACCGTCGCACCGACGTTCAGCACGCAGCCGTCGGACGTGACCGTCACGGAGGGCCAGGACGCCGAGCTGACCGTGACGGTGCAGGCGAACCCGCAGGCCACCGTCCAGTGGCAACAGCTGGTCGGGGACGACTGGGTCGCGCTCGACGGGTCCGGCACGAGCCTGGTGCTCACCGGGGTCACGCGGTCCCAGGACGGGATGCAGATCCGTGCGGTGGCGGACAACGGCGGCGAGCAGGTGGCGAGCGAGACCGCGACGCTCACGGTGCTCGGTGCCGACACCGCGGCCGTCGCGCCCGCCGTGGCCACGCTGTCGCACGACAACGGCTGGGACACCGGTCTGCAGGACGGGGACTACGACGTGACCATGAACCTGTGGTGGGGCGAGAACGCGACGACCTTCCGGCTGTACGAGAACGGCGAGCTGATCGCCACGCTCCCCCTGACGTATGACGGTGACCAGGCGCAGCAGGCCACCGTGCCGGTGACCGGCCGCACGGACGGCACGTACGTCTACACCGGCGAGCTGGTGAACTCCCGCGGCACGACCGCCACGACCTCGACCACGGTCACGGTCACGCAGGCGAGCCCCGGCGTGCCGGTGCTCGCCTACCAGGCGGACGGGCAGGGGGGCGGCACCATCACCGCCACCCTGTGGTGGGGGACGAACGCGACCTCCTACCGGTTGCTGACCGACGGCGCCGTGGTCGCGGAGGGCGACCTCACGGCGCGGTCGCCGGGCACGCAGAGCGTCACGATCCCAGTCGCCGCATCGGAGGGCAGCCACGAGCACATCGTGGAGCTGGTCAATGCGGCAGGCAGCACCCGCAGCGCACCGCTGACGGTCACCACCGGAGGCTGAGGCGGCGGCCGGACGGCCGCTCAGCGGTCGACGGCATCCAACCGGTCGGGCATCAGCTCCCCGAGCAGGGAGCGGTGCGCCCAGCGTGCCCACTCCAGCGCGGTCCAGCCGGCCCGCACGACCAGCGCGTCCCACACCTGCGCGCCGAGGGTCAGGGCGACCACGTCCAGAACCCGCTCGACGTCCCGCGCGCTGCGGTCACCCGGGTAGGAGCGCACCAGCACGCGGTGGGCTGCGCGCAGGCGCTCCTCGTGCCAGGTCCATGCCCACTGGACGATCGGCTCTCCGGCACCCGCCCCCCGGACCACCTCGAGCAGCCGGCCGGTGCGTCCCATCAGGTCCGCGGCACCACGCACGTGCAGGAACAGCCGCCGGACCGGATCGGGCTCGTCGAGGGCGATCCGCACCCAGGGCAGGTCGGTGGGATCGGGCGGGAGGTCCGGGTGGTTCGGGTGGTCGGCACCGTCGATGCCGTGGTCCAGGGCGCCGACCAGGATCTCGGCCTTGCTGCCGTAGCTGTAGTAGACGGTCTGCACACCGACCCCGGCTGCCCGGGCGACCCCGGCGATGCTGGTGGTGGCGTAGCCCTGCTCGACGAACAGTGCACCCGCGGCGGCGGCGATCCGGGCCCGGGTGGCCACGGCGCGACGGGTCCGACCGTCGGTCGGAGGACGGTGGCGCACCTGCTCGGGGGTCGCGCGGCGGGCGGCGCTCGGCCCGGGTGCGCTGGTCATGCGACAGATCGTAGCGACGCTCCACATTCCTTTCCAGAGCCTCGCTACGACGAGCTGCGATCAGCCGGTGCCGGTGGCGAGCAGCACCAGCAGGGCGAGGTTGAGCAGCACCACCAGCGCCACCACGACGACCAGCACCGCCTGCAGCCGGGGCCCGTTGGCGAACCGGCCCATCAGCCGGCGGTCCCGATTCAGCCGGACCAGCGGGATCACCGCGAACGGGATGCCGAAGCTCAGCACCACCTGGCTGACCACCAGCGTCCAGGTCGGGTCCGCACCGATGGCCAGCAGCACCAGCGCCGGCACCAGGGTGATCGCCCGGCGGAGCAGCAGCGGGACCCGCCGGTGGATCAGCCCCTCCATCACCGCGGCACCGGCATAGCTGCCGACCGAGGTGGACGCCAGGCCGGACGCCAGCAGCCCGATCGCGAACACCAGGGCGACGCCGCCACCGAGCGCGGTGGAGATCGCGGCGTGCGCGCCCTCGATGGTGTCGGTGCCCTCGACCCCGCGCAGGTTGGCCGCGGCGAGCAGCAGCAGCCCGATGTTCACCGCGCCGGCCACCGCCAGCGCCGTGCCGACGTCCCACCGGCTGGCCCGCAGCAGGCCGCTCCGGGTCGCGTCGTCCGCGGACCGGCCGAACCGGTCCCGGGTGAGCGCGGAGTGCACGTAGATGGCGTGCGGCATGACGGTGGCGCCGAGCATCGAGGCGGCGAGCAGCACCGAGTCGGCGCCGGCGAACCGCGGGGCCAGCCCCGCGAGCATCCCGGCGGGATCGGGCGGGCCGACCACCAGGCCGGCGAGGAAGCCGATCACGATCACCAGCAGCAGCGCGGTGACCACGACCTCGAACCGGCGCTGCCCGTACCGGCTCTGGGTGGCCAGCAGCAGCATCGACACCACGCCGACGATCGCGCCGCCGAGCACCAGCGGCAGGTCGAACAGCAGGTGCAGCGCGATGGCACCCCCGACGACCTCGGCGATGTCGGTCGCGGCGGCCACCACCTCGGCCTGCACCCAGAACGCGATCCGCGGACCGCGCCGCAGCCGGTCGCCGAGCACTCCGGGCAGCGAGTCGCCGGTGACGATGCCGAGCTTGGCGGACTGGTACTGCACGAGCACGGCCATCGCGTTCGCGCCCACCAGCACCCAGAGCAGCAGGTAGCCGTACCGGGCACCGGCGGTCAGGTTGGCGGCGACGTTGCCGGGGTCGACGTAGGCGACGGCGGCCACGAAGGCGGGGCCGAGCAGCGGCAGCACCCGACGGCGCGGCGGAGCCGGCTGCACCATGGTCGTGGTCACCACACCTCCAAGTTCGGATGTCCGAACTCAGTGTAGGCGATCTCCGGACGAATGCCGCGGGACGTGGCACGGGTCACGGGTCACGGCCGGTCGCACCCGCCGCGGGGGCCCTGCCGGACGCCCCGGGGGGACGGGTTCGGGACGGGTGCCGGCCGGCATCGTCGCCGATAGGAAGATGTTCTCGGAGCGTCGCTACAAGAAGGGCGATCAAGCGGCGGGTGCCAGCTCGCGCACCCATCGACCCTCGGTCTGCACGAAGCCGACCCGGCGCAGGTAGTCGGCCGCCTCCCGGGCGTCCGGTGCGATCTCCAACCGGTGCAGACCCGTCGCCGCGAGCGCCCCGCTGCGCCGGTGCACGAACTCCCCCGGCGTGAAGTCACGGAACCGCGGTGTCACGTAGTCCAGCTCGACCTCGCCGACGCCTGCGCCCCGGTCCCGGACCTGCACCACACCGACGGTCTCGTCGCCGCGCAGCACCAGGAACGCCCAGCGCCGGGCCACCGGGCCGGTGCCCTCGTCCGTGCCGGCCGCCGCTGCGTCGGTTGCCGCTCCGGTTGCCGACCGGGCCGCCCACCCGGCTGCCGACCCGGCCGCTGCTCCGGCTGCTGCTCCGGCGAACGACGGGTAGAACCCGGCGATGTCTGCCGCGTGCACGCCGAGCACGTGCGTCAGGTACTGGTCGTCGGCCCCGACCTCGACCACCTGGTACGCCGAGGAGTCGTGCCGCTCGCGCTGCAGCCGCCACAGCCAGTACGCGTCGATCGCCGCGATCACCGCGTTCATCGCCATGAACGGCCAGATCCCGGCCCAGGCGTTGTACCCGGTCGCGATCACCGACCCCACCAGGTTGAGCACCCGGAACCTCAGCACCCGGGCCTGCATCAGCGACACGACGACCAGGACGGACCCGGTCCACCCGACGATCTCCAGCAGCGGCATCCGCAGAAGGTACTCGGCCGCGCGCCAATCCTGTCGACGGGCTGCTCCGAGCAGGTGACGATGGGTCGATGCCCGCTGCCACGCCTTCCGGCACCACGATCGTCGCGCTGCCCGTCCCCGCCGACCTCGACGCCCCGGACGCGTGGCTGCTGCACGGGATGGTCGACTGCGCGAACCGGACCTGGCTCGACACCTGGGGCGAGCTGGACGAGCCCCGCCGGCCGGCCGAGGTGCTGGCCGGGCTGCGGGACCAGGAGTACCAGCTCCGGCTCCGGTACGTGGCGCTGGACGTCCCGGCCGAGCGTGGCCCGGCCGACCCGGGACGGGTGCTCGGGCACCTGTCGATGGTGCTGCCACGGCACGACAACACCGGGCTCGCCTACCTGCACATCGACGTGCGGCCGGAGCACCGGGGCCGCGGCATCGGCACCGCGCTGCACGCGCTGGCGCTCGACACCGCCCGGTCGCACGGCCGGACCACCCTGGTGACGGCCTCCTTCCACGCGGCAGAGCCCGAGCCCGGCCCGGACGCCCTCGCACCACCGACCGGCTTCGGCCGGGTCGACGCCGCGGACCCCACGGTGCGCCATCTCCGGAACCGCGGGTGGCACCTGGAGCAGGTGGCCCGACGCTCGATGCTGGACGTGCCGCTGAGGCCCGCGGTGCTGGCGGCGCACCGGGAGCGCGCGACCGAGGCCGCGGGGCCGGACTACCGCGTGCTGACCTGGGTGACGCACTGCCCGGACGAGCTGGTCGACCGGTTCGCCTGCTTGCAGAGCCGGATGAGCACCGACGCACCCCAGGGCGGCATGGACCGGGACGAAGAGGCGTGGGACGCCGCCCGGGTGCGCGCCGGGGAGGCGCACCACGTCGGGCGGGACGAGACCTACCGGGTCGCGGCGGCGCAGCACGTGCCGACCGGGGACCTGGTGGCGTTCACCGCGCTGGTCAGCCAGCGGGGCGCCCCGCTGGTGCAGCAGGACGACACCCTGGTGCTGCGCGAGCACCGGGGGCACCGGCTCGGGATGCTGGTGAAGGCGACGAACCTCGGCGAGCTCGCCGCCGCAGCGCCCGCGGCGCGCCGGATCGCGACCTGGAACGCCCAGGAGAACGCACCGATGCTGGCGATCAACGCCGAGCTCGGCTTCCGGCCCGCGGGCGGCTCCGGCGAGTGGCAGCTCCGGCTCACCTGACCGCACCCCGCACGCAGCACGCCCTCCCCGCACCCCGCACGCGCTCGGTCACAACCCGTCGAGCGGGCAGCTCTTGTCGCTCCTTGGGCGATTTGTCCGACAGGAGCTGCCCACTCGGCGGACGGCGCGGGGTGGGGTGAGGCGGGTGAGGTGAGGCGGGTGAGGCGGCCGGCCCGGAGGCATGGGCCTTGGTCAGAGGTCGAGGGTCGCGACGGAGCCCTGGTCGGCGATCAGGTGCACCCGGGTACCGGGTTCCGGCAGCGGCACCCCTGCGGGGAGCGCAGCGGTGACGCTCACCGGACCAGCACCCGCGCTGGCGCCCGCGCCCGCCTCCGGAGCGTCGGCCGGGAGCAGACGCAGGTCGGCCACCACCTCGAGCCGCCCGCGCCGGGTCCGTCGGCCCGTGACCGTGCCCTCTCGCACCACCGCGCCCCCGTCGGACGCGACCGGCACCACCGCCGCACCCGCACCCGCACCCGCACCCGCACCCGGCCGAGACGAGGCCGCCCCCGCGTCGGTCGTTCCCGGATCCGGCTCGGCCGCCGCGCGCCGCGCCGCACCGCCCAGCACCCGCCACCCGCCCGGCGCCACGCCGACCAGCGGCCCGGGCGTCCCCGGTCCGCGCAGGAAGGTGCGGTAGCCCAGGAACTCCGCGACCTCCCGGTCCGCCGGCCGCCGCCAGAGCTCCTCCGGCGGGGCGACCTGCAGCAGCCGGCCCGCGCTCATCACGGCCACCCGGTCCGCCACGGTGAACGCCTCGTCCTGGTCGTGCGTGACGAACAGCGCGGTGGTGCCCGTGGCCACCAGCACGGCACGCAGGTCGTCTGCCAGCCGCTCGCGCAGGGACCGGTCCAGGGCAGACAGCGGCTCGTCCAGCAGCAGCAACCGAGGGCTCGGCGCCAGGGACCGGGCCAGCGCCACCCGCTGCCGCTCGCCGCCGGACAGCGTCGCGACCGGGCGACGCTGGTAGCCCGGCAGCCCCACCAGGTCCAGCAGCTCGGCCACCCGCCGCGCCCGCGCGGGTCCGCGCGCCAGCCCGTAGCCGACGTTCCCGCTGACGTCCCGGTGCGGGAACAGCTGGCCGTCCTGGAACACCAGCCCGAAGCCGCGCCGGTGCACCGGCACCGATCGCAGGTCCGCACCTGCCCAGCGCACCACGCCCGCGGTCGACGGCTCCAGGCCCGCGACCGCCCGCAGCAGCGAGGACTTGCCGCAGCCGGACGGCCCGAGCAGCGCCAGCACCTGCCCGGCGGGCACGTCCAGGTCCACCCCGGCCACCGCGGTGACCGACGCGGTGCCGGCGCGCCCCCGGGTTCCGGGGTAGCGCACCACGAGGCCGTGCACCCCGAGGCCGGTCGGACCGGTCGGGATCGTCGACGTGCCGGTCACAGCTCTCCTCCTGATGCGGAACCGCGCAGCCGCTCCGCGAACGACATCACCCCGGCCGTCAGCGCGGCCAGCACGACGCTCGCAGCCAGCGCCATGCCGTAGTTGTCCGCCCCCGGCAGACCGATCAGCCGGTAGATCACCACCGGCAGCGTCGGGAAGTCCGGCCGCGCCAGGAACGAGGTCGCGCCGAACTCGCCCAGGGAGACCGCGAACGCGAACCCGGTCGCCAGCCCGACGGCTCGCGCGGCCAGCGGAACGTCGACGGTGCGGAGCACCCGGCCCGGGCCGGCGCCCAGCGTGCCGGCCGCCTCACGCAGCCGAGGGTCGATGGCGCGCAGCACCGGCAGCACGGTCCGCACCACCAGCGGCACCGCGACCACCGCCTGCGCGATCGGCACCAGCACACCGTTGCTGCGCAGGTCGGTGCTGATGCCGAACGGGTGCCCCATGGTGAGCAGGAAGCCGAACCCGACGGTCACCGCCGAGACACCGAGCGGCAGCATGAACACTCCGTCCAGGACGCCGACCGCCCGACGTCCGACGGCACGGCGCGGACGGCGGGACACCACCAGCGCGACCAGCAGCCCGACGACCAGCGCCAGGACCGTGGCGTCCACAGCGATCCGGACCGAGTTGTCCAGCGCCCGCCACACAGTCACCGTCAGCGCGTTGTCGCCGCCGGTGGTGCCGAGCGCCCGGTAGTGGTCCAGCCCCCAGCCGTCACCGACCCGCAGCGAGCCCAGCACCAGCGTCGCCAGCGGGGCGAGCAGAGCCAGCACCGCGACCGCGGTGACCGCCGCCGGCAACGGGTGCGGGCGCCGTACCGGTGCGGAACCCGGACCGGCCAGGGAGAGCGCCCGCTCGCGCCGACCGCGGGCCCGCGCCGCGACGGTGAGCACCGTGACCACCACGACCACCTGCACCACCGAGAGCACCGCGGCGGCCCGCAGATCCAGGAACTGCTTGGTCTGGATCCAGATCTCGGTCTCGATGGTGCCGAACCGCAGCCCGCCCAGCACGAGCACGGTGCCGAAGGCGGTGGCGCAGAACAGGAAGACCAGCGAGGCGGCCGACGCGATCGCGGGCGTCAGCGCCGGCAGGGTCACGGTGCGGAACGCCCGGGCGGGCGAGGCGCCGAGCGCACGGGCCGCCTGCTCCGGGCGGGGGTCGAGGCGTTCCCAGACCGCGCCGACCGTGCGCACCACCACGGAGTAGTTGAAGAAGACCAGGGCGGACACGATCGCGGTGAAGGTGCCGTCCAGGTGCAGGAAGCCCAGCGGGCCGCTCTCGCGCAGCAGCGCCCGGAACGCGACACCGACCACCACCGTCGGCAGCACGAACGGCACCGTCACCACCGCGCGCAGCAGGCCGCGGCCCGGGAACCGGCACCGGTGCAGCACGTAGGCACCGGGCACCCCGAGCAGCACCGAGAACAGCGTGCCGAGCACCCCCTGCGCCAGGGTCAGCCCGAGGATCCGCCAGGTGCGGGGGCGGGCGAAAACCTCGCCGAAGCCGGACAGGTCCAGCGCGCCGTCCGCGATGAACCCACGCCCGACCAGGGCGAGCACCGGCCAGACGAAGAACACCCCGAGGAAGACCAGCGGCACCACGACCGCCAGCGACCAGAGGAGCACCCGGGGCACCGCGGCGGCGCGGTGCCCGGCCGGGCCCCGCCTCGACCGGTCGCCCCGCCCGCCGGACCCCCCGCCGGGCACGACGGACCCCGGCCGGGTGCGGGTCCCGGTCGAGGTCGGTCGTGCCTGCGCGGTCATCGGGGCCGGTCCGTCAGCAGGTCGCCGCGCCGGTCAGGACGTCACCAGGTCGGTCCAGGTGCTGACCCACTCGTCGCGGTTCGCGGTGATGTCGGCAGCGGGCACCGTGAACGGGTCGTCGGACAGCGGCGCCCACTCCGCCCAGTCCGCCGGCAGGTCCACGCTGGTGCTCACCGGGTACATGTACATCGAGCCCGGGATGTCCGCCTGCACCTCGTCCGACAGCAGGAAGTCGATCAGCTGCTGCGCGCCCTCGGGGTTCGACGTCCCCGCGATCACGCCCGCGTACTCGACCTGCCGGAAGCAGGTGTTCAGCATCGCGCCGGTGGTCGGCTCGGTGCCGCCGTCCGGGATCGTCTCCGGCGGGGACGAGGCGTAGGACAGCGCGATCGGCCGCGAGCCACCGCCACCGCCGCCGGAGAAGTCGGAGTAGTACGCGTCCGACCAGCTCTCGGCCACCTTCAGGCCGTTGGCCTCCAGCGCGGTCCAGTAGTCCTGCCAGCCGTCCTCGCCGAACGCCCCGATCGTCGCGAGCAGGAATGCCAGCCCCGGCGAGGACGTCGCGGCGTTGGTCACCACGGTGAGGTCCTGGTAGGTCGGGTCGGTCAGGTCCTCCAGCGTGGTCGGTTCCACGATGCCGTTCTCGCTGAACCAGGAGTGGTCCACGTTCAGGCAGACGTCGCCCATGTCGATCGCGGTCAGCTCGCCCGAGTCGTCCACCGCGTACTGCGCCGCGTCCTCGGCGGCCGGCACGCTGGACGTGTACGGCTCCAGCACGCCCTCCTCGATCGCGCGGGACGCGAAGGTGTTGTCGATCCCGTAGACCACGTCGCCCAGCGGGGCGTCCTTGGTCAGCACGAGCTCGTTCACCAGCGCACCGCCGTCGCCCGGGGCGACCTGCTCGACGGTCAGGCCGGTCTCCTGCTCGAACTGCTCGATCAGCCCGTCGCTCAGGTGGAACGAGTCGTGCGTGACCAGCGTGATCGTGCCGGCGCCGGAGCTGCTGGTCCCGGACGCGTCGTCCGACGACCCGGTGACCGAGCAGGCGGTGAGGGCCAGTGCCCCGGCGGTCAGGACCGCCGCACCCCGCAGGGCCGTCGCGGTGCTGCGGGTGCTGGGTGTCCTGCGGGTGCTGCTGGTGCGCCGGACGGTCCGGCGGTTCGCGCGCGTACGCGCCATGTCTCCTCCTCGTGATGCAGGAGGGGGCCGCCGCGCACCGCCGGTCCGCCGGGCCCGGGGGCGCGGTGCACCGACGACACGAGGCGACTGAGAATCCCGACTCCCTACGCCGGTACTGACCGGATCAGGTTCGAGGGTCTGCGGTCCATCCGCACTCTCAGCGTCGGTCGGGCGCCGCGCCGGTGAGGGCGACGACGGTCCGGGACGCTCCCCTGTCGTTCGCCAGCGAGGGTACACCGGAGCGGACCTCGGCCCGCAGCGCGTCCGGCCACCCGACCGGCCGCGGCCACCCCGCAGCGAGGGCGGCGCCGAGTGGTGCGGCCGTCGCGCGCGGCAGGATGCGCCCGGTGGCCTGCGCCCGCGCGCCGGCCGGGCTAGCGTGTGCGCAGCAGCCCCGGCGCGCAGCGGACGCGCGTCGGCATCCCGTACCCAGGAGGTCCCGTGGCCGACGAGCAGACCCAGTCCACCCTCGCCAAGGTCGCCGGCCTGATCGTCGCCGGCGCCGCCACCTGGGCCGCGCAGAAGGCCGTCGGGGCGGTGTGGAAGGCCGCCGTGGGCCACCAGCCGCCGAAGGCGGAGGACGACGGCGGCTCGCGGCTCGGCGAGGTGGTGGCCGCCGCTGCGATCACCGGTGCCGTGGTCGCCCTGGCCCGGGTGCTCGCGACGCGTGGCACGGCGCGGTTCTCCGCGCGGGTGGACGCGAACCGGGAGCTGCCGAAGGCCTGACGCCCGCCCACGGCTGCGGGTGCGGCTGCGTCGCTGTCCGGTGGCTCAGGGCTCCTCGCGCGGCCGCTCGGCCGACAGCTCCGCGGTCTCGTCCGCCACCCGGTCCACCCGCTCCTGCGCCTCGGTCAGCTCGTCCACCACCAGCAGGTCGCGACGCACCTTGCCGGTGCGGTAGCCGGCGCGGCCGACCAGGTGCGCGGCCACCGGTGCGGTGAGCATCTGGAACAGCGCCACCAGCAGCAGCGCCCACACCGCCGACGCCGAGCGCAGCCGGAGCGACAGCCCGATCAGCACCAGGACCAGCCCGAGCACCTGCGGCTTGGTGCCGGCGTGCATCCGGGAGAGCAGGTCGGGGAAGCGCAGCACGCCGACCCCTGCGGCGAAGGCCAGCAGCGCCCCGCCGAGCAGGCAGACCGCGGAGGCGATGTCGGCGACGGTGTCCCAGCTCATCGGACGTCTCCCTCGGGTCGGGGCTGATCGGCCTCGGGCCGGAGCGGGTCGGCCTCGGGCCGGGCCCGGCCGGCCTCGGCCTCCTCCTCGGCGCGGAGCCGCTCGGCCTCCTCCGCGGCGATCTCCTCGCGGGACCGCACCCGGCCCCCGCCCTCGGGCTCGACGGCGGCGAACCGGGCGATGGTGACCGAGCCGACGAAGCCGACCAGGGAGAGCACCACCAGGATCGGCACCACGTCGGCGCGGCGCTCCACCGAGGCGTACAGCGCGACGGCGGCGACCACCACGGTCACCACGATGTCCAGTGCGACGGTGCGGTCCAGCATGGACGGTCCACGTTCGGCACGGACCAGCGCGAGCGCGGCGGCCGCAGTCAGCAGCACCGCGCAGACGACCACGACGACGGTCATGCCCGCACCTCCGTCCCGCGGTCCCGACCTCGCCGCGAACGCGGGTGCGGGTCGAGGCCGGCATGCCGCATCTCGGTGTCGGAGGCGAACGCGCGCAGCACCCGCTCCTCCTGGTCCAGCACGACCTGCCGGGCCTGCTCGACGCCGCCGGACTGCTCGACGTCCAGCACGTGCAGGTAGAGCATCCCGGTCAGCCGGTGCGCCTCGACCACCAGCGAGCCGGGCACCAGGGAGCACAGCTCGGCGGTCATGGTCAGGTAGAGGTCGGAGTGGCTGCGCAGCTGCACGCCGATCACGGCGCCGTGCGGGGTGTGCCGGGGGCGCAGCGCCACCCAGCTGACCTCGACGGACGCCCGGACCAGGTCCCAGGCGAACCGGACGACCAGCACCACCAGCCCCCAGGGGTGCAGCCGCCCGTGGAACTCGATCGGCGTCATGCGCAGCGTCCCGGTGACGACCACCGCGATCAGCAGCCCGGCCAGGATGTTGCCGATCGAGAAGTCGCCCCACAGCAGCACCCAGACGACGGCCAGCCAGAGGACGGTCGGCCACTGGACGGCCAGCGATCGGCGGCGCGGGTGCAGGCTCACGGCAGGCTCCCCTCGGTAGTGGTGGCGGCGGTGGGCTCCGCGGTGGCGGTGGCGGTCGGCTCCCCGGTGGCGTCGTCGTCCAGCAGGTCGGCCGCCCCGGACCCCTCCGCCTCGGCCTCTCGTGCCACCTCGGCGGACTCGCCCTCGCCCCGCCCGTCCGAGGACAGCACGGCATCGATGTAGGGGGTGCGCTCGGCGAGCGTGGCGGCGGCGCGCTCCGCGTAGCCGTACAGCGGCCCGGCACCGACGGTCAGCGCCAGCCCGAGCACCACCAGCGCACCGGCCGGGATCGTCATGCCGGCGGGCAGCCGGGTGTCCGGCAGCGGCACCGGCGGGGTCTGCCAGAACGCCTTGTTCCACGCCTTGATCAGCGCGTACAGGGTGAGCAGCGAGGTCAGCACCCCGCCGATCACCAGCGTGATCGCCAGCGGCGTGCCGACCGCGATGCCGGCCTGCATCAGCCCGACCTTGCCCAGGAAGCCGGACAGCGGCGGGATGCCGGCCAGGTTCATCGCCGGGATGAAGAACAGCACCGCGAGCGCGGGCGCGATCTTCGCCAGGCCGCCCAGCGACGCCAGCGAGGTCGTGCCGCCGCGCCGCTCGATCAGCCCCGCGACCAGGAACAGCCCGGTCTGCACGATGATGTGGTGCGCCACGTAGTAGATCGACGCGGCCCAGCCGGCCTCGGTGGCCAGCGCGATGCCGAAGATCATGTAGCCGATGTGGCTGACCAGCGTGAACGACAGCAGACGTTTCAGGTCGTCCTGCGCGACGGCGCCCAGGATGCCGACCACCATCGTGGCCAGCGCCGCCCACATCAGCCAGTCGTTCAGCCGCCCCTCGGGGAACAGCAGGGTCTGGGTGCGGATGATCGCGTACACGCCGACCTTGGTCAGCAGGCCGGCGAACACCGCGGTGACCGGTGCCGGCGCGGTCGGGTAGGAGTCCGGCAGCCACGCGGACAGCGGGAAGATCGCCGCCTTGATCCCGAACGCCAGCAGCAGCATCACCTGCAGGAGCAGCCGCACGTTCGGGTCGATCTCCGGCAGCCGTTCGGCCAGCTGTGCCAGGTTCACCGTGCCGGTGGCGGCGTAGACCATCGCGATCGCGATCAGGAACAGCACCGAGGACAGCAGCGCGACGACCACGTAGATGCTGCCGGCCCGGATCCGCTCGCCGGTGCCGCCGAGGGTCAGCAGCACGTAGGACGCCGCGAGCAGGATCTCGAAGCCGACGTAGATGTTGAACAGGTCGCCGGACAGGAACGCGTTCGCGACCCCGGCGGTCAGGATCAGGTAGGTCGGGTGATAGATCGACACCGGGGCGGACTCGTCGCCGTCGGCCTCGCCCTGCGCCAGCGAGTACAGCTGCACGCAGAGCGTCACCGCGCCGGACACCGTCAGCATCAGGGCGGACAGCCGGTCGGCCACCAGATCGATCCCGACCGGCGCGGCCCAGCCGCCGACGTCGACCACCAGCGGCCCGTTGTCGGCCTGCACCAGCAGGGTCGCGGAGACGATCAGCACCAGGGTGAGCGCGATCACCGAGATCCAGCGCTGCAGGCGGGGCTTGCGGTACAGCGCGAGCGCCAGACCGGCGCCGAACAGCGGCAGCACGACCGGCAGCGGGACCAGCCACGTGTAGTCGGTCATCCGCGCGGCTCCTCTCCTGCGGTCGTGGGCGATCCGGTCGGGGGCGGGGCCGTGCTGCGTGGTCCGGCGCTCGCGGGCTCGTCCTCCCCGTCGTCGGTCTCGTCCCGCGCCTCCTCGGCCTCCTCGTCCAGCGAGATCGCGGTGTCCTCGGTGTCGGCGTCCGCGAACGCACGCTCGTCGCGGGCGGCGAGCCGGGCGATCCGGCGGTCCTCGATGTCGTCCTGCACCTCGTCGTGCCGGTGCAGCTGCCAGGAGCGGTAGGCCATCGCGAGCAGGAAGGCCGTCATGCCCAGCGTGATCACGATCGCGGTGAGCACCATCGCCTGCGGCAGCGGGTCGCTCATCTGCCCCTCGTCCGCCGATCCGACGATCGGTGGCTCACCGGCGGCACCTCCGGCGACCAGGAACAGCAGGTTCGCACCGTTGCCGATCAGGATCACGCCGATCAGCACCCGGGACAGGCTGCGCTCCAGCAGCAGGTAGACCCCGGCGGTCACCAGGACCACGATCACGGCGATCAGCACCAGGTTCGGGCTCATGTCGATGCTCATGCGTCGGCCCCCGTCCGGCCGGCCGACGGCAGAGCGGGCGGCACGGGCTGCCCGGACGACGCCCCGGGCACGCCGGGGAGGTCGCCGGGTGCGGGGTCGTCCGGCGTGCCGCCGAGGCCGGGGGCGTCACCGTCCGCCTCGGACTGCCGGTCGATCTCGGCCCCGAGGCTGCGCAGGATGTCCAGCACCAGCCCGACGACCACCAGGTACACCCCGATGTCGAAGAACAGCGAGGTCACCAGGTGGATGTCGCCGATCAGCGGCGCGTGGATGTCGATGATCCAGGACTGCAGCACCGACCCGCCCGCGAGGAGCGCA
>DASWPG010000033.1:0-15583 GCA_036404115.1 Cellulomonas sp.
CGGCTGGCGGGCTTCGTGCTGGACGCGTTCGGCACGGCGGCCGGGGACGTGGCCACCGGCGACGACGAGCTGGACCGGCTGTCGGCGCGCGAGCGCGAGGTGATGCGGCTGATCGCCCGCGGGTACTCCTACCGCGAGGTCGCCACCGAGCTGTTCATCTCGATCAAGACCGTCGAGACCCACGTCTCGGCGGTGCTGCGCAAGCTCCAGCTGTCCTCGCGGCACGAGCTGACCCGCTGGGCCGCCGCCCGCCGCCTGCTCTGAGGCGACGGGCGGGTGCCCGCAGGGTCACCGTCAGTAGTGGCAGGAGTACACGGTGCCGTCGACGGTGTGGGTGCCGGGGCCGTACTTGTCGCAGATCCGTGACTGGGTGATCAGGCCGAAGATCGTCAGCAGCGCGTACCCGACGACCCACACCGCGGCGACAGCCGTCCCGGCGATGGACATCGCTCGACCCCGGCCGTCGCGGCGGGACTGGACCAGCGCGACGATGCTGAGCACCAGGCCGATGAGTGCGGTGCACGGGATGATCGCGGTCACCAGACCCGCGACGGCGATCCCCGTGCTGCGTTGCGCCGGGACCATCGGGACCATCATCACCGGGTAGGGCTGCGGGTACGGCTGCGGGTATGACGCGGGGTCGGCCGTCGCCCCGTGCACCGGTGCGGCGCCCGGCTGCCAGGCGGTGCCGCTGGGTGGGTAGGGGCCGCCCAGCGGGTAGGGCACGTCCGCCGGGTGGGCGTCGTCGGGCGGAGGAGTGACGTGTGTCGACATGGAGTCCTCGTCTCGGGTCGCGCGGCTTGTGGGCCGCATCCGGGAGCGGATCTCGCCACGATCGAGACACGGAGTGCCGCGGACAGGAGATCCACTTCTCCGTCGGGGACGGAGGATTGAACGCGGCAGGCCATCCAACGTACAGCATCTGGAGGATCAGCTTCTGCACGTTGACACCGCGCTGACCTCGGGATCGACTGCCGAACCTCCTGTGCTGCGACGCCCGCTCGACGTGTTCGGCGCGGCGGCCGGGGACGTGGCCATCGGTGACGACGAGCTGGACCGGTTGTCGGCGCGCGAGCGCGAGGTGATGCGGCTGATCGCCCGCGGGTACTCCTACCGCGAGGTCGCCACCGAGCTGTTCCTCTCGATCACGACCGTCGAGACCCACGTCTCGGCGGTGCTGCGCACGCTCCAGCTGTCCTCGCGGCACGAGCTGACCCGCTGGGCCGCCGCCCGCTGCCTGCTCTGAGCGGTCGTCCCGCGCGCGCAGCCGCCTCCCCGGACAGGAGGGTGGGCGGTCAGAAGTTGCAGGTGTAGGTGACCCCGTCGACCTCGTGCACCCCGTTGCCGAGGTCCTGGCAGGTGGACCACAGCGTGGCGAACCCGAACGCGAGGAACGCGATCACGGCGACGACCCACAGCGCGCCGACCACGACGCCGGCGATCGCCATCCCGCGACCGCCCGCGCCACGGCGAGACCTGACCAGCGCGACGATGCTGATCACCAGGCCGACCAGCGCCGTGCACGGGATGATCGCCGTGACCAGGCCGACGATCGCCAGCGTGCTGCTCGGCGCGGCCGGCGCGGCGTCCTGCCCGGACCACGGCTGCGCCGGGGAGGGCTGTCCGGGGTAGGGCTGCGCGCCGGACGCGGGCGCCGGGTGGCCCGGGTACGGCTGGTCGGGCCGGGGCTGCTGCTCCGGCCCACGGTCCTCGGGCGGCGGCGGGGCGAAGGGGGTCGACATGGCGTCCTCTGTTCCGTCGGGGCGGGCGACCTGTGGCCTGCGGTCGCGTCCAGCATCGTCGCACGGCGCACCCGTCGTCCGGGGCGTGACCGGTGGTCCCGGACAGCCCCGGGGCGCCGCCTCGGCACCGTGTGTGGGCGGGTGCGCCTAGGCTTGTCGGGCCATGACGTCGCTCTTCGAGAACCTCCCGCTGCCCGGACTGGACCTCGCGCGCCTGCCGGAGGCCGTGCCCCCGCGGGGCGGCCGTCGTGGCCTGCGGGACGAGACCGCCGAGGACGCCTCCGCCGACCCCGGCGACCACCGGGACGGGCCCTTCGCCCGCGGCACCGAGCCGTCCGTGCCCTCCGAGCAGGCCGACCGGCTGCTGGACGGGCTGAACCCGGAGCAGCGCGCGGCCGTGCTGCACCACGGCGGCCCGCTGCTGATCGTCGCCGGTGCCGGCTCGGGCAAGACCCGGGTGCTGACCCACCGGATCGCGCACCTGCTCGCCACCCGTCAGGCGCGCGCCGGGGAGGTCCTGGCGATCACCTTCACCAACAAGGCCGCCGCGGAGATGCGCGAGCGCGTCGCGGCCCTGGTCGGCCCGTCGGCCCGGGCCATGTGGGTGTCGACCTTCCACTCCGCGTGCGTGCGGATCCTGCGCCGCGAGGCGACCACGCTGGGCCTGCGCACCAGCTTCTCGATCTACGACGCCGCCGACTCCCAGCGGCTGCTGACCCTGGTGGCCCGCGAGCTCGACCTGGACCCGAAGAGGTACCCGGCCAAGGCGCTGAGCTCGAAGATCTCCTCGCTCAAGGACGAGCTGGTCGACCCTGAGGACTTCGCGGCGACCGCCGGCGGCAGCAACGACTTCGACCAGGCGCTCGCGCAGGTGTACACCCGGTACCAGCAGCGGCTGCGTCAGGCCAACGCCCTCGACTTCGACGACCTGATCATGACCACGGTCCATCTGCTCCAGGCGTTCCCGGCGGTCGCGGAGCACTACCGGCGCCGGTTCCGGCACGTGCTGGTCGACGAGTACCAGGACACCAACCACGCCCAGTACGTGCTGGTGCGCGAGCTCGCCGGGGTCGGGATGCGGGCACCGGGCGCGGACGCCGCCGCCCCCGAGGCCGGTGCCCCGGGCGAGGGCGCCCCGGGCGGCGGTGTCCCGCGCGGCGAGCTCACGGTGGTCGGTGACGCGGACCAGTCGATCTACGCGTTCCGCGGCGCCAGCATCCGCAACATCATGGAGTTCGAGGCGGACTACCCGGACGCCACGACCATCCTGCTGGAGCAGAACTACCGCTCCACCCAGACGATCCTGTCCGCCGCGAACGCCGTGATCAGCCGCAACCCCGGTCGCAAGCCCAAGCGGCTGTGGACCGACTCCGGTGCCGGCGCGCAGATCGTCGCCTACGTCGCGGACAACGAGCACGAGGAGGCCAGGTTCGTCGCCGAGGAGATCGACCGCCTCGGCGACTCCGACGGCGTGCGGCCCGGCGACGTGGCGATCTTCTACCGCGCCAACGCCCAGTCCCGGGCGCTGGAGGAGGTGCTGATCCGGGTCGGGCTGCCGTACAAGGTGGTCGGTGGCACCCGGTTCTACGAGCGCAAGGAGATCAAGGACGCCGTCGCCTACCTGCGGGCGGTCGCCAACCCGGACGACGACGTGAACCTGCGCCGGATCCTCAACGTGCCCAAGCGTGGGCTGGGGGACCGGTCCGAGGCGATGGTCGCGGGCTTCGCGGAGCAGGAGCGCATCTCGTTCGGCACCGCCCTCGACCGGGTGGACGAGGTGCCCGGCCTCGGGACCCGGGCGATCACCGGGCTGCGCTCGTTCGCGCTGATGATGTCCGACCTGCGCGAGCTGGTCGAGAGCGGCGCCGGTGCCGCCGAGGTGCTCGGTGCGGTGCTGGACCGCAGCGGCTACCTCGCGGAGCTGCGGGCCAGCGAGGACCCGCAGGACCAGACCCGGGTGGAGAACCTGGCCGAGCTGCACGCCGTCGCCAGCGAGTTCGAGCAGTCCGAGCCGGAGGGCGATCTCGCGGACTTCCTGGAGCGGGTGTCGCTGGTCGCGGACTCCGACCAGATCCCGAGCGACGACGGCGGCGACCCGGGCGCACGGGCCGAAGACCAGGGCGTCGTCACCCTGATGACCCTGCACACCGCGAAGGGGCTGGAGTTCCCGGTGGTGTTCCTCACCGGCATGGAGGACGGCACCTTCCCGCACATGCGCTCGCTGGCCGACACCGACCAGCTCGCCGAGGAGCGCCGGCTCGCGTACGTCGGGCTGACCCGCGCCCGCGAGCGGCTGTACATCTCCCGCGCCGCGGTGCGCACCGCGTGGGGCGTGCCGAACGAGTTCCCGCCCAGCCGGTTCCTGGACGACCTGCCCGAGGACCTGCTCGACTGGCGGCGCCGGGAGTCGAGCAACGACCGGCTGCGCGGCCCGGGCGGGTTCCTCGGTGGTGCGCGCACCGGTGCCGGCGGCTCGGGGTTCGGCGGGTCGGGATCCGGCGGCTGGCGTCGTGACGGTGCGGGCTCCGCGGACCGTGGCCCGCGTGGCACCGACCGTCCGTCGCGCACCCCCGCGGCCGGTGGCGCGACCTTCGGGTCGGCGACCCCGCGGCCGGACTCGGCGATCCCGACGCTGGCGGTGGGGGACCGGGTCACGCACGACGCCTACGGGCTCGGCACCGTGATCGCCGTCGAGGGCGGCGGGCACAACTCCGTCGCGAAGGTGGACTTCGGCTCCGACGGCACCAAGCGGCTCCTGCTGCGCTTCTCGCCGGTCACCAAGCTCTGACCCCGCCGCCGGGTCGTGGGGCTGGCACGATGGCGCGATGCGTAGCCCACTGTTCGACCCGTCCCATGCCGAGGTCCAGACCACCGAGCGGTTCGCCCTGCAGAGCTCGAAGATGCTCAAGGTCACCCTCGGCGCCGACGTGCTGTGCGCCAAGGGATCGATGGTCGCCTACCAGGGCGCCGTCACGTTCACCCACGAGTCCTCCGGGTCGCTCGCCCGGCTCGCCAAGCGGATGGTCAGCTCGGACGACCAGCCGCTGATGCGCGTCGCCGGCCAGGGCGAGGTGTTCTTCGCCCGGGCCGCCGAGAACGTGTTCCTGCTGCAGCTGGAAGGGGATGGGGTCAGCGTCGGCGGCGCCTCGCTGCTCGCCTTCGACTCGACCCTGCACTGGGACGTCCACCGCACCAAGGGCGCCGGCGTGATGACCGGCGGTCTGTTCAACACGCTGATCGAGGGGCACGGCCTGGTCGCGCTGACCTCGCACGGTGCGCCGATGATCCTGGACTGCTCGCAGCAGCCGACCTTCGTGGACCCGAACGCCGCGGTCTGCTGGTCGGCGAACCTCACCCCGGGGGTGGTGTCCAGCATGAACATGAGGTCGCTGCTGCGCGGCGGCTCCGGCGAGGCGTTCCAGTACGCGTTCCAGGGGCCGGGCTTCGTGGTGGTGCAGCCCTCGGAGGGCTACCCGATCGCCTCGTCCTGACGGCGCGCGGTGGCGGCCACCGGCGGCGGTCCCGCGGCCGACGGCCCGCGGCGGCGGCGGGACCGAGACCGATCCGCCGAGCACGGCTACCATCGAGCCCGGCAGCGCAGCCATCTCGGCTCCGTCCGGACCACGGGCGCACGGCGACGGAAGGACCGCACCAGGTGGACCTGTTCGAGTACCAGGCACGGGACATGTTCGAACGGCACGGCGTCCCCGTGCTGGGCGGGATCGTCGCGACCACACCGGCCGAGGCCCGCGCAGCCGCCGAGACCCTGCTCGGCGCGGACGGCGCCCCCGGGGTCGTGGTGGTCAAGGCGCAGGTCAAGACGGGCGGACGTGGGAAGGCCGGCGGGGTGCGGCTCGCCCGGTCCGCCGACGAGGCCGCCGATCGCGCCGGCGAGATCCTCGGCATGGACATCAAGGGCCACACGGTGCACCGGGTGATGGTGGCCGCGGGGGCCCGGATCGCCCACGAGTACTACTTCTCGCTGCTGCTGGACCGTGCGGAGCGCCGGTACCTGGCGATGGCGAGCGTCGAGGGCGGCATGGAGATCGAGCAGCTCGCCGTCGAGCGCCCGGAGGCGCTGGCCCGGGTGCCGGTCGACCCGCGGGTCGGCATCGACGCGGCGAAGGCCGCCGAGATCGTGGCCGTCGCCGGCTTCGACGCGGAGGTCGCCCCGAAGGTGGCCGCCGTGCTGGAACGGCTCTGGGCGGTGTACCGGGACGAGGACGCCACCCTGGTCGAGGTCAACCCGCTGGTGCTCACCGAGGACGGCGCGGTCGTCGCGCTGGACGGCAAGGTCACGCTGGACGGCAACGCCGAGTTCCGGCACGCCGACCACGCCGCGCTCGAGGACGTCGCGGCGGTCGACCCGCTGGAGGCCCGCGCCAAGGCCGCCGACCTGAACTACGTGAAGCTCGACGGCCAGGTCGGGGTGATCGGCAACGGTGCCGGCCTGGTGATGAGCACGCTGGACGTGGTCGCCTCCGCGGGCCGGCAGCACGGCGGCGTGCAGCCGGCGAACTTCCTGGACATCGGCGGCGGCGCCTCCGCGGACGTGATGGCCGCCGGGCTGGACATCATCCTGTCCGACCCGCAGGTGCGCTCGGTGTTCGTGAACGTGTTCGGTGGGATCACCGCGTGCGACGCGGTCGCGGACGGCATCGTCGCGGCGCTGGACATCCTCGGCGACCAGGCCACCAAGCCGCTGGTGGTGCGGCTGGACGGCAACAACGTGCTGGAGGGTCGCCGGATCCTGCGCGAGGCGGCGCACCCGCTGGTCACCCTGGCGGACACCATGGACGGCGGTGCGGCCGAGGCCGCCCGGCTGGCCGCCACCGCCTGACGGCCCGACCGACCCCGGCCCCGAACCCGCAGAGCAGAGACGAGAGACCTCACCCATGGCGATCTTCCTGACCGCGGAGTCGCGCGTCATCGTGCAGGGCATGACCGGCTCCGAGGGGAGCAAGCACACCGGCCGGATGCTGGCCGCCGGCACCGCCGTGGTCGGCGGGGTGAACCCGCGCAAGGCCGGCACCAGCGTGGACTTCCCGCGCGGCGACGGCTCCGGGCAGAGCGTGGCGATCCCGGTGTTCGGCACCGTCGCGGAGGCGGTCACGGCCACCGGCGCCGACGTCTCGGTGATCTTCGTGCCGCCGGCCTTCACCCGGGCGGCCGTGCTGGAGGCGGTCGACGCGGGGGTGCCGCTGGTGGTCGTCATCACCGAGGGGGTGCCGGTCGCGGACACCGCCGAGGCGTTCGCCTACGCGCAGGACCGCGGGGTGCGGCTGATCGGCCCGAACTGCCCCGGCCTGATCAGCCCGGGGCTGTCGAACGTCGGGATCATCCCGTCCGACATCACCGGCCCCGGCCGGATCGGCCTGGTGTCCAAGTCCGGCACGCTGACCTACCAGATGATGTACGAGCTGCGGGACCTCGGGTTCTCCACCGCGGTCGGCATCGGTGGCGACCCGATCATCGGCACCACCCACATCGACGCGCTCGCGGCCTTCGAGGCGGACCCGGGCACCGACCTGATCGTGCTGATCGGTGAGATCGGCGGCGACGCCGAGGAGCGGGCGGCAGCCTACATCGCCGAGCACGTCAGCAAGCCGGTGGTCGGGTACGTGGCGGGGTTCACCGCCCCCGAGGGCAAGACCATGGGCCACGCCGGGGCGATCGTCTCGGGCTCGGCCGGCACGGCGCAGGCCAAGAAGGAGGCGCTGGAGGCCGCCGGGGTACGCGTCGGCACCACGCCGACCGAGACCGCCGAGCTCGCCCGCGCGCTGCTCGCCTGAGCGGGGCCGGCCCGCGGGGGGCGCGCGCCCGCGGCGATGCTGCGGGAGCGCCGGGCGGCGCGCCGGGCCGGTTGGCCGCGTCGGCGGCCGGTGGCGGAGACGATGGAGGGGTGAGCACCGCACCCGGCACCCGGTCCGACCGTCGCGCGTCGGGCAGCCGTGGTCCGCGCCGCCGCTCCGGCTCCCGGCCCGAGGGCGGCGCCGACAGCGGTGGCTCGTCCACGTTCTTCGTCAGCGAGCTGGACGGCGCGCCGCGCTGGGTGGGCGGGATGCTCGCCGGGCTGCAGGGCGCCCTGCTGTCGCTGCTGGTGGTGGTCCTGCCGGCGATCGCCGTGTACGTCGCGACGTCCGCGACCCCGACCGCGCAGGGCGTGCCCTGGACGCAGGCGTTCCGGGTGGGCGCCGGGCTGTGGCTGCTGGCGCACGGGGTGCCGCTGACCGTCGCGCCCACGGTGACGCTCGTGCCGCTCGGCCTCACCGCCCTCGCGCTGTTCTCCTGCTACGCCTCGGCCCGGCGGTCCGGATACGCCACCCGGTCCGCGCTCGGTGCCGGGGTCGGCGCGTACGTCGCCGTGCTGGCGGTGGTCGGTCTGCTGATCGGGGCGCCGCTGCTGCGCCTGCTGCTCGGGCTGCTCGGCGGCGCGGTGGTCGCGGCGCTCGGCACCGGTGCCGGGCTGCTCCGCCGTCCGGAGGCTCCCCGGCTGCGCGACCTGCTCGCCCCGGTGAGCGACCGCCTGCCGGAGCCGGTCCGGCGCGGGCTGCTCGCCGGGACCGCGGCGTCGGCGCTGCTGGTGCTGCTGGCCGCAGCGCTGACCGTCGTGTGGGTGCTGACCGGGCGCAGCACGATCCTCGAGGTGATGAACGGGCTCAGCCTGGACACGGTCGGCGGCCTGGTGCTGGCGGTCGGCGAGCTGGCCTACCTGCCGACGCTGGTGGTGTGGGCGCTCTCCTGGCTCGCGGGGCCCGGGTTCGCGGTCGGCACCGGCACCTCGTTCAGCACGGCCGGAGTGACCAGCGGTGCGCTCCCCGCGGTGCCGCTGCTGGGCGCCCTGCCCGCGCCGGACGTGTCGGGCGGGATCCTGCGGGTGGTGCCGGTGGTGACCGTGCTGGTCGGTGCCGGGGTCGCGGTCGTGCTGCGGCGGCGGCTCGTGACCACCCGGGCGCGGGACCCGCTGCTCGCCGGCGGGGTGCTGGCCGGGACGGCCGGGCTCGCTGCCGGGCTGCTCGGGGTGCTGGCCACCGGCGGGATCGGCCCCGGTCGGATGGCGGACCTCGGCCCGACCCCGGTGCTGCTCGCCCTCGCGGTGCTGGTCGGCGTCGGCGCCGGTGCGCTGCTGGTGCTGCTGCCCGGCGACCCGCACGTGCGGTCTGCGGTCGCGTCGGCCGGGCGGCGGACGTGGGCGCTGGTCGTCGGGCGGGGGCGCGCGGACGTCGCGCGGGTCGAGCCGATCGGCGGCGGCTCCGCGACGGGCGGCACGGAGCCGGGCGGTGGCGCTGGGGCGGGCGGTGCGGCGCCGGGCGACCCGACGACCGGTGGCGCGACCGGACCGGGCTCCGGGCCCGGCCCGGTCGCGCAGCAGGCCGGACCGGATCAGCACTGACCTCGACCGGCCGGCCGAGGTCGTTCGGCACCGGCTACCCGGTCGAGGACGTCCCGTCGAGCAGGCCGGAGGTCCACCGGGTGATCGCGTCCTGGTACTCCTGCTCGCAGGCGGCCTGCGCCGACCGGGTGAGCGCGCCGGCCAGGCAGGTCTGCCGGTCCGTGTCCAGCGACCAGGTCGCCAGCGAGCCGACCGTCGAGATGCCCAGCACCCCGGTCATCAGCAGGCCGAGGGCGAGCATCGACCTCAGCCCGCCGCGCAGCCGGGCCCGGTTCACCGCCCCGATCGCCCGCAGCCCGGTGACGAGCGCCCCGACCAGGAACGCGAGCGTGGCGAGGCGCCACGGCAGGGGGAGCACGCTGACGGCGAGCGCCCCGAGCAGGTAGACGCCGAAGTGCCGGACCAGCTGCCCGGCCCGCGCGACCACCTCGGGCGTCGGCGGTCCGGCGGGAGGGCGGCCCGGCCAGCCGGGGCCGGGCCGCCCGCCGGGCTCGTCCGGTCCGCCCCGACCGTCCGGCCCCGGTCGGCTGCCCGCTGCGAACCGGTGCGGGCCGCCGGGGCCGGGCGGCCGTCCGGCGGCGGGACGTCCGGGGCTGCCGGCGGGCGGAGCCGGCGTGCCCGGTGCGTTCCCACCCGGGTCGACCGACTCCGGGTCGACCGCGCGGTGCCCCGGGCCGTCGCTCCCGCCGGTCCGGTCCGACGTGCGGCGGCCGGTCGGCGGCGGGGCGTACGGGTTGCTCACCCCGGCATTCTCCCGCATCGACGGAGCGCGGCGGCCCGTCCCGTGGGTGCGGCCTCCGGCGCAGGGGAGCGCGGCACGCCGCGGGACCGGCAGCCGGCGCGGCTAGGGTTCCGCCCATGACCCCGAGCGCACCGCCCCGTCCCGCCACCCGCCGCTCGGGGCGGGTCGTCGTGCTGGTCTCGGGTGCCGGCAGCAACCTGGCAGCGCTGCTCGCGGCCGAGCGCGACCCGGCCTATCCCGCGCGGGTGGTCGGGGTGGTGGCGGACCGGCCGTCGGCGGGCGGCCTGGGGCTGGCCCGGGACGCCGGGGTGCCGACCGTCGTGGTCGCACCGGGCGACTTCGCGGACCGTCCGGCCTGGGACGCCGCGCTGGCCGAGGCGATCGGCGTGTTCACCCCGGACCTGGTGGTCTCGGCCGGGTTCATGCGGATCCTCGGCGCCCCGGTGCTGGACCGGTGGCGGGACCGGGTGGTGAACACGCACCCGGCGCTGCTGCCCGCGTTCCCGGGGGCGCACGCGGTGCGGGACGCGCTGGCGTTCGGCGCCCAGGTGACCGGCTGCACGCTGCACGTGGTCGACGCCGGGGTGGACACCGGCCCGGTGATCGCCCAGGTCGCGGTGCCGGTGCAGGACGGCGACGACGAGGCGGCCCTGCACGAGCGGATCAAGGTGGCCGAGCGCTCGATGCTGGTGGAGTGGGTCGGCCGCATGGTCGCCGGCGGGCTGCGGGTGGACGGTCGGACGGTCCGGGTCGGGCCGGTCGGCTGAGCCGGCGCCGGGCGGCCGGGGCTCGGGTAGTCTCGTGCTCGGTCGTGACTGGCGATGGGTGGAACTGACCACCGGGGAGCGACCGCGAGCACCACGCTCCGTCGCACCGATCGCCTGGGTGCCCGGGTCCTGAACCGCACGTCCCGTCCGGGGACGTGCCGCCGACCCGGAGGTCCGATGTCCGCCCATCCCGCCGCACCGTCCACCACGCCCGCCGTGGATCCCACCGCCGAGGCCACCCGCCGCCCGGTCCGCCGCGCGCTGCTGTCCGTCTACGACAAGTCCGGCCTGGTCGAGCTCGCCACCGCCCTGCACGCCGCCGGGGTCGAGATCGTCTCCACCGGGTCGACCGCCGCCACCGTGGCGGGCGCCGGTGTGCCGGTCACCCGGGTCGAGGAGCTGACCGGGTTCCCGGAGTGCCTGGACGGTCGGGTCAAGACGCTGCACCCCCGGGTGCACGCCGGGATCCTGGCCGACACCCGCCGCCCGGAGCACCTGGCGCAGCTCGCCGAGCTCGAGGTCGCCCCGTTCGAGCTGGTGGTGGTGAACCTGTACCCGTTCACCGCGACGGTGGCCTCCGGCGCGACGCCGGACGAGTGCGTCGAGCAGATCGACATCGGCGGGCCGTCGATGGTGCGGGCGGCGGCGAAGAACCACCCGAGCGTCGCGGTGGTCGTCGACCCCGCGGCCTACGGCGACGTGGTGGCCGCGGTGCAGGCCGGCGGGTTCACGCTGGCCGAGCGCACCCGGCTGGCCGCGCTGGCGTTCGTGCACACCGCGAGCTACGACGTCGCGGTGGCCTCCTGGATGGGCTCCGTGGCGACCAGCACCGACGAGGTGGCCGGTGTCAGCACCGGGTTCCCGGCGTGGATCGGGGCGACCTGGGACCGTGCCGACGTGCTGCGCTACGGCGAGAACCCGCACCAGCGCGCCGCGCTGTACACCGCCGGCGACGGCGCCCCGGGGCTGGCCCGGGCCACCCAGCTGCACGGCAAGGCGATGAGCTACAACAACTACGTGGACGCCGACGCGGCCTGGCGGGCGGCGCACGACCACCAGGGCCCGGCGGTCGCGATCATCAAGCACGCCAACCCGTGCGGGATCGCGGTCGGCACCGACATCGCCGACGCGCACGCCAAGGCGCACGCCTGCGACCCGGTGTCCGCCTTCGGCGGGGTGATCGCGACGAACGGCACCCTGACCCGCGCCGCCGCCGAGCAGATCGCCGGCGTGTTCACCGAGGTCGTCGTCGCCCCGGACTACGAGCCGGAGGCGCTGGAGATCCTGTCCCGGAAGAAGAACATCCGGCTGCTCACCGTGGACGGCGCCCCGAGCACGGTCGTCGAGACCCGCGCGATCAGCGGCGGCCTGCTGGTGCAGGCGGTCGACCGGATCGACGCGACCGGCGACGACCCGACCACCTGGACGCTGGCCGCCGGCGAGGCCGCCGACGCGGCGACCCTGGCGGACCTGGCGTTCGCCTGGCGGGCGGTGCGCGCGGTGAAGTCGAACGCGATCCTGCTGGCCGCCGACGGCGCCTCGGTGGGCGTCGGCATGGGCCAGGTGAACCGGGTGGACTCCTGCCGTCTCGCGGTCGAGCGGGCGAACGCCGGCGACACCGAGCGGGCCCGTGGCGCGGTCGCGGCCTCGGACGCGTTCTTCCCGTTCGCCGACGGCCTGCAGGTGCTGCTGGACGCCGGCGTGCGCGCGGTCGTGCAGCCGGGCGGGTCGGTCCGGGACGACGAGGTCGTCGCTGCCGCGACCGCCGCCGGCGTCACCCTCTACCTCACCGGTACCCGCCACTTCGCCCACTGACCCGGCACCCGCCCCTCCCCTCTCGCCACCACCCAGTCCCCCTCCCCGCGCCCCCCGCACCCGTCCCGCCTCGTCGAGCGGGCGTTCCTTGTCGCCCATATCGGACAGCGGGCGACAGGAGCTGCCCGCTCGACGAGGCGAGGCGGCGCGGGTGGCGGTGCGGCGCGGGTGGCGGGGCAGAGCTGCGCGCGGGTGCACGGTCGGCGGATGGGGCGGCGGGGCTCGGTGATAATGCAGGGACGAGACCCGAGGGTGCCGATGCCCGCGGGACGTGACGGGAGACGACGATGCGTCGCGGGACCAACCTTCCCCGGATGGGCGACTTCAACCAGACGGTGGTCCTGGACGTGATCCGGCGGGCCGGCGGCGGCCTGGCCAGGGCGGACGTCGCGCGGCGCACCGGGCTCTCGGCGCAGACGGTGACCAACGTGGCGCGCCGGCTGCTGGACCTCGGGCTGGTGGTCGAGGAGGGCGAGACCGCGCGGCTCGGTCCGGGCCGTCCGGGCACGCTGCTGCGGCTGAACCCGGTGAGCCGGTACGCGGTGGGTGTGCACCTGGACCCCGCGACGATGACGTTCGTGCTGCTGGACCTCTCCGGTGCGGTGGTGGCGCAGTCCCGGCGGCCGACGCCGGTGCCGGAGGACCCGCAGGCCGTCGTGTCCGGGCTGGTCGACGAGATCGAGGGGCTGCTGACGGGTGCCCGGGTGGACCGGGACCGGGTGCTGGGCGTGGGCATCGCCGCACCGGGCCCGATCGACTACGCACGCGGCGTGATGCTGGACCCGCCGCACCTGCCGGGCTGGCACGACGTGCCGCTGCGGGACGCGGTCGCCGAGCGCACCGGGCTGCGGGCGGTGCTGGACAAGGACGTGATCGCGGCGGCGTCCGCGCATCTGTGGGACCCGAGCGCGCACGCGTCGGACTTCGTGTTCTTCTACCTGGGCACCGGTGTCGCGGTGTCGCTGGCGGTGCGGGACGAGGTGGTGCGCGGGGAGTCCGGGAACGCGGGGGAGTCCGGTCACCTGGTGGTCGACACCGAGGGCACGCTGTGCTGGTGCGGCAAGCGCGGCTGCCTCGGTGCGGTGCTGCGCGCGGAGGCGCTGGCGGAGCAGGGCGTCGCGGCGGGGGTCGAGCTGCCGGCGTGGGGTGCCGCGGTGGGGGCCGAGCTGCCGATGTGGGGCGACGGGTCGGACCCGCGCGCGGTGGACGAGGCGGTGGTGGCGCTGTGCGCGGCTGCCGACGCGGGGGACGAGCGCGCGGTGGCGGTGCTGCGTACCGCGGGCCGCCGACTGGCGATGGGCGCCGGGGTGCTGACCGACATGCTCGATGTCGGGACGGTGCTGGTCGGCGGGCCGCTGTGGGACCGGATCGCGCCGTACGCGCACGAGGCGCTGCTCGCGGGCGTCGCGGCGCACCAGGTGCCGGGCAGCACGCACCAGGTCCGGGCGGCGTCCTCGTCGTTCGGCCCGCGGGTCACGGCGGTGGGGGCGGGCTGCCTGCTGCTGGCCCGGGCCTTCACCCCGCGGCCGACGGACCTGCTGCTGGTGAGCTGACCGGGTCTCTCCCCGCGGCGGTTCGTCCGGGCACGGTGCGGACGGCCGCTGCCTAGTTCATCACGGTTGGGTCTCGGTGCTCGCCCGGCGCGAGACACCCCTTGACAGCAATTCATCGATTCGATGTAGTTATCGAGCCTCGCCGGTGCACGACCGAGTGGGGAACCGGGCAGCGACGCCCGGGCCGTGCATGTGGAGCAAAGGAGCATCCATGCGTCTGCAGACCACTGTCGCGTCTGCCGGGATCCTCGTCCTGGCCCTCACCGCCTGCTCGTCGGGCGGGGACTCCTCGGCCGACGGCGACTCGACCGTCACCGTCGCCTATCAGACGACGTCCTCGTTCTACCAGCTCGACGACCTGCTCCAGAAGGCCAAGACCGAGTACGAAGAGGCCAACCCCGGCACCACCATCGAGCTGGTGCCGATCGAGGCCGACGAAGACCAGTACTACACGAAGCTCGCCCTGATGAACGGGTCGGCCGACACCGCGCCCGACGTCATCTACGAGGACACCTTCCAGATCCGCTCGGACGCCGCCGCCGGCTACCTGCTGCCGATCGACGACTACCTCGCGGAGTGGGACGACTGGGACCAGTTCCTCGACACCGCCAAGGAGGCCGGTCTCGGCGACGACGGTCTGACCTACGGCGTCCCGATGGGCACCGACACCCGGGCGATCTACTACAACAAGGACCTGTTCGAGCAGGCCGGCCTGCCGACCGACTGGCAGCCCACCAGCTGGGACGACATCCTCGAGGCGGCCCGGACCATCCAGGCCGCGCTGCCCGACGTCACCCCGCTGAACGTGTACGCGGGCAAGGCCAACGGTGAGGCCACCACCATGCAGGGCGTCGAGATGCTGCTCTACGGCACCGGCGACGAGCTCTACGACTCCGACTCCGAGAAGTGGTACACGGGCTCGCAGGGCATGATCGACTCGTTGACCTTCCTCGACACGATCTACTCCGAGGACCTGGCGCCGTCCCTCGACATCGCGCTGGACTCGTCCGTCGGCACCAAGGTCTCCACGGAGATGCTCCCCGAGGGCTCGCTCGCCATCGCCGTCGACGGCTCCTGGCTCCCCGGCAGCTGGATCAGCGGCGACAACGCCTGGGACGGCTGGGAGGACACCATCGGCATCGCCGCGATGCCCACCGAGGACGGTCAGGACCCGGGCTACACCTCGATGTCCGGTGGCTGGACGCTCTCCGTCGGCGCGAACTCCGAGGACCCGCAGGCCGCGTTCGACTTCATCTCGCTCGCGCTGAACCAGGAGAACTCGCTGAAGTACGACACCGAGAACAGCCAGATCGCGGTGCGCTCGGACGTCGCCGAGGACCAGGAGTACCTCGACTACAACCCGACGTTCGAGTTCTTCTCCTCGCTGGTGCAGTACACGCACTTCCGCCCGGCGACGCCGGACTACTCGCAGATCTCGTCCCAGATCCAGGTGGCCGCGGAGTCGGTGGCCTCGGGGCAGGCGACACCGGAAGAAGCGGCGGCCACCTATGACGAGGGGTTGATCAGCATCGTCGGTGAGGAAGCCACGGAGGCAGCGGACTGATGTCCAC
>DASWPG010000034.1:0-29495 GCA_036404115.1 Cellulomonas sp.
GGCTTCGAGGCACCGGTGAACCTGGTCTACAGCGCCGGTAACCGGTCGGCGTGCATCCGGGTGCCCATCACCGGTACCAACCCCAAGGCCAAGCGCATCGAGTTCCGTGTGCCCGACCCGGCGGCCAACCCCTACCTCGCCTTTGCGGCGATGCTGATGGCGGGCCTGGACGGCATCAAGAACAAGATCGAGCCGCCGGAGCCGGTGGACAAGGACCTGTACGAGCTGCCGCCGGACGAGGCCGCCGCCATCGCCCAGGTGCCCGGTTCGCTTAGCGCGGTGCTGGATGCCCTCGAGGCCGACCACGACTTCCTCACCGAGGGCGACGTGTTCACCGAGGAGTTCATCGAGAACTGGATCGAGTACAAGCGCACGGCTGAGGTGGACCCCATCCGGCTGCGCCCGCACCCGCACGAGTTCGAGCTCTACTACGACGTGTGATCGGCGGCGCCCGTCCCCACGGGGACGGGCGACCTCCCGACGCTGACAGCACCCCCGTCACCCTCGCGGTGGCGGGGGTGCTGCCGTCTGCGGGTGCTCCGCGGCTCGGGCGGGCGGACGCGGGTGCCCCGCGGTGCGCGGTCGCGGCGGAGGTGCGCGCCGGCGCGCGCTGGGGTGCGCTCGGGAGGGCGGAGGCCTGACGGGCGGTCGCGCGGCGGCGCCGGGCGGCGACCAGCCGGTGATCAGGGTGCGGGTGGGGGTGGTCGGCCGGAGTGATGCACGAGACGTCCGGTCGGCACGTGCGGGGACGGGCGCCGAGCGTAGCCTCGACTGCGACGGGACCGCTCCCCCAGGCAGCCCCGAGAAGGAGTCGTGATGGGACGCCCCGAGCCCAAGTGCCCGATCCGCCCGGGAGATCCGTGCACACTGTGCTTCCCCGGTGCGGACGGGCCGCAGAACTGCGGCCTGGTCTGGCTGGTGATGGACGACCCGGAGCAGCGCGAGGCGCTGCACGAGCTCACCGTGGAGCAGCGCCGGTCCGCCTCCTGAGGCCCGGCCACGGGCGCCGGCCCCGCGCGTGCCCGTTCCCGCCACCCGCACGACCGACGGTCCGGCACGTCGCGGCGACGTGCCGGACCGTCGGTCGGCGGGCGGGTGCCGGGCTCAGCCCAGGTCGGTGCCGTTCGAGGCGATCACACCCTGGTACCAGGCGAACGACGCCTTGGGCGTGCGGGCCAGCGTGCCGGCGCCCTGGTCGTCCTGGTCGACGTGGATCAGGCCGTACCGCTTGGACATCTGCGAGGTGGACGCGGCGATGATGTCGAGCCCGCCCCACGCGGTGTAGCCGAGCACCTCGACGCCGTCCTCGATCGCCTCGCCGATCTGCGCGATGTGCGTGCGCAGGTACTCGATCCGGTAGGGGTCGTCGACGCGGCCGTCCGGGCCGACCTCGTCCTTGGCGCCGAGGCCGTTCTCCACCACGAACAGCGGGACCTGGTACCGGTCCCACATGTCGCGCAGCGCGATCCGCAGGCCCACCGGGTCGTGGTGCACGCCCCAGTCGGTGACGGGCAGGTGCGGGTTGCGGATGCTGGAGAAGATGTTGCCGCCGGTGATCCCGTACGTCGAGGGGTCGGCGGCGGACACCAGAGACATGTAGTAGCTGAACGCCAGGAAGTCGACCGTGCCCGCGGCCAGCTCGGCGGCGTCCCCGGGCTCCATCGCGACCTCGATGCCGTGCTCGGCCCACAGCCGGCGCAGGAACGTCGGGTAGGCGCCGCGCACCTGGACGTCGGTGTGCAGCAGGTTGAGGTCGTTCGCCTCCAGCGCCGCGAGCACGTCGCCGGGTGCGCTGGTGGCCGGGTAGTGCAGCATCCGGGCCAGCATGGCGCCGACCTGCGCCCCGGGGTCGATGGTCTTGATCGTCCGGACGGCGCGCGAGCTGGCCAGGAACTGGTGGTGCAGCGCCTGGTACGCCTTCTGCTCGCGGTGCTCGCCGTCGCGGGCCACCACGCCGCCGCCGGTGTAGGGCTCCAGCAGCGTCGTGTTGATCTCGTTGAAGGTCAGCCAGTAGGTCACCAGCGGGTGCAGCTCGCGCACGACGGTCTCGACGTAGCGGGTGTAGAGGTCGACCACCCGGCGGTCGGCCCAGCCGTCCCGGCCGTCCGCGACCAGCGCGAGCGGCATCTCGTAGTGCGACAGCGTGACGACCGGCTCGATCCCGCGCTCCCGCAGGCGGGTGAACAGGTCGCGGTAGTGGTCCAGGCCGGCCTGGTTCGGCTCCGCGTCGTCCCCGTGCGGGAAGATCCGGGTCCACGCGATCGACAGCCGCAGCGCCCGGATGCCGAGCTCGGCGAACAGGTCAATGTCCTCGCGGTAGCGGTGGTAGAAGTCCACCCCGTACCGCTTGGGGAACCCGGCGGTGCCGGTCACCGCTGCGTTCACGGCGATCTCCTCGTCCGAGACGCGCATCAGCGCCTCGAGCGCGGTGTAGCTCGCCGAGCCCGGTGCCCGGAACGGCACGACGTCGGCGGTGGACAGCCCCTTGCCGTCGGCGTCGAACGCGCCCTCGACCTGGTTCGCGGCGAACGCCACGCCCCACAGGAAGCCCTCGGGGAAGGTCATCGGACGGCCTCCAGCGCCTGCTCCAGGGTCTCGACCGCGAGCAGCGGCGCGCCGGCGTGCACGGTGCCGCTCGCCACCGGCTCGACGCCCGCGAAGGCGGTCGGGTTGGTGACCACGACGACGGTGGTGGTGTCGTGCGTGGCGGCGACCGCGGGCAGGTCGACGGTGAGCAGCGGGTCGCCGACCCGCACCCGGTCGCCGTCCGCGACGTGCGCGGTGAAGTGCTTGCCGCCGAGGTTCACGGTGTCGATGCCGACGTGCACCAGCACCTCGACCCCGTCGTCGCTGCGCAGGCCCACGACGTGCTTGGTGCTGAACACCGTGATGACCACGCCGTCCACGGGGGAGACGACCTCGCCGCTGGTCGGCAGGATCGCGACGCCCTTGCCCATCGTGCCGCGGGAGAACGCCGGGTCCGAGACCTGGTCGAGCGGGAGCACGGTGCCGGACATCGGCGCAGCGACCACCGGCCCACCGGTCGCCGTCGCGGCGGCGGGCGTGGCGGCGGCGTCCGACGCGACGCGGCCGGTCAGCGGGCTCTCGTCGAAGCCGAGCAGCAGCACCGCGACCAGCGAGACCACGAACGTGACCGCGATGGCCGCGATCGACCAGCCGAACGAGGCGCCGGCCAGACCGGGCAGGCCCGGCAGACCGCTGTTGCCCACCAGGGCGTAGGCCTTGGCCCCGAAGCCGAGCGAGATCGCACCGCCCGCGGCGCCACCGATCATGCTGGCCAGGAACACCCGGCGCATCGGGACGAGCAGGCCGAACAGGCCCGGCTCGGTGACACCCATCAGGGCGGTGAAGCCGGTGGACAGCGAGGTGGCCCGGACCTGCTTGGAGCGGGCGCGGATCGCGACGCCGAACAGGGCGCCGGCCACCGAGAACACCTGGACGTAGGTCAGCGGCAGGAACGGGTCGTGGCCCAGCGTGGCGAGGTTGCCGAGGATGAACGGCACCAGGGCCGCGTGCATGCCGGTCATGATGATCAGGGACATCAGCGCGCCGAGCAGGATGCCGGAGAAGACGCCGCCGTGCGTGAGCAGCCAGTTCATGCCGCCGGAGATCTGGTCGCCGATGATCGCGCCGAGCGGGCCGAGGACCACCAGGGTGATCGGGCCGACGACGAGCATGCTGACCAGCGGCACCACGCTGAGGTGCAGGGAGGACGGCAGCGCCTTCTTCAGCCCGCGCTCCACCCAGGACAGCGCCCAGACCGCGAGGATCGCCGGGATCACCGTGTAGGAGTAGGTGGTCGCGGTGACCGGCACGCCGAGGAACCGCACCGTGTCACCGGCCGCGAGCAGCGTCACCAGGCTCGGGTACACCAGCGCGCCCGCGAGCGCCCCGGCGACGAACACGTTGGTCTTGAAGGTGCGCGCCGCGGAGACGGCGATCATCACCGGCAGGAAGTAGAAGAACGCGTCGCCGAGCGTGTACAGCAGCTGGTAGGTCTGCGTCTCGGTGGACATCCAGCCCAGCCAGACCACCAGCGCGAGCAGACCCTTGAGCAGGCCGGCGCCGGCGATCGCCGGCAGCAGCGGCGGGAAGGTCTTCGACAGGAAGCCGAAGAAGCCGTCCCGGACGCCCGCGAGGGAGAACCCGGTGCCGCCCGGAGCGGCGGCGTCCGGCACGTCGGCCGCGTTCGGGTCGTTCACCTTGCTGCGCAGCCCGGGGTGCACCTCGGTGACGGCCGCGAACACCTTCGGCACGTCGTTGCCGATGATCACCTGGAACTGCTCGCCGCTCTGGTTGATCGCCTGGACCGCGGGCACGGCGCGGACCGCGTCCTCGTCGACGCGCGAGCGGTCGACGAGCGCGAACCGCAGCCGGGTGACGCAGTGGTAGAGCGACGTGACGTTGTCCTCGCCGCCGACCGCCGCGATGATCGCGGCAGCATCCTTCTCGTAGGTCACTTCGATGCTCCTGGATGTCCCGGCCCCTTCAGGGCGCACGGGTGGGAGGGGTCAGAGCAGGTTCGACAGGTGCAGGCCCAGATAGGTCCGCTCCTGCAGGGTCATCACGTGTCCGTGCCGCTCCTCGACGACCGCGGCCACCGCGTCCACGCAGGCGAACGCCCGGGGCTGCTGCTCCCGGAGGAACGCGTGCAGCGCCGGGTCGCCGCCGTCCTCGACCTCGCCGTCGACCACGCGCTGCGCGAGGAAGCGCAGGTGGGTCGCGAAGCGGAGGTAGGCGTGGCGGTCCTCGTCCTGCGTGATCCCCAGCTCGTCACGCACGACGCCGAGGACGTCCCGCATGAAGTCCATCATCCGGGCGGTCTTCTCGGACGAGCCGCCGACGGTCGCGTTCACGAAGTGCAACGCGATGTTGACGGCCTCGTCGTCGGTGAAGGTCACCCCGAGCTGCTTGTTCAGGATCATCACGGCGGACCGGGCGAAGAGGTACTCCTCGCGGTGGATCGTCCGCACCTCGACGGCCAGCGGGTTCGCGAGGGAGATCCCCTCCCGCACCCGTTGCACGGCGTAGACGAGGTGGTCGGCCAGGGACGCGAAGATGCCGTCCCCGAACTCGCGGCCGAGCGACCGACGAGCGACCGTCACGATGTCCGCCGTGACCTGGAGGATCTCCGGCGGGATCGTGCCCACGATGGAGGAGAGGTGGTTGCCGGCGGCATCGTCGCGGATCCGGAAGACCGACTCCACGCGCTTCTCGTCGATCGTGTCGCCGGGCTTGCCCGCGAAGCCGATGGCCTTCCCGACCACGATCACCTCGCGACCGGCGGCATCCACCGCGGCCACGACGTTGTTGTTGAGGATGCGCCGCACCTTCACGCTGTTCACCCCGTTGCAGACCTGCTCTACCGAGGCCCTCTTTGGCCCCGGCGGTGGTGTTGCCTGCAGCTGCAGTGACAAGCCAGGCGAGACGCTAACACCCGGCACCGGGGACGGCAAGCAGCCGGACGCGGCCGATCGCGCCCCGGACGGGCCCCGGCCCACCCTCGCGACGGCAGGTCGGGCCGAGGGTCGGGCCGGGGCGGGCGGTCAGGCCGGGGTCGAGCGGTCAGGCCGGGGTCGAGGCGGTCGCCACCGTGCGCGGCACGATCGCCAGCACCGCGACCACCCCGAGGAGCAGCAGACCGGCCGCGACGGCGAAGCCCGCGGTGTACCCCGCCCCCAGCGCCTCGGCGGTGCTGCCCCCGTGCTCGGTGGTGACCTGGGCGGCGATCGTGACCAGGACCGCGAGGCCGATGGTGCCGCCGAGCTGGCGCGAGCTGTTCAGCACTCCGGAGGCCGCGCCGGCGTCCTGCGTCGCGACGCCGGCGGTACCGACCTTGCCGACCAGGAGCATCGCACCGCCGATACCGATGCCGCCGAGCACGGACGGGCCGAGCACCTCGGTGAGGAAGGTGCCGTCCGGCGTCATCAGGGAGAACCATCCGAGCGAGGCGGCGCCGACCGTGCCGAACACGGCGAGGGTGATCCGGGCGCCCCACCGGGCGGTGCACCGGCCGGCGAGCTGGATGCCGACGACGACGAGCACGGAGAACGGCAGGAACATCGCACCCGCGGCCCCGGGGCGCACGCCCCAGACCTGCTGCACGTAGAGCGAGGCGAAGTAGAAGCTGGCGAGCTGTCCGGCGGCGAGCAGGAAGCCGAACACGTTCGCCCCGACGATGCTGCGCGCCCGCAGCAGGCCGAGCGGCATCAGCGGGTGCGGGGAGCGCGCCTCGACCAGGACGAAGGCGGCCAGCAGCACGACGGCCGCGGCGAAGCCCACCAGCGCGGGCCGAGAGCCCCAGCCGTCGGTCCCGGCGAACCCGACCGCGGCGGCCAGCGCACCCACGCCGGTGGTGACCAGCAGGGCCCCGGCGACGTCCAGCCGCCCCGCGGCGCCCTCGGTGCGGCTGCCCGGGACGCCGAGGCGGACGGCGACCAGGCAGACCAGCACGATCGGCAGGTTGACGAACAGCACGGACCGCCAGCCCAGGTGCTCGGTGAGGATGCCGGACAGCACCACGCCGAGCGCGCCGCCCGCCGCACCGGCGGCGCCCCACAGACCGAGCGCCCGGCTGCGCAGCCGGTCGTCGGGCAGGCCGGTGGCGGCGAGCGCGAGCACGGCGGGCGACAGCAGCGCGCCGCTGATGCCCTGGCCGGCGCGGGCGAGGACCAGGGTGGTCGGGGTCTGGGCGAAGCCGCCCCACAGGCTGAACAGGCCGAAGCCGATCAGGCCGGCGGTGAGCACGACCCGACGGCCCCACAGGTCGCCGATCCGCCCGCCGAGCAGCATGAAGCCGGCGAAGGTCAGCAGGTAGGCGTTGACCACCCACGGCAGCAGCGTGTCGGGGAAGTCCAGCGCCAGGCTGATCTCCGGCAGGGCGATGTTGAGCAGCGCCATGTCCATCGACACCAGGAACTGGGTGGCGAAGACGGCGGTGAGCAGCACGGCCGGCCGGGCCGGTGTGCGACGGGTCGACATGGGATTCCTCTCGCGGAACGGACGCGCCGAGCGGTGCGTCGCGGTTATCGTACGCGTACGATTCGTACGCGTACGACTGCCGGTACAGTGGGGCGCGTCACCCCCGCCCCGCCCCCGAGGTGCCCATGCCCGGACCGACCCGCCCCGACCCGCACGCCGCTGCCACGTCTGCCACCGCCGCCCATGCCCCCGCCCCGGCCGCCCCGGCCGCACCACGCGGTCGCACCGGGCTGACCCGCGAGGCCGTGGTGCGCGCGGCCCGGCGGATCGTCGAGGCCGAGGGCGCCGACGCGCTGAGCATGCGCCGGCTCGCCGCCGCCCTGGACTCCCGGCCGATGACGCTCTACCACTACGTGTCCGGCCGGTCCGAGCTGCTGAACGCCGTGCTGGACGAGATCGCCGGCGAGCTCCGCTGGCAGGAGCCGACCGGCGAGGCGACCGAGCGGATGCTCGCCATCGCCGTCGAGATCCACCGGGTGCTGGCCGGCCTGCCCTGGGTGGTCTCGATCCTGCAGGAGGCCACGCACGTCGGCGCCCCGGCGCTGGTCGGGGCGGACCGGTTCGTCGCCGCCGCCTACGACGCGGGCGCCGGGCCGGCCCAGGCGCTGGCGCTGTGGCGGTCCGTCTGGTTCCTGCTCTCCGGCGACCTGGTGCTGGCCCAGCGGTCCGCCGCCGCGGCCGAGTCCGGTACCGGCCGGTGGTACGAGACCATCGACACCGAACGGCTGCCGGACGCACCGGTGATCCGGGCGCTGCTGCCCCGCTGGGCGGAGCTGTCCGCGGACTACGACCTGACCGACCAGCTCCGGCTGCTGATCGGGGCCGCGCGCGGGTCCTGGCTCGGCAGCGGGGCTTCCGGGCCGCCGCGGGGCTGACTCCGGGCGGCAGCCGCACGGCCCGCAGCCGCCGGACGCCGCCGTGCCGGACGCCGTCACCTCGGCACCGGCACCTGTGCCGCCGTCGCCGTCGGACGCTCGGCGCTCGGACCACCACCCACGGACCGGACCACCGGCCCCCGCAGCGCCCGCAGCGTGAGCTGCCGGTCCGCGGCCCGCGCGACCAGGTCCTCGTCGTGGCTGATCAGCAGGACGACCGCCCCGGTCGCCGCGACCTCGCGGATCTGGTCCGAGATGGACTCCAGATGCCGCCGGTCGACGCCGGAGCTCGGCTCGTCGAACACCACCACCCGGCGGCCGGCGAGGCGGACGGCGGCCACGACCAGGCGCTGCTGCTGACCGCCGGACAGCGACAGCGGGTGCCGGTCGGCGAGGTGCGTGAGGTCCAGCGCGGCCAGCGCCCGCGTGGCGGCGGAGCGGGCGCCGGTCGGCCCCGCCCCGGCAGACTCGGACGACGCAGGCCCGGACGACGCGGGCTCCGGCGACGGCGCGGACGGCGCTCTCCCGTCGGCGGCGGCCAGCTCCAGCTCGGCGGCGACGCTGTCCGTGAACAGCTGCCGCTGCACGTCCTGCATCACCACCGCACCGGCCCGCTGCCGGGCCCGGCGCCGCAGCACCCGGCCGTCCAGCGTGACGGTGCCGCCGGCGCGCTGCAGGCCGGTGACGACCCGGGCGAGGGTGGACTTGCCGGCGCCGTTCATGCCGCGGACCGCGGTGACCTCGCCGGCGGGGAACGACACCCGGTGCAGGTCGAGCACGTCGTGGCCGCCGAGCCGGCACCGGAGGTCGGTCAGCTGGAGCGCGCCGGCGGGCACGTCGGTGGCGGGCACAGGGTGCTGGACGCTGCGACCGGCGGCGGGCAGCTCGGGCAGCACCGCGGCGCGCACGTCGCCGCGCAGCCCCTCGTGCGCCAGCTCGACGTCGGGCACCGCACGGAAGTCGGCGGCGCTCCACTCGGCGTCAACCCGTCCGTCCCGCATCACCACGATCCGGTCCGCGAGGTCCTGCAGGTAGCGCAGCCGGTGCTCGGCCACCACGACGGTGACGCCCTGGCGGCGCAGGTCGCCGAGCACCACCGTGAGCCGGTGCACGGCGTCGGCGGACAGGTTGGAGCTGGGCTCGTCCAGCAGCACGACAGCCGGTCGGTGCGCGGCGCAGGCGGCGATGGCGACCTGCTGCTGCTGGCCGCCGGAGAGCTGGTGCAGGCCGACCCCCTCGGGCACGCCGGCGGCGATCCCGGCCAGGCCCGCGGCGACCCGCTCGCGGATCCGCTCGACCGGGAAGCCGAAGTTCTCCATCGCGAACGCGATCTCCTCCCGGGCGGTGCCGGTGAAGAACTGCCGTCGCGGGTGCTGGAGCACGGTGCCGGTGCGCAGGCCGATCTCGTCCAGCTCGACGCCGGTGGTGACCAGGCCGTCCACCGTGACCGTGCCGGTGAGGACGCCGTCCTCGTGGAACTGCGGCACCAGACCGTTGATCAGGCGCAGCGCGGTGGACTTGCCGGAGCCGCTGGACCCGCACAGCACGACCAACTCACCGGCGGCGATGGTCAGGTCGAGGTCGCGCAGGCTGGGCACGTCGGCGTGCGGGTAGGTCCAGGTGACGTGGTCGACGCGGATCATGCCAGCGGCGCCGGGAGCCGGACGGCGGCGACCGCCAGGGCGAGCACGAGCAGCATGGCGGCCAGGTCGGCGGTGCCGAACCGGGGCGGCTGGACCGTGCTGGGCGTGCGGCGGGAGCCGAGGCCGCGCAGGATCGCGGAGGCCGACAGGTCCTCGCTGGCCCGCAGGCTGGCGGCGATCATCGGCACGATGAACCGTTCCAGGCTGAGCACCGGCTGACGGAGCACGCCGCCGGGCCCGGCCAGCCCGCGCAGCCGCATGGCGTCCAGCACGGCGCGGGCCTCCCCGGCCACCAGCGGGAAGAACCGGAGCATCACCGCGGGGGTGACGGACAGCGACCGGGGCACCCGCCAGGCACGCAGGGCGGCGCTCAGCCGGGTCGGCGAGGTGGTGGCGACCAGGTGCGCGCCGATCCCGATCACCGCGACGAACCGGATCAGGTAGGTGCAGACCAGCGAGAGGATCGCCGTGAGCGGGTTGGTCCACCACAGCGGCAGCACCCAGCCGGCCGCCCAGAGCACCACCGCGGTCAGCGGCAGCGTGAGCGCCCGCCGCCACGCGCGCTCCCCGAGGGCGAGCACGGTCGCCAGCAGCAGCGCGGCGGGCACGTAGCGCAGCCCACCGGTGCCGGAGACGGTCGCACCGACCAGCAGGAGCAGCACGAGCGCGGTCCGGGGGTCCAGGCCGACCGGCCGGGTGCGCGCCATCAGGCCAGACCGGCGCGGGTGAAGTGCTTCTTCAGCAGCAGGGTGCCGAGCAGGCCGCCCAGCACGCCGCAGACCACCGTCGCGCCGTTGTAGGCCCACAGCGCGCCGACCGTGAACACCTGGTCGAACGAGTCGACGTAGTCCTGGCCCATCGCTGCCATGCCGGGCGAGGCCAGGTACTCGGCCCGGTTCATCAGCAGCGGGAGCAGCGGGCCGGCGAACCAGATCGAGAACACGGTGTACGCCCAGATCGCGGCCCAGCGCGACCGGTAGCGGCCGGCCCGCAGGACGAGGTCCGCGAGCACCGAGACGACGACGGTCAGCAGCGTGCTGATCCACGGCTGGCCCATCACCAGGTAGAGCAGACCGACCACCACGCCGAACAGCGTCACGACGCCGGGGTGCTTCACCCGGGTCAGGAACAGCAGGTACGGGATGCCGGCGACCACGATCGCCAGCGGCAGCGTGAGCAGCATGACCAGCGGGCTGATCACACCGAGCATCGCGACCGCGTAGACGACCACGAAGTAGATCACCGCGAAGATCGCGACGTTCATCAGGTCGCGGGCGCTCAGCCGCAGGCCGGACCGGCCCGGGCCGGTCCGCGGCGCAGGACCGTCGGGGGCGGTGCCGGCCGGTGCGGTGCCGGCCGAGGTGGAGGTGCGTGCGGCGAGGGTGTCGTCGCTCATGGCAGGGTCCTTCCGGAGCAGGGATGGGAGTGGGAGGGCTGGAGGGGGGCGGGGGTGCCGGTCAGCGGTGCCGGTCGGCGATCTGCCAGCCGGCCGCACGGGTGCGCTCGGCCCAGTAGCGGGCGTAGGAGCCGCCCGCGGCGAGCAGCTCGGCGTGCGTGCCGACCTCCTCGATCCCGCCGTGACCGTCGAGCATCACGATCTGGTCGGCGGTCATGATGGTCTGCAGCCGGTGCGCGACCACGACCACGGTGCGGTCGGACCGGATCGCGTCCACGGCCGCCCCGATCGCGATCTCGTTGCCGATGTCGAGCGCGGCGGTGGCCTCGTCCAGCAGCACCACCGGGGCGTCCTTCAGCAGCGCCCGGGCGATCGACACCCGCTGACGCTCGCCCCCGGAGAGGTTGGAGCCGGCCTCCCCCACCCGGGCGTCCCAGCCGCCGGGCAGCCGCGCGGCGATCTCGTCCACCCGGGCCCGGGTGGCGGCGGCGATCACCTCGTCCCGGCCGAGGTCGGGGCTGCCGATCCAGACGTTCGCCAGGATCGAGTCGTCGAACAGGTAGACGTCCTGGAACACCGGGGCGACGGCGGCCTCGACCACCGCGGAGCCGAGCTCGGGCAGCGGGACGCCGCCGAGCGAGACGGTGCCGTGCTCCGGGTCGTAGAACCGGGCGATCAGCCGGGTCAGGGTGGTCTTGCCGGATCCGGACGGCCCGACCACGGCGGTCATCCGCCCGGCCGGCGCGGTGAACGAGACCGACCGCAGCACCGGGTCGCCGCCGTAGCCGAACGTGACGTCGTCGAACCGGACGCCCCAGTCGGCCGGCTCGGCGGGCACGGCCGGCTCGGGCAGCGCCTCGGCCGCCGCGAGCTCGTCGAGGTGGTTCAGCGTGGTGGTGGCCACCGCGACCCCGCCGCCGAGCGCGCCGGAGCTCGCGATCGGCTCGGTGAACCGGACGCTGAGCACCAGCAGCGCGATCAGGGTGGCCGGGTCGAGCGACCCGCCGACGGCCAGGTACGCGCCGAGCACGATCACCACGGTGAGCGCGAGCTGCACCACGCCGGAGAAGGTCGCGATGCCGGCACCGCCGGTGAGCAGCAGCCCGCGATAGGCCCGGTGCTGGTGCTCCAGAGCGTCCGCGACCAGCCGGTCGGAGACGGACCGGTCGGCGGCGGTGCGCAGCGTCGGCTGCACCCGGGCGAGCTCGATCACCCGGTTCGAGGTGTCGGCGACCGCGTCCTCGTGCGCCGTGTCGTCCCGCTGCATGCCGTCGCGCAGCCGGCGGTAGACCAACCACATCACCGGCACCGTGACCGCCATGGCCAGCGCCAGCCGCCAGTCGATCACCAGCATGCCGACCAGCACGGTGGCCGGGGTGACGAAGCCGGTGATGATCAGCCGCACGATCGAGTACGGGGTGGTGGCGACGAACATCGCGCCCCGGGTGGCGATGTCGGCGACCAGGCCGGACCGGTCCCGGTCGAACCAGGCGATCGGCAGCTGGACCAGCCGGTCGCCCAGCCGGTCCAGCAGGGAGTGCAGCACGGCGGTGCTGGCTCGCATCCCGAGCTGGCTGGCGAACCAGAACGTCACCGCGTAGACGACCCCGACGCCGGCCAGCACGGCCAGCCAGGTCCGCACGGTCGCCAGGTCGTCCTGGAACAGCGCCCGCAGCAGCGGCACCAGCAGCACGAAGGCGATGCCCTGCAGCACGGCGGTCGCCACGATCAGGACGAGCTCGGCGACCAGCAGGCGGCGGGCCGTCGGGGACGAGTGGTGCAGCAGGCGGCGGATCACGCCGACGCTCCTTCCGGCAGGGTGCGGGCGTGGTTGGCCTGGTAGTCGGCCCACATCCGCGCGTAGCGACCGCCCGCGGCGACCAGCTCGGCGTGCCGGCCGCGCTCGACCACCCGCCCGCCGTCCAGCACCAGGATCTGGTCGACGCCGACGACGGTGTGCAGCCGGTGCGCGATCACCAGCACGGTGCGGTCGGCGGCCAGCGCGCTCAGCGCGTCCTGGATCGCGGCCTCGGAGTCCGGGTCGGCGAACGCGGTCGCCTCGTCCAGCACCAGGACGGGTGCGTCGGCGAGCAGCGCCCGCGCGATCGCGACCCGCTGCGCCTCGCCACCGGACAGGTGCGCGTCCTGGCCGACCACGGAGTCGTAGCCCCGGTCGAACCGCAGGATCCGGTCGTGGATCTGCGCGGCGCGGGCGGCAGCCACGATCTCGGCGTCGGTCGCGGCGGGACGGGTGAGCCGGAGGTTGTCCCGCAGGCTGGTCCGGAGCAGCTGGACGTCCTGCAGCACGAACCCGACCTCGCGGTACAGCCGGTCGGCCGGCACGTGCCGCACGTCGGCGCCGCCGATCTCGACCCGGCCGGCGGCCGGGTCGTAGAACCGGGGCACCAGCGTGGCCAGGGTGGACTTGCCGGAGCCCGAGGCGCCGACCAGCGCGGTGACGGTACCCGGGGCGCAGGTGGCGGTGATGTCCTGCAGCACCCGGTGCTGCCCGTCATAGCTGAACGACACGTCCTGCACCGCCACGGTGCCGTCCTGCGGGGTGCGCGGCGGGTCGAGCTGCTCCACCGGCGGCAGCGCGAAGAACTCCAGCAGGTGCTCACGGGCCTTGGTGGCGTTGCGCAGGAACTGCGCCGAGGAGCCGAGCTTGAGCAGCGGTCCGGTCAGCCCGAGCCCGAGCAGCACGCCGGGCAGCACGTCGATGGCCTGCGCGGCACCGGTGGAGACCAGCCAGGTGCCGACGGCGAGCAGGTACACCAGCACCACCACCGGCGAGGTCACCACCTCGATCACGGACTGCAGGCCCGCCGACTCCCGGGTCCAGCGCCCGACGAAGTCGACGTACTCGTCGGTCTGCTCGCGGTACCGCCGGTGGCTGCGACCGACCTGGCCGAACCGCTTGACGACCGCGATCCCGTGCACGAACTCGACGGTCGCGCCGGACAGCCGCTCGGTGGCGGCGTCGTACTGCTGGTACTTCTCGGTGCCGCCGCGCATCATCGCGCCGTAGAGCCCCACCGCGGCCACCAGCGGCAGCACCGCCGCCACCGCGAGCTGCCACTGCACGGACGCCAGGTAGGCGATGCTGACCAGCGGCACGGCGATCGCGGTGACGACGTCCTGGATCGCGTGCGCGACCATCTGGTGCAGCGCGGTCACGTCGTTCTCGACCAGCTTGCGCACCGTGCCCGAGCTGCGGGCGTCGAACCAGCCGAGCGGCAGTCGTTGCAGGTGCTGGACGATCCGGCGGCGCAGCGTGAGCTGCAGCTCGGCGTCCGCGAGGTGCGCGACCATCCCGGAGGCGAACGCCGAGCCCAGGCTGACCAGCAGCGCGACCACGGCGACCAGCACCACCAGCCGGACCCGGGCCGCGTCGATCGTCGCGCCGTCCAGCGCCGGCAGCAGCGCGCGGGCCAGCTCGACGATCGCGACGAACGGCACCACGCCGGACACGGCGCCGAGCAGGGCGAGGCCGATGATCGCGGCCAGGCTGCCGCGCACCGGGGCGAAGAAGCCCTCGCCGCCACCTGCCGGCGGTGCGGTCGGTACGGCTGCGGGGTCCGGACCGGGTCCACCCACGGGGGCGGCCGGGTCGGCGGGGGTGCTGGTCACGCGGGTCCTTCCAGAGCGGCCGGGGCGCGCACGGTCCTGACGGGAGCCGTCTTGTTGAGAACGGTTCGCAACCCTACCTTGAACAGTGTTCTATTCGAAATCGGAGCCTAGTGGTAAGGAGAGGCTTACCTCAACGACAGCCGGCCACGAGTTGCCGCAGACTGGGCGCAGCACACCCCCGCACCCCGGCCGACCAGGCCGGACCAGACCAGGAAGGAGCACGCCGTGCCCGCCGGCTCGTCGCCGTTCCACATCGGTCTGACCCCGGGGCGCATCATCGACACCGCGCTGGACCTGACCCGCGAGCGTCACCTGACCGGCTGGTCCATCCGGGACCTCGCCCGGCGGCTGGACGTCGCGCCGTCGGTGATCTACCACCACGTCGGCGGCAAGGACCTGCTCGCGCGGCACGTGGTGGAACGGGTGCTGGCGGCCGTGGTCGTCCCGCCGGCCACGCTGCCCTGGCAGGACTGGTTCCGCACGCTGCTGATCGCGATGTACCCGGTGGTCTCGCCGTACCCCGGGGTCGCGCAGTGGCTGATGATGCACGGCCCGGCGTTCCCGTCGGTGGTGCCGATCATGGACACCGGCATCGCCGTGCTGCAGGCCGGCGGGTTCGGCGACCGCACCGCCGTGGCCTACGCGATGCTGCTGAACAACGCGATGCTGACCATCACGATCGGCGACCAGCGCCTGGAGCACGAGGACGACGGACCGCGCGACCACGCCACGATGATGGCCGAGTTCGCGCAGGCGACCGCCGGCAGCCCCGGGGCGACGCTGCTCTCCGAGGCCCTGATGACGCCGTACGCCGAGGGCGGGGACGTCGCCGATCGTGAGCGGGCCGAGTACTACCGGTCCGTGGTGCAGGTGACCCTGGACGGGCTGGCCGTCTCGCTGGCCACCTGAACCCGGTCCGGCCGGACCGGCCGCGCCGCCCGACCACCGGCCGGGCGGCGCACCGCCTCACTCCACCGTCACGGCCATCGGGGTGACGTGGTAGGCATTGCACGGGTTGTGCTCCTCGGGGCAGTTGGAGAACCCGAGGTAGACGTCGGCCTGCGCCTCGAGGGTGATCGTGTCCCCCGGCTTCGTGGTCGGCTCGACGATCTCCATCCGGCCGTCCGGGTGGTGCACGATGTTCATGAACAGCGAGATGCACTGGTCCGGGTTGATCGCCGTGACGTCCAGCCCGAGCTCGGCCCAGTCGCCGGCCAGGTTGTCCAGGCAGCCCCAGGTCTCCTCGACCCCGTACCGGATCGAGTTCGAGAACTTGGTGCAGTAGCCGCCGGTCATGTTGTGCGTGCCGTTGTCGTCGTGCACCACGCGGAACATCGGGCGGCACCGGTCGGAGAAGATCGTGTAGCCCTCCTTGAGGTCCCACATCCCCGAGGAGACCCGGGTGAACATCGCGGACAGCCGCTCGTCCGGCTCGTCGACCATCGAGGCGATGAAGTCCATCACCTGCTGCCCCTCCAGGTCGGTGACGGTGACGCGCTGGCCACGGCGCAGCTTGAGCGCCAGGCGGCCCTTCGGCTCGAGGACGGTGGTGCCGGGGGTGGCCCAGCCGACCGTGGTGGTGGTGCTCATGATGGTCCTTTCGTTCAGGGGTCGTGGGTCGGGCGCTCGGTCAGGCTGCGCCGTAGCCGCCGCCACCGGGGGTGCGCAGCAGGATCCGTGAGCCGGGGGCGAGCTCGGTGCGGCCCTTCGGCTCGGTCACGTCGACGTCGTCCACCCGCAGCAGGCCGGTGGCTCCGTCCAGCCCGCCGGCCAGGCCGGGGGCGGCGTGCTCGATCCGCTCGGTGAGGAAGATGATGTCCAGCGGCCGGTCGTGCACGGAGCGCAGCACGACCTCCTGCCCCTCGCCGCCGCGCCACCGTCCCGAGCCGCCGGAGCCGCGGACGATCCGCTTGGTCTCGACCAGCACGGGCGCCTGGTGCTCGACCACCTCGACCGGGGTGTTCGACACGTTGGACGGGGTGGACAGGGTGGCGTGGCCGTCCTGCCCCGCGGTGGCACCCTGGCCACCGTTGAAGCAGAGCAGCGAGGCGAACGGCCCGTCGGTGCGCTCGCCGCGGATGCCGACCACCCAGAACGGGGTGCCGGCCGCCGCGGACACCCGGTCGGGCAGCGGACCGAGCAGCGCCCGGGACAGCACCGACGGGATGGCGTGCGCCGGGAAGTTCGCCGACACCGCGGCGGTCCTGCTGGGATTGAGCAGCGAGCCCTCGGGCACCCGGATGGTGATCGGGCGCAGCGCCCCCTGGTTGTTCGGCACGTCCGGGGCGAGCAGGCAGGCCAGCCCGTACCGGGTGTAGCCGTAGGTCGGCGAGGCGGAGTTGATGCCGTACCGGGACTGCGCCGAGGTGCCGGCGTAGTCCACCGTCAGCTCCTCGCCCAGCACGTCCAGGGTGACGTGGATGGTCTTGGGCTCCTCGAAGCCGTCCAGGTCGATCGAGGCGGTGTAGCGGCCGTCCGGGATCGCGGCGATCGAGCGCCGCACCGCCCGCTCGGTGGCGCCGCAGATGTGCTCGGCCGCCTCGGCCAGGTCGAGGTCGGGATCGGCGTCCAGCATGGCCTGCAACCGGCGCTCCCCCAGCGCGTTCGCGGCGATCAGGGCGTCCACGTCGCCGAGCACCTGCGCGGGCACCCGGACGTTGCGGGCCAGGATCCGGCGCACCAGCTCGTTCGGTGCGCCGGCGTCCACCAGCTTGACCGGCGGCAGGCAGAAGCCCTCCTCGTACACGTCCTGGGCGAACGCGCCCTCGGAGGTGCCGCCGATGTCGGACAGGTGGCAGATGCTCGCCACGTACGCGACGATCTCGCCGTCCCGGAACACCGGGGTGACGGCGGTCAGGTCCGGCAGGTGGGTGTTGCCGAACCACGGGTCGTTGGTGGCGATCACGTCGCCCGGCCGCAGGTTCTGCTTGCCGAGCTCGGCGACCATCGCGGTCGCGGTGCCGGCCACGGTACCGGTGAACACCGGCACGGAGCGCCCGTACTCCACGAGCAGGGTGCCGTCGGCGGTGAGCACCGCGCAGGCCAGGTCGTTGGACTCGCGGACCACGGAGGAGAAGGCGGTGCGCAGCAGCACGGCCGCCATCTCGTCCGCGACGGAGATGAGCCGCTGCCACACGATCTGCAGCGATGCGGCGTCCCAGGTCGTCATGGGGATGCTCCTTCTCAGAACTCGGACTGGTCGGACGGGACCGCCTCGGGCGCCAGCCGCCGCAGCAGCTGGTCGTCGAGGAGGATCTGGTGGGCGATCGCCGCCAGCTCGCGCTCCGTCGGCGCGGTGTCGGCGAAGTCCTGGGCGGCGTTCCCGGACTTGAGGTAGACCGGCGCGCCGACGCGCACCAGCTCGGGCACCTCGTAGCCGCGCACGAAGCCGCCGGTGGACCGGGGGTTGTCGGTGTGCAGGTCCAGCGCGGCCGAGGTGGCGGCGCGCACGGCGGCCACCATCCGCACGTCCAGGTCCCGTTGCAGGTTCACCGAGTCGGCGCCGGCCTGCTCCAGCAGCAGGGCGTGCGCCGGGTTGGCGGCCCCCATGTTGGACGAGGCCTTCAGCCGCAGCCCGGCCGGCAGCTCGCCGGCGGCGCGCAGCCGGTGCAGCACCAGCAGCAGCCCCTCGTCGAACACCAGGAAGCCCCGCACACCGAGGTCCACGGCGTGCGCGACGTCGTCCAGGCCCTGCGCCAGGTGGTCCGCGCCGCGCAGCCGGTAGGCGCTCGCCGCGGCGACCGTCCCGGCGGCGAGCTTCTGCCCGCCGACGTCGAACAGGCCGCGCGGGCCGACCGCCATCCGGAGCTGGACGCCCAGATCCCGAGCGACGGCCACCAGCTCGGTGATCTCGCGGTCCAGGTAGCGCATGGTGCCGACGGTGTTGGTCACCTGGTGCAGCCGGACACCGCCCTCGGCCAGGATCGCGTGCAGCCGGGCGGTGCTCGGTGCGTCCAGCGCACCGGCGACCTCCCACTTGTACATCCCGCCGTCCGCGAACCGGGCGGTCGAGGTGGCGGGCTCGGCGGGGTCGCCACCGGGCAGCCCCAGGCCGGTCAGCCAGGCACGGGCTCGGTCCAGGCTCATGCGCCCACCTCCACCAGCGGCGTGGCCACCTCGGGCAGCGCGATCCGGATGTGCAGGTTGCCGTCGTCGTCCACCGTGGCGACGTCCAGCGGGCCGATCACCGCGGTGGACTCCGGCAGCTGCAGCACGGCCGGGCCGGTGACCGAGAAGCCCGGCTCCTGCTCCAGCATCCGCAGCACCGGGGCGTCCACGGTGCCGGTCTCGGGGAACCACACGGCGCGCTGCCGGGCGGGTGCCGGCCCGCCGGAGGCCGGTGGCACCGTGCGCACCAGCTCGGGCTGGACGAACGCGCCGTACACCCGGACCCGCCAGGTGACCACCTCGGCGCGGTCGTAGTCCGGCCTGGTGCCGTAGACCCGCTCATACTCGCCGGCGAAGGCGGCGAGGTACTCGGCCGGGCCGTCCTGCTCACCCACCGGCACCTCGATCTCGAAGCCCTGGCCGACGAACCGCATGTCCACGAACCGCTCCACCCGGTCCACCGGCTGGGCCAGCTCGGCCGCGGCCTGGTCCACCAGACCGGCGTACAGGTCCGCGACCTCCGCGGGCTGCCAGCCGGCCAGCTCGATCAGGTGCGTGCGGGACACCTCGACCATCGGCGGGGCGACCAGCAGACCGGTGGCGGACAGCACCCCGGCCGCGGAGGGGATCACCACCTCGCGCAGCCCGAGCGTGCGGGCCACCCGGGCGGCGTGCACCGGGGCGGCGCCGCCGAACGCCAGCATGGTGAAGGTGCGCGGGTCGTGGCCGCGCTCGGTGGCGTGCACCTGCATGGCCAGCGCCATGTGCTCGTCCACCACGCGCACCACGCCCGCGGCGGCCGCCACCGGGTCGCCGTCGAACGCCGCGCCCAGGTGCTCGACCATCGACCGGCGGGACGCCTCGACGTCCAGGGACATCCGCCCGCCGAGGAAGTAGTCCGGGTCCAGGTAGCCGAGCACGATGTCCGCGTCCGTCACGGTGGGCCGGTCGCCGCCCAGGCCGTAGCCGGCCGGACCGGGCCGGGAGCCCGCGGAGTGCGGGCCGACCTTGAGCAGCCCGAGGTCGTCCAGCGCGGCGATCGAGCCACCACCGGCGCCGATCTCCAGCATGTCCACCACCGGCATGGTCACCGGCAGCCCGGACCCGGCCTTGAGCCGGTGCACCCGGCCGACCTCGAAGCCGGCGCGCACGGTCGGGCGGCCGTCCTCGATCAGCGCGACCTTGGCGGTGGTGCCGCCCATGTCGAACGCGATCAGCCGGTCCAGCCCGAGCCGGCGGCCGACCGCGGCGGCGCCGATCGCCCCGGCCGCGGGGCCGGACTCCAGCAGCCGCAGCGGGTGCTCACGCGCGGTCGGGGTGGAGATCACGCCACCGTTGGACTGCATCAGCACCAGCGGCTGGGCGATGCCGAGCCGGCCGACGGCCCGCTCGATGTCGGCGAAGTGCTCGCCGGCGACCGGGCGCACGTAGGCGTTGGCCAGCGTGGTCACGGTGCGCTCGTACTCCCGGATCACCGGCACCAGGTGACCGGACAGCGTGACCGGCACGTCGGGCAGCCGGTCGGCCAGGACCTTGCCGATCGCCTCCTCGTGCGCGGTGCTGGCGTAGGAGTGCAGCAGGCAGACCGCCACCGACTGCACGCCCAGCTCGGCCAGCCGGTCGGCGATCAGCGCGACCTCGTCCAGGTCCAGCGGGGTGGCCACCGAGCCGTCGGCGTACAGCCGCTCGGTCACCTCGAACCGCTGCGCCACCGGCACCAGCGGCTCCGGCAGCTGCAGCCGGGTGTCGTACAGGTCGTACCGCCACTCCCGGCCGATCTCCAGGGTGTCCCCGAAGCCGCGGGTGGTGATCAGCGCGGTGTCGGCGCCGCGCCGCTCGATCAGGGCGTTGGTGACCAGGGTGGTCGCGCCGACCACCGAGTCGGTCACGGCGCCGGGGTCGGTGCCGGCGGCGTCGAGCACCTGGCGGATGCCCTGCTCGATCGCCCGGCTGAAGTCGTCGTAGGTGGTCAGGCACTTGCCCAGCCAGGCGCGGCCGGACTCCTCGTCCAGCAGCACCAGATCGGTGAACGTGCCACCGATGTCGAAGCTCACTCGCATGTCCGCTACTCCTCGCGGTCGGGTCGGTCGGTCGGGAGGCGCGCTACCGGGTCGGCGCGGGCCACCGAGGCGACGTCGGGGGGCGGGGCGGCACCAGCAGCACGGGCTGCCGGTCGGGGCTGTGGCTCATCGGGCCACCACCGGGTAGGCGAGCACGGGCAGCACCAGGCCGAGCTGGCCGCCGCGCTGCACCCGGGCGAGGGCGGGCACGCCGTGCGGGCCGGCCAGCCGCAGCGCGGTGTCGAAGCCGATCCCGGCGGCCGCACCGAGCAGGGCGGCACCGACCAGTGCGCCGGCCAGGTGGTCGGCGGACAGCGCCAGTGCCTCGACGACGGTGCCGCCGGCGGCTGCCGCGACCGCGAGCATCCGCACGGGCCGGGCGGGCAGCCGGCCGAGCACCAGCCGGGCGACGCCCGCGCTGATCATCACCAGACCGGTGGTGGCCCCGGCGACCAGGGACGCACCCTGAGCCAGCGCCGCGACCACGCCGGGCAGGGTGGAGCAGAACAGGCCGAGCACGCCGTTGCAGGCGAAGGCGAGCAGCACCCAGGAGGCGAGCCGACGGGACGGGGCCGGGCGGAGGTCGGGCAGCGGCAGGCGGTCGGCCGGCGCCGGTACGACGGCGCCGCGCACCCCGCGCACCAGCCAGGCCGCCGCCGGCAGCGCCACCAGGCCCACCGCCAGCACCCCGGCCCGCGACCACCCGGCACCGGCGAGCAGACCGGCCAGCAGCGAGCCGACCCCGACCGCGCCGAGGATCGCCACCGTCGCGAGCTCGGTGCCGCGCGGGTGCCCGGCCAGACCGGCCGTGACCAGCGGGGTGAGCCCGCCGAGCGCGAGCCCGGTCAGCACCCGCCCGGCCAGCAGCACCGCCGCCCCGCCGGGGGCCGGTGCCGCCACCAGGACCGCGGCGCCGAGCGCGTCCACCACCAGCAGCACGGCGACCGCCCGCCCGGTGCCGAGCGCCGTGACCCGGGCGGCGAGGCGACCGCGGGTCAGCACGGTCATGGCGGCGACCTGCGCGACGCCGTGCACGGTGAACAGCACGGCGGTGGTCCAGCGGGAGCCGGTCTGCTCCTGCACCAGGTGGTAGAACGCGGACGGGAACGCCGAGTACGCGCTCGCCACAGCCAGGGCGACGGTCAGCCGGGCGACCGGGGTCAGGCCCGTCGCGGCGGTCATCGGGCCACCCCCGGCAGGCAGGCAGCGAGCGCCACGTCGGTCACAGCGGAGCCCGCCACGTCCAGCAGCAGCCGCCCGGCCGGCCGGTCCAGCTGCCCGGCCACCAGCCGCGGCACCGCGGGTGCCCCGGCGCCCGGCTGCACGTGGTCGTCCAGCACCTCGGTGCCCGCGGGCCGGCTCCAGGTGCGCGCACCGTCGAGCGCGACCGCGACCGCGTCCGGGGCGAGCAGCTCGAGGTCGGCGACCGGGCCGGTGGCCCCGGTCGCCGAGAACGCCCAGTCGGCGCCCGCGACCACGGCCGGGTCGGTGCCGACCAGCAGCCGACCGGCACCCGCCATCGGTGCGAGGTCGGCGCGCAGCGCGTCCGCAGAGGCGGCGGTGCGGACCAGCACCCGCACGTCGGCCCCGGGCGCGAGGGCGAGCACCGCGGCCAGCACCGCGCGGTTGGTGCCGCCGCAGCCGATCAGGGCGACCGTGCGCGGGCCGTCGGTCGACGCGGCGCGCGCGACCGCGACCGCGGTGGCGGCGGTGCGGCGCTGGGTGAACGCCATCCCGCCGACCAGGGCACGGGGCTCGCCCGTCGCGGCGTCCGAGACCAGCACGGTGGAGGTGGACGTGCCGGGTGCCCCTGCCACCCCGGGCACGTAGGACGCCCACTTGGCGATGCCCAGCCCCAGCCGCGGCACCACGGCGGAGATGGACAGGAAGAACGCCCCGGGGCCGATCGGCAGCATCGCCTTCGGCGCCTGGGTCGCGGCGCCGGCGGCCAGGTCGGCCAGGCAGCGCGCGACCTCGTCGACCAGCCGGGGCAGCGGGACGGCGAGCACGTCACGGTCGGTCAGCTCACGCACCGGGCACCTCCCCCTCGCCCGACGCGAGCCGGGCCTCGACCGCGAGCGCCACCACGGCCGAGACGGTCCGCAGGTAGGCGCTGCGGGCCGGCGGGAACGCGCGCGGCGTGCGGCTGACGAACGCGAGGTCCCCCCACACCTGCCCGCGGGCGTGCAGCGGGAACATCACGCAGGCGTGCAGGTCCTCGGCGGTGGACATCCGGGCGGTGACCGGGAACCGCTTGGCCAGCCGGCTCATGTCCGACATCTGCACCGACTCGCCCCGGCTGTACACCTGCGAACCCATGAAGCCCTCGCTGATCGGGTGCCCGGTGGAGATCGACTGCCGCCAGCGCGCGGACATCCCCGCGGACGCGACCAGCCGGGACACCCCGCGGCCCGCGGCGTCGACGTCCAGGCGGAACACGGTCGCGGCGTCGCCGAACCCGCGGGTGACCGCCCACTGCACCACGCTCTCGGCCACCGTGGTCAGGTCTCCGGCGGCGTGCAGGGTGTCGAGCAGCGCCTGCAACGCGTCGGACTGCGCGTTCAGCACCGCGATCGCCTGCCGCAGCCGCTCCTCGCTGCGGTCCTCGCCGAGCTCGGACACCGGCCGCAGGAACTGGTAGCCCATCCCCCGCGCCGAGCCGATCCACCGCGGGGCGCGCGGCGAGTCGTCCAGCTTGCGGCGCAGCCGGCCGACGTGGATGCGCAGGGTGTTGCGCACGTCCCCGTGCCGCCAGCCCCAGACCTGCTGGGCGATCTCGTGGTGCGGCACCACCTGCTGGGCCCGGCCCATCAGGAACGCGAGCAGGTCGAACTCCGTCTGGCTGAGCGAGATCGGCTGCTCGCCGATCAGGCAGCGGCGCGCCTGCAGGTCCACCCGCATCTGGTCGGCCTGCAACCAGCGCACCTGCAGCGCGGGGTCCCCGGCCGAGGACCGGCAGAGCGCGCCGAGCCGGGCCACCAGCTCGCGGGCGTCGGCGTACGGCTCGATCACCAGGTTGGCCCCCGCGTCCAGCAGGGTCAGCACCTCGTCCGCGGTGACGTCGGTGGCCACCACGGCCAACGGGAACGACCCGGACCGGCGCAGCGCGCGCACGCTCTGGTGCACCCAGGCGAACGTGCTGCCGCCGACCAGCACCAGGCGGGTGTCCCGCACCGAGGCACTGTGCGCGGCCCGGGTGACGTCCTCGTGCACGGCGGTCGGCCACTCGGCGCGCCCGACCCGGGTGCGCAGCCGGGCGGCGGCCGACCCGGGCTCGGCGCACAGCACGGCGGGGCCGATCACCGCGAGGTCGCGGGGGGTCAGCGCGCGGCCGAGGCCGAGCTCGAGGGCGGTCGTCGCGGTCACCGGCTCAGAGCACCTTGGACAGGAAGGAGCGGGTCCGTTCGTGCGCGGGGGCGCCGAGCACCTGGGCGGGCGTGCCCTGCTCGACGATCAGGCCGTCCGCCATGAACGCGACCTGCGAGGCCACCTCGCGGGCGAACGCCATCTCGTGCGTGACCACGATCATGGTCATGCCGTCGGCGGCCAGGCCGCGCATCACGTCCAGCACCTCGCCGACCAGCTCCGGGTCCAGCGCCGAGGTCGGCTCGTCGAACAGCATCAGCTCGGGGCGCATCGCCAGCCCACGGGCGATCGCCACCCGCTGCTGCTGCCCGCCGGACAGGCTGCGCGGGTAGGCGTCGGCCTTCTCGGCCATCCCCACCCGGGTGAGCAGGTCCATCCCGGTGGCCACCGCGGTGTCGCGGGAGTACCGGCGCACCCGCATCGGCGCCTCGATCACGTTCTGCAGCACGGACATGTGCGGGAACAGGTTGAAGTGCTGGAACACCATGCCGATGCCGGCGCGCTGCGCGTGCACCGCCTTCTCCGGCAGCTCGTGCAGCCGGCCCGCCCGCTCGGTGTAGCCGATCAGGTCGCCGCCGACCATCACCCGGCCGGAGTTCGGCCGCTCGAGGTGGTTGATGCAGCGCAGCAGGGTGGACTTGCCGGAGCCGGAGGCGCCGATCAGGCACAGCACCTCGCCGGCCTGCACGTCGAGGTCGACGCCGTGCAGCACCTCGTTCGCGCCGAACCGCTTGCGCAGCCCACGGACCTGGACTAGTGCCTCGGGAGCAGCCATCGTGCCCACCTTCCGTTGCGGGGGACGTCGGGGAGGGTGTGCCGGAAGCCGGCGCCGAGGCGGGCCTCCAGCCGGGACTCGACCAGGGTCAGCAGGCTGACCACGACCAGGTACCACAGGCACACCACGATCAGCACCGGGATGGTCTGGTAGGTGCGGGCGTAGATCAGCTGGCCCGCGTACAGCAGCTCGGGCAGGGCGATCACCGAGACCACCGAGGAGTACTTGAGCAGGCCGATCGCCTCGTTGGAGGCCGGCGGGACGATCACCCGCAGCGCCTGCGGCAGCACCACCCGGCGGAACGTGTCGACCTTGCCCATGCCGAGCGCGTGCGCGGCCTCGGTCTGGCCCTTGTCCACCGAGATGATCCCGGACCGGATGATCTCGCCGAGGTAGGCGGCCTCGTTCAGCGACAGGCCGAGGATCGCCGCCGTCCACGGGGTGATCAGGTCGTTCGTCTCGGCCTGCCAGAGCGTCGGGCCGAACGGGATGCCGATGGTGACCGCCGGCACCAGGATCGCCAGGTTGTACCAGAGGATCAGCTGCACCAGCACCGGGGTGCCGCGGAAGAACCAGACGTACGCCCCGGCGGTGCCGCGGAGCAGCGCACTGTCGGACAGCCGCATCACGGCGAGCGCCAGGCCGAGCACCGTGGCCACGACCATGCCGATCCCGGTCAGCATCAGCGTGACGCCGAGCCCGTGCAGGATCCGCGGGTCGAACAGGTACTCGGCGACCACGTCCCACTCGTAGTTCGGGTTGCTGACGAAGGACGACACCACGCCGGCCGCCACCAGGACGACCAGCACGATGCCGACCCACCGCCACGGCCGCGGGCGCGGGACGACGAGGTCGTCGCCGTCCCGCGTCACGGCCGTCATCTCGGGGACTGCCATCAGAACGGCGACCCGTTGATGATCGGGGCGTCCAGCGCCCGGTCGGAGATGCCCCAGTCCTCCAGGATCTGGGCGTAGGTGCCGTCCGCCATGATCGCGGTGAAGGCGTCCTCGAACTCGGCGGTCAGCTCGCTGTCCTTGGGGAAGGCGGCGGCGAAGTAGCCCTCGTTCTGGTACCCGCCGGACGTCTTCAGGTCGTCGGGGTTCTGCTGGATGATGTAGGCGTTCGCCGCCGAGTCGTTCGGGGCGACGTCGATCCGGCCCGAGGTCAGCGCGAGCACCGTGGCGTCCAGGTCGGAGAACTCGTTCACGGTGATCGCCTCGTCGCCGGCGTCGGTGCAGGCCGTGGAGGCCGTCGCCAGCAGGTCGGCCTCGATGGCACCGCTCGGGATGCCGACCACCTCGCCGCACAGGTCGTCCATGGACTCGATGTCCCGGTAGTCGGACCGGGTGAGGAAGTTGTTCTGCGCGGCCAGGTAGTCCACGAAGTCGACCGTCTCCTCGCGCTCCTGGGTGTCGAACATGCCGGTCAGGGCGATGTCGTACCGGCCGGAGGCCAGGCCGGGGATGATCGTGTCGAACCCGGCGCTCTCGAAGACGATCTCGCGGCCGAGCTGTTCGGACAGCGCGGCGGCCAGGTCGATGTTGATGCCCTGCCAGGTCTCGCCGTCCTCGTCGAGGAAGTTGTACGGCAGCAGGGAGGGGTCCGCGGCGGCGACGATCACGTCGCCGGACGCGGTCGCGGAGGCACTGTCCTCGGCGGAGCTGCTGTCCGTGGAGGACGAGCAGGCCGACAGCCCGAGGGCGAGGACGACGGCGCCGCCGGCGAGGAACCGTGTGCGGGAGGTGCGCATGGGAAGCTCCGATCGGTGCAGGGGGACGGGGCGTGGACCGCGGGGGCCGGTCACACCCGGACGACTGACACGTCCCATGACACGAGTCCTGTGTTTCGCGGGCGTGACGCGCGGCGGTCCGCAGCATTTCTGCCCCGCTCAACCGACATGTTTCCGACATGTCGGGCTTCCTACGATGGCTGGGAGCCCCCCGGAGACGGCCGGGCCGACATCTTCCCGACGCACGAGAGGTGGCCCGCGTGCCCACGACGCCGACCCCGACCCCGACCCCGACCAGCAGCGACCCCGCGGACGACGCGGTCGCCCGGATGATGGCGGGCGCCGCCCGGGCCGACGAGGTGGACCTGTCGATCGGCGAGCCCGACCAGCCGCTGCCCGCGCCGCTGGTCGACGCCGCGGTGCACAGCCTGCGCGCCGGGCGCACCGGCTACACCGCCAAGCTGGGCCTGGCCGAGCTGCGCGCGCTGGTGGCCCAGGACGTCGCGGTGAGCACCGGCTTCGAGCCCGCGACCGACGACGTGGTGATCACCCTCGGCGGCACCGGGGCGGTCGCGGTCACCCTCGCGGCGGTCTGCGCCCCCGGTGGCGCACTGATCGCCCCCGACCCGGCCTGGCCGAACTACCGGGTGCTGGCCGACCGGCTCGGCATCACGGTGCACGGCTACCGGCAGGGCCCGTCCGGGGACGGCTTCCTGGACCTGGTCGCGATCGAGCGCGGGCTGCGCGCCGGCGCCCGGCTGGTGGTGGTGAACTCGCCGTCCAACCCGACCGGTGCGGTGGCCTCGGCCGGCGCGCTGCGCGACCTGGTGGACCTGGTGCGCGCGCACGACGCCTACGTGCTGTCCGACGAGGCGTACGAGTCCGTGGTGTTCGCGGGCGGCCGAGCACCCTCGCCGCTGGCCGACGGCGGACAGGACCGGACGTTCGCCGCGCGCACGTTCTCCAAGACCTTCTCGATGACCGGCCTGCGGGTCGGCGCGCTGGTCTCCCCGCCGTCGTTCCGGACCGCGGTGGCCGCGCTGCACGGCACCACCGTCGGCTGCGCCCCGATCACCGGCCAGCTGGTCGCGGCCACGGCGCTGCGCACCCTGCCGGACCGGGGCGCCGAGCTGTCCCGGGTGTACCGCGCGCGGTACGCCCGCGCGGTCGAGCTGCTGGGCCCGTGGGCGCCGACCGACCCGGTGGCCGGCCTCGGCGGCTTCTACCTGTGGCTGGACGCGAGCGCGACCGGGCGCAGCAGCGTCGAGCTCACCGCGGCGCTGCGCGACCGGGGCGTGCTGGTCTCGGCGGGCACGGTGTACTCCGCGCAGGAGGGCCGGCTGCGGCTCGCGCTCACCGCGCCGGACGACGTGCTCGACCGTGCGCTGGCGACCACCCGCGCGGTGCTGGACGCCGCGACGGCCGCGGTCGCGGCGTCCGTGGCCGACCCGGTGTGACCCGAGGGCGTCCCGGCCCGGCCGGCGCCGCCCTCACCGTATCGACGCTCCCCCGACCTCGTCCGGATTGACCTGCGATCGGTCTGTATGAAACGATTCAGTCTCACGCAGATCGAAGGAGACACCGTGACGATCGACCGGTCCACCCTGGACACTCTCGCCGGCCAGGCGATCGAGCTCCCGTCCTGGGCGTTCGGCAACGCGGGCACCCGGTTCAAGGTGTTCAGCACCCCGGGCACCCCACGCACCATCCAGGAGAAGCTGGCGGACGCCGCGCAGGTGCACGCGCTGACCGGGCTCGCGCCGAGCGTCGCGCTGCACATCCCGTGGGACCTCGTCGACGACTACGCCGCGCTGGCCCGCTACGCCGCCGACCTCGGGCTGCGCCTCGGCACGGTCAACTCCAACACGTTCCAGGACGACGACTACCGGCTCGGCTCGCTGACGCACGTGGACCCGACGATCCGCCGGAAGGCGATCGAGCACCACTACGCGTGCATCGACGTGATGGACGCGACCGGCTCGCAGGACCTGAAGATCTGGCTGCCGGACGGCACCAACTACCCCGGCCAGGGCGACATCCGCGGCCGGCAGGACCGGCTCGCCGAGTCGTTGCGCGCGATCTACGACCGGCTCGGGCCGGACCAGCGCCTGGTGCTGGAGTACAAGATCTTCGAGCCGTACTTCTACACGATGGACGTCCCTGACTGGGGCACCTCGTACGCCCACGTCAGCGCGCTCGGCGAGCGGGCGATGGTCTGCCTGGACACCGGACACCACGCCCCGAGCACCAACATCGAGTTCATCGTCGCCCAGCTGCTGCGCCTGGGCCGGCTGGGGTCGTTCGACTTCAACTCCCGGTTCTACGCCGACGACGACCTGATCGTGGGGGCGGCTGACCCGTTCCAGCTGTTCCGGATCCTCGCGGAGGTGATCCGCGGCGGCGGCCTGGACGCCGGTTCTCCGGTGGCGTTCATGCTCGACCAGTGCCACAACATCGAGGACAAGATCCCCGGGCAGATCCGCTCGGTGCTCAACGTCCAGGAGATGACCGCCCGTGCCCTGCTGATCGACCAGAGCGCGCTGCGCGCCGCGCAGGACGCCGGTGACGTGCTGGCGGCCAACGCGATCTACATGGACGCCTTCTACACCGACGTGCGCCCCGACCTCGCCGACTGGCGCGAGCAGCGCGGCCTGCCCCGGGACCCGGTGGCCGCCTACGCCGCCTCCGGCTACGGCGAGCGGATCGCGGCCGAGCGGGTCGGCGGCCAGCAGGCCGGCTGGGGCGCCTGACGCGATGAGCAGGTCGAACGGCACCCTGGTCGCGGTCGACCTCGGGGCCTCCAGCGGGCGCGTCGTGGCCGGCCGGCTGACCGACGGGCGGCTGCGCACCCACGAGGTCGCCCGGTTCGCGAACCGCCCGGTCACCGTGCCGGTCGGCGGGCGGGACCGGCT
>DASWPG010000035.1:0-99052 GCA_036404115.1 Cellulomonas sp.
CCGACCGGCTACGTCCTGCCCGGCACGGTCTTCGCCGTGGCCATCGGCGCGACCAGCACCAGCGTCGACCTGGGCACGATCGAGAACACCGCCATCGACGGCACCCTGTCCTGGCAGAAGGTCGACACCTCGGGGAACGCCCTGCCGGGCTCGCAGTGGGCGCTGACCGCTCCGGACGGCACCGTGACCACGGTGGTCGACAACGGTGCGAACGACACCGACGCGACCGTGGGATCGCTGAGCGTGGCGGGCCTGACCTGGGGCGACTACACCCTGACCGAGACCGTCGCGCCGACCGGCTACGCCCGGTCCAGCACGGTCTTCACCGCCACGATCGGCGCGACCACCACCGCGGTCGACCTGGGTGAGATCCAGAACATCAAGTACGAGTCTCAGGTCCTCAGCGCGCCGGACGACGATCCCACGTCCACCGCCTCGACCTCGACCTCGGACGTCTCCTCCGCCTCCTCGTCCTCCCTCGCGACGACCGGTGCGGACGTCCCGTTCTGGGTGGTCGCCACGGCCGGGGGCCTGCTGCTCTCCGGCCTCGTGCTCACCCTGGTGGCAGCGGTGCGTCGGCGGAGGACGGCGATCACGCCCGAGCGCCGGAGCTGACCGGGGTCGCGGGGCGCCCGTCGGTCGGCCGGCGTCCCGCGACCGGGCCGGGTACGCAAGTTCCGACAAATCGCCCAAAACGCTAGAAATCATGACAACAACCCCAGTTCTCATCGCCATTGACCGCGATCGGTCGCTGCTCGACGGCGGCTGGCCTTTTCGCGGCGATCCTGTAAACTGGACGGGTGGATAAACGGGACGAGATCCTCCTCGCTGCTGCGGAGGAGTTCGCGTCGAACGGGTATCCCGGCACGTCGTTCGGCAGCATCGGCGCCCGTCTGGGAATGCACAGAAATGCGCTCCAGTACTACGTGGAGTCAAAGCCGGAGCTGGCTGCAAAGATTGCTTGGAAGGCATTTCATGCCGGATCTTTCCTCACCGAGGACATCGCGCTGTACGGCGGCGTGGACGGGATCGCGCGCCTGGTGCGCTGCGCGGCCGAGCAGTACGTCTGCGACGTGTTCCCCCGCGCCGCCCTGCGCCTGATGGAGCAGCGTCACCTCATCCCCGTGGACGTACCGGTGCCGTACCAGGCATGGATCGAACGTCTCGCCTGCATGCTGCGGGACGCGGCGGCCGACCGCCAGCTCGACCCGACGGTCGACGTGGACGACCTGGCGCTGCGCCTGCTGGCCACGTTCGCCGGAACCCGGATAGTCTGCGAGGCGCTCGGCGAGCTGGACCAGTTCCCGGCGCGCGCCCAGAGGTCGGTCACCGAGCTGCTGCGTGCCCAGGCACCGGGCTTCGGCGTCGACACGGCACCGAACGGCGCGGACGTGCGGCGGCAGGACGGGGCCGGCACGGCGCAGCAGCGCACCGCGGACCTGGCGCAGCAGTGCCGAGCCGCGGCAGCGGCGAACCGCGGCAGCGAGCCGGCTGCGCGGCCCGGCGACGACGGCGCGCCGTTCGTCGGCATCCCCCGCCCCGCCGAGGGCGGCAGCGCTCGCCGGCCCGCGTCGCCCCGCAGCGGCTCCGCCGAGCGTCGTCCGGAGCGCGACGGGGCGGACGAGCCCATCGAGCCCTCGGCGGCCCCGCGTCGCTGACCGGCGCCCGGCCATCGGCAGCAGGTGGGTCGGAGCGCCGCGCCGGCTACCGCTCCATCACGATGGTCTGCCCTCGCGTCCCCGCCAGCCGTCCGGCGCTCGCCGCTGCCAGCTCAGCGTCGAAGGCGTCCAGCCGGGTCGGTGGCACGAGCAGCGTGATCACGGCGTCCGCGGCGTACTCGACGCCGGTGACCACGGCGTCGTGCCCGTCGGCCCAGTCGCGCAGCACGCCCTGGATCCGCCCGGCGTCGGCGTGCGGGACCGGCACGGTCACGGTCGTCGCCGGTGTGCGCTGCACGATCCGTGCGAGGTCGAGGGTTTCGGAGACGGCGGTGGAGTAGGCCCGCACCAGGCCGCCGGCACCGAGCTTGACGCCGCCGAAGTAGCGGGTGACCACGGTGACCAGGTCGGTGAGGTCGCGGCGGCGCAGCACCTCGAGCATCGGGATGCCGGCGGTGCCGGAGGGTTCTCCGTCGTCGGAGGAGCGTTGCTGGTCGGCGTGGGTGCCGACGATCAGCGCGACGCAGTGGTGCCGGGCGTCCCAGTGCTGCTTGCGGACCGCGGCGATGACGGCGTCCGCCTCGGCGACGGTGCCGACGGGGGCCGCTCGGGTGAGGAAGCGGGACCGCTTCACGACGAGCTCGTGCTCGACGACGGCGCCGAGGGTGGACGAGAACCGCGCCGCCGCGCCTGGCTCCCCGTCGTCGTCCTCCACCCGCTCCACCCTAGGTGCCGGACCGGCCCGGTCGGTGGCCGACGAGTGGTCGAGCGGAGGAACCACCCGCCTCGGCCGCGCGGGTGCGGCACGCGAGGCCGTGCGGCCGCCTACGATCTCGGGGTGAGCGACCTGAGCGACGTGCGCAGCACAGGGCCCGAGGACGAGCCCGTGCCCACGGTCACCCCGGCGGAGCCGACGCCGACGACCGTCGAGGCCCCTGCGTCCCCGCGGCCCGCCGCCGACCTGGCGGCCGAGGCCGGGCCGCCCACCCAGACTGAGCCCGCGCCGCCCATCGAGGCCGCGCCCACGCCGCCGACCGAGGCCGAGCTCGCCGCGGTCGCCGAGCCCGCGCGGGTCCGCCGCGCCCCGAAGATCGGCGCGTTCATCACCGCGGGCGCGCTGATCGGGGCGCTGGTCGGTCTGGTCGCCACGGCCGCCGCGGGGACGGACGTCACCGATGTGGCGGAGGGCACAGCGTTCATCAGCTTCCTGGAGGGGCAGGGCACCATCCGGCTGCTGATGGTGGCGTCCGGAGCGGTGGTCGGGGCGCTGGTCGGCGGCCTGCTGGCCGTGCTGGCGGACCGCCGCAGCGGTCGCGGGACCGGCCTGCGGGGCTGATCTCGTCCGGGTCGAGGGGTCGGCAGACGAGCGTGCGTGTGCGAACATTGGACTCGTGGCCCCCCGCGGAGACGGACTGCTCAACCACGACCTCATGCCGAACGAGAAGGGCCCTCAGGACGCTTGCGGCGTCTTCGGGGTCTGGGCTCCCGGCGAGGAGGTCGCCAAGCTCACCTACTTCGGGCTTTACGCCTTGCAGCACCGAGGCCAGGAGTCCGCAGGCATCGCGACGTCGAACGGCGAACAGCTCCTGGTCTACAAGGACATGGGGCTGGTCTCGCAGGTGTTCGACGAGACCGCGCTGAACGCCCTGCACGGCCACATCGCCGTCGGGCACACCCGGTACTCCACCACCGGTGGCAGCACGTGGGAGAACGCGCAGCCGACGCTCGGCCCGACGGCCGGCGGCACGGTCGCCCTGGCGCACAACGGCAACCTGACCAACACCGCCGAGCTGGTGGACCTGGTGGCCGAGCGGTACGGCAGCCAGCGCCGCGGCGAGCTCGCCCGGGGCAACACCACCGACACCGCGCTGGTCACGGCCCTGTTCGCCGGCGACCCGGACCGCACGCTGGAGGCCACCGCCCTCGAGGTGCTGCCCCGGCTGCGCGGTGCTTTCAGCCTGGTCTGGATGGACGAGCACACCCTGTACGCGGCCCGCGACCCGCAGGGCGTGCGCCCGCTGATGCTCGGCCGGCTGGAGCGCGGCTGGGTGGTCGCCAGCGAGACCCCGGCCCTGGACATCGTGGGCGCCTCCTACGTCCGGGAGATCGAGCCGGGCGAGATGATCGCGATCGACGCCGACGGCCTGCGCACGCAGCGGTTCGTCGAGCGGCAGCAGCGGGCGGGCTGCGTGTTCGAGTACGTCTACCTGGCCCGGCCCGACACCACCATCTCCGGTCGGTCGGTGCACGCGGCGCGGGTGGAGATGGGTCGCCGGCTGGCGAAGGAGCACCCGGTCGAGGCCGACCTGGTGATCCCGGTGCCCGAGTCCGGCACCCCGGCCGCCGTCGGCTACGCGCAGGCGTCCGGCATCCCGTTCGGCCAGGGCCTGACCAAGAACGCCTACGTGGGTCGCACGTTCATCCAGCCGTCGCAGACGCTGCGGCAGCTGGGCATCCGGCTGAAGCTGAACCCGCTGCGCGAGGTGATCCGTGGCAAGCGGCTGGTGGTGGTGGACGACTCGATCGTGCGCGGCAACACCCAGCGTGCCCTGGTGCGGATGCTCCGGGAGGCCGGCGCAGCCGAGGTGCACGTCCGGATCAGCTCGCCGCCGGTGAAGTGGCCCTGCTTCTACGGCATCGACTTCGCCTCCCGCGCCGAGCTGATCGCGAACGGCCTGGCGGTCGAGGAGATCGGCTCGTCCCTGGGCGCGGACTCGCTGGGCTACATCTCGATGGAGGCGATGATCGCCGCGACCGAGCAGCCCGCCGCCCAGCTCTGCACCGCGTGCTTCACCGGGAAGTACCCGATCGAGCTGCCGCCGACCGACCGGCTGGGCAAGCACCTGCTGGAGCAGAGCGAGCTGCCGCTCGGCGCCCCGGAGGACGGCCTGGCCACGCTGGTCCAGGGTTCCGGTGCGGCGAACGCGCTGGAGCACCCGTGAGCGCGACCGCGCCGGCGGGCGTGACCTACGCCGCGGCCGGGGTGGACACCGAGGCCGGTGACCGGGCCGTCGAGCTGATGAAGGATGCGGTGCGTGCCACGCACGGGCCGCAGGTGCTGGGCGGGGTCGGCGGGTTCGCCGGGCTGTTCGACGCCTCGGCGCTCACCGGCTACCGGCGGCCGCTGCTGGCGACCTCGACCGACGGCGTCGGCACCAAGGTCGCGATCGCGCAGGCGATGGACGTGCACGACACGATCGGCTTCGACCTGGTCGGCATGGTGGTGGACGACATCGTCGTGGTCGGTGCCAAGCCGCTGTTCATGACGGACTACATCGCCTGCGGGCGGGTGGTGCCGGAGCGGATCGCCGACGTGGTGCGTGGGATCGCCGCCGCCTGCTCGGTGGCCGGCACCGCGCTGGTCGGTGGCGAGACCGCCGAGCACCCGGGGCTGCTCGGCCCGGACGAGTACGACGTCGCGGGTGCGGCCACCGGCGTTGTCGAGGCGGACGGGCTGCTCGGCCCGGAGCGGGTACGGGCCGGTGACGTGCTGGTCGCGCTCGGCTCGAGCGGCCTGCACTCGAACGGCTACTCGTTGGTGCGCCGGGTGGTCGAGGTGGCCGGCTGGTCGCTGGACCGGGACGTCCCCGAGCTCGGCCGCACGCTCGGTGCGGAGCTGCTGGAGCCGACCCGGGTGTACGCCGCCGACTGCCTGGCGCTGGTCGGGGCGGCGTCCGGCGGGGTGCACGCGTTCAGCCACGTCACCGGTGGCGGACTGGCCGCGAACGTCGCACGGGTCCTCCCGGCCGGCCTGGTCGCGCGGGTCGACCGTGCCGGCTGGACGCTGCCGCCGGTGTTCTCGCTGGTGCAGGGGCTGGGCGACGTCCCGTGGCACGACCTGGAGCGCACCCTGAACCTCGGTGTCGGCATGGTCGCGATCGTCGATGCGGCCAGCGCGGACGGTGTGGTCGCGCACGCACGGTCGCTCGGGATGCCGGCCTGGCAGCTCGGCGAGGTGTCGGCGATCGACCCGGCGGATCGCACGGAACCGGGTCCCGACCTGGTCGCAGGGACCAAGGGGGTCCAGGGCGGCGCGGTGCGGCTGACCGGGCGCTACCGGACGGCCTGACCGGGAGCGCTGCCGGACGGCCGACCAGGATCACGGCGGGCCGCACCGGTTCCGGCACGGTTCCCGGCGACGGGGAGCGGCATCCGGACAGCGTGGACGTGCGGGCGTGGTCGACCGTGCTCCAGACGTCCGGGGCACGGGGCCTCGGACGTCGAGCGGTCTCAGCGCTCGTCCGCCCAGCGAGAGTAGTCGTCGCCCTCGTCGTCGGACTCCGGGCGGCTGTCCGTGACGAGGTCCCGGGGGCGCCCGTTGAGCTCCTGCTCGAGCGACCGGTAGTTGGTGTCGGGACTGAAGTACTTCAGCTCCCGCGCCACCTTCGTCTGCTTAGCCTTCTGACGGCCGCGGCCCATGGCATCGACCCCCTCTAACGTGGAAGCGGGGCGGCTCCGTGCTCACACGTGCGGCCCCGGGGTGCTGATTCGTCTGTTCGAGTCGTAACGGTACATGGTCTGCCCGCATTCCGACCACTCGCGCCCGGGGTTCGAGACGCCCCCGCAGGTGGTCGGAGACGGTCGTCGCGGTGCTGCCGAGACGCGTCGGGTACCCGGCCAGGCCGGGGGCGGGACGCGGCCGAGATGCAGGATCGGACGCTCGCCGCGCCCGGCCGATCGACGCGAACGGGTGATCGGTGCCCGGGTCCTGTGACGTTGACCACTGGGCGGGATCCGGCCCGGTGCGACCGTGGCAGGGACGCGGCCCGGTGCGCCGACGTGCTGCCGGGCCTGATCGACCGGGGTGCCGGGCGTGGGGCCGTGGACGCCGCACGGCTGCGCGCGCGACCGCTGCGCCGGGCGCCGCCGGTCGTGCCACGCCACCCGGACGAGTGAACCGCCGCTGCGCCGCGCCGCCGGGTAAGTCCTACAGTGTCTGGAAAGGTCGTGGTTGTCCTGGTATGGGACTTTGGTACGAGTTGTACCGAGTTCGGTCGTGACACGGTGGGTGGCGCAGGGGGAGCTGTGCGATGAGGTCAACATCACATCGACCGAGGACCTCAGGCCCGTGCCGGTGCTGGTGAGCCAAGATTTTCACCCGTGGTGGCGGTGGCTCGACCCGAGCCTCGCGACCACGACCCGGACTGCATGTCGGAGGTAGAGATGTCTGCGCCCCACGCCGAGAACGAGGTCCTGCTCACGCCCTCGGAGGTCGCCACGCTGTTCCGGGTCGACCCGAAGACCGTGACCAGGTGGGCGAAGTCCGGCAAGCTCTCGTCGATCCGTACTCTCGGCGGCCACCGCCGGTACCGCGAGACCGAGGTGCGCGAGCTGCTCACCGGGGTCCCCGACCAGCGCGGCACCAGCGCCTGACCCGGTCCCCGACCGCCGGCACCCGGCCGGCAGGCCGCGCCCGGACAGCGATGTCCGAAGGTCGCCAGAGCCCCCGGCGGCACCCGTCGCATGATGGAGGCATGACCCCGACGACCACCCCGGTGCGACCGGTCCCGGACGGTGCTGCTCCGCACGGCGCCGACGCTCCCCCCTCCGACGCCCGGCTGCTCGCCGCGCGGCTGCCCACGCCCGCGGGCGACCTGGCCGTGCTGCTCACCGCCGAGGGCGTCGTGCGCGCGGCAGGGTTCGCCGACCTGGACCACATGGTCGGCCGGCTCGCACCCGCCCTCGCGGAGCGGGGGGTCGCCGTTCTCGACGCCGCCGGGCTGCGCCACCGTGGTGCCGGACCGGCGCTGGTGGCAGACGCCGTCGCCCGGTACGCCGCCGGCGAGCTGACCGCGCTCGACGCCGTGCCTGTCGAGCAGCCCGGCGGCCCGTTCCAGCAGCGCGCCTGGCAGGCGATGCGGGCGATCGCGCCCGGCGGCACCCTGACCTACACCGAGCTCGCGGTCGCGGCCGGCAGCCCGACGGCGGTACGGGCGGCCGGGTCGGCGTGCGCCCGGAACCTGATCGCCCCGTTCGTGCCCTGCCACCGCGTGGTCCGCAACGACGGCACCCTCGGCGGCTACTACTACGGCCTTCCGGTGAAGCGTTCCCTGCTCGCCCACGAGCAGCCGAGCGCCTGACCCCGCGACGCGTCTGACGCCCGTGCGTGCTGCCCTTGTCCCGGCGGTCTCCGGGCCCTGCCGGGTCGGTCAGCGGCGACGGACGACGAGGGCGACCAGCAGGGACGCGGCGCCGACCCCCGCGGCGAGGACCAGACGGGACCGGGTCCGGCGGGCCGGGTCGGCCTCCGGGTCGGAGCCGACGGCGTCCCGGAGCAGCCGGCGGGCGTCACCGGCGACCTCGGCCGCCTGGCGACGGGGGTCGAGGCGGGCGGCGAGCGCGTCGGCGGTCCCGGCGAGCTCGGCCCGGGTGCGCAGGATCTCCGCCTCGAGGTCGGCGATGCTGGGGCGGGGCGCGTCGTCGGTCATCGGTGCAGCCCTTCCTTCACGGAGCTGGTGAGGGTCTCGGCGTCCGTCCGGAGCCCGGCGATAGCCTTGTCCGGGGTGGGCGGCACGCCCTGCTGCAGCTTCTTGATGCCGAGCAGCGCGAGCACGGCGGTGACGGCGAGCAGCACCACCAGCACGATCAGTGCGGCGAGCCAGGGTGCCAGCGCCTCCGACAGCGCCAGGATCACGGTGGTGATCGCGACGGCGGTGGCGAAGAACGCGACGAACGCGGCCCCGGCGAGCAGACCGATGCCGATCCCGGCCGCCTTCGCCTTGGCGGTCAGCTCGGCCTTCGCCAGGTCGATCTCGGCACGCACGAGGCGGGCGCCCTGCTCGCTCAGCCGGCTGATGAGCTGGCCGATCGACTCCTTGTCGGGCTCCGGGCCGGTACCCGCTGTGGTGGTCATCCCAGCTCCTTCGTCGTCTCGGGGCGATCCGCTCAGTCTGGCCCGTCCGGCGTTCTCCCGCAGGCCGCCGGGCCGGTCAGTCCGCCCAGGGGTGCACCAGCTCTTCCGCGTCGGGGCTGACGGCCGGCGCCGGCGGCTCGGGCCGGACCGGGGTGGGCAGGCGGCTCCGGCCCCAGGCGGCGGCCCCCGCGGCGCCGCCGATCAGCAGCAGGCCGACGATCAGCGCCGCGAGCCAGAGCTCGAGCACCGCGGCCAGCGCCACCACGACGGCGACCACGAGCAGGGCCAGCCCGAAGACGGTCGCCAGCGCGGCGGCGGCGAACGCGAACGCGCTGGGCCGCACCTCGACCGCCTTGGCACGGACCGAACGGGTCACGGCGTCGATCTCGGACTGGATCGAGGCGCGGACCTTGTCCTCGACGTGCTCGATGCGCTCGCGCGTGCGGTCGGCCAACGGTTCGGTCAGCCGGCTGAACAGGCCGGATCGGTGGCTGCCGCTGCTCTGCTTGGTCACTCGTGCCTCCGTGGGTGCACCGTCTGTGCAGAGCCTATCGATACCGCACGGTCCGGCCCACCACGGAGTCCGTGGTGCGACAGGCTAGATTCAGCCCGTGACCGTGATGGAAAACGAGCGCGATCTGCGCGTGGGGATCATCGAGGACGAGGCCTTGATGCGCTCCGTGCTCGCTGACATCCTCGGCGCCGAGCCCTGCATCACGGTCGTGCACACGGCGGACGGGGCCGAGCAGGGGCGCGAGGTGATCACCCCGGGCAGCGTGGACGTGGTCGTGGTGGACGTCGACCTGGGCGACGGGAACGGTGTCGCCCTGGCCGTCCAGCTGCAGAAGGCGGACCCGCGGCTGAACGTGCTGCTGCTGTCCGGGCACGACGTGATGGACCTGGTGCTCTCGGTGCGCTCGCAGGTCACCCGGCCGTGGAGCTACCTGTCGAAGCGCACCTCGCTGAACCGCACGACGCTGGTGCGCGCGGTGGTCGCGACCGCTCGTGGCCAGGTGGTGCTGGACCCGAGCCTGATGCGCCGGTCGAAGCCGGTCACCGACACCCGGCTGGCCGGCCTGACCGAGTCGCAGATGGCGGTGCTGCGGCTGGTCGCGGAGGGCTTCTCGAACCAGGCGGCCGCCGACCTGCTCGGCATCTCCTCGCGGTCGGTGGAGAACCACCTGGTGGCGATCTACCGCCAGCTCGGTGTGAGCACCGGCGAGGCGAACCCGCGGGTCAGCGCCGTGCTCACCTACCTGCAGCAGTCCAGCCGGTACTAGAGGCCGCGCGTGGTGGGGGGCACCGTGACGCCCCGGGACGAGACCCGGGTGCTGGCCCGGGTCTCGGGCAGCCTGGTGCTGCTGGTGGCGGTCGCCGCGCTGAGCCAGTGGGCGTCCTGGGGTGCGGGTGCGGACCCGTCGACCTCCGCGGGCCTGCGGGAGGCCGCCGTGGTGTTCGTCGCGACGCTGCTGCCCGGGTGGGCGGCGGTGGCGCTGGTCGCGCTGCTGCGACCGGCGTCGCGCGGCTGGCCGGTGCGGGCCGCGGTGGTGCTGGGTGCCGCGGCGCTGTCGTCCTGGCTGCGGCTGGTGGTCCTCGTGCAGACCCACAACCACGACCCGTCGACCGGCTTCCTGCTGATCGAGTACGCGTTCGCGACCGGTGCCACCTCGGGGGCCCTGGTCGGCGGGCTGCTGTACCTGGACTCGCGCGAGCGGATCGCTGCCCAGGAGCGGCTGCGGGCCGAGCAGGAGCTGCGGGCCACCCGCGCGCTGGCGGACCTGGAGCGCGAGGAGCTGCGGGTGCGCCGCGAGGTGTCGGGCCAGCTGCACGGCGCGGTGCAGCAGCGGCTGGTCGTGATCGGTGCCGAGCTGGACGACCTGGCGGAGCGGGTGGGCACGGCCGACGGCCCGGTGAGCAGCTCGCGGGACGCGGCGCGCCGGATGCGCGAGCTGGCTGCGGTGGTGGACGAGCTCCGCGAGGAGGAGGTCCGCCGGATCAGCCACGCGCTGTTCCCGGTGGGGGCGGACATCGGGGCGTTCCAGGCGGCCCAGGTGATGCTGCAACGGCTGCCCGGGTCCGTGCGCGCCACGCTGACGGCCGGTCCGCACGGCGGGCTGCTGAACGATCCGACGGACTCCACGATGCCGGTGGAGGACCGCCTGGTGGTGGTGTCCGTGATCGAGGAGGCCGTCACGAACGCGCTGCGGCACGGGCGCGCCCGGCGGGTGCAGGTGCACGGCGACTCCGAGCCGGGTGCGGCGCCGGACGAGGTGGTCGCGGTGGTGACGGTCGACGACGACGGCTCCGGCCCCCCGGACGACCCGGTGCTGAACGGGCTCGCCCGGCTGCGGGACCGGGTGGCCGGCCGCGGTGGCGAGCTGACGCTCGGCGCCGGTCCGCTGGGCGGGGCCCGGGTGCTGCTGCGGCTGCCGGTGGGCCGAGCGGGCGGCCCGTCCGCCTGACGGCCCTCCGCCCGATCGGGCCCGCCCGGCCCGGCGGTCTGCCTCAGCCCCGGCCGAGCAGGTCCGCGAACGAGGGCGCCGTGGCGAACGGGTCCGGCGTGGCCCGGACGTCGCGGGCCGCGATGGTGCGGGCGAGCTCGGCGCCGGCGCGGTGGATCCGGGCCGGCAGCGAGCTGGGCTCGGCGGCGGTGGCCCCGGTCGCCCAGTCGTCGGTGGCCGCGAACACCGACGTGGTGGAGACGTCCGCCCGCAGGTAGGTGAACAGCGGACGGATCGAGTACTCCAGGGCGAGCGAGTGCCGGGGGGTGCCGCCGGTCGCACCGAGCAGCACCGGCAGCCCCACCAGCGCGTCCTTGTCCAGGATGTCCACGAAGGACTTGAACAGCCCGGAGTAGGTGGTGGTGAACAGCGGGGTGACGGCGATCAGGCCGTCGGCCCCGGTGACCGTCTCCAGCACCTCGGCCAGCGCCGGGCTGGCCATGCCGGTGAGCATCGCGTTCACGATGTCGTGGGCGTGGTCGCGCAGCTCGACGGTGCGGACCTCGGCGGTGACGCCCGCCGCGGTGAGCCCGGTGGCGGTCGCCTCGGCGAGGCGGTCGGCGAGCAGCCGGGTGGCGGACGGCTGCCCGAGCCCGGCGGAGAGGGCGACGATCGTGCGCTCGCTCATGGGATGGTGCTCCTCAGCTCTCGATGGTGCCGGTCACAGACCGAACGCGGCACCGCGGCGGCCCGGCGAGGTGACCGCGTCGGCGGCCTCGACGTCGTCCTCGGCGGTCTTGCCGGTCCAGTGGTCCGCGGCGGCGACGGCCTGGGCGTGCACGGTGCCGGCGGCGCGGGCCTTCTCGACCAGCGCAGCGTGGCTGGGCGGGTCGGACGGGACGTCGGCGGGGCGGTCGGACTCCATCTCCTTGCGCAGCACGGGGACGACCTCGCCGCCGAGCAGGTCGAGCTGCTCGAAGACCGTCTTCAGCGGCAGGCCCGCGTGGTCGACCAGGAACAGCTGGCGCTGGTAGTGGCCGACGTCGTGCCGCATGGCGGCATACCGGTCGATCACCTGCTGCGGGGAGCCGACGGTCAGCGGGGTCTGCTCGGCGAAGTCCTCCAGCGTCGGGCCGTGGCCGTAGACCGGGGCGTTGTCGAAGTACGGGCGGAACTCGTTCACCGCGTCCTGCGAGCTCTTGCGCATGAACACCTGGCCGCCGAGGCCGACGAACGCCTGGTCCGCCCGGCCGTGGCCGTAGTGCTCGAACCGCTGGCGGTAGAACCGGACCATCTGCTTGGTGTGGCTCATCGGCCAGAAGATGTTGTTGTGGAAGAAGCCGTCACCGTAGTAGGCGGCCTGCTCGGCGATCTCGGGGCTGCGGATCGAGCCGTGCCAGACGAACGGCGCGACGCCGTCCAGCGGCCGCGGGGTGGAGGTGAAGCCCTGCAGCGGGGAGCGGAACTTGCCCTCCCAGTCCACGACGTCCTCGGTCCAGAGGCGGCGCAGCAGCGCGTAGTTCTCGATCGCGAGCGGGATGCCCTGGCGGATGTCCTGGCCGAACCAGGGGTACACCGGGCCGGTGTTGCCGCGCCCGAGCATCAGGTCCATCCGGCCGTCCGAGACCACCTGGAGCATCGCGTACTCCTCGGCGAGCCGGACCGGGTCGTTGGTCGTGATCAGGGTGGTGGCGGTGGAGAGCGTGATGCGCTGGGTCCGGGCGGCGATGTGGCCGAGCAGCGTGGTCGGGGACGAGGAGACGAACGGCGGGTTGTGGTGCTCCCCGGCGGCGAAGACGTCCAGGCCGACCTCCTCGGCGTGCTCGGCGATGGCGATCATCGAGCGGACGCGCTCGGTGTCGTCCGGCACCCGGCCGGTGACGGGGTCGGGCGTGATGTCGCTGACGGTGAAGACTCCGAACTGCATCTCGCACTCTCCCAAGTCGATGCGTTTGCATGTACTTGCGCTCCAACCTGCGCGGTCCGTCGAGTATTCCGCGGACGGGGCCGGCCTGGTGTGACCTCTCCCACGTCCGGGGGCTCAGGACCGCCCGGCACCCGCCGATGGGGAAGGGCGGACAGGGAGGGGACCGCGACGCATGAGCCTGAGCGGCATCGCCGGGATCGAGCAGCGGATCGCTGCGATCCAGGCCCAGGTGGCCACGTACACGTCGACCACGGTCACGTCGACGACCAGCACCTCGACGACCAGCGGGTCGTCGTTCGACGCCGTGCTGGCCAGTGCGATGGACGAGGCCGCCACGACCACCTCGACGGCGGTGAACGCGGACGGGGTGCCGGTCGCGCTCGCGGCCTACGGCAACGGCAACATCCCGGCGTCCGCGCTGGAGGAGGTCGGCAGCACCGGGCACCGGCTGTGGGCGCCCGCCGCCGAGTCGCTGGAGCAGCTGATCGCTGATGCGGCCCAGGACGGCGTGACGATCGGGATCACCGACTCCTACCGGTCCTACGAGGCGCAGGTGGACGTGGCCGAGCGCAAGGGCCTGTACTCCGAGGGCGGGCTCGCCGCCGTGCCCGGGACCAGCGACCACGGCTGGGGGCTGGCGGTGGACCTCGACCTGGACGACGCGGCGCAGAGCTGGATGCGGGCCAACGGCAGCCGGTACGGCTTCGAGGAGGACACCCCGCGCGAGCCGTGGCACTGGGCGTACCAGGTCTGAGCCTGCTCGGGCGGCGCCCACGGGCGGACGGGTCAGCCGAGGATCGCCTGGGTGACGGCCACCTGCTCGGTCAGCACCCCGCCGATCGTGCTCTGGGTCTCGTTGATCCGCTCCACCGCGCCGCCGATCTCGGCCAGCGAGCGGATCACGCCGTCCACCTGCACCTGGATGGCTCGCACCTTGTCGCTGACCTGCGTGGTGGCCGAGGCGGTCTCCGTGGCCAGCTCCTTGACCTCGTGCGCGACGACCGCGAACCCGCGGCCCGCCTCGCCGGCGCGTGCCGCCTCGATCGTCGCGTTCAGTGCCAGCAGGTTGGTCTGCGCGGCGATCTGCTGGATCACGGTGACCACCTGGCCGATCTCGCTGCTGGACGCCCCGAGGTCGGCGACCTCCTGGTTCGCCTCCCGGGTGAGCCGCTGGCCGTCGTTCGCGACCGAGGTGGCGGCCAGCACGTTGCGCTCGACCTCCTGGATCGAGAGCACCAGCTCCTGGCCGGCGGTGCGCAGCCGCGAGCCGGCGGCGTCGCGCTCCAGCGCCTGGCCGAGCAGGTAGGCGGTGTTCCGCAGGGCGTCCGCCCGGCCGTCCGACAGGGTCAGCGCGCTGGTGGCGAAGAAGTCCATCGTGCCGATCACCGCGCCGTCCACCACGATCGGCAGGCACACCCCGGAGCGCACACCGGCCCGGCGTGCGGCGGGGGCGCGCACGCAGTCGGTGAGCTCGGCCAGGTCCGGCACGAACACCAGGTCGCGAGCCCGCCAGGCACGACCCGCGAGGCCGACCCCCTCGGCGAACGACGCGGTCCGGGTGACCTCGCGGAACTCCGCGCCCGCGTCACCGGACTCCTGCACGAAGTGCAGCTCGCGGTCTGGCTCCACCTGCCAGTAGGAGCCGTACGCCCAGTCGAAGCCGGTCCGGATGGTCTCCAGCGCCCGGGTCAGCGCGATCTCACGGGTGGCGGCGTCGCTGACCTCGCGGATCACCTGGTTGACCGCCTCGATGTCCCGGGCCGCGTCGGCCAGCCGCTCGGCGGCCGCCACCCGCTCGATCGCCTGGGAGACCAGCACCCCGATGCTGCGCAGGGTGTCGATCCGCTGCGGCGACGGGTCCAGGGTCTCGGTGGCGAAGAAGTCCATCGTCCCGGTGACGACGCCGCCCTCGGTCAGCGGGAAGCAGATCCCGGACCGCACGCCGACCCGCTGCGCCACCGGTGCGCGCACGCAGTCGGACAGCTCGCCGAGGTCGGCGACGAACACCAGGTCCCGGGCCCGCCAGGCGCGGCCGGACAGCCCGACGCCCTCGGTGAACGAGGCGGCCAGCGTGACCTCGTGGAACTCGGGACCGACGTCGCCGGACTCCTGCGCGAAGTGCAGCGCGTCGTCGGCCGGGTCGATCTTCCAGTAGGAGCCGTACGCCCAGCCGAACCGCTCGCGCACCACCGCCAGGGCGCCGTGCACCGCGTCGGAGGTGCTGGTAGCGGCTGCCAGGGCGCGGACGACCGCGGTCACGGCATCGACGTTCGCGTGCGCCTCGCTCAGCTCGCCGGCCCGGGCCGACGTGGTGCCGGTCGGCCTGGTGCCGGTGGACCGGTGGGTGCGAGTGAACACGGCGGACTCCTCGGTGACTGACCCAGCACAGCTGCACCCCCGCGCAGAGGTCCCATCGGCCGCTCGGGCCGACCGCTGAGCGGCGCGGCGCAGCAGGCGGCCGGATTCACCCGGCTGCGCCCCCGCGCGGCCGGCGGGCCACGGGCGGCGCCGGCTCGGCCGGTCGTGCCGGACAGCTGCGCCCGGACAGGTCCCACGGCTCGAACACCCGCCCGGAGCCGGCGGTCGGACCGGCCGGCGCGGGGGACGGCTGCACGGGGGACGGCTGCGCGCCGGTGTCCTGCGCCGGGAGCAGGGCCTCGCTCTCCCGGCGCCGGTGCAGCTCGGCCTCGCGCCGGTGGCGCTCGATCCACATCGTCATCAGGTCCAGCACCTCGACCTCGAGGTGCACCGGGCGGCGCTGCGCCTCCCGGCGCCGGCTGACCAGCCCGGCCTGCTCCAGCACCCGCAGGTGCTTGGAGATCGCCTGGGTCGTGATGTCGTACGGCGCGGCAAGCTCGCCGACGGTGGCGTCGCCCGAGGTCAGCCGCGCGACGATGTCTCGGCGGACCGGGTCGGCCAGGGCGTGCAGCACCAGGGACAGCGGATCGGCGGCAGGCACGGAGCTCCTCTCGCAACCGGGCGGTTGTGGAGAACCGTGGCACGGTCCGGCAGCGTCGTCAACCAGCCGGTTGCGCTCGTCCGCCGTGCGGCACCGGGTGTAGGTTGCCCGCATGACCGCGACCCGCACCTGGTGGCAGCTGCCCTCGGCAGCCTAGGTCGCGACCCTTCCGTCCCCCCGAGCTGCTCACGCGGCTCGGACGACGTGCGCGTGGGTGGCTCCCTCCCCGCAGGAGCCCGTCATGCACCCCGCAGCACCGTCCACCGCCTCGACGCCCGCCGGCTCCGCCGCGCCGTCCTCCCTCGACCTCGCCGCCGCCCGCACCCGGGAGCGCGCCACCGACGTGGAGCGCCGGCTGGCCACCGACCCGACGAGCGTGCGGATCCTCACCGGGGAGCGCCCGACCGGCCCGCTGCACCTGGGCCACTACTTCGGCACGGTCGCGAACCGCGTCCGGCTGCAACGGCTCGGTGCCGAGGTGCTGCTGGTGCTGGCCGACTACCAGGTCATCACGGACCGGGACGTCGCCGGTGACATCCGCGGCGCGGTGCACGAGATCGTGCTGGACTACCTGGCCGCCGGGATCGACCCCCGCTCGACCACGGTGTTCGTGCACAGCGCGGTGCCGGCCCTGCACCAGCTGATGCTGCCGTTCCTCAGCCTGGTCACGGTGGCCGAGCTGGACCGGAACCCGACCGTGAAGGCGGAGCTCGCGGCCTCCGGCGGGCGGGCGCTGTCCGGTCTGCTGCTGACCTACCCGGTGCACCAGGCCGCGGACATCCTGTTCTGCAAGGCGTCGCTGGTGCCGGTCGGCAAGGACCAGCTGCCGCACATCGAGATGACCCGGACGATCGCCCGGCGGTTCAACCAGCGGTACGCGGCGGCCGACCCGCTGTTCCCGGAGCCGGACGCGCTGCTCTCCGAGGCGCCCACGGTGCTCGGCACGGACGGCGCCAAGATGAGCAAGAGCGCCGGCAACGCGATCGCGCTGCGGGCGACCGCGGACGAGACGGCCCGGCTGCTGCGGTCCGCGCGCACCGACTCCGAGCGGCAGATCACCTACGACCCGGCCGGCCGGCCCGAGGTGGCGAACCTGCTGCTGCTCGCGAGCCTGTGCACGGGGCAGCAGCCGGAGCGGATCGCCGAGGAGATCGGCGCGGGCGGGGCCGGGCGGCTCAAGGCCGTGGTGACCGACGCCCTGGTGGCGCACCTGGCGCCGCTGCGGGCCCGGCGCGCGGAGCTGGCGCGGGACCCGGCGATCGTGGACGAGGTGCTGCGCGCCGGCGCCGAGCGGGCGAACACGATCGCCGAGCAGACCCTCGCCGAGGTGCGCGCCGCGATGGGCACCTGGGTCTGAGCGCGGGCGGTCGTCGCCGGAACCATGGTCCCGGTCACGGGTCCGTGGTCCACTGGGGGCGATGAGCGAGACGCGCGGCCCCGCCGCAGAACCGACGACGCCGGCCACCGGCCTGACCGAGCCGGAGGTCGCGCAGCGCGTGGCCGACGGTCGCAGCAACGACGTCCCGGCGCGGGCCACCCGCTCGGTCGGCGAGATCGTGCGTGCGAACGTGCTGACCCGGATCAACGCCATCCTCGCGGTGCTGCTCCTGGCGGTGCTGTCCACCGGCTCGGTGATCAACGGCGCGTTCGGCCTGCTGATCATCGCGAACAGCGCTATCGGCGTCATCCAGGAGGTCCGGGCCAAGCGGACGCTGGACGCGCTGGCGATCGTCGGCCAGACCCGTCCGACCGTGCGCCGGTTGGCGGACGACGGTCCCGTCTCCCGGGCGCTGGCGCCGGACCAGGTGGTGCTGGACGACGTGATCGAGCTGGCGCCGGGCGACCAGGTGGTGGTGGACGGCGAGGTGCTGGAGGACCGCGCCCTGGAGGTGGACGAGTCGCTGCTCACCGGCGAGGCGGACCCCGTGGTCAAGCGGCCGGGCGACCCGGTGCTGTCCGGCAGCTTCGTGGTCGCGGGCAGCGGTGCGTACCGCGCGACCCGGGTGGGCCGGGCGGCGTACGCGGCCCGGCTCACCGAGGAGGCGAGCCGGTTCACCCTGGTGCGCTCCGAGCTGCGCAGCGGCATCGACCAGATCCTGCGCCTGGTCACCGCGCTGATGGTGCCGGCAGCGGTGCTGATCGCCGTCACCCAGCTCGCTACGGCCGGCTCCGGCTGGCGGGCCGCGGTGCTCGGCACCGTCGGGGCGCTGGTGCCGATGGTGCCCGAAGGGCTGGTGCTGCTGACCTCGATCGCGTTCGCGGTCGGGGTGGTGCGCCTCGGCAGGCAGCAGTGCCTGGTGAACGAGCTGCCCGCGATCGAGGGGCTGGCCCGGGTGGACGTGGTGTGCGCGGACAAGACCGGCACGCTGACCGAGCGCGGGATGCGGGTGGCGCAGATCGTCCCGCTGTCCGGCCTGGACGTCGGCCCTGCCCTCGCCCGGCTCGCCGCGGACGACCCCTACCCGAACGCGAGCATGGTCGCGGTGCAGGAGGTCGTCGCGGCGGCACCGGACTGGCAGCCGACCGCCGTCGCGCCGTTCTCCTCGGCCCTCAGATGGAGCGGTGCCTCCTACCGCGAGCACGGGTCGTGGCTGCTCGGGGCGCCGGACGTGCTGGTGCCGCCGGGATCGCCGGCCGCGCTGGCTGCTGACGAGCACGGGGCGCGCGGGCTGCGGGTGCTGCTGCTCGGTTCGAGCGACGTCGCGGTGGACACCCCCGGCGCACCGGGTGCGGTGACGCCGCACGCCCTGGTGGTGCTGGAGCAGCGGGTGCGGACGGACGCCCCGGGCACCCTGGCGTACTTCGCCGAGCAGAACGTGGCGGTCAAGGTCATCTCCGGGGACAACGCGACCTCGGTGGGGGCGATCACCGGCGCGATCGGGCTGGCCGGCGCCGCCGTGGACGCCCGGACGCTGCCCGAGGACGACCTGGAGGCGCTCGCGGACGCGCTGGACGCGGGCACGGCGTTCGGACGGGTGCGGCCCGACCAGAAGCGGTCGCTGGTGCGAGCGCTGCAGCTGCGCGGGCACACCGTGGCGATGACCGGCGACGGGGTGAACGACGTCCTGGCGCTCAAGGACGCGGACATCGGCGTGGCGATGGGCTCCGGCAGCTCGGCCGCGCGGTCGGTGGCGCAGATCGTGCTGCTGGACGACCGGTTCGCCACCCTGCCGCACGTCGTCGGTGAGGGCCGGCGGATCATCGGGAACATCGAGCGGGTCTCGACGCTCTTCCTCACCAAGACCGTCTACTCGGTGCTGCTGGCGATCCTGGTCGGGCTGGTCGGCCTGTCCGCCCAGCTGTTCGGCACCGCGGCGCTGCCGTTCCCGTTCCAGCCGATCCACGTCACCGTCGCCGGCTGGTTCACCATCGGCATCCCGGCGTTCGTCCTCTCGCTGGCGCCGAACAACGAGCGCGCCCGGCCGGGCTTCGTGCGCCGCGTGCTCGGCCAGGCGCTGCCGTCCGGCCTGGTGGTGGGGCTGACGACGTTCGCCTCCTACCTGCTGGCCTACCCGAGCGCCGGGGCGGACGAGGCCGCGCGCACCCGGGCGTCGACGGCCGCGCTCGTCACGCTGCTGGTCGGGGCGCTCTGGGTGCTGTGCGTGGTGGCCCGTCCGCTGCAGTGGTGGCGGGTGGCGCTGGTGGCGGTCTCCGCCCTGGCCTACCTGCTGATCGTGACCGTGCCGTTCGCGCAGGAGCTGTTCCTGCTCGACACCTCGGACGGCGGCTCGATGCTGGTCGCGCTGGCGATCGGGCTGGGTGCCGCGGCACTGGTCGAGGGGCTGTGGTGGTGGCAGGGCGCACGGACCGGCGGGCTCGCGGGTGCGCGGCAGCGGCTCTGGCGGCGCCCGGTCCCGCAGGACTGACCGCCGCCGGCGCCGCGACCCGGTCAGGCGCCGGACAGCGCCGGTGCGGACCGCTCGTCCGCGACGGGGCCGTCGTCCGGGGCGCCGCCACCGGAGGAGTGGTCGTCCGACCCGTCGGCACGCCCGGTGCGCAGGCCGCGGAACGGTGCCGCGAGCGTGCGGACGAGCTCGCGGCGGTGCACCACCATCACCACCAGGGCGATCGCCAGGTAGATCGCCGAGAGCGTGAACCGGGCGGTGGTCGAGGTCAGCGGCAGCTGGATCGCGAACAGGCCGAGCAGGGTCCAGGCCGACCAGCGGTGGAACCGCAGCGAGAGCAGGATCGCCACGCCCATCAGGGTCTGGGTGGCCGTGAGCAGCATCTCCTCGATCTGCCGGGTGTCCAGCACCAGCGCGGCCGAGCCGCCGCCGGCCAGGTAGGCGATCGGCAGCGAGCCGATCAGCAGCGTCCACTGGTTGATCTTCGAGGAGATCAGCGTGGCGATGGCGGCGGTGCCCTTGCCGCGCGCGGCGAACAGCACCGCGACGATGAACTCCGGCGCCTCGGAGGCCAGCGGCGCCAGCCACTGCACCAGCAGGAACTGGTCGATGCCCAGCGCGGTCCCGGAGCTCACCAGCGACTCCGCGAACGGCTCGGCGCTGGCCAGGATCACCCCGGCGGCCACCACGAACGCCAGCACCACCGTCGTGCGGCGCCGGGCCCGGGGCAGCGAGCCGATCGCGGCCGCGGTGCCGATCAGGTCGGGCTCCTCGGGCTCGCCGCGGGTCAGCCGGTAGGTGTACAGGCCGAACCAGGCGATCAGGGCCAGGCCGAGCACCAGGTGGATGCGCCCGGTCGCGGGGATGATGAAGGCGGCGACGCCGGCGACCAGCAGGAACCCGAGCTCCAGCCGGTTGCCGGGCTGCAACGCCAGCGCCGTCACCGGCTTGCCGGTCGTGCGCCGGGCCACCGCGAGGGCGACCAGCGCCACCAGCGGCCAGCCGAGCCCGAGCAGCAGCCGGTTGGAGCCGGTCATGTTCGCGGCGGCGTACTGCACGTACGTCGGGTCGTGGCCGGCCGTGTAGGCGTAGTACAGGTCCACCGCGTACTCCGGCAGCACGGCCACCAGGGCGAGGACCGCGATGGCCAGACCGCCGGACACGTCCACCTGCGCGGCCTCGGCGGCCCAGGCGAGCAGGAAGCTGGCAGCGACCACCGCGGTGCCGTAGATCGCGAGCTGCAGCAGCGGGGCGGCGTGCATCCCGGACAGCCGGAGCGTCACGGCCGGCAGCACCAGGACGCCGATCAGCACGAACGAGCGGACGAGGAGCCGGCCGGGCGGCCGACCGGTCAGGCTGGGGCTCGGGGTCACGAGGGCACCTCTCGACAGGTGCCGGCCGGCTGCGCGAGGGTGCGCCGTCCGGCCAGCACGCACGTTGCTGGCCGGAGGTCTCGTCCACCCGCCGCCGGGTCGGGCGCGATGCGCCGAGCGACCGGGTCGGGCACGATGACCGGGCGCACGGCGCCAGTGTGTCGACCATCGCTGCTGGCCAGCGGCCAGCCGGACTACTCCCCTCCGTTGTCGATCACAATAGGGAATGCTGGCGGTCGAGTTCAAGAAATGCCGGTGTGAGAATGATCTCGGAACTTCGGGGCCAGCATTGCCCGAATGTCGTGCGCCGGATTTCCGTGAACCTGGATCCGGACGTTCGAACTCGCTGCTGCGGATGCCCGGGTGCCGCCGGGGTCACGGGCCGCGGGACCCGCCGCCCGACCCGCCGCCGGACCCGCCGCCGGACCCGCCTCCGCCGGACCCGCCTCCGCCGGTGCCGCCCGATCCGTCGGCCGCCGGCCCGGAGGACAGCGCGATGGTCACCGAGGTTCCCGGGCGCGCGGTCCCTGACGTGCTCTGCGTCGCGACCAGACCGGCGGTGGTCCCGCCGGCGACCGGTGCGCCGAGCTGCACCGTGAACCCGGCCCCGGTCAGCGCGCGGCGAGCGGCGGCCTCGTCCAGGCCGACCACCGTCGGCACCGCCACCTCGCGGCCGAGCACCTCGTCGTCGCCGGCGGACGCGAACGCCGGCACCGCGACGCCCGTCAGGGTGCGGGTCATGAACCCCTTCCAGATCGGCACCGCCACCGAGGAGCCGTACACGTTGCGGATGTACCGGCCGTTGATCACCACCCGCTGCATCGGGGCCATCCGGTCCGGGTAGCCGACCCACACCGCGGTGGAGCGCAGCGGGGTGTAGCCGACGAACCAGGTGTGCTCGTTGTGCGAGGTGGTGCCGGTCTTGCCCGCGGCCGCGAACGGCGGCGCCTCGGTGTCGGCGGTGCCCTGCCAGACCTGGCTGAGCGCGTAGGTCACCGCGTTGGCGATCCGCGGCTCCACCGCCGCCGTGCACGAGGTGGGCGTGACCGGGAGGGCCTGCCCGTCGGAGCTGGTGACCGACGCGATGGCGACAGGTGTGCAGTAGGTGCCGCCGTTCGCGAAGCCGGCGAACGCCGCGGCCATCGCCAGCGGGGCCACCGACTCGCTGCCCAGCACGTTCGCCGGCAGCGGGCTGAACTGGCCGTCCCCCGAGGGCCCGCCGGCGCGGTGGATGCCCAGCCGTCCGGCCGTGTCCATGATCCCGCACAGGTCGAGCTGGGCGGCCATCGCGACGTAGCCGGAGTTCACCGAGCCGCGGGTGGCGTCGAGCACGGTCATCCGCCCGCCGGACCGTGGGCCCTCGGCGTTGGCGAACCGGTACTCGGTGCGGGTGTCCAGGGTGGTGCAGGACGTCCGGAACTCGCCGAAGGAGTAGGAGAACCGGGTGCCGTCCACCACCTCGTTCAGGCTGTGCCCCTCCTGCAGCCACTCCGCGAGGGTGAACGGCTTGAACGTCGACCCGGGCGGGAACCCGCTGGACCCGCCGTAGGCGAAGTCGGTGCTGTAGTTCACGGCGGTCTCGCGGTCGCCGTGCTGCTCGGTGTTGTTGTAGGTGCGGTTCTGCGCCATGGACGTGATCCGGCCGGTGCCCGGTTCGACCGAGACGAGCGCGGTCGCCACCCCGGAGGGGTCGTCCACCGGGACGGCAGCCGTGACCTCCTCGGCCGCGACGGTCTGCTCGCCCGGCTCCAGCGTGGTCACGATCGTCAGGCCGCCCCGGTACAGCAGGTCGACCCGGTCCTCGGTGGTCTCGCCGAACGCCGGGTCGTTCCGGATCACCTTCGTCACGTAGTCGCAGAAGTAGCCGGATCCGGCCACCACCGTGCCGGCAGCCATGCAGCCGATCTGCGGCTCGTGCACCGCCAGGGTGTCCGCCAGCGGGGTCGCGACGCCCGCTGCGTGCTGCTCGGCGGTGATGTAGCCCTGCTCCAGCATCAGCCCGAGCACCCGGTCCCGCCGGCCCTGGGCGAGGTCCGGGTTGCGCACCGGGTCGTACCGGGTGGGGCTCTGCGTGATCCCGGCGATGGTGGCGGCCTGCAGGTAGCCCAGGTCCGCCGCCGACACCGAGAAGTACCGCTCGGCGGCGGCCTCCACCCCGTAGGTGCTGACGCCGAACTGGGCGATGTTGAGGTACGCCTCCAGGATCTGGTCCTTGGTCATGGACTTCTCCAGCGCGATCGCGAGGCGGGCCTCCCGCAGCTTGCGGGCGTACCCCTCGGCGCCGGTCGCCTCGCGAGCCGCCTCCGCCGCGGCCAGGTCGTCCTCGCGCACCGCGTCCTCGATCAGCACGTTCTTCACATACTGCTGGGTCAGCGTGGAGGCGCCCTCGGTGCGGCCGGAGCTGGACAGGTTGCGCACCGCGGCCCGCAGCATCCCGGTCGGGTCGATGCCGCCGTGCTGGTAGAACCGCTTGTCCTCGGTGGCGATCACCGCGTCCTGCATCGGCCGCGAGATCCGGTCCAGGGTGACGACCACGCGGTTCTCGGACCAGAACGTGGCCAGCACGGTGGTGCCGTCCGCCGCGACCATGGTCGAGCGCTCGGACAGCGGGCTCTGCACCAGCTCGGTCGGCAGGTCGTCGAACGCCTCGACCGCGAGATCGGCGGCGCCGTCCGCCACCGCGACGGTCGGCAGCACCAGCGCGGCGGTCAGCAGCCCGCCGACCCCGGCGGTCAGCACGAAGGCGACCATCAGCGCGATGGTCTGCACCAGTGTCAGGCCGCGCCGCTGCCGGCGCCCCGCTCGGGCCATGCGGCCCACCGTAGGGCAGGAGGTCCGAGCCGGCTCGGCGAACCGTGACCGCGCTGTGCGTCCCCTCGGCCCGGGGCGCCGGCCGGCGCGGCCGTCACGACCCGGTGCGCACCTCGCGCCGCTCCGCCACCGAGTGGTTGTGCCCGAACACGTCCTGCGGGTCGTACCGCCGCTTGAGCTCGCGCAGCCGCGCCAGGCCGCGCTCGCCGAAGATCTCCGGCAGCCGCTCCGGTCGCGGGTCGGTCTCGAAGCCGCTGTAGGTGCCGGTGGCGTGCTCGGCGATCGGCTCCCACGCCGCGTCGAGCCGCCGACGCGAGCTGCTGAAGGCCACCAGGTTGAACTGCGCGGAGCGGTGCGGGTAGGCCGTGGCGTCGTCGGGCACGTCCGTGACCGCGCCACCCGCGGACCGGATCTGGAAGAAGTACGTCGCGCCGCTGCGGATCAGCCGGGCGGCCGCGGCAGCGAGCTCCGGGGTCACGTGCTCGACCATCGCGGACCGGGTGACCGGCTCGCCCTCCGCGGCGTGCAGGTCGTCCGGCACGTTCACCACCGCCGTGTACGGCACGACGCGCACCGACTGCTGCAGCAGCGGGCCGAGGGTCGCCAGCGGCTGCAACCGGCTGATGATCGTGTCCGGGTCGTCGGAGTCGACCATGGCCATGATCTGCGCCACCACCTGCCCGCCGCGCGGCGCGCCCAGGATCAGGAACGGCGTCAGATCGCGCGGGGCCTCCTCGACCAGCGTGCCGAACCGGTGCAGGAAGTCCTCCAGGTCGCTCGCATCGAACACCAGCTGTGCGAAGCCGACGTCGCCGACCTCGTCCGCCTCCAGCTCGAAGGAGGTGACGATCCCGAGGTTGCCGCCGGCGCCCCGCACGCCCCAGAACAGGTCGGGGTGCTGCTCCGCGTCCGCCCGGACCACGCTGCCGTCCGCGAGCACCAGCTCGACCGCCCGCACGTGGTCGATGGTCAGCCCGTGCTCGCGCACCAGGAAGCCGATCCCGCCCGTGGTGGCCAGGCCGCCGACGCCGACGCCGCCGTAGTCGCCCGAGCTGATCGCCCAGCCGTGCGGCCGGAGCGCCTGCGCGACCTCGCCCCACCGCGCGCCCGGCCCGATCCGGACCCGTCGGGCCGTCTCGTCCAGCACCTCGATGGTGCTCAGCCGACCCAGGTCGATCACCAGGCCGCCGTCGTTGGTGGACCGGCCGCCGATCCCGTGCCCGGCGGACCGGATCGCGAGCGGCACGTCCTGGGTGCGGGCCCAGGCCAGCGCCTCGACCACCTCGGCGGTGCTGCCGGGTCGCAGCACCAGGCCCGGCCGGCCGCCACGCAGGTAGGTGGACCGCACCTGCGCGTAGGTCGGGTCGCCCGGCTCCACGGCGGTGTCCTGCAACGCGGCGGGGATGCCCTCGTAGTCGATCCCCGGCCGGCGCTGCGCCCGCACGGCGGAGCTGCGCACCGAGGTGACCACCGTGCCGTGGGCCGTCCGCTGGCCGGCGACCGCGGTGCGGACCGCGGCGGCCGTCGGGGCGAACCACCGTGCGGTGTCGGCGTCGGCGCCCCCGAGCACGATCGTGCCGGCGCCGGACTCGACGACCAGCCGGGTCAGCAGCCCGGCCGCTGCCGTACCGGCCGCTCGCACCGCGTCGGCGTGCACCGTGACCAGCAGGCGCAGCTCGCGCGGGTCCCGGTCGGCCGCGCGCGCGGCGGCATCGAGGCGGTCGCGCACCGCGGCGGTCGCGGCGACGTCGATCTGCGGGCCGTCCAGCCGCACCCACCAGCCGTCGGCGGCGCGTCCGGCCAGGGCGAGGTCGGCGGGGACCTCGGCACGGTTCGAGGCAGGGTCCTGGTGCGTGGCCGGCGCGTCCGCGGTCGGGCGGGTCGGCGTGAGCCACACCGGCACCGGGTGCACCGGGGCGGGGCCGCGCTGCGCTCCGAGGACCTGGTGGTAGCGCCCGTCGACGTGCAGCGGCGAGGGGTCGGCCGCATCCCACATGCCCCGCACGATGGTCAGCGCCTCGTCGGTGGCCGCGGCGTCCGCCCCCGCGGCGAGCCCGAGCCCGACCCGACCGCCGGTGAGCAGGTCCAGGCCGGCGGTGGCGCGGGCCAGCACGGCTGCCGGGCGGTCGTCCAGGGCGAGGTCGTGCGTCGCGACCCGCACCCGCTCGGTGGTCGAGGCCACCACGGCGAGCAGGGTCCACGGGTCGAGGCCCGCGGTGCCGGCGGGGCCGGTCGTGCCGTCGGCGACGGCCACCAGGTCGTAGCCGAGCCGGTCGGCCTCCTGGGCGGCGTCCGGCAGGGTGATCTCCAGGCCGAGGTGCAGCGGGTGCCCGTGGTCCACGGGTGCTCCTTCGTTCGTGCGTGCGGGGTGGTGCGGGTGCGGCCCGGCGGCGCTCGGGCGGTGCGCGGCCGGTGGTTCAGCCGCGCTCGGTCGCGACGAGCTCGCGCAGCGCCGGGCCGATCTCCTGCCCGAAGACCGCCAGCGCGGTCGGGTCGTCGCCGCCGAGGATGAAGGCGCTGACGCCGTGCTCCAGCGCGAGCACCGCGAGCTGATCCACCCACTGCTCCGGCGGCCCGACCAGCAGCCGGTCGGACGCGCGCGCGGTGAGCTGCCCGTTGATGTTCAGCAGCCGGCGCACGGCTCGCGGGTCCCGGCCGGCGGTGGTCGCGGCCTCGTCGATGATCGCGTTGCCGTCGTCCAGGTCGGACAGCCCCGACAGGTAGGCCAGCGACGGCAGCCAGCCGTCCGCGCGCCGACCGGTCAGGCGCAGCATCCGCGGCTTGTAGGCGCCGAGCCAGATGCCGATCGGGTGCGCCGGTGCCGGCCCGCGCTTGGCGCCGTGCACCGTGTAGTGCTCGCCGTCGACCTCGAAGTACGACCGGTCGTCCGCCGCCCAGATGCCCCGGATCACCCCGATCGCCTCGGTCAGTGCGTCGACGCCCTGCCCGGGGGTGAGCCGGCGCGCGCCCATCGCCTCGATGGCGTCCCAGAACGCTCCGGAGCCGAGCCCGAGCTCGACCCGGCCGCCGCTGAGCAGGTCCAGGCTCGCCGCGGCCCGGGCGAGCACCGCCGGCGGGCGCAGGGGGAGGTTGGCGACGTTCGGCGCGAGCCGGACCCGCTCGGTGCGCGCGGCCACCCAGGCCAGCAGGGTCCAGGTGTCCAGGAAGGACGGCTGGTACGGGTGGTCCTGGAACGTGACCAGGTCGAGCCCGACCTGCTCCGAGACCTGTGCGAGGCCGACCACCCGCTCGGGGGCGGCGGCGCTGGGGGTGAGGAACGAGCCGAGCAGCAGGTCGTGGCCGTAGTCCGTCACGTCGTGCGCCTCCTGGTGGTCCGGACGGGTCGTGCCCGCCCCGGTGGTGGTGGCCGCAAGATCCGCGGCGCAACCGATCGTATGTGGAACAGATCATTGTGACAACCGCGCATCGGGACGTACGATCACCAGCGATGCGCACCTCGACCAGCACCGCCGACGCGGCCAGCCGACCGGCTCCCGCCCCCGTGGCCGACCCCGAGCACGAGGCCGACCTGGGCTGGTCGCTCGGCATGCTGCTGCGGGCCTACCAGGACGCGCTCGGCCACGCGATCGGCGACCTGCCGCAGGGCTACCGCGGCTACCAGGTGTTGCGCGAGGTGGTGCGCGGCGACCGGCCCAGCCAGCTCGCCCTCGCGACGCACCTCGGCATCGACCGCACGGTGATGACCTATCTGGTGGACGACCTGGTCGCGGCCGACCTGGTGGAGCGGCACCTGGACGCCGACGACCGCCGACGGCGCCGCGTCGTCGCGACGACGCGCGGCGCGGCGGTGCTCACCGACCTGGAACGTCGGGTCACGCACGCCGAGCAGTCGGTCCTCGGGGCTCTCGACGCGGCCGAGCGGGACCTGTTCGGCAGCCTCGTGCGCCGGGCCGCCTGCGCCGCCCGCGAGATCGGCGTCGAGCGGGACGCGTGCGACGTGGTGCAGGAGACCGTCGAGCGCGTAGGTGCTAGCACCCGGGCCTGACACCTCGGCCGCCCCCGGAGCGACTCGTTCGGCCCTGCCTCGGCGCGACCGGCGTCCCGGGTGTGCCTAGGGTGGGGGACCACCGCGCCCGTGCCGGCGCGGCCCCGGCCCCGGAAGGACGTCCACGGTGGAGATCGCAGTCCAGCGCATCGCGGGGCCCGTCGTGGTCGTCAAGCCGCGCGGCAGGTTCACGATGGGCGACGCGCCCGGGTTCACCTCGCAGGTCGCGGAGCTGGTGACGGCCGGCCGCGACCGGATCGTCGTGGACCTCGAGGAGGTCTCCTTCCTCGACTCCTCCGGTCTCGGTGCCCTCGTCGGCGCGCTGCGGACCGCACGCGAGGCCGGCGGCAACCTCACGATCGCGCGGCCGGCCGCGCAGGTGCTCGACGTGCTCACCCTGACCACCATGGTGCGGGTGCTCCCGCCGCACGACAGCGTGGCCGACGCCTTCACCGCCGTCACCGGCTGAGCGCCGGGCGCGACGGGATCGAGATGGCTAGGGTGAGGCCCGTCCGGGCATCACCGAGGCCCGGACCGACGGGTGGGAGCGGCCATGGCAGGCGGGACGATCACCGAGCACATCGTGCTGGTCGCCGACGCGCGCTCGGTGCGCACCGCCCGGCACTGGGTGGTCCGCCTGGCCCGGTCGCACGGCATCGGCGAGCAGGCGCGCTCCACGGTCGAGCTGCTGACGAGCGAGCTCGCCACCAACGCCGTCCGGCACACCGTCGGGTGCGAGGCGATGACCGTCTTCGTGCGCGTCACGGACGACTGGTTCGTGGTCGCGGTGCGTGACGACGACCCGATGCCACCGACCCTGAGCCACCCGCCGGCCGGCGCTCCGGGCGGGCGAGGGGTCGCGCTGGTCGACCGGCTCGCCTCCGAGTGGGGCGTCGAGGACGACGGGCCGCTCGGCAAGCGGGTCTGGTTCGCGGTGCCGCGGGCCGTCGACCGGCCGGACGATCCGGACGGCCCCCGGCGCGCCCCGGCCGGAGCCGTCGGGCGGACGCTGCCGGTCCCGGCCCACGCGCCGCTGTCCACGGCGATCGCTCCCTGACCGCCGGCGGGGGCGAGGTCTCGACCCGCCGGCCCCGGCCGAGGCCGGGGCTCGGGACGGGTCCGGTGGGGTCGGGGAACGGCGAAGCCCCGTACCGCGGGAGCGATACGGGGCTTCGGGTGGTGGCTCCGACCGGCGTCGATCCGGTGACCTTTCGATTTTCAGTCGAACGCTCTACCAACTGAGCTACAGAGCCTCGGACGACGACGCCGGTCCTGGTGGACCGGCGCATCGAGCGACCCCGACGGGACTTGAACCCGCGACCTCCGCCGTGACAGGGCGGCGCGCTAACCAACTGCGCTACGGGGCCTCGTGGTGAGACCTACTGCGACCATCTTTGCACGTGCACCGCTCGTACCCCCAACGGGATTCGAACCCGTGCTACCGCCGTGAAAGGGCGGGGTCCTGGGCCGCTAGACGATGGGGGCTCGTCGCCCCTGACGTCGAGGCGTCTTCAGACCGGAGACGATCATACGGGCCAGGGCGCCGATCGCCAAAGTCGGCGAGGATGGGCCCGTGGTGCACATGTCGCGCGAGGACTTCGAGGATGCCGTCCGGGACGGGCTGGACCGGGTGCCGCCCGAGCTCACCGCGCAGATGGACAACGTGGTGGTGCTGATGGAGGACGCGCCGCCGCCGGGGGAGCCGGACCTGCTGGGGCTGTACGACGGCGTGCCGCTGACCGAGCGCGGCGAGTTCTGGGCTGCCGGGGCGCTGCCGGACCGGATCACGGTGTTCCGCCTGCCGACGCTGGCGATCTGCGACAGCCGGGAGCAGGTGGTGGCGGAGGTCGCGATCACGGTCGTGCACGAGATCGCGCACCACTTCGGCATCGACGACGCGCGACTGCACGAGCTCGGCTGGGACTGACCGGCGCGGGTGGTGCTGCCGCCGGTCGTCGCTAGCCTGGCGGGCGTGACCAGCGACCAGGACCGCACCCCGCCCGTCCCGTCGGACCCGACCGGCTCGACCGGCTCGACCGGCCCGGGCGCGTCGATCGCCGCGCCCGCCCGGGTCGGTGGCTCGGCGCGGCCCGCCCGGCTCGGGGTGGTGATCCTGCCGCAGCAGCGCTGGGCGCAGGCGCAGCACACCTGGCGGCGGGCGGAGGAGTACGGGTTCGACCACGCCTGGACCTACGACCACCTGGCCTGGCGGTCGCTCGCCGAGGAGCCGTGGTTCGCGACCGTGCCGCTGCTGGCGGCGGCGGCTGCGGTGACCTCGCGGATCCGGCTGGGCACCTGGGTGGCCTCGCCGAACTTCCGGCACCCGGTGCCGTTCGCCAAGGACGTGCTGGGGCTGGACGACATCGCCGGCGGCCGGTTCCTGCTCGGGCTCGGGGCCGGCGGCGAGGGCGCCGACGCCGGGGTGCTCGGGGCGGCGCCCGCCCGCGGGGCGCGCACCCGTCGGTTCGAGGAGTTCGTGGCGCTGCTGGACGAGCTGCTGACCAGCCCGGTCACCGAGCACGAGGGCGAGTTCTACCAGGCGCACGGTGCCCGGATGGTGCCAGGCACGATCGCCCGGCCCCGGCCGCCGTTCGTGGTGGCGGCGAACGGACCGCGCACGATGGCGCTGGCCGCGCGGTACGGGCAGGGCTGGGTGACCTACGGTCCGACGTTCGACCCGGACGGTGCGGACAGGGCCTCGCGGTCGGCGGCGCAGGAGCGGTGGTGGCGCGGGCTCGCGGAGCTGGTCGATCAGCTCCGCGAGGTCAGCGAGCCGTTCGGCCGGACCCCGTCGATGTACCTCAACCTGGACGGTGCGCCGGTGTACTCGCTGGAGTCGGCGGACCTCCTGGTGGAGGGTGTGCAGCGCGCGGCGGGCCTGGGCTTCGGTGACGTGGTGACGCACTGGCCGCGCGAGTCCGGGATCTACGCCGGCTCGGAGGACGTGCTGGCGGACGCCGTCTCCCGGCTGCCGGCCTGATCTCGGCGGGCGCGCGGGTCAGTGCGCCTGGCGGGCCTGCCAGGCGCTGGTCACCATCTCGGTCAGGGTGTGCCGCATCGACCAGTCCAGGTCGCGGGCGGCGGCCTCGCCGGAGGCGACGATCCGCGCGGGGTCGCCGGGGCGGCGTGCGGCGATCTCGGGCTCGAACTCGATCCCGGTGCCCTGGGCCATCGCGGTCATGATCTCCCGCACGGACACGCCGTCGCCGGAGCCGAGGTTGTAGACCCGGCGCAGCTCGCGGCCCTCGGTGAGGGCGCGGGCGGCGGCGACGTGCGAGACGGCGAGGTCCGCGACGTGCACGTAGTCGCGCACGCAGGTGCCGTCGGGGGTCGGGTAGTCGTCGCCGTTGATCCGCGGCGTGCGGCCCTCGGCGAGCGCGTCGAGCACCAGCGGGAACAGGTTGTGCGGGCTGGTGTCGGACAGCTCGGGGGAGCCGGAGCCGACCACGTTGAAGTAGCGCAGCGAGGTGTGGTGCAGCGCGGTGGCACGGGCCTGGTCGCGCAGCAGCCACTCGCCGATCAGCTTGGACTCGCCGTAGGGGGACTCGGGAGCGGCCGGGGTGTCCTCGGTGACGAGGTCGACGTCGGGCGTGCCGTAGACGGCGGCGCTGGACGAGAGCACGATCCGGCTGACGTCGGCGTCGGCCATCGCCTGCAGCAGGTGGGCGGTGCCGGTGACGTTCTGCTCGTAGGTGTGCAGGGGGCGCTGCACCGAGACGCCGGCGTACTTGAAGCCGGCCAGGTGCACCACCCCGGTCGCCCGGTGGGTGCGCAGTGTCTCGGCGACCAGCGCGGTGTCCAGGATCGAGCCCTGCACGAACGGGACGTCCGGCGGGACGAACTCGCGATGGCCGGAGGACAGGTCGTCCAGGACGACGGCGGGGATGCCGACCTCCCCGAACGCCCGCACCACGTGCGATCCGATATAGCCTGCGCCGCCGGTCACCATCCACGTCATGACGCCAGGGTAACGCCGTTCGACGTCGATCGGTGGTGGTTCATGGGAGAAGTTGGGGTTTTGTGTTCGAATCCCTGCGCTGATGGCTGACCAGCGGCTTGCCGGGGTCGTCGACTCGTGCGGGCGGACGACCTGCGGCAGAGTGCTGCGCAGGCGCCGGGTCAGGGGTGAAGTGGTCGAGAACCCGGGCGGATCTCTCGCCTCGGCGCAGATGCTCAGTATGCTGAGGATCTGTCGAACCCGGGAGGTCCCGTGCGCAGTACCCGCCGTCGCCCCGTCGGGGATGCCGACCTGCTCGACCCGCTGCCCACTCGCCCCGCGGCAGCAGGACGGCCCCTCGCACCCGGCAGGCCGGCGCCGATCGGCCCGGCACCGGTCGAGACCTGGGTCGACGCGGCGCTGCACGAGGTGCGGGACCTGCTCGCGCAGGACGTGGCGGAACGGCTGTCCCGGGCGCAGACGCTCGCCCCGGTGCATGCCGCGCTGTGGCGGGAGGTCGCGGGCCAGATCGGCGGCCGGCTGCTCCGACCCCGGCTGACCCTGGCGGCGTACCACGGGCTCGGTGGCTGGGACGTCGCGGCGGTCGCCCCGGTCGCCGCGGCGCAGGAGATGCTGCACACGGCGATGCTGGTGCACGACGACCTGCTCGACCACGACGAGACGCGGCGCGGGCGGCCGAACGTCACCGGTGCCGCCCGCCGCCGGCTGGCCGAGCGGGGTGTCACCGGCCGGGCGGCGCAGGACCAGGTGCTGGCCGCCGGGGTGCTCGGCGGGGACGTCGCGCTGGCGGCGGCCTTCGACCTGGTGGCCTCGGCGCCGGTGGACCCGGAGCTGCGGGTGCAGGCGGTGCGCGCGCTGGCCGCCGCGATCGACACCTCGGCCGCGGGCGAGCTGCTGGACGTGTCCGGGGCGCTGCGAGGGACCACCGAGGTCGACGCGCTGCGGGTCGCCGAGCTGAAGACCGCCGTCTACTCCTGCTGCGCGCCGCTGGCCGCCGGGGCGCTGCTGGTCGGCGCCGGCCCGCAGGTGCGGGCTGCCCTGGACCGGTACGGCGTCGCCCTCGGGGTCGCGTTCCAGCTGCTCGACGACGAGCTCGGGGTGTTCGGCGACCCGGCGATGACGGGCAAGTCGGCGCTGTCCGACCTGCGCGAGGGCAAGCGGACCGAGCTGCTGCGGCTGGCCTACCTGCGTGCGGACGCCGGCCAGCGGGCCGTGCTGGACGCGGAGGTGGGGCGGCCCGGGCTGGACGAGCCGGCGGCGGACCGGGTCCGGACCGTGATCGAGACGTGCGGGGCGCTGCACGAGGCCCGCCTGGTCCGGCACGACGCGATGGCGACCGCACGGGCGGCCGCCCGCGAGGGGCTGCCGGCGCCGTTGGCCGGATACCTGGTCACCCTGGTGGACGCGCTCGGGCTGGTCGGGGGGCGGGAGTGACGGCCGCGCGGGTGCCGGCCACCGGTGCGCCGGGCGGTACGACGCCGAGCGCTCGCGCGGTGGCGGGCACGCTGTACGACCGGACGGCGGCCCGGGCGAGCCGCACGGTGCTGTCCGGCTACTCCACCTCGTTCGGGCTGGGCACTCGCGTGCTCGGGGTGCGCGCCCGCCAGGACATCGAGGCGGTGTATGCGCTGGTCCGGATCGCCGACGAGGTGGTGGACACCCGGGGCGGTGCGGACGCGGCGGGGCTGCTGGACGAGCTGGAGCAGCAGACCCACCGTGCGCTGCGCTCGGGCTGGTCCACCAACCTGGTGGTGCACGCCTTCGCGCGGACCGCGCGCCGGGTCGGGATCTCACGCGCCGAGCTGGACCCGTTCTTCGCCTCGATGCGGGCCGACCTCACGGTGACGGCGCACGACGAGGAGTCCTACCGGCGGTACGTGCACGGCTCGGCCGAGGTGGTCGGCCTGATGTGCCTGGCGGTGTTCCGGTACGCCGATCCCCGGCAGCGTGGCACGGCGCCCGATCCGGTGGCGGTGGCGGGGGCGCGCGCGCTCGGGGCCGCGTTCCAGAAGATCAACTTCCTGCGCGACCTGGGCCCCGACGCGGGCGAGCTGGGCCGGTGCTACTTCCCGGGCGTCGGCCCGGCCGGACCCACCGATGTGCAGCTCGCCGCGATCCTGGCCGAGATCGAGGCCGACCTGGACCGGGCACGGGCAGGCCTGCCGCTGCTGCCGGGCCGGGCGCGTGCGGCGGTGGCCGGGACGCTGGCGCTGTACGACCGGCTGCTGGTCGAGATCGCCGGCACCCCGGCGCACGAGCTGGTCGCACGCCGGGTGCGGGTGGGCGACGCCCGCAAGGTCGCGGTGCTGGCCCGGGCGGTCGCGGGCGAGGGGATCGCGGCGGTGCGCCGTGGCCGGCACGGGGACGACGGAGGCGCACGGTGACGGGCCGGGCGGACCCGACGGGCCGGGTCGTGGTGGTCGGCGGCGGGATCGGCGGGCTGGCCACGGCCGCCCTGCTGGCCCGGGGCGGCGCGGACGTCACGCTGCTGGAGCGGCACGACCGGGTCGGCGGGCGCACCGGCACGCTCTCGGTGGACGGGTTCCGGTTCGACACCGGGCCGTCCTGGTACTTCATGCCGGAGGTGTTCGCGCACTTCTTCGCGCTGCTCGGCGAGCGGATCGAGGACCACGTCGACCTGGTCCGGCTCGATCCGGCCTATCGGCTGTTCCCCGAGCCGGACCGGGCAGGTGCGCCGGCCGAGCCGTTCGACGTGCTGGCCGATCCCGAGGCGAACTGGGCGACGTTCGAGCGGCTGGAGCCCGGCGCCGGCTCGGCGGTGCGCCGCTACACCGAGCAGTCCACGCTCGCGTACCGGACCGCGCTGGACCACTTCCTCTACACCACCTTCGCCCGGCCGGACCGGGCGGTGCCCGGGGACGTCGCGCGCCGGGCGGGCACGCTGGGCGGCCTGCTCACCCGCACCCTCGCCGAGCAGGTGGCCCGCACCACCGACCACCCGGTGCTCCGGCAGGTGCTCGGCTACCACGCAGTGTTCCTCGGGTCCTCGCCGTACCGGGTGCCCGCGCTGTACTCGCTGATGAGCCACCTCGACCTGGTCGACGGGGTGCGGTACCCGCGCGGCGGGATGTACACGGTGATCGAGGCGGTCGAACGGCTGGCGGTGGCGGCCGGCGCACGGATCCGCACCGGCGCCGACGTGACCGCGATCGAGGTGGACCACGCACCGCGGTCCGTCGCGCACCCCCGCCGCACCGGGGTGGCCCGCGGGGTCCGGCTGGCTTCCGGCGAGGTGCTGCCCGCGGACGTGGTGGTCTCCGGCGCCGACCTGTTCCACACCGAGACCGCCCTGCTGGCCGAGCCGCACCGCACGCTGCCGGAGCCGTGGTGGCGAGACCGTGGGCCGGGCATCTCCGCGCTGCTGGTGCTGGCCGGGGTGCGCGGGGCGCTGCCCGAGCTGGCGCACCACTCGCTGCTCTTCACCCGGGACTGGCCGGAGAACTTCGAGGCGATCCTCGGCACCGGCCGCAGCACGGCGCCGGACGACCTGCGGGTGCCGGACCCGGCCTCGCTGTACGTCGCCCGCACCTCCGCCACCGACCCGACCGCCGCTCCGCCCGGGCACGAGAACCTGTTCCTGCTGGTGCCGTTCCCCGCCGACCCCACGATCGGTGCCGGACCGGCCGGGCCCGCAGAGCTGGACGCGCACGCCGACCGGTACCTGGACCAGCTGGCGCGCTGGGCGGCGATCCCGGACCTGCGCGAGCGGGTGGTCACCAGGCGGGTGATCGGGCCGGCGGACTTCGCCCGGAACTTCTCCGCCTGGCGGGGCACGGCGCTCGGCATGGAGCACACCCTGCGGCAGAGCGCGATGTTCCGGCCCGGCGACCGGTCGCCGCGGGTGCCGAACCTGCTGCACGTCGGCGCCGGCACCGTGCCCGGGGTCGGGCTGCCGATGTGCCTGATCAGCGCCGAGCTGGTGGCCAAGCGGCTGCTCGGCGAGACCTCCGCGCACCCGCTGCCGGCACCGCTGCGCCCGGGATACCTCGACGCGGCCCGGCCGCGCGGCACGTGGACCGAGGCGGTGGCGCCGTGACCGGGCTGGCCTACCTCGCGGCGCTGCTGGTCTCGCTCGGCGGGCTCGCGCTGATCGACCGGTGGCTCCGGCTGGCGTTCTGGGCGCACCCGCGGCGCACCGCGCTGACCCTCGCGACCGGCGTGGTCGGGTTCCTGCTCTGGGACGCCGCCGGGCTGGCGCTGGGGATCTTCGCCCGCGGGCCGAGCCCGCACCAGACCGGTCTGCTGCTGGCGCCCGACCTCCCGGTCGAGGAGGCGGTGTTCCTCACGCTGCTCTGCTACGTCGCGCTGCTCGCCTGGCGCTGGTGCGACCGGCGGGCCGGTGCCCGGCAGGAGCGGCCGTGACGAACCTGGTGCTGAACGCCCTCGTGCTGCTGGTGCTGGGTGCGGTGTCGTGGCGGGTGCTGCGCCGGCTACGGACCACCGCGCTGGTCTGGACCGCGGCCGGTCTCTGCGCGCTGACGATCGTCTTCGACACCGCGATGATCGCCGCCGACCTGTACGTCTTCGACCCGGGCAAGATCCTCGGGGTGCGCCTGTGGGGGGCTCCGCTGGAGGACCTCGGATATGCGATCGCCGCCGCGGTGGCGATGCCGGTGGTGTGGACCGTGCTCGGCGATCGCGAGGCCCGGCGGGGTCGGTCGGAGCCGCCGTCGAGGACCGGGGCCGACGGGTGAGGCAGGTGCTCGCCGCGTCGCGGCCGTTCTCGTGGATCAACACCGCCTATCCGTTCGCCGCCGGCTACCTGCTGGCCACCGGCGGCCGGGTGGACCTCACGTTCGTGATCGGCACCCTGTTCTTCCTGGTGCCCTACAACCTGCTGATGTACGGCGTGAACGACGTGTTCGACTACGCGTCCGACCTGCGCAACCCGCGCAAGGGCGGCATCGAGGGTGCGCTGGTCGACCCCGCCGCGGCCCGGACCGTGCACCGGCGGATCCTGTGGGCGGCGGGCCTGAGCACCGCGCCGTTCCTCGGCTGGCTGCTGGCGGTCGGCTCACCCGCTGCCGCCGGCACGCTGCTCGCGGTGCTGCTCCTGGTGGTCGCCTACTCGGTGCCCGGGCTGCGGTTCAAGGAGCGGCCGGTGCTGGACTCGGCCACCTCGGCGATGCACTTCGTCGGCCCGCTGCTGTACTCCCTGGTGCTGGTGGGTGCGGACCTCGGCGCGCGGTCGGTGTGGCCGGTGCTGGTCGCGTTCGTCGCGTGGGGGATGGCCTCGCACGCCTTCGGCGCGGTGCAGGACGTCCGGGCCGACCGCGAGGGCGCCATCGCCTCGGTCGCCACGGTGCTCGGTGCGCACCCGACCGTGGTCGCGGCGACGGCCGGCTACCTGGTCGCCGCCGCGGTGCTGACCGTGCTGCCCTGGCCGGGGTGGCTCGCCGCGGTGCTGCCGCTGCCGTACGCGGTCAGCACCGCCGCGCACTGGTCGGTGCGGGACGAGGACTGCGAGCGGGCGAACGCCGGCTGGCGGCGGTTCCTCTGGCTGAACCTGGTGACCGGGTTCCTGGTGACGATGCTGCTGATCGCGGTCGCGCGCCGCTGACCGGGGCCCGCCGGCACCGGGCGGGGCCGGTCCGTCCGGTTGTGCAGGTCGTGCGCAGGCCCGGCGCGAGCGGTGGTCGGTGCCCGGTCCGGGTGGTTGGGTGGCTCGGTGATCGGAGCAGAAGAGGTCAGCACGGCGCGGGAGATCCTGGTCCCCGTCGGCTCGGTGGTCGGTGGCGTCCTGGTGGCCCTGCTGCTGGCGGCGGTGATTGGCTCGCTGGTGCGGTCGATCGCCCGCCGATCGGCGATGGCGGCGGACCTGGCGCGGCGGGCCCGGCGGCCGCTGCGCGCGGTGCTGGTGGTGATCGCCGTGTGGGTGGCGCTGCTGGTCTCGGTGCCGGACGACACCTGGACCGGGTCCGACTGGATGGGCGCGGTGGCGCACGTGCTGCGGATAGCGCTGATCGCGGCCGCGACCTGGTTGGTCGGCACGCTCGCGTTCGTGGTGGAGGACGTCGCGCTGTCCCGCTACCGGGTGGACATGAAGGACAACCGGCACGCCCGGCGGGTGCGCACCCAGATCCAGCTGCTGCGCCGGATCACGGTCGCGGCGCTGGTGGTGGTCGCGGTCGCGGCGGTGCTGCTGACCTTCCCGGGGGTGAGCACCTTCGGCGCCAGCCTGCTCGCCTCGGCCGGGGTGCTGTCGATCGTCGCCGGCCTCGCGGCGCAGAGCACGCTGTCCAACGTGTTCGCCGGGCTGCAGCTCGCCTTCACGGACGCGATCCGGGTGGACGACGTCGTGATCGTGTCCGGCGAGTGGGGGCGGATCGAGGAGATCACGCTCACCTACGTGGTGGTGCACGTCTGGGACGACCGCCGGCTGATCCTGCCCTCGACGTACTTCACCGAGACCCCGTTCGAGAACTGGACCCGCCGGGCCGCCGAGCTGCTCGGCACGGTGGAGCTGGACGTGGACTGGCAGGTGCCGGTGGACGCGATGCGGGCCGAGCTGAACCGGCTGCTCGCCGCCACCGATCTGTGGGACGAGCGGGTCGGCATCCTGCAGGTGACCGACGCGGTGGGCGGCACCGTCCGGCTGCGCGCGCTGGCCAGCGCCGTGGACGCGCCGACGCTGTTCGATCTGCGCTGCTACCTGCGCGAGGGGCTGGTCGCCTGGTTGCAGCGCACCGCGCCGCAGGCGCTGCCGCGCACCCGGGTCGAGACCTCGCAGGCCGCGCCCGTCGCCCCCGCTGCGCCCGCCGTCCCGGGTGCCCGGTCGGCCACGACCTGGACGGTGACGGGCGAGCCCGCCGAGCCGGCCGCGGGGCCGCAGGACGCCCGGCTGTTCACCGGCAGCCTGGCGGCGCTGGAGCGCTCGCGGTCGTTCACCGGACCGGGGCAGGACGTGATCGACGAGCGGGAGGAGCACGCCGCGGAGGCGCGCGGCGAGCAGCGGCCGGAGGAGCCGGCGGGTGCGGCCGAGGCCGAGGCGGGCGGCGCGGGCGGCGATGCGGTCGAGGCGGACGGCGCCGCTGCTCCGACCGCTGCCGCTCCGGTGACCGCTGCTCCGACCACGGCTGCGGCTGCCGGCCCGGCCGCTGCTGCCCGTGGCACCGCTGCCGAGCCGGGCACCTCGGCGACCGCGGTCCCGACCGCCGCTGCGGGCGAGACGATCCCGACCGGTGCGACCGGTGCGACCGGTGCGACCGGTGCCACCGGTGCGCCGGCGTCGGGCGCCCAGGGCGGCCGACGGGCGGTGTCGAGCTCGGGCACGGACACCGCCACCGGGGTGACCCGGGCGGTGCCGGCGAACCTGCCGCCGGGGCCGGAGCCGATCGAGGTCCCGGGCCGCCCGGTGGACGAGCCCTCGCAGCCGGTGCGGTCCGCGCCGGTGCAGGCGCCGGCGTTCGCCGACACCCAGCGGCTGCGGGCAGCGGACCTGCGGGCGGCGGCCGGGTCCGGCACCCCGGAGCCGGACCTCGGCCCCGATCCGGCCGCGGGTCCGAGCGCCGATCAGGGACCGGGCACGATGGTGCTGCCGGCCGTCCCCGAGGGCGCCGACGACCCGGACGACGCCGACGACCCGGACGGTCTGCCCGCGCCGCCGACCCGCCGGTCCGTGCGCGACGAGCCCCGCTGAACGGCGTCCGGCCCCGCGGTGGCACGCTGTCTCCCGTGAGCCTCTTCCGCCGCCGCCCGCGGGTCGCCGCCGAGCTGCCGACCGGCTTCCACGCCGGCGAGGCCCTCGCGCTGCAGGCCTCGGTGCTCAGCGCCCTGACCGCCGTCGAACGCGCGACCGGCGGACCGGTGCCGGTGCTGCTGGAGGTGGACGCGGGACGGCCGCCCCGGCTGGTGCTGGTCTGCCGGAACCTCGTGGTCGGCTTCGTGCCGGAGGCGTGCGCGGGACCGCTCGACGCGCAGCGGACGGCGGCGGGGCGCGCGCGCCTGGTCGTGCCGGGGCTGCTGCACCGGGACGAGCGGCTGTGGCGGGTCTGGGCCGGGCCGGTGCCGGCCGAGGGCCTGCCGGCGGTGCCCCCGGGGACGGACACGCTGGCCGCCGCACCGGTGACGGTGCTCGGCATCCCGCTGGGACGACCGGCCGGGGAGTGATCGGCGGGGCGGGCCGCCGGTCCCGCGCCCGGCGTGCGCGCTCTGCGGGAGGCCCCGGTCGGCCGTCCGCGCTGCACCTGGTCCGGGCAGCAGGACGGGCGCCCGCACCGAGGTGCGGACGCCCGTCCGGGGCAGGTCGGTGTCAGCTGCCGATCGCGTCCTCGATCAGCGGGACCAGGTTGTCCAGCGCGTACAGCTGGGCGCCGATGGTGCCGAGCGAGTAGGCGGAGGACAGGTCACCGTCGATGACGACCGAGTGGCCCGCCGCGACCGCCGGGATGGCCTGCCACTGCGGGTCGTCGGTGATCTCTGTGGTCTCGATGTAGATCGGGAACGCGACGATCAGGTCGGCGTCCAGCAGGTCGAGCTGCTCGGAGGAGATGTCGACGGTGAAGCCGGACGAGGCCACCGGCAGCGCCGCGATGGTCGGCGACTGCGTGAAGCCCAGGTTCTCCAGGAAGTCGACCCGGTCGCCGCCCTCGATGTACGCGCCCCAGCCCTCGGAGGTCCGGGTCGCGGCGGCGATGGTCTGGCCGTCCCAGTCCGGGTGCTCGTCGCGGGCCTGGGTGAAGGCGTCGTCGAGCTCGTCGAGCAGCGCCTGACCCTTGTCCGGCACGCCGAGCGCGGCGGCGATCAGCTCGACCTGCTCCTGGCCCGTGGTCAGGTAGGAGTCGCCGCCCTCGGGGACGCCCACGGTCGTGGCGATCTCGGACAGCCGGTCGTAGCGGTCCTGGTCGCCGGAGGACTTCACGTCCAGGATCAGGTCGGGCTCCAGCGCCGCGATCTCCTCGTAGGACGGTTCCAGGGTGTCGATGATGGTCGGGGACTCGTCGTACTCGCCCTCGGCCCACGGGCCGACGCCGTCGCCGCCGAACGCGAGCCAGTCGGAGGCACCGACCGGCTGGTAGCCCAGGGACAGGACGGTCTCGGCGTCGCCCCAGCCGAGTGCGACGATGCGCAGCGGCTGGGACTCGATCGTGACCTCGCCGAACTTGGTCTCGACGGTCGCGGGGAAGGTGCCCTCGGACGTCGAGGCCGAGGTCGAGGTGTCTTCGCTGGGCTCGGCGGAGTCGTCCGTCCCGGAGCAGCCGCTGAGCGCCAGGGCCGCGACGGCCGCGACGGCGGCGGCGACACGCGTGGACTTCATGGTGGACCTTTCGTGGAGGGGGCCCGGCGTCGGCAGCACGCGCGGCGCACGAGCAATTCCTAGGTAGGTTAGCCTCACCTCATGACGTGCGGGAACCCCGGGTGACGGCGGGAGCCGCGCCGGGACGCGCCGCCGCCACGGCGACCGATCGGCGGGTCGTCGCGCTGCTGCTGGTCATCGTCCTGCTGGTGGTCGCCCTGGGGCTGAGCCTGGCGGTCGGCGCCCGGCCGGTGAGCCTCGGCACGGTGTGGGGCGCGCTGACCGGTCAGGACGTCCCCGACGCAGACCGTGCCGCCGTGATCGGGCTGCGTCTGCCGCGCACGGTGCTCGCGCTGCTGGTCGGGGCCGCGCTCGCGGTGGCCGGCGGCCTGATGCAGGCGCTGACCCGCAACCCGCTGGCCGACCCGGGGATCCTCGGGGTGTCCAGCGGGGCGGCGTTCGCGGTCGCGATGGCGGTGGTGCTGCTCGGCATCACCCGGCCGGCCGGCTACGTCTGGTTCGCCTTCGCCGGGGCGCTGGCTGCGACGACAGCCGTCTACCTGGTCGGCCTGGCCGGCCGCTCGACCGCCGGCCCGGCGCAGCTGCTGCTCGCCGGGGTGGCGCTCAGCGCGGTGCTGACCGGCGTGGTCGCGGCGCTGCGGCTGACCGACCAACAGAGGTTCGCCGTGCTGCTGAACTGGGAGTCCGGATCCTTCGAGTCCCGGGGCTGGGACGTGATCGTGCCGGTGCTGCCGTTCGTGCTGGTCGGCCTGGCCCTCGCCGCCGGGGTGGCGGGGCCGCTGAACACGCTGAGCCTCGGCGAGGACCTGGCCACGGCCCTGGGCGCCTCGGTGCGGTGGACCCGGCTGGTCGCGATCGTGGCGATCACGCTGCTGGCCGGCGGCGCGACCGCGATGGCCGGGCCGATCACGCTGGTCGGGCTGATGGTGCCGCACGCGGTGCGCCTGCTCGTCGGGCCGGACCAGCGCTGGATCCTCGGGCTGTCCGCGCTCGCCGGGCCGGTGCTGGTGCTGCTCGCCGACGTCGCCGCGCGGGTGCTGCTCTGGCCGGGCGAGCTGCCGGTCGGCGTCGTGACCGCCTTCGTCGGCGCGCCGGTGCTGATCGCCCTGGTCCGACGGCGCAAGGCCGGTGGCCGGTGAGCGCGCGGCGCCCGGACCGGGACCGCCGGCGGCGGACCTGGCGGCGCGGACCCGTCACGATCGTGGGGCTCGGCGCGCTCGCAGTGCTGCTCTCCCTGGTGGCGCTCGGGCTCGGGGACTACCCGTTGAGCGTCCCCGAGGTGGTGCGGGCGCTGGTCGGCGACCAGGGCTTCGCGAGCACGATCGTCCGCGAGTGGCGGCTGCCCCGGGTGCTGGTAGCCCTGGTGTTCGGCGCAGCGCTCGGCGTCTCCGGCGCCCTGTTCCAGTCGCTGACCCGCAACCCGCTCGGTTCGCCGGACGTGATCGGCTTCTCCACCGGGGCGTACACCGGCGTGCTGGTCGTCACCACGGTGCTCGGCGCCGGGACGCTCGGAGTGTCGGCCGGCGCGCTGGTCGCGGGCCTGCTCACCGCGCTGCTGGTCTACCTGCTGGCCTACCGGGACGGTGTGCAGGGCTTCCGGCTGATCGTGGTCGGCCTCGGTGTCACCGGGATGCTGCACGGGGTGAACGTCTGGCTGCTGCTGCGTGCCGACACCGAGGTCGCGATGGCGGCCTCGATCTGGGGCGCCGGGTCGATCTCGCTCACCGGCTGGTCGCAGGCCGTGCCCGCCTTCGTGATCCTCGCGGTGCTGACGCCGCTGGTCTGCGCGGTCGGCGGGCCGCTGCGTCAGCTGGAGCTCGGCGACGACGCCGCCGGTGCGCACGGGCTGCGGGTCGAGGCATCGCGGCTGGCCGTGCTCGTGCTCGGGATCGCGCTCATCGCCACCGTGACGGCGACCGCGGGGCCGATCGCGTTCGTCGCGCTCGCCTCCCCGCAGATCGCCCGCCGGCTCGCCGGATCGGCCGGGCTGCCGCTGGTGGCCTCGGCGCTGACCGGCGCCGTGCTGCTGCTCGGTGCGGACATGGTGGCGCAGCATGTGCTTCCGTCGGCGCTGCCGGTGGGTGTGGTGACCGTGGTGCTCGGCGGGGTGTACCTGCTGACCCTGATCGTGCGGGAGGCTCGACGTCGATGGTGAGCAACGAACGGCTGCGTGCCGAGCACGTGACCCTGGGCTACGAGCGCAAGACCGTCTCGACGGATCTCAGCCTCAGCATCCCGGACGGCTCCTTCACGGTGGTCGTCGGGCCGAACGCCTGCGGCAAGTCGACGCTGCTGCGCTCGCTGGCGCGGCTGCTGCGCCCCAGCGCGGGCCAGGTGGTGCTGGACGGCGAGTCGATCCACCGGATGGCCACCAAGGAGGTCGCCCGCCGGGTGGGGCTGCTGCCGCAGACCGCGCTCGCGCCGGAGGGGATCACCGTCGCCGACCTGGTGGCGCGCGGCCGCTACCCGCACCAGAACCTGTTCCGGCAGCAGACCAGCGCCGACCGCCGGGCGATCGACGAGGCGATGGCGGCCACCCGGGTGGACGACCTGGCGACCGTGCCGGTGGACGAGCTCTCCGGCGGCCAGCGCCAGCGGGTGTGGGTGGCCATGGCGCTGGCCCAGGAGACCGGCATCCTGCTGCTGGACGAGCCGACCACCTACCTGGACATCGCGCACCAGATCGAGCTGATGGACCTGTTCGCCCGGCTGCACCGCGACGGCGCCACCCTGGTGGCCGTGCTGCACGACCTCAACCACGCGGCCCGCTACGCGTCGCACCTGGTCGTGATGAAGGACGGCGTGGTCGTCGCCCAGGGCCGGCCCGGCGACGTGGTCACGGCCGACCTGGTGCAGGAGGTGTTCGGGCTGCCGTGCCTGGTGGTGCCCGACCCGCTGGCCGGCACGCCGATGGTGATCCCGCGCGGGGCCGCGCACCCGGCGGACGACCCGGTCTGACCCGGTCGGCCCGGGAACGACCCGCCTACCCTGCCTCCGCCACGTGCCAGACCAGCTCGCCCCGGTCGTCGACCGTGGACCGGACCCGCCGGAACCCGAGCCGGCCGAGCACCCGCAGCGACGGCGCGTTCCATGCCCGCACCGTCGACCAGACCCGCGTCCGACCGGTGTCGAACGTCGCCGTGAGCAGGGATCGGGCCGCCTCCGTCGCATACCCGTGCCCCTGCGCGGCCGGCAGCAGCTCGTACGCCAGCTCGGGCTCGTCGAGCGTGCCCCGGCCGACGACGATCGCGCAGTAACCGAGCGGCCGTGCGCCCGGCTGCGCCTCCGGGGCCGTGCCGATCTCGGGTCCCGCGCCCGGCCTCGTGCGCAGCACCCGCGCCCCGATGCCGTGCTCGGCCACCACGGCCTGCATCGCCGCGATCCGCACCGCGGCGTCGGCGGGCGAGACGGTACCGGCGCCCCGGGCGGTGAACAGCTCGGCGAGCCAGCGGGCGTCGTCCGGGACCTCGGGGGTCAGCACCAGGCGGTCGGTCTCCCACCGGGTCGGCAGGGCGGAGTAGGGCACGACGGCAGTATCGCAACCGCGCGACCGCGCGACCGCGCGACCGCGCAACCGCGCACCCGCGGCGCGGCAGCCGACGGTCGGCGGTCGGCAGCACCACCTCCCTCCCCGGGCGCCACCGCTGGCCCACGCGACGCGCCCGGTGCACGGTCGATGCGTTCACAACGGAGGTGTCGCGTGGACGGTGTGGATGGACGGCGGCGACGGCGTCGAGGTTGGCGGAGGGGCCGGCGGGCGGGCGGAGCCGTGCGCCGGGACCCGCGTGGACGGACGGTCGCGTGCCACCCTGGACCGGTGAGCAGCCAGCCGGACCTCGACGACCGCATCCGACGCTTCTACGCAGAGCACTCGGCGGAGGTCGAGCGTCTGGCCGGGCGGTCCGCCGCCGGGCAGGTCGAGCTCACCCGGGTCCGGCAGGCGCTGGACCGCGAGATCGCCGCCGGGTCGACCGTGCTGGACGTCGGCGGGGGCACCGGTGTGCACGCCCGATACCTCGCGGGGGCCGGCTGCACGGTCACCCTGGTCGACCCGGTGCCCGAGCACGTCGCCGCGGCCGCAGCGGACGGTGGCTTCGCCGCCGAGCGGGGCGACGCCCGTGCGCTGCGCCACGGGGACGCCTCGATGGACGCGGTCCTGCTGCTCGGGCCGCTCTACCACCTGCGGTCCCGAGCGGACCGGCTGCTCGCGCTCACCGAGGCGCACCGCGTGCTCCGTCCCGGCGGCCGGCTGCTCGCGGCCGGCATCTCGCGCAGCATCGCTCTGCTGGACGCGGTGATCGGCGTCGATCCGGCGGACCTGCCGGTCGAGGCGCTGGTCGCCGTGCTCCGTCCGGGCGCCGGTCTGGAGGCGGAGCGCGGGTTCCCCGCCGGGCACTTCCACACCGCTGCCGAGCTGCGTGCCGAGCTGGAGCAGGCCGGGTTCCAGGACGTCACCGTCACCGGCCTGGAGGGCCCGGGCTCGCTCGCCCTGGAGCTGGTGCGGCCCACCGACGACGTGGTGGCCGCCGGACTCGTCCTCGCCGAGCGCGCGCAGGACCACCCGCTCTCGGCGGACCTGTCCGGCCACCTCCTGGCGGTCGGCCGGACGCCCTCCCCCGGACGTCGCCGCTGACCCACGCGACGCGTCCGGCGCACAGTCAGCGCGTGATCACCGGAGGTGTCGCGGCGGCCTCGGCGGCCTCGGCGGCCTCGGTGTCGGCGGGGCGGGGTCGCGGTGCGCGCCTGGCCGGACGGGTGGGGCGGGAGGGAAGGAGAGGGCGGTGCGTGGTCGGGGGCCTTCGTCCGGCGATCGGGCGGGGGCCGTCACGCCAGGGGCGAACACGGGACGTCCGGGGCACCACCCGCCGTTAGCATCGGACAACGCCACCTCGCCGTGCGTCAGCCGGGCACCTGCCCGGGACCCGCAGGCGAGCACGCAGCTCGTGAGGAGTGCACATGTTCGAGAGATTCACGGACCGAGCCCGTCGCGTGGTCGTCCTCGCCCAGGAAGAGGCGCGGATGCTGAACCACAACTACATCGGCACCGAGCACATCCTCCTGGGTCTGATCCACGAGGGGGAGGGCGTCGCGGCCAAGGCCCTGGAGTCGCTGAACATCTCCCTGGACGCGGTGCGCGCGCAGGTGCAGGAGATCATCGGCGAGGGCCAGCAGGCGCCGAGCGGGCACATCCCGTTCACGCCGCGCGCCAAGAAGGTGCTGGAGCTCTCGCTGCGCGAGGCGCTGCAGCTCGGCCACAACTACATCGGCACCGAGCACATCCTGCTCGGCCTGATCCGCGAGGGCGAGGGTGTCGCGGCGCAGGTGCTGGGCAAGCTCGGCGCGGACCTGAACCGGGTGCGCCAGCAGGTCATCCAGCTGCTCTCCGGCTACCAGGGCAAGGAGCCGGTCGCCGCCGGCGGCCCGGCCGAGGGCCAGCCGTCGGGCTCGGCGGTGCTGGACCAGTTCGGCCGCAACCTCACCCAGGCCGCCCGCGACGGCAAGCTCGACCCGGTGATCGGGCGCGAGAAGGAGATCGAGCGGGTCATGCAGGTGCTCTCTCGACGCACCAAGAACAACCCGGTGCTGATCGGGGAGCCGGGCGTCGGGAAGACGGCGGTCGTCGAGGGCCTGGCCCAGGACATCGTCCGGGGCGACGTGCCGGAGACGCTGAAGGACAAGCAGCTCTACACGCTGGACCTCGGTGCGCTGGTGGCGGGCTCGCGGTACCGCGGCGACTTCGAGGAGCGCCTGAAGAAGGTGCTCAAGGAGATCCGCACCCGCGGCGACATCATCCTGTTCATCGACGAGATCCACACCCTGGTGGGTGCGGGTGCCGCCGAGGGCGCGATCGACGCGGCGAGCATCCTCAAGCCGATGCTGGCCCGCGGCGAGCTGCAGACCGTCGGCGCGACCACGCTGGACGAGTACCGCAAGTACGTCGAGAAGGACGCCGCCCTGGAGCGCCGGTTCCAGCCGATCCAGGTCGCCGAGCCGAACCTGCAGCACGCGATCGAGATCCTCAAGGGACTGCGCGACCGCTACGAGGCGCACCACCGGGTCTCGATCACGGACGGCGCGCTGGTCGCTGCCGCGACGCTGGCCGACCGGTACGTCAACGACCGGTTCCTGCCGGACAAGGCGATCGACCTGGTCGACGAGGCCGGTGCCCGGCTGCGGATCCGCCGGATGACGGCCCCGCCGGAGCTGCGCGAGCTGGACGAGCAGATCGCCGAGACGCGCCGCGACAAGGAGTCCGCGATCGACGAGCAGGACTTCGAGAAGGCGGCGCGGCTGCGCGACGAGGAGAAGCAGCTCGGCCTGAAGCGCCAGGAGAAGGAGAAGGCCTGGAAGTCGGGTGACCTGGACGCGGTCGCGGAGGTCGACGAGGAGCTGATCGCCGAGGTCCTGGCGCTCGCCACCGGCATCCCGGTGTTCAAGCTGACCGAGGAGGAGTCCAGCCGGCTGCTGCACATGGAGGACGAGCTGCACAAGCGGGTCGTGGGCCAGGAGGCCGCGATCAAGGCGCTGTCGCAGGCCATCCGCCGCACGCGTGCCGGGCTCAAGGACCCGAAGCGCCCCGGTGGGTCGTTCATCTTCGCCGGTCCGACGGGCGTCGGGAAGACCGAGCTGGCCAAGGCGCTGGCCGAGTTCTTGTTCGGGGACGAGGACGCGCTGATCCAGCTCGACATGTCCGAGTTCTCGGAGAAGCACACCGTGTCGCGGCTGTTCGGCTCGCCCCCCGGCTACGTCGGGTACGACGAGGGCGGCCAGCTCACCGAGAAGGTGCGCCGTCGTCCGTTCTCGGTCGTGCTGTTCGACGAGGTCGAGAAGGCGCACGCGGACATCTTCAACTCGCTGCTGCAGATCCTCGAGGACGGTCGCCTGACCGACTCGCAGGGCCGGGTGGTCGACTTCAAGAACACCGTCATCATCATGACCACGAACCTCGGCACGCGGGACATCGCCAAGGGCGTCCAGACCGGCTTCCAGGCCGGCGGAGACCTGTCGACGTCCTACGAGCGGATGAAGGCCAAGGTCAACGACGAGCTGAAGACGCACTTCCGTCCGGAGTTCCTGAACCGCGTCGACGACGTGGTGGTGTTCCCGCAGCTGTCCCAGCCCGAGATCTTCGCGATCGTGGACCTGATGATCGCGAAGCTCGACTCCCGGCTGCGGGACAAGGACATGGGCATCGAGCTCACCGAGGCGGCCAAGAAGCTGCTCTCGGAGAAGGGCTACGACCCGGTCCTGGGCGCCCGGCCGCTGCGCCGTGCGATCCAGCGGGAGATCGAGGACGTGCTGTCCGAGAAGATCCTGTTTGGCGAGCTCAAGGCCGGCCAGCAGGTGATCGTGGACGCCCAGGGCGAGGGCATCCTCGGCGAGTTCCTGTTCCGCGGCGTCCCGCGGCCGGCCACCGGCAAGGACCCGGTGCCGGTCGGGGCGCACTCGGCGGGCACGCCGGGCTCCGGCACGGACCTGCCGCCGGCACCGCCGATCGCGGTGGCCGGTGACGGCGGGACGGGTCTGAAGCCCGCCTGACGCGCAGCACCGCACGCAGGGCCGGGTCGCAGCCGCGACCCGGCCCTGCGTGCATCAGTGGACCGATCGGGTGAGGCAGACCGGGGCGAACCCGGCAGACCGGTCGAACCGGGCGGGTGCTGGCACCCATGCCGCGGTGGGGCGCCGGCGAGAACGCGCTTAGCGTGTCGCCATGACCGCCCAGGTGACGCTCAGTGATGTCGCGCGCGAGGCCGGCGTCTCGCTCGCGACGGCGTCCCGCGCGCTGAACGGCAGCGCCACGCGCACGGTCGGCGAACCGCTCCGGCTGCGGGTCGAGGACGCCGCCCGACGGCTGCGCTACACCCCGGACGGCATCGCCCAGGCGATGGCCCGGGGGCGCACCACGTCCCTCGGGCTGGTGCTGCCGGACATCACCGATCCGCGGTACGCCACCGTGGCGTCCGGCGTGGTCGCGGCGGCATCGGCCGCCGGGCTGACGGTGGCGCTGACGGTCTCGGGCGGGGAGGCCGAGCGCGAGGTCGATCTGGTGCAGCAGATGGAGCGGCAGCGAGCCCGCGGCGTGGTGATCGTCGGTGGCGGGCGCGGTGCTGCCGGCGACGAGGCGGAGGAGCCGGTGCGTGCGGCGCTCGCCTCGTTCCGGGAGACGGGCGGCGGGGCCGCGGTGATCGGTCGTCCTGGGCTCGGTGTCGACTGCGTGGACGCGGGGGAGTCGGACGCTGCGGTGGAGCTGGCCCGGGCGATGCACGGTCTCGGCTACCGGCGGGTCGTGCTGCTGGCCGGTACCGACCGGGCGGCGGTCCGGCGCGGGTCCGCGCTGCTGCGGGCGTTCGCGGAGCTGGGGATGCCGCTGCCGGAGGACCGGGTGATCGGTTGCCCGCCGAGCCGCGAGGGCGGCTACCGGGTGGTGCGGGACCTGCTCGCGGCGGGCGTGCCGGTGGACCTGGTGGCCGCGGTGGACGACGCCCGGGCGCTGGGCGCGCTGGCGGCGACCCGGGAGGCGCGACGGGCCCCGGGCACGCCGGACGGGGTCGCGGTCTCGGGGTTCGACGGGGTCGAGGGGTCCGAGGTGGCGATCCCGCCGCTGACCACGGTGCGGGTGCCGTACGCGCGCCTGGGCGAGGAGGCCGTGGCGCTGCTGCTGGCGGCGACGGACGGTCGTCGGCCGGCGGCCTCGGGGACGCAGGCGGTGCCCGCGCCGGTGGAGCAGACCGACGGCGGGTCGCCGCGCGGCCGGCGGCGGGTGCGGGTGCCGAGCGAGGTCGTGCTGCGGGCCTCGACGTCGCAGGACTGACGCGCGCGGCTCAGGCGCCGAGCAGCGGTTCCAGGTCCGCCAGGTCGATCCGTCGTCCCGGCAGCGGGGTGCCGCCGGGGCGCAGGGCGGCACGCAGCAGCGGTCCTCGACGGAGCAGCAGCGCCTCGTTCAGCTCGGTGGGCAGCCCCGGGATCGCGCGCATGGCCGCGGCGAACATCAGCATGATCTCGGGCGTCCCGATGTCCGCGCGGAGCAGGCCGAGCCGCTGGGCGGTGGACACCACGCCGACGGCGGTCTGGATCACGCGCCGGCGGATCTCGGCGAGCTCGGGGGTGAAGATGTCCGCGTCGCGCGCGTGCGGCACCAGCAGCGGCATCAGCATCGGGAGCCCGGAGTCGAGCAGGCCGTCGAAGAACGTGTCCCAGGCGTGCTCGGGCTCGTCGCCCGCGAGTCCCGGGCCGGCGGCGGCGAGCAGCGCGCTCACCCGGTCGAGCCGGTCGGCGACGACGGCGCGGACCAGCGCGGTCCGGTCGGGGAAGTGCCGGTAGACGGTGCCGACGCCGACGCCGGCGGTGCGGGCGACCGCGTCCATCGGCACGTCCAGGCCCTGCACCGAGTAGAGCCGACGGGCGCAGTCCAGGATCGTCTGCCGGTTGCGCGCCGCGTCCGCTCTCATGCGGCCCAGGATAGGTGCGATAAACGGAATTGGAACCTCCGGTTCCGTGCTAGGGTCGGCGCGGACGGTGCCGCAGGAGGCGCCCGTGGTGAAAGGAACCACCCGCCATGCGCGCGATGATCCTCAAGGAGCTGCGCGAGCTGCGCCGCGACCGACGGACGATGGCCATGCTGGTCGTGCTGCCGCTGCTGCTGCTGACCGTGTTCGGCTTCGCCGCGAACTTCACGGTCGACACCCTCTCCGTGCTGGTGGTCGGACCGCAGGCCGGCACGGTCGCTGAGGGGCTGACCGGCGCGACGCAGTCCGCCGCCCGGCTGGACGTCCAGCAGGTCTCCCCGGCGGACGACCGGGCGGACGCCGTGGCCGACCTGGCCGCCAATCGCTACGACCTGGCCGTGGTCACCTCCGACGACGGCAGCATCCCCGAGGTGCTGGTGGACGGCAGCAACCTGTTCGCGGCCCAGGCCGCCGAGGTGGTGCTCGCCGGGATGGGCGACGCCGTGCAGAGCACCATCCTGTTCAACCCGGACCTGACGACGTCCTGGGTGATGGTGCCGGCGCTGATCGGACTGATCCTCACCTTCATCGGCACGATCATCACCAGCATCGGTCTGGTGAAGGAGCGGGCCGCCGGCACCCTGGAACAGCTCGCGGTGATGCCGCTGCGCCCGGTGGACGTGATCGTCGGCAAGATCGCGCCGTACTTCCTGCTCGCCTCGGCGGACATGATCGTGGTGACGCTGCTCGGCCGCGCGATCTTCGGCGTGCCGTTCGTCGGCAGCGTCTGGCTGTTCGCGCTCGCGGCGGCGATCTTCCTGTTCGTGGTGCTCGGGATCGGCGTGCTGATCTCCACGGTCTCGCAGAACGCCGGGCAGGCGATCCAGACCGCGATCCTGGTGCTGCTGCCGCAGATCCTGCTGTCCGGGTTCGTCTTCCCGCTGGACGCGATGGCCCCCGGGGTCCGGTGGATCGGGTACTGCCTGCCGATGACCTACTTCGTGCAGGTGTCGCAGGGGATCCTGCTGCGCGGCGCCGGCATCGACTCGCTGTGGCTGCCCGTGCTGGTGCTCGCCGGGATGGCGGTGCTGGTGTTCGGCGCCGCGGTGTGGCGGTTCCGCGCGTCGATCACGCCGCGCCGACCACGCCCGCCGCGTACCGGTGCACGACCGGCCGCGATCGCGGGCGGCACCGCGGGCGCCGCGCAGGCCGGGGCGGTGACCCGGTGACCGAAGGCTGGGGGCTGACCGGGGTGACCGTCCGTCTGGGCGAGGCCGCCGTGCTGGACGATGTGACCCTGGCCGTGCCGGCCGGGCAGGTGACGGCCGTGGTCGGCGGGGACGGTGCTGGCAAGACCACCCTGGCCCGGGTGCTGCTCGGCTCCGTGCTCCCGGGCGCCGGCAGCGTCCGGCACCCGGACCGGCGCGCCACCGGGTCCATGCCGGCGACCTCCGGCGTCTGGGGCGACCTCAGCGTGGCGGAGAACGTCGACCTGGTGGCAGGGGCGTACGGGCTGAGCCCGGCGGCCGGGCGGGCGCGGGCGGCGGGGCTGCTGGAGGCCGCCGGGCTGGCATCCGTGCAGGACCGCCTCGGCCGCCAGCTCTCCGGCGGGATGCGGCAGAAGCTCGGGTTCTGCCTCGCGATGCTGCACGACCCCGCGCTGCTGGTGCTGGACGAGCCGTCCACCGGGGTCGACCCGGTGAGCCGGGTGGAGCTGTGGCGGATGCTGTCCCGCGCAGCGGCGGACGGCGCGGCCGTGCTGCTCGCCACCACCTACCTGGACGAGGCCGAACGGGCCGCCTCGGTGCTGGTGCTGGACCGGGGGACGGCGGTGTACTCCGGCGACCCGGCAGCGGCCGGCTCGCGGATCCGCGGGACGGTGCTGGTCGGGGGCGATCCGCCCGCCGGGGTGCCGACCTGGCGGCGCGGGGCGGTGCGGCACGCGCTGCTGCCGGCGGCTGCCGGCGGGGACGGCGGAGCCGACGAGATCCGTGCCGGCGGGGTGGCCGGTGCCGCAGAGGTGGGCGTCGCGCCCGACCTGGAGGACGCGGTGATCGCCCTGACGCTGGAGCGCCGGGGCATCCGGACCGCGAGCCCGGTGGCGCCGGTCGTGCCGCGGATCCGGGCGAGGGACGTCGACCGCGCCGGGGACGGGTCCGCAGTCGAGGCGGTCGACGTGGTCACCACCTTCGGCGGTTTCCATGCGGTGGACGGCGTCTCGCTGACCGTGCGGCCGGGGCAGGTGCTCGGCCTGCTCGGCGCCAACGGTGCAGGCAAGACCACGCTGATCCGCACCGTGCTCGGCCTGGTCGCCCCCAGCTCCGGCACCGTCCGGGTGCTCGGCGGCGCGCCGTCCCGCGCGACCCGGCGGCGGCTCGGCTACGTGCCGCAGGGGCTCGGGCTGTCCGCTGACCTGAGCGTCGCGGAGAACCTGCAGTTCGTCGCGGCGGCGTACGGGCTGCCGGCCGTGCCGCCGCTGCCGGAGGACCTGGCCGAGCACCGGGACCGGCTGGTCGGGTCGCTCGGCCTGGGCGTGCAGCGGCGGGTCGCGTTCACCGCCGCGCTCAGCCACCGGCCGGACCTGCTGGTGCTGGACGAGCCGACCTCGGGGGTCGACCCGCTGGCCCGGGCGGCGCTGTGGGACACGGTGCGGGCGCAGGCGGAGGCCGGTGCCGCCGTGCTGGTCACCACGCACTACATGCAGGAGGCCGAGCAGTGCGACGACCTGGTGCTGCTCGCCCACGGCCGGCGGGTGGCCGGCGGCTCGCTGGCCGACGTGCTCGCCGGGTCGACGGCGGTCCGGGTGTCGGCCGGCAGCGCGCAGGACGCCCGCGGCGCGTTCACCGCGCTGACCGCAGCCGGGCTGCCGGTCACGATGGACGGGCGTGCGGTCCGGGTCGCCGGGGGCGAGCCGGCAGCGGTGCGCGCCGTGCTGCACGCCGCGGGGGTGGCGGCGCGGGTCGAGCAGGTGCCGGGCCGGCTGGAAGAGGTGATGGTCCTCGCGGCGGCCTGACCGGTCCGCACGTCCGGGTGGTCAGCGGAAGGTGCCGACCGCCTCCGGCAGCGCCTCGGCCAGCGCCCGGGTGTCCTCGTGCTGCGGGTCGGTGAGCAGCGTCCGCAGCGGCCCGGACTCCACGATCCGGCCGTCCGAGACCACGTGCACCGTGCTCGCGAGCCGGTCGACCAGCCGCAGGTCGTGCGAGACCACCAGCAGACCCACCCCGGCAGCGGTCAGCGCGGCCACCCGCTCGGTCACCGCATCGCGCAGGCCCGGGTCCAGGGCGGTCGCCGGCTCGTCCAGCACCAGGATCTCCGGCCGGGTGGCGAGCGCGTTCGCCAGCACCACCCGCTGGCGCTCACCGCCGGACAGCGAGTGCAGCGTGCGCTCCAGGTAGCGGGGCTCCATGCCGATCGCGGCCAGCACGTCCGCCGGCTGCTGGCCGGTCGCGCGCCCTGCCTTGCGCGCGTCGCCGAGCGTGCCGGACAGCAGCTTGTCCACCGTCGCGCGCGGGTCGGCGCCGGACAGGCCCTCCTGGTGCACGGCCCGGACCGTCGCCCGGAACGCCTTGGTCTCCTTGCGGGACAGCCGGGAGACCGTCCGGCCGCCGTAGGTCGCGCGGCCCTGGCTGACCTTCAGCCGGCCCAGCATCGTGTCGACCAGGGTGGACTTGCCGACCCCGGAGCGGCCGATCAGCCCGACGGTCTCGCCCGGCGCCACCGACAGGCTCACTCCCTGCAGCACCGGGGTGCCCCCGTACCCGGCCCACACGTCCGCTGCGGCCAGCGCCGCCCCGCTCACCGGGCGCTCCCCACGGTCGACGAGGCGCCGGTGCGGCCCTCCGGTGCGTGCTGCTGCGACGGTCCCACGGCTCCGAGCTCCTATCGGCGACGACATCCCCCGGGCCGGACAACGCACGGGGCCTGCAGACAGTTTCCTCGTTCTCGGCGCCGGGCGGGGGCACCGGCCGTCAGGTGCGCGTCGCGCGGGCGGGCGGCAGGTCGTCCATGTCCTCCAGCTCCACCCCCTTCGTCTCCGGCACCCGGCCGAGCACGAAGAAGAACGACAGCCCGGCGAACACCGCGTACGTCAGGTACGGGCCCGTCGCGCCGAACCGGTCGAGCATCGGCGGGAACGTCACGGTGACCAGGAAGTTCGCGATCCACTGCGCGGCGGCGGCCAGCCCGAGCGCCGCGGCCCGGATCCGGTTCGGGAACATCTCGCCGAGCAGCACCCACACCAGCGGCCCCCACGAGGCGCCGAAGAACACCACGAAGGCGTTCGCCGCGACCAGCGCCACCGGCCCCCACGGCGACGGCAGAGCGACGTCCTCGCCGCTGCCCGACGCGTGCGTGAACGCGATCGCCATCACGGCCAGCGCGACCGTCATCCCGGCGGAGCCGGTCAGCAGCAGCGGGCGACGCCCCACCTTGTCGATCAGTGCGATCGCGATGAAGGTCACCGCCACGTTGGTCACCGAGGTGATCGTCGAGACGAGGAACGAGCGGCTCTCGTCAAAGCCGACCGCCTGCCAGAGCGTGGTGGAGTAGTAGAAGATCACGTTGATCCCGACGAACTGCTGCAGCACCGACAGCACGATGCCGACCCAGACCACCGGCAGCAGCCCGAACCGGGGCCCGCGCAGGCTGGACTGCGCGGCGGTCGCCCGGTCCTTCTCGATCGTCCGCTCGATCTGCCGCACCCGGTCGCGGGCGTCCTCGTCCGGGCCGAGCACGCCGGCCAGCACCTGCTCGGCCTCGACCGACCTGCCCTGCGCCACCAGGTAGCGCGGCGACTCCGGGATGCGCGTCGCGAGGATGCCGTAGACGGCGGCCGGGACCACCGCGACCAGGAACATCCACCGCCATGCCTCCCAGCCGAACCACAGCACCTCGGACGCCCCGCCCGCGGCGTCCTGCAGCAGCTGGTCGGACAGCAGCGCGGTGAAGATGCCGAGCGTGATCGCCAGCTGCTGCAACGAGCCGAGCCGGCCCCGCATCGCCGCGGGGGCGATCTCGGCGATGTACGCCGGGGCGATCACCGACGCGATCCCGATGCCGATCCCCGCCATCACCCGCCACAGGATCAGGTCCCACACGCTGAACGCCAGCGCGGACAGCACCGAGGACACCAGGAACAGCACCGCGCCGATCACCATCACCCGGGTGCGGCCCCAGCGGTCCGCGAGCCGCCCGCCCGCCCACGCCCCCAGCGCGCAGCCGAGCAGCGCCACCGCCACCGCGAACCCGGTCAGCGTCGATCCGAGGCCGAAGTGCCTCTGGATCGCGTCCACCGCACCGTTGATCACCGAGCTGTCGAACCCGAACAGGAACCCGCCGACCGCCGCCGCGATCGCCAGGCCGATCGCCTTGGCGTGCGCCGGGTGGCGCGGCGGCGCACCGGTCCCCGTGCCTCCCGTGCCCTGCGTGCCCCCTGCGTCCGCGACCATCTCCCGGGCCCCTCTCTCCGTCCGTCCCGCCAGCCGACGGGCCAGCCACGCACCGCGCACGGTCCGGGCGCCGGTCACGGCGCCGCCCCACACCCTTCACCCCCGGGTCGCGCCCCGCATCCGGAACCCCGGCCCGTGCCGCACGCCGGGCGCGGGCGGGCCGGGCGCGGGGGCGGGCGCGGAGGAGGACGTGGGGGCGGGGCGGTGCTCGGTGGGTCGAGCGCTGCGGCGGCGGGGCGGGCGCGAGCGCGGTGGGGTGGGACGGGTGCGTGCGCGCGGGTGCGGACGGGGCGCCGGTCGTGGCGTGCGGCGGGTGCGTGGCGGACGATCGGGTGGCGGACAATCGAGGGGTGACGTCCGACCCTGGATCCTCTCGGCCGCGGTTCCGGCGGCCCGCGATGCTCGACCCGCGGGATGCCGACGAGCTGCCCGGCGACATCGACCCCGCGCTGCGCTCGCAGGTGGCGCACACCACCGCCGCTGCGATCCTGCACGGCGGGCGCGACGGCGCGGACGACGACCCCGCGCTGGTGCAGCGGCTGGTGCGGCTGGTCGAGACGGAGGGTCTGGACGTGCTGGCGGCGCTCTGGGCGGACAGCCCGGCGACCACGCTGCCCGGGGCGCTCTGGCGGCTGTACGTGCTGCGCGAGTGGGTGCGGCGCGATCCGCGGACGCTCGCGGACCGGTACCGGCTGGGGCTGGAGGCGGCCCCGGTGCACCATGCGGTCGCCGGAGTGGTCAGCCCGCCCGGCCCGGACGAGGTGCGCGAGGTGGCGGACGCCGTGCTGTCCGGCGTGTACGCGGGGGACTTCGCGGTGGCGCTGGAGCGCGGCGGGGCGTTCTGCCGGGTGCTGGCGACCGGGGCGGCGTTCGACGCCGACCACCTCGACCTGGCGGACGCGGACGCGGCGGGCCGGCTGACCCGCAGCGCGAGCTCGCTGGTCCGCACGGCCGAGGAGCTGGAGCACGCGGCGGCGCTCTGGCGCAGCGGCGCGCTCGACTGACGTCGCCGTCGCGGCGAGCGCGGTCGGGACGGCCCCGACTACACTGGTCGGGACGCCGGGCCGCGGTAGCCCCGGGCTCCATCTCAAGCCGCTCCGAGCGGCCGCGCGCCGAGAGGCGCTCCCGGTCCGGCGTCGTCTTTCGCCCTCGGCCCCGCCGGGGACCGCTCCGGCAGGGCCGCCCGGAGGCCGGGACTTCCGCACGAACACGGGCGACACGCTGTGCGTTCACCTTGCGTTCATCTTCGGGGTTGTGAGTTCACCGGGGGGCTGCCCTAGCCTGTGCCTGACAAGAGCCCTCTTCTCCGGAGCCTCCCGTGCGCCTGCGCCTCACCCCGCGCGATACCTCGTTCTTCGATCTCTTCGCCGCCTCGGCATCCCACCTCGTCACAGGAGCGAACCTCCTGGCCGAGCTGCTGGGCGCAGACCGGTCCGCCCGCAAGGCGCTCGCCAAGCAGATCAGCGAGGTCGAGCACCAGGCGGACGAGGCCACGCACTCGATCATGCGCCGGCTGAACCAGACGTTCGTGACGCCGTTCGACCGCGACGACATCTACAACCTGGCCTCCACCCTGGACGACTGCATGGACTTCATGGAGGAGGCCGCCGACCTGATCGTGCTCTACAAGCTCGACGAGCTGCCGGCACGCGTCTCCGACCAGGTCCAGGTGCTGCAGCGTGCGGCCGAGCTGACCGCCGAGGCGATGCCGCGGCTGCGCTCGATGGACTCGCTCGCCGAGTACTGGGTCGAGGTGAACCGGCTGGAGAACCAGGCCGACAAGTCGCACCGCAAGCTGCTCGCACAGCTCTTCGACGAGATCACCGACCCGATCCAGCTGATGAAGCTGAAGGAGGTCGTCGAGAAGCTCGAGGATGCGGCGGACGCCTTCGAGAAGGTGGCCAACACCGTCGAGACGATCGCGCTCAAGGAGTCCTGAGCACCGATGGAGCTCGTTCTCGTCGTCGTCGTGGTGGCGTTCGCCCTCGGCTTCGACTACACCAACGGCTTCCACGACGCCGCGAACGCGATCGCCACCTCGGTGTCGACACGGGCGCTGACGCCGCGGGTCGCCCTGCTGATGGCCGCGTGCTTCAACCTGCTGGGCGCGCTGCTCGGCACCCACGTGGCCACGACCATCGCGCACGACATCGTCAGCATCGGTGACGTCGATGCGCACGAGGGCCTGGTCATCGTGCTGTCGGCGCTGGTCGGCGCGATCACCTGGAACCTGATCACCTGGCGGCTCGGGCTGCCGTCGTCCTCGACGCACGCCCTGATCGGCGGGCTCGCCGGGGTCGGGATCGCCTCGGGCATCACGGTGCACTGGAGCGCGATCCTGGACAAGGTCGTCATCCCGATGGTGGTGTCGCCGATCCTCGGCTTCGTCGCCGCCTTCCTGGTGATGGTCGGTGTGCTGTGGTTGGTGCGCAAGGCGTCGCCGGCGCCCACGCAGCGCAAGTTCCGGCTCGCGCAGACCGCCTCGGCGGCGGCGATGGCGCTCGGCCACGGCCTGCAGGACGCGCAGAAGACCATGGGCGTGATCGTGCTGGCCCTGGTGGCCGGAGGGTTCCACGCGGACAACGACGACATCCCGCTGTGGGTCAAGCTCGCGGCCGCCTCGGCGATCTCGCTCGGCACCTACTCGGGCGGCTGGCGGATCATGCGGACCCTCGGGCGCAAGATCATCGAGCTCGACCCGGCGCGCGGCTTCGTCGCGGAGACGGTCTCGGCCGTCGTGCTCTACGTGAACGCGTACTGGCTGCACGCGCCGGTCTCGACCACGCACACGATCACCTCGGCGATCATGGGTGTCGGTGCGACCAAGCGGCTGTCGGCGGTGCGCTGGGGCGTCGCCAAGAGCATTGGCGCGGCGTGGATCCTGACGATCCCGTCGGCCGCGATCGTGGCCGGGCTGGTGTACGTGGTGCTGAACGGGCTGCTCGGCTGAGCGCGCTGCGCGGCCGGACGTCCGGCCGCCGGTGCTCCGGTCTCGGTCAGCCGACCGTGGGCGTGTGCCGCTCCACCGCCTCGACCCGTGGCGTGCCGTCGGCGGCGGTGCTGACGTGCGCGACCAGCACGTCCCCGGGCCGCAGGTACGGGTCCACGGTGGGCAGCTGCTCGCGGGCGGCGCGCCGGGCGTGCTCGCCGAGCACAGCCACGACGGTGGGCAGCACGGGGCGGTGCGTGCAGACCGCGAGGTCGCCGGTGCCGCCGAGCAGCCGGGTCACCACGGTGGCCGCTCCCGCAGGCGCCTCGGCGTGCTGCTGCTCGGTGAGCTCGTCGCAGTCCTCGGCGGTCAGGCCGGCGGCGGCCAGGTAGGGCGCCATGGTCGCCCGACATCGTCGCCACGGGCTGGTGACGGCGGCGGCGACGCCGAAGGCGGACAGCACCGGCACCAGCGCCTCGGCCTGCCGCTTCCCGGCCGGGGTCAGCGGCCGGGTGGCCTCCTCGCGGCCCCAGGAGGCACGCCCCCGCGCCCGACCGTGCCGCACCACCACCAGGGCGCGGGTGTCCAGGCGCCCGTGCTCGTGCGCGTGCACCAGCGCGTCCAGCGGGCCGCGGTCGTCCGGCCGGGTCAGCCGCCGGTACGCCTCCTCGATGTCGAACCAGCGCGTCCGGTCGATCTCGTCCTTCGAGGCGTGCTCGGCGGGCGGCCGGGCGTGCAGCGCGGCGCCGTCCGGTCGCCCGGCGGGCTGGGCCGCCCAGTACCGCACCCGCTTCGGCCGGCCGTCGGCCAGCGCGTAGTGCAGGGTCGGCAGCGGCTGGCCGAGCACGGTGGTCAGGCCGGTCTCCTCCTCGACCTCGCGGGCGGCAGCGGTGATCGCGTGCTCGCCGGGCTCCAGCTTGCCCTTCGGCCAGGACCAGTCGTGGTAGCGCGGCCGGTGCACCAGGACCACCTGCAGCCGGCCCTGGCGCACCCGCCAGACCAGGGCACCGGCGGCCTCGACGACGGGGACGACCTGACCGGTCACCGCGTGGTGCCCAGCTGACGACGCTGCCGGTAGATCAGCACGGACTGCAGGTCCCGCAACGGCCCGTCCGGCCCCGTGGAGTGCCGGGTCCAGGTGCCGTCCGAGCCGAGGTGCCAGGTCGACGTGCCGTCGTCCATCGACTCGTCCAGCAGGTCCACCAGCCCGGCGACCTGGTCGGGGTCGGCGAGCCGGACCAGCGCCTCCACCCGGCGGTCCAGGTTGCGGTGCATCAGGTCCGCCGAGCCGATGAAGACCTCGGGCCCGGGGGTGCGCTCCCCGGTGGTGTCGCGGCCGGCGTCGCCGACGTCGCGGGTGAGGCCGGAGTCGGCGGCGAAGGCGAACACCCGGGCGTGCTCGAGGAACCGGCCGAGGATGGACCGGACCCGCACGGTCTCGGACAGCCCCGGCACCCCCGGTCGCAGCGCGCAGATGCCCCGCACCACCAGATCGATCGGCACACCGGCCTGCGAGGCCCGGTACAGGGCGTCGATCGTCTCCTCGTCCACCATCGAGTTGACCTTGATCTTGATCCACGCCGGGCGACCCTCGCGGGCGGCGGCGGCCTCCCGGTCGATCCGTTCCACCAGGCCGGCGCGCACCGAGCGCGGGGCGACCAGCAGCCGGTGGAACCGGGACTTCGGCGCGTAGCCGGACAGCTGGTTGAACAGCCGGGTCAGGTCCTGCCCGACGTCGGGATCGCAGGTGAGCAGGCCGAGGTCGGTGTAGATCCGGGCGGTCTTCGGGTTGTAGTTGCCGGTGCCGACGTGGCAGTACCGGCGCAGGCCGTCCTGCTCCTGGCGCACCACCAGCGAGAGCTTGGCGTGCGTCTTCAGCCCGACGATGCCGTACACCACGTGCACGCCGGCCTGCTCCAGCTTGCGCGCCCACTCGATGTTCGCCTGCTCGTCGAACCGGGCCTTGATCTCGACCAGCGCCAGCACCTGCTTGCCCTGGTCGGCGGCGTCGATCAGGGCGTCCACGATCGGCGAGTCGCCGGAGGTGCGGTACAGCGTCTGCTTGATCGCGAGCACCTGCGGATCGGCGGCCGCCTGCTCCAGGAAGGTCTGCACCGAGGTGGAGAACGAGTCGTACGGGTGGTGCAGCAGGATGTCCCGGGTCCGGATCGCCGCGAACACGTCGGTGGGGGTGGCGCTCTCCACCTCGGCGAGGAACCGGTGCGTGGTCGGCACGAACCGGGGGTACTGCAGGTCGGCGCGCTCCAGGTCCGCGATCAGGTTCAGGCCGGTGTGGTCCAGCGGCGCGGGGAGCTGGTAGACCTCCTCCTCCGCGACGCCGAGCTCGCGCACCAGCAGCTGGCGGATCCGCGGGCTGATGCCGTCGGCGATCTCCAGGCGGACCGGCGGGCCGAACCGGCGGCGCAGCAGCTCCTTCTCCATCGCCTGCAGCAGGTTCTCGGCGTCGTCCTCCTCGACCTCCACGTCCTCGTTGCGGGTGACGCGGAACGTGTGGTGCTCACGCACCTCCATGCCGGGGAACAGGTGGTCCAGGTGCTGGGAGATCACGTCCTCCAGCGGCACGAACGACACCGGGCCCTTGTCCATGGTGTTCTGCGACGCGGTCGCGCTCGGGCGGCCCTTGGCGTCCACCGCGATGTAGCGGGGGAGCAGCGGCGGCACCTTGACCCGGGCGAAGTGCTCCTTGCCGGTCGAGGGGTTCGCCACCACGACGGCCAGGTTGAGCGAGAGGCCGGAGATGTACGGGAACGGGTGCGCCGGGTCCACCGCGAGCGGGGTGAGCACCGGGAAGATCTGCTTGCGGAAGAACTTGCGCAGCCGGTCCTGCTCGGCCTCGCCCAGCTCGTCCCAGCGCACCAGCGTGATGCCCTGCGCGGCGAGCTCCGGCTGCACCTCGTCGGCGAACACCCTGGCGTGCCGGGCGCTGAGCTCGTGCGCGCGCACGCTGATCGCCTCCAGCACCTGTCGCGGGCTGAGGCCGGAGACGGCGGTCACGGCCAGGCCGGTGGCGATCCGGCGCTTCAGGCCCGCCACCCGCACCATGAAGAACTCGTCCAGGTTGGAGGCGAAGATCGCCAGGTAGCGCACCCGCTCGAGCAGCGGCTGCCCGGCGTCCTCTGCGAGCTCCAGCACCCGCTGGTTGAACGCGAGCCAGCTCAGCTCGCGGTCCAGGAAGCGGTCGGCCGGCAGCGGCTCGTCCTCGCGCTCCGGCGGCTCCGGCGCGGCACCGACCGGGGCGATGTGCTCGGCGATGTGCGCGGCCAGCTCGGGTGGCAGGGCGGGCTTGCGCGGGGGCGGGGTGCTGCCGGTCGAGGAGGGGGACGGCCCGGGGCTGTCCGGTCCGGCGGTCGTCGCGGTGGCGCCTGATGCGGTGGCGCCCGGTGCTGCGGAGGGCGCTGCCGTGGCGGCGGATGCGGCGGTGCCGTCGCTGCGGGAGGGCGTTGCCGTGCCGGCGGGCGACGACTCCGCGGGCGACGGCCCGGCGGAGGTGGCGCGGCCGTTGCTCGCGGTGCCGCTGCTGCGCGTGCTGGTCCGGCGACGGCTGCTGCTGGTGCCGGTGCCGGTGCCGGTCGACGGTCCGGCGGTGGTCTCGCCCGCGGCGGGCGTGCCGTCCTCCGCCGGGGCACGGCGGGTCCGGGCGGTGGCGCTGGCGGTCCGCGTGCTCGCCCCGCTGGCCGGTGCGGCGGTCCGCCGTGACCCTCCGCGGGCAGGCTGCTCGGGGGTGGTGACGTCGTCCATCGGCCCATGGTGGCACGACCGGTTGAACAGCATGCGTCCGTTCGGGGTCGGGCCCGTGCCGCGGGTGGGGCCGGGCCCTGCCGCGGACCCGTGCGCCCGGGACGGGCGGGACCGCCCGGACGCCGATCAGCGCGTCGATCCACGAGAGCAGCAGGACGTTCCCGATCAGCTGCAGGGACGTCGTCGCGACCGGATCGGCCACCATCGTGCTGATCGTGGCGAACGGGACGAGCTGCACCGGTCTGCCGCTCCCGGCCTGCGGGACCAGGGCGACCACCGCGGTCGCGCACGCGACCGCGGGCACCCGCAGCGCGGAACGGACCGCCGCCGCCGAGAACCGGTCCCCGCGACGGACCGCGACCACGGCCAGTGCCATCGAGACGGCGAGGGCCACCAGCGCCGCACCCGCGATCGTGAGCGCCAGGGCCCCGTGGATGCGTGCGTACTGAACCGCGGTCCCCCGCCGGACGCCCCCGGGTGCCACCTACTGCCCGGGTTGCTGCATCGCCGGCGTGCCGCGGTCGTGCCGGCGTGCCGCAGCCGCCCGCTCAGGCGCGGTAGGCGACGTCCACGGCGGACCGCTCGAACCCCGCCGCCCGGTACAGCCCCACGGCGGGCAGGTTGTCGCCCTCGGTGTAGAGCAGCACCTGGTGCAGCCCGCGCTCGGCGAGGTGCCGCAGCATCAGCGCGGTGAGCACCCGGCCGAGTCCCTGCCCCTGGGCGTCGGGGTCGACCCCGAGCGCGTACACCTCGCCCTCGTCCGCGTCGGGCAGCACCTTGGTCCAGCCGGCGGCGAGCGGCGTGCCGTCCCGCTCGGCGAGCAGCAGGCCGGCCGGGTCGAACCACGGCTCGGCCATCCGCTGCTCCAGGTCGGTACGGGTCAGCCGGCCCTGCTCGGGATGGTGCGCGAACGCCCGGGCGTTCAGCCGGACCCAGCCGTCCTCGTCCCGGCCGGGCTCGAACGGGCGGACGGTGACGCCGGCCGGCAGCACCGGGGACGGCGGCGGGTCCGCGGGGTCGAGCGGGCGGCGCATCTGCCACAGCTCGCGGGCTACCGGCAGGCCGAGCCGGACGGCCAGGGCGCGGGCGGCGGGCAGGTCGCCGTGCGCCCAGACCGTGAGCGCGCCGGGACCGTCGTGGTCGCCGGCGTCGGCCGGCTCGCCGCTGCGGCCGGGGGCGCTGGTCGTGGCAGCCGCCCGGGCGGCGGACAGCAGCGCGGTGCCGGCACCACGCCGGCGCTGCGCGGGGTGCACCACGAGCTCGGCGGCGGCCTGCGCCGGGTCGCGCAGGTCGACCTGGGCGTAGCCGACCGGTGCCGGGCCGTCCGTGCGCACCAGCAGGTGGGTGATCGCGGGCTCGTCGCCGGCGAGCCAGAGCAGCGGCTGCTCGGACAGCGGCGGCACGCCGTCCTGCGCGGCGGCCGCTGCGGCCAGGGCGCGGAGGGCGTCGACGGTGGCGGCGTCGAGCGGTCCGGTACGGGTCTCGACGGGGGAGTCGGTCACGCGCCCCATCCCACCACGGCAGGCGGGAACGTGTGCGGGGCCGCTCGCGTTGTCCCGGTATGCCCGAGGCCACCACGCTCGCCGCGACCGCCGTCGACGCCGCGGACCCGGGGCCGGGTGCGCAGGCCGACGCCGCCGCGGCGACCGGGTACGCGGACGTCGTGGTGATCGGTGCGGGGCAGGCGGGGCTCGCGGTCGCGGCGCACCTGGTGCGGTCCGGCTTCGCCCCGGTGACCGACCCAGACGGCCCGGCGCCGAGCAGCCCCTCGTTCGTGGTGCTGGACGCCGCGTCGGGCCCGGGCGGTGCCTGGCGGGAGCGGTGGCCGGGCCTGACGATGCGCACGGTGAACGGCGTCTACGAGCTGCCGGGTGCGCCGCTGCCCCGGTTCGACCCGGCGGAGCCCGCCGCCGACGCGCTGACCCGGTACTTCGGCGGGTACGAGCAGGAGCAGGGGCTGGCGGTGCGTCGCCCGGTGCACGTCTCCCGGGTGCACGACCTCGGCGGTCCGCGACGGCTGCTCGCGGTGGAGACCACGGAGCGGGCGCGTGCGGTGACCGGGACGGCGACCGACGCGGTGCCCGTACCGGCGTGGCCCGAGCCGGCACGACCCGGCTCGCCGCCATCCATCTCCGTCCCGGCCTCGGCGCCGCGCGTGGGACTGCGCTCGACCGACGCGGTTGCCGCCCGGGACGCCCCGGGTGACCACGGCCGTGACCTCGGCGACGGTGCCGGAGCCTGCCGACCGGTGCCCGGCCCGGCACCCGCGCCGGACGCCGCGCAGCACCACGTCGCTCGCTCGACCGCGGGTGCCGGTGCCGGCCCGGCGCCCGACCGCCCGGCGCGTCGACGTCTGGCGCGCACCTGGACCACGCGTGCGGTGGTGAACGCCACCGGCACCTGGACCCGGCCGTTCTGGCCGGTGTACCCCGGGTCGGAGGAGTTCGCCGGCCGGCAGCTGCACACGCACGACTTCCACCTGCCGGAGGACCTGGCGGGCCGTCGGGTGCTCGTGGTCGGCGGCGGCATCTCGGCGGTGCAGCACCTGCTCGCGATCCACCCGTTCGCCGCGTCGACCACCTGGGTCACCCGGCGGCCGCCGGACTGGCGGGACGGGGACTTCAGCCCCGAGCGCGGGCGGGACGCGGTGGCGCTGGTGGACGAGCGGACCCGGACGGGGCTGCCGCCGCAGAGCGTGGTGACCGTGACCGGCCTGCCGCTGTCCGACGCCTACCGCGCGGGCATCCGGGACGGGGTGCTGCTGGCCCGGCCGATGTTCGCCCGGCTGGTGCCGGACGGTGCGGTCTGGGACCCGGTCGTGGCGCACGACCCCGGGGCCGGCTGGGTGAGCGGTCCGGAGCACGTGCCGGCCGACGTGGTGCTGTGGGCCACCGGGTTCCGTGCGGCGCTGGAGCATCTGCGCCCGCTCGGGCTGCGCGGCGCCGGCGGCGGGATCATGATGGACGGCACGCAGGTGGTCGCGGACCCGCGGGTGCAGCTGGTCGGGTACGGGCCGAGCGCGAGCACGGTCGGCGCCAACCGGGCGGGTCGAGCCGCGGTGCGCCAGGTGCGCCGGCTGCTCGGGGCCTGAGGTCGGTCAGTCCCTGGTCGGGACCGACTCGCGCACCAGCCGGGCCAGAGCGGCTGCGGCGGCGCTCGGGCGGCGGTCCGCGGAGGTGGCCAGCGAGAGGGTCCACCGCAGGTCGGTGCCGGTCACGGGCAGCGCGACCAGGTCCGCCGCCGGTGGGGTGGCGGACCGCGGCAGCAGCGCCACGCCCAGGCCGTGCCGGACGTAGGCGGCGATCGTCGCGATGTCGGCGACCTCGATCGTGACACGGCGGGCGACCTCGGCCGTGGCGAACGCCCGATCGGCGACGGCGCGGTTGCCGTAGCCCTGGGGGGAGTCGATGAAGTCCAGACCGTCGAGGGCGTCGATCGGCACGGACGGACCGCCGGCGAGCGGGTGGTCGGCGGGGACCAGCAGGTCGAGCGGCGACCAGGCCAGCTCGGTGAGCCGGATCGGGGACGAGGGATCGGACGGCCCGGCGACGAACGCCAGGTCGAGGCGCTGCTCGGCGACCGCATCCATCAGTCCGCGCGCTCCGGTCGGCGCCGCGGTGAGCCGGAGCACCACGTCCGGGTGCCGGCGGTGGAACGCCCCGAGCAGCCGAGGCACGTCCACCTGCTCGACCGAGGTGAGGGTGCCGACCCGGACGGTGCCGCGCAGCCCGCCGCGCACCTGGTCCACGGCGTCCCGCGCGTTGCGGGCGGCGTCCAGGGCGTCCCGGGCGTACGGCAGCAGCGCGGTGCCCGCGTCGGTCAGCTCGACCCTGCGGGAGGTGCGTTCGAGCAGCCGGGCGCCGACCTCGCGCTCCAGGGTGCGCACCGAGGTGGAGACGGCGGACTGGGCGAGGACCAGCCGGCTGGCGGCTGCCGTGAACGACAGCTCCTCCGCCACGGCGACGAACGCGCTGAGGTGTCGGAGCTCCATCGACGCAATCTATCGCGATATTCGATCGATGAGTGCGAGAACTGATGTTGGACGCGATCGATCGGCCGCGCGCACAGTGAGTGGCAGCGACACCGAACCGGAGAGCGAGCAGCCACCATGCCCAGCACCACCGCCACCCACGCCCAGTCAGCGACACGCACCACCCGTGAGCGCGCCACCCCGCCGTCGCGGCGCGCCTCCGTCGGCCACCGCACCGGGTTCTGGCTGGTCGGCGGCGCCTTCCTGGTCGCGATGGCCTTCTCCACCGTGCCGGCCCCGCTCTACCCGCTCTACCAGGAGCGGGACGGCTTCTCGACGGCGGCGATCAGCCTGGTCTTCGCGGCCTACGCCGTCGGCGTGGTGATCAGCCTGCTGCTGGCCGGGCACATCTCCGACCGGGTGGGCCGCCGGACCGTGCTGCTGCCCGCGCTCGGGCTGGAGCTGGTCGCCGCGGTGCTGTTCCTCAGCGGGACCGGGCTGACGGTGCTGCTGGTCGCCCGGTTCGTCAGCGGGCTCGGCATCGGGATGCTGACCGCCACCGCCACGGCGCACCTGCAGGACCTGCACCGCCTGCACCGTCCGGACGGGCCCGACCACCGGTTCCACACCGTCTCGACGCTGGCCAACATCGGTGGCCTGGGTGCCGGCGCGCTGGTGGCGGGGCTGCTCGCGCAGACCGGCTGGGCGCCGCTGCGGCTGTCCTACGCGGTGTTCGCGGTGCTGCTGCTGATCGCGGTGGTCGGCGTGCTGGTCACCCCGGAGACGGTCCGGCCGCGCGACGACCTGCCGCCCTACCGGCCGCAGCGGCCGCGCGTCGCGACCGCCGACCCCGCGGTCCGCCGGGCAACCGTGACCGCACTGGCCGCCGCGGCCGCATCGTTCGCCGTCTTCGGGGTCTTCACCTCGGTGGCCCCGGGGTTCGTCTCCGGCACCCTGCACCACTCGTCCCGGGCGCTGGCCGGTGTCGTGGTCTTCGCGGTCTTCGGCTCGGCCGCCGCGGTCCAGGTGCTGACCCGCACGGTGGCCCCGGCCGTCCGGCTGCGGCTGGGTGCGCTCGCGGAGGGCCTGGGACTGGTGCTGCTGGTCGTCGGGATGGTGACCGAGAACCTGGCGCTGTTCCTGGTCGGTGGGGTGGTGGCGGGCGTCGGTGCCGGGCTGCTGTTCACGGCGGCGGTCACGACGGTGACCGCCTCGGCCGCTCCCGAGGTGCGCGGCGAGTCGCTGGCCGGCCTGTTCCTGGTCGCCTACCTCGGGCTGAGCGTGCCTGCGCTGGCCATCGGTCTGCTCACCCGGTCCGTCACCGCGACCGCGGCGATGGCGCTGATCGCCGCGGTGCTGCTGGTGCTGCTCGCGGCGGTGGCGGCCGGCACCCGGCGGGTCCCGGCCCGCTGATCGGCGGCGGGCAGGGACCCGGACGGTCAGGCGCGCGGCGCGGCCAGCCCCTGCTGGATCAGGTCCATCACCGCGGAGTCTGCGAGCGTGGTGGCATCGCCGACCTGGCGGTGCTCGGCCACGTCGCGCAGCAGCCGGCGCATGATCTTGCCCGACCGGGTCTTCGGCAGCTCCGGCACCACCAGGATGGTGCGTGGCTTGGCGATCGGGCCGATCTGCTGGGCCACGTGCGCCCGCAGCTCGGCGGCGGCCTGCTCGGGGCCGCCGACGTCGACGCCGGCGCGCAGGATCACGAAGGCGACCACGGCCTGCCCGGTGGTGTCGTCGGACGCGCCGACCACCGCCGCCTCGGCCACCGCCGGGTGCGAGACCAGCGCCGACTCGATCTCGGTGGTGGACAGCCGGTGCCCGGACACGTTCATCACGTCGTCCACCCGGCCGAGCAGCCAGATGTCGCCGTCCGCGTCCTTCTTGGCACCGTCGCCGGCGAAGTAGATCCCCGGGAACCGGGACCAGTAGGTGTCCCGGAACCGCTGCTCGTCGCCCCACACCCCGCGCAGCATCGCCGGCCACGGCTCGGTGAGGACCAGGTAGCCGCCACCACCGTCCGGCACCGAGCGGCCCTCGTCGTCGATCACGTCGGCGGCGATCCCGGGCAGCGGCACCTGCGCCGAGCCGGGCTTGGCGGTGGTGACCCCGGGCAGCGGGCTGATCATGATCGCGCCGGTCTCGGTCTGCCACCAGGTGTCCACCACCGGGGTGCGGTCACCGCCGATCACCCGGCGGTACCAGGTCCACGCCTCGGGGTTGATCGGTTCGCCCACCGAGCCCAGCACGCGCAGGCTGGACAGGTCGAAGCCGGCCGGCAGGTCCTCGCCCCACTTCATGCAGGTGCGGATCGCGGTGGGCGCGGTGTAGAGGATCGACACCCGGTACCGCTGCACGATCTCCCACCACCGGGCGCGGTGCGGGGTGTCCGGGGTGCCCTCGTAGATCACCTGGGTGGCGCCGTTCAGCAGCGGTCCGTAGACCACGTACGTGTGCCCGGTGATCCAGCCGACGTCCGCGGTGCACCAGTACACGTCGGACTCCGGCTTGAGGTCGAAGACGGTGCGGTGCGTCCAGGCGGCCTGGGTCAGGTAGCCGCCGGTGGTGTGGAAGATGCCCTTCGGCTTCCCGGTGGTGCCGGAGGTGTAGAGGATGAACAGCGGGTGCTCGGCCTCCACCGCCACCGGCTCGTGCTGGTCGCTCACCGCGCCGAGCGCGTCGTGCCACCACAGGTCCCGGCCCTCGGTCCAGGCGACGTCCTGCCCGGTGCGGCGCACCACGAGCACGTGCTGGACGACCTGGTCGCTGCCCTTGGCCAGCGCCTCGTCCACCGTCGGCTTGAGCGGGCTGGGCGCCCCGCGCCGGTAGCCGCCGTCCGCGGTGATCACCACGGACGCCTGCGCGTCCAGGATCCGCGAGTGCAGCGCCTCCGCGGAGAAGCCGCCGAACACCACCGAGTGCGGGGCGCCGATCCGCGCGCAGGCCAGCATGGCGATCACCGCTTCCGGGATCAGCGGCAGGTAGATCGCGACCCGGTCGCCGGCGCGCACCCCCAGGGCCGCCAGCGCGTTGGCCGCTCGGCAGACCTCGCGCAGCAGGTCCGCGTAGGTCAGCGTGCGGGTGTCGCCCGGCTCGCCCTCGAAGTGCAGGGCCACCCGGTCTCCGTTCCCCGCGGCGACGTGCCGGTCCACCGCGTTGTAGGCCGCGTTCAGCCGACCGTCGGCGAACCAGCGGGCCACCGGTGCCCCGGACCAGTCGAGCACCTGGGTGAACGGGGTCGACCAGTCCAGCAGGTCGCGGGCCTGCTCGGCCCAGAAGCCCGGGCGGTCGGCGGCGGCCCACGGGTAGACCTCGGCGTGCACGTTCGCCTGCGCCTGGAACGTCGGGTCCGGCGGGAAGCGCCGCTCCTCGGTGAGCAGGTTCTCCAGGCCGGGGTGCGGGGCGGGCGCGGGGGTGGCGGGCCGGCCGGGGCCGGGGCTCGGGTCGGCGGCGAGGCTCGGCCCGGCGGCGAGGCCCGGGTCGGTGCCGGCGAGCGGTTCGGTGTTGTCGAGGACCACGGTTCCTCCAGCGCAACGGCGTCGGTGCGGGGCGGACGTGGCGGGGCGGCGTCCGGGGTGCCGAGGTGGCGACCCGGACGGCCGACCGTCGCGTCATCCCGGCACTCTAGTAGGACTTACGTCCTACGCGTGGGGAACCGGCGGAGCTCCGGCTCAGCGGCGACCGGCCCGGGCGCGACGCCGGGCGCCAGCCAGCACGAACCCGATGGCGAGCAGCAGCGCACCGATCACGAACACCGTGCCCGAGGTCGCCGCCACGATGGTCTGCTCCACCGAGGCCAGCGTCGAGCCGGTCCCGAGCAGCCGGACCGTGTCCGAGTGCGTGGTCGCCGGCACGTACAGATAGACCACACCGATCAGCGCGGCGCCGACCCCGGCGGTCAGCGGCACGGCCGGGGTCCACCGGCCCAGGCCGACCAGCACGACCAGCACCAGCACGCCGAGCGTCACCAGCACCACGCCCAGCGGGTCGTAGGAGGCGTCCCACCCCGGTGCCTGCGCGCCGAGCACCCGGGCCTGGCCGAACACGGTGACCCAGGTGCCGATCAGGCCGAGCACCAGGCCGACCAGGACGCCGAGCAGGTGCCGGCCGACGCCGCCGCGCGGGGCCGGTGCGGGCAGGGCGTCGGCAGGCAGGGCGTCGACGGGGGCGGCGGCGGGGCGGTGGCCCCGCCGTGCGCGGCGCTCGCTGCCGGCGGGGGCCGCCGCTGCCTCGGACGGGTCTGCGGGGACGGCGGACGGGTCGCCCGTCGCCCCGGACGGGCCGGTGCCGGACGACGCGGCTCCGGCCGTGGCCCCGCCGAGCGCTGCGGTACCGCTGGGCAGGGCGATCGCGGCGGTCTCCCCGGTGCCGAACGCCGGGGCACCGGGAGCGGGAGCCGGGGTGGTCGCACCCGGCAGGGCGGCTGTGGTGACGGCGGCGCGGGCCTCGGCGGTGGTGAGCATGCTGCTGCGCCGGACCGGCGGCTCGGGCGGCGTCGCCGGGGCGGTCGGCGTCGGCGCGGAGGCCGGCGTGGCGGCACCGGGCTCCGCGGCGGTCGGGCGGCCGATGCCCGCGGGCAGCTGGACGGTCGGGTTGTCGGTGGTCGGACCGCCGGTCGCGCTGAACGCGGGGGTCGCGGGCTCCTCCGGCGCGGGCGCGACCGGGGCGGGACGCGAGGCGCGGTGCGACGTGGTGCGGGTGCCGTTCGGGGTGACCGGGCCGGAGGTGGTGGGGGTGGAGGCGGGTCCGGGGGCCGCCGCTGCGGGGACCGCTGCCTGAGGGGTCGCTGCGGCCGCGGCGGTCGGCTCGGGAGGGGTCACCGGCCGGGCGCTCGTCGACCCGCTGCTTGTCGACCCGCTGCTCGTCGCCTCGGCGTCCTTCGGCTCGGGGCTCACCGTCCCCGTGCTCGTCGTGGCGGTGTCCTTCGCCCCGGGGTCCTCGACCTCGGTGCTCGTCGGCTCGTCGCCCTCGGCGTCGGCGGGCTTCGTCGTGCTGCCCGTCGATCCGGTGCCGGTCGTCGCGGCGCCGTCCTCGGCCGCCGGGTCCGTCACGGTCGCGTCCGTCTGCGCGTCCGTGCCGTCGCCGTCGGCCCCCGAGGTCCGGTCGCGGTCGGCGGTGCTGCTCATGTCTGCTCCCTTGTCGCGGTCGGCACGCTCCCGCCCGCCGCGCTGCGCCACCCTGCAGGCCAGGCGCCCCGGGGCGCCGCGCGGGGCGTGCGCCACCCCCGGTCAGGTCACGTCCGTGCTCGGTACGACGGTAGAGGGCGTGATCCGCCGGCGCGCGTCGGCGCGCCCGAAAGGTACCGATCTGCGGGTCAGGTCGGCCCGTGCGCGCGGTCGATCGGCGATCGACGGACCGGGTCGGGTCGGCCTCAGTGCGTGCGGGCCGGCTCCGCAGCAGCGGTCGCGCCGTCCTGCTCCGCCGGGTCGGTCGAGGCCTTCGGGGCGCTCGCGGCCGCGACGTTCGCGGCACCGACCAGCAGACCGCCGCCGGCCAGGTTGCCCAGCCCGACGAACAGCACGTTCCGGGCCAGCTCGGCCACCGTGGCGTGCGGCACGCCGTCCATCAGACCGAACGTCAGCGTGGTCATGTTCGCCACGACGTGCTCGAACCCGGAGGTGATGAAGACCATCACGCAGGCGAAGATCACGATGATCTTGGCGACCTCGTTCTGCAGCCGGCCCGCGCACCAGATCGCCAGGCAGACCATCAGGTTGCACAGCACGCCGCGGAAGAACAGCTGGGCGTCAGTCGCCTCGGCCTTGTGCTCGATCATCGAGGCGAGCATCCGACCGGGCGAGGTGTCGGCGGCGAACACCCCCGACCAGTGCATGATCGCCGCCAGGACGATCGCACCGAGCAGGTTGCCGGCCAGGCAGGCCAGCAGGGTGCCGCCGGCGCGGGCCCACGAGATCGCGCCGCGCAGCGCGCCCTGGGTGAAGACCATCATCCCGGAGGTCGCCAGCTCGCCGCCGGCCACCACCACGATGGTCAGCGCGACGCCGAACACCAGGCCCTGCACCAGCTTGGTGAAGCCGGATCCCGCGTCCGCGAGCGGGCCGCCCGCCGTGGCCATGATGATCACGCCGATGCCGATGTAGGCACCCGCGAGCATGGTGTTGACCAGGTAGACCCACGGGCGCTTCGCCAGGTCGGTCTTCGTCCGGGCGGCACCCGTCTGGTAGTCGAGCGCCTCGGTCACGGTGAGCATGGGTCCCAGGGTGCCGGAGCCGTACGCGCTAGACATGGGACGAAAGTGCTGGCCGTGACGTGCCGGGGTCAGCCCCGCGTGAGCAGCACCAGCACCTCGTAGTGACCGGTCTGCGGGAACATGTCGAGCACCTGCGCCCGGCGCGGACGCAGCGACGGCATCGCGGCGAGGTCGCGGGCCAACGAGGTCGCGTTGCAGCTGGAGTAGAGCACCGTCCGGACGCCGGAGCCCTCCAGCCAGCGGGCCAGCGGATCGCCGATCCCGCGCCGCGGCGGGTTCACCACCACGGCGTCCGGCACCTCGGCCGCCCCGAGCGCGAACGCCGTCGCGTCGCCGGCCGCGAACCGCACGCCGGTCAGCCCGGCGTCCTGCCGGGTCTGCTCGGCGCTGGCGATCGCCTCGACGCTGGTCTCGATCCCGGTCACCGTGCGCGGTCCGCCGTCCGGGCCGGCGCCGGCCAGGTGCAGCGCGAACCCGCCGACCCCGCAGTACAGGTCCCAGATCGAGCGCGGTGCCGCCGACCCGAGCCAGTCGCGCCCCTGCCGGTACAGCGCGGCGGCCACCCCGGTGTTGGTCTGGAAGAAGCTCTGCGGCCGCAGGTGCAGGTCGATGCCGTTCACCCGCATCCGCAGCGTGCTCCGCTCGGTGAGCACGATCTCGCGCTCGCCCTCGACCAGGGCGGTGTGCTCGGGCAGCACGTTCACCGATACCACCACCGCCCGCGGCAGCGCCGCCAGCAGCGACGGCAGGTGCTTGCGGATCCGGCTCAGCGCCTCCGTCGAGCGCAGCACGAACCGGATCATCAGCTCACCGTCCGGCGACTGCGTGACCAGCACGTTCTTCAGCTCGCCGCGTCGCGTCCCCAGGTCGTACGGCACCAGCCGGGCGGCGGTGACGAACGTCGCGACCGGCCCGAACGCCGCCTGCAGGTCGGCCGGGTACAGCGCGCAGTCCTGCAGGTCCACGCCGGTGCCGTTGCCGTCCAGGATGCCCAGCGTCGGGGCGTCCACGGTGCCTGCGACCACCATCTTCGCCTTGTTCCGGAACCCGCTCGGCGCGCTGGCCACCGGCGGCTCCCACGCGATCCGGTCGCCGCCCACCGGGGCCAGCAGATCCCGGCACAGCAGCTCCTTGCCCGCGAGCTGATCCGCGTACGGCCGGTCGATCAGCGTGCAGCTGCGGCACCGACCGGCGTCGTGGTGGGAGCAGATCAGCAGCACCCGGCCATGCTAGGAGGTGCCGGACGCGGCCGGGCCGACGGGCTGGTCCACGGCCGGGAGGCCGACGGACCGGGACGGGTTGCCGATCGTCGGGCCGCCGTGGCAGAGCCGACGCACCGCCGTGCTCACGGACGGGTCAGGGGCACCGTCGCCACCGCACCCGTGTCCGCCCGCGGCTCCGCCCCCGCGGTGGCCACCTCGACCACCGCCGCCGCCACCGTGCTCGCGACGTCCGGGTGGAACACGCTCGGGACGATGTACGCCGGGTTCAGCTCCTCGTCGGTGACCACCGAGGCCAGCGCCCGGGCCGCCGCCAGCAGCATCGCGTCGGTGATCACGTTCGACCGGGCGTCCAGCAGCCCGCGGAACACCCCGGGGAACGCCAGCACGTTGTTGATCTGGTTCGCCACGTCGCTGCGGCCGGTGCCGACCACAGCCGCGTGCTGCGCCGCCACCGCCGGGTCCACCTCCGGGCGCGGGTTCGCCAGCGCGAACACGATCGACCGCGGCGCCATCGTGGCCAGGTCCGCGCCGGTGAGGATGTTCGGTGCGCTCACGCCGATGAACACGTCCGCCCCGGCCAGCGCGCCGGTCAGCGGGCCGGTCACGCCGCGCGGGTTCGTCGACCGGGCGATCCATCCCAGCTCCGCCGAGGCCAGCGGACGCCCGGTGTGCACGATGCCGTCCACGTCGGCCACCACCACGTCCCGCACCCCGGCGGCCAGCAGCAGGCGCAGCACCGCCGTGCCCGCCGCCCCTGCGCCGGACAGCACCACCCGCACGTCCTCGATCCGCTTGCCGACCACCTTGAGCGCGTTGGTCAGCGCCGCCGTCACCACGATCGCGGTGCCGTGCTGGTCGTCGTGGAACACCGGGATGTCCAGACGCTCCCGCAGCCGCCGCTCCACCTCGAAGCAGCGCGGAGCCGAGATGTCCTCCAGGTTGATCCCGGCGAACACCGGAGCCACCCGCACCACCGTCTCCACGATCTCGTCCACGTCCGTGGTGTCCAGCGCCAGCGGGAACGCGTCGATGCCCGCGAACCGCTTGAACAGCGCCGCCTTGCCCTCCATCACCGGCAGCGCCGCCAGCGGCCCGATGTCCCCGAGCCCCAGCACGGCGGTGCCGTCGGTGACCACCGCGATGGTGTTCCGTTTGATCGTCAGGCGCCGGGCGTCCTCCGGTCGGGCCGCGATCGCCTCGCACACCCGCGCCACCCCGGGCGTGTAGGCCATCGACAGGTCGTCCCGGTTGCGCAGCGGCACCTTCGACTCGATCGACAGCTTGCCGCCCAGGTGCATCAGGAACGTCCGGTCGCTGACCCGCTCCACGTCCACCCCGGGCAGCACTCGCAGCGCGTCGACGATCCGGGCCGCGTGGTCCTCCCCGCTGGTGGCGCACGTGACGTCCACGGTCAGCCGCTCGTGCCCGGAGGCGGTGACGTCCAGCGCGGTGACGATGCCGCCGATCTGCTCGATCGCAGAGGTCAGCTCGCTGACCGCGGTCGGTCGGGCCTGCACGTGCAGGCGGGCGGTGATGGACGAGGACACGCTCGGCGTCGAGACCATGGGGCCAGTCTGTCCCGCCGCCCGCGCTGCCGCCCACTTCGCCCGGAACCGCTCCTCCCGCACCCGTCGTCCCGCGTCCGGTCCGTGCCGCCCGTCGCCTGCCGCAGACCGGGGAGCGCAGCGGTGGCGCGGGTCGGGGGCGGGCGGGGCTCGTAGGGTGGCGGCGTGATGCCCGCCCTGCCGCGCCGCGGACCCGACCTCGCGCGGGACCCGCTGGGACCGTTGCTCGCGCTGCCCGGTGTGCAGGACGCGATCGACCAGGCGCGAGCGGCCTGCGAGGAGCTGCGCTGGCACGAGGCGTTCCGCCGACGCTGGCGCGAGGTGCGCGCCGAGGCGGATCTGCGTGCGGCCCGGGCGAGCGCGGCGGTCGACGGTGCCCGGGTGCCGCTCGACGCGCTGCGCGCGGTGGCGACCGGGTCGTCCCCGGGCGTCGATCCGGCGAGCCGAGCAGGTGCCGGCGCCGATCTCGCGCTGGCGGTCGGGGCGCTGCGCGCAACGGTGCTCGCCGCGGGATGGCGGCCGGACCTCGGCGGTCGGACCGAGCCGGTGGTGCCCCCGTTCGCCCAGGTGGTGGCCCGGCTGCACACGGCCGCCGGTGCGGGATGGCTGCCGGAGCCGGAGCTCGGCCGGCTCCGGGGTGCGGGTGCGCCGCAAGACCTGCGCGGGCTCGGCCCCGCCCCGGTCGGCGACGAGCTCGCCGGTCGCCTCACGCTGCTCGGACGCACGGTGCAGGACTCGCAGGCACCGGCCCTGGTGGTCGCCGCCGTGGCGCACGCCGAGCTCCTCGCGCTACGACCGTTCAGCGCCGGCAACGGAGTGGTGGCACGGGCGGTGTTCCGGATGCTGCTCGCCGGCCGTGGGTTGGACCCCACCGGTGCGGTGCTGCCCGAGGCCGGCTGGGCCGTCGCACCGAACCCGTACCTGGCGGCGGCCGGCCGGTACGCGACCGGGACGCCGGACGGGGTCGCCGGGTGGCTGCGCACCTGCGCGGGGGCGGTGCGGGAGGGTGCCGCCGCAGGTCGCGAGGTGGCGGACGCGGTGCTGGCCGGGCGGCTGCGGGGCGTCGAGCCCGACCAGGGCTGAGCAGCGCTCGGGCGCCGGTCGGGTGCAGACGGGGACGCGATCCGTCCGCCGGGGCGCGGTCGGACGGTCGCGGGGATGCTGGTGGCCCGGGCCCGGACCGAACGACGGCGTCCCCAGGAAGGACGCCGCCGCCGAACGAGCGACCACGAGAGGTATCAGGCGTGCAGGTGTCGGCGTCGCCACGGGTCGAGCCCGGGTCGACTCGTCCTATGCGTGGACGGATCGCGCGTGGGTCCCCTCAGGTCGTTCAGTTGTACGAGCCATCGCACACCCTCCGCGGTGCTCGGGGAACCCCTGGCGGTGAACTCCCAGGTCGATCGGCGAGGGCGTCCCAGCACGCGGACGAGGTGTCCGCATCGCGGCACGATCCGGCCGTCAGACGATGACGGTCCGCCGCCCGCAGCCACGTCGCCCGGCCCGCGCCGCTGCGATCGCGACCGTCGCACCGACCACCACGGTGGCACCGGCCGCGACGACCACCGTCGTGCGCAGCAGCCCGCGCGCACCGGCGACCTGCCCGCCCGCGCGGTGCCGGAACACCACCGTCGACCAGCCTCGCTCGGCGGCGAGCGCCCGGAGCGCCGGACCGGGGTTCACCACGGTGCCGTGGCCCACCGCGTCCAGCATCGGCGCGTCCGTCGCCGAGTCGCTGTAGGCCGAGCTCGCCGCGAGGTCGTAGCCCCGCCGACCCGCGAGCTCACGCATCGCCGTCGCCTTGGCGGGGCCGTACGCGTAGAACGCGATCCGGCCGGTGTACCGGCCGTCCTGCACCTCGAGCCGGCTCGCGATCACCTCGTCCGCGCCGATCAGCTCCGCGACCGGACGGACCAGCTCCTCGCTCGACGCCGACACCACGACCACGTCCGCTCCGGCCGCGTGGTGCCGGGTGACCAGGTCGACCGCCTCCTGGTACAGCACCCGCTCCACGGTGCGCGGCAGGCTCTCGGCGACGATCGCCGCGACCCGGCCGACGTCCCAGCCGACGATCGTCCGGGACAGCTGGGTGCGCAGCCGCTCGGTGCGGTCCTCCGTCGCGCTGCCCAGCAGGAAGGCGATCAGGGAACGCGCGGAGCCGAGCATCGCGCGCCGGGTCAGCACGCCACCGGCCAGCAGCGGACGGGCGAAGACCGCGGCGGTCGAGGAGGCGATCACGGTCTTGTCGAGGTCGAAGAACGCTGCCGGGCGGCCGGCTGGATCGGCCGGGGGGTCCTCCGGGTCCGCGCTGGTCGGGCGTGCGTCGGCCGGGTCGAGGGGCCGCGGGTCGGGGGGCCGTGGGCTGCGGCGGTCCGGTCCGGAGGCCATGGTGCGGGGGGCTGCGTCGTCGGTCGGGCCGGCGTGATCGGCCGGTCGGCGGCGCTGGGTCGGCTCGGCACGGTCGGTGTGCTCGGTGTGCTCGGTCTCACGATCGGTCATCCGGGTCTCCTCCTGCGTCGAGGGTAACCAGCGGGCGCCGACCGCCCACAGGTGATCGAGGGGTGCGGCGTCCCCAGACCTGGCCGTGGGATGCGGGCCGGGTGGTGGTGACCGACGCACGGTCGTCGTACGGGATCGGTCGGGCTGGTGCCGGCCCAGGGTCGTGCTGCTCGGTCCGACCGCGACGGGCGCTCTGCCACGGGAGACGGCGACCGTCGGGGTCGGGGAGCGGCAGCGCTGGAGGCCGCTGTGGTGGGGCCACCTGCCGGGCGGGAGATCGGCCGGGAGCACAAGGGGGGAACCCGGGCGGGAGAAGGGCAGGGAGACCGGGCGGGAGCAGGCCGGTGAGACCGGGCGGGAGCAGGCCGGGGAGACCGGGCGGGAGCGCGGATGAGAGCCAGGACCAGAGCGCGGACGAGAGCGCGGACGAGATGTCGGACGAGAGAGGCGGTGCGGGTGGTCGGGCGGCGAGAGTCCGGAGCGCTCAGGAACGAGGGGCTGGGGACGGTCGGCGTGCTCGGTGCGCGCGGCGGCGCGGGAGCGTCGGTGACCGCTGCGCTGCTCGCCCGGGCCGCCGCGCGCCGGGGACCGACCGCACTGGTCGATCTCGGACCGCCGCCGGCGCTCGCGGTGCTGCTCGGGACCGAGAGGTCGCCCGGGCTCCGATGGCCGGACCTGGCCGGCGCGCGCGGTCATGTGGATCCGGACCACCTCGCCCGCTCGTTGCCCCGGTGGGCTCGATGCACCGTGCTGAGCGCCGACCCGGAGCGTTCGGCAACCCCGCCGCCCGGGGTCGAGGGCGATGTGCTGACGGCGCTCGGTGCGGCGCACCCGACGGTGGTGATCGACCTCGGACGGCTCGTGCCGCGCGGGGCCGGGCAGGGCACCGGCACGGTCCCGGGCGGATGCGATGTGCTGCTGCTGGTCGTGCCGCGCGACGTCCCGGCGGTCGCCGCCGCTCGCGTCGTCCGGTCGGACCTGCTCGCCCTCGGCCCGCCGGTCGGCATCGTGGTGCGAGGTCCGGCTCCGGGCGGTCTCGGTACCGCCGAGGTGGCGCAGGCGGTCGGGCTGCCGCTGCTCGGCGCCTTGCCGGCGAGCAGGTCGCTGGCGTCCGCCCTCGACCGCGGCCTGGGCCCCCAGCCCGGCCGTCGAGGATCGCGTGCCGTCGACCGGCTGGTGGCCTCGCTCGACCGGTGGACCCCGTGAGCGCGACGGGTCCGACCGGCCCGACCGGCGCTGTGGGTGCCGTGGTCCCCGTGGCACCGGTGCGACCCGCGGCTCCTGTGCGACCCGTGCCGGGTGCACACCTCGTGGACCCAGCGCGCCTCGTGCCCGGCGGGTACCCGGCCGAACCTCCGCGCCCAGGCGCGCGCAGCGTCGGCCCGGGGGTCGACCCCGGGCTGCTCGGAGCGGTCCGGGGCCAGCTCGCCCGCGAGGGCGGCGCGATCACGCCGGAGCGGGTCGGCGACGCCCTTCGAGCCCGAGGGATCGTGCTCGGCAGCACCGCGAAGGCCGAGCTCGACGTGGCCGTGCGCGCCGAGCTGCTCGGCGCCGGTCCGCTCCAGCAGCTGCTGGACGACCCGCAGGTGACCGACGTCCTGGTCAACGGCCCGAACGACGTCTGGGTCGAACGGGACGGCCGGCTGGCACGGGTCGGGATCGACCTCGGCGACGCCGAACGGGTGCGAGCGCTCGCCGTCCGGCTGGCCGCGGCTGGTGGCCAGCGCCTGGACGATGCCCAACCGACCGTCGACGCGCGGCTCGCCGACGGCACCCGCCTGCACGCTGTCGTGCCGCCGGTGGCCGACCGCTGCACCCTGATCTCGCTGCGGGTCGTCCGGCACCGTGCGTTCACGCTGGACGACCTGGTGCGTGCCGGCATGCTCGCCCCCGGTGTCGACGCCGTGCTGCGTGGGCTGGTCCGGTCGCGGGCCAACCTCGTGCTGTCCGGGGCCACCGGGACCGGCAAGACCACCCTGCTGTCCACCCTGCTCTCTCTGGCGGACCCCACCGAACGCCTGGTCTGCATCGAGGAGTCGGGCGAGCTCGCGCCTCGACATCCGCACGTGGTGCGCCTGCTGGTCCGGCGCCCGAACGTCGAGGGTGCCGGCGGGGTCGACCTGACCGACCTGGTCCGTCAGGCCCTGCGGATGCGACCGGACCGGATCGTGCTCGGTGAGTGCCGCGGTGCCGAGGTCCGCGAGGTCCTGAGCGCACTGAACACCGGCCACGAGGGCGGATGCACCACCCTGCACGCCAACACCGCTGCCGATGTGCCGGCACGGCTGGAGGCGCTGGGCGCGCTCGCCGGGATGCCCGCGGTCGCGCTGACCGCGCAGGCAGCCAGCGCGATCCACGCCGTGATCCACCTGCGCCGGGATCGAGGGAGCCGGACCGTCGCCGAGATCGGGGTCGTCCACCGCAGCGACGGTCGGCTCGCCGTCCAGCCGGCGCTCGCCGTGTGCGGCGGCGGCCGGGTGGTGCAGGGCCCCGGCTGGTCGGCCCTCGCACACCGGATCGGCTCGACATGAGCGTGCTGCTGCCGGTCGTGCTCGTGGTGCTGCTCGGGTTCGGTCGCGGTGCTGCCGTCACCCGGGGACGGGTCCGGGACCTCGGCCGGCCGGTCACGGCTCCCGCCCGGGACCGTCGCCGCGACCTGCTCGCACGGTGGGCGCCTCACCGCCAGCCCGACCGTGCCGGTCGCTCCGACGACGGGCAGCCTGGGTGGTCGCGGCGCCGGCGGCGTCGTCGGGAACCGGGACCCTCGCGGGATGACCTGCTCACCGTGGTGGTCGCGGTCTCGGCCTCGTTGCGCGCCGGCGTCGACCCGTCGCGGGCCTGGCACGAGGTGATCGGGGTGCGGCCGGAGGCCGGCCGCAGTCCCACCGAGCGGGACGTGCTCGGCGTGCTGTCTCGCGGCGACGGGGCGCGCGCTGCGGCTCATGACCCCGGGCTCGCCCGCTCGGTGGCTGCAGTGGTCGCCGCGACCCGGCTCGCCCTGCTGCTCGGCGCGCCGCTCGCCGCGGTGCTCGACCGATGTGCCCGAGCGGTGGAGGCCGAGGAGGAGACCGCAGCGGAGCTCGGCGCGGCCCTCGCCGGACCGCAGCAGACGGCCGGTCTGCTCGGTTGGCTGCCGGCGGTCGGGATCGTGCTCGGCCTGCTGATGGGAGCAGACCCGCTCGCCGTGCTCACGGACGGCGGGTGGGGCTCGGCCGGTGGCCTTGTCGGCGTCGGCCTGACCGTGCTCGGCCGACTCTGGGTCCACCGCATGGTCACGACGGCGCGGGCCGCCGGTGGCCTGGACTGACGGGCTCGACGTGCTGGTGCTCGCCGGGTCGTTGCTGGGATGCGCGCTGCTCGGCGTCCTGCCGTGGTGGTGGACGCGACCGTCGCTCTCGGGCCGGCGCGGTGCGTCGCGGCCCTCCGGCTCCGAGCGGATGTCAGCGGTGCTCCCCGGTGCGGGGGACCCGGCCGGTGGCGTCGACGGGCTGGGTGCTCCCGGCGTCGAGCCGGGTCCCCCGGCTGCGGGACCGGGTGCTCGTGCCGCGCCGTGCCGCCGAGCCGCCGAACCGATCGGCCGTGCCGCCGGGCCGGGTCGCTGTGCCGCCGGGCCTGGCGGTCGCACAGCCGAACCTGGCAGTCGCTCTGCCACGTTCAGCAGCTCCACCGGCGCTGGCCCGGCGTCTTCATCTCGTGCCCTGCTCGTTCCGGTCACCGCGCTCGCTCCGGGGTTCACGACCGCGACGGAGGCGGCGGAGGCCGACCCCGCGGAGTACCGCACGACCTCACGGGGCGACCGCGATGCTCGTGTCGGTCTCCCGGGTGCTGCGGGCATCGATGCTGCTGGCCATGCTTCGGGTGCTTCGGGTGCTTCGGGTGAGGCGCGTGCCGGCGACGGGTCGGGTGGTGGTGCGCCCGACCGGCGCGGCGCGGAGGTGGAGTCGGCCGTCCCGCTCGCAGTCAGCGACGTCCTCGACCTGCTCGGCGCCGCCGTTCTCGCCGGCGCGGACGTCCCCCGGGCGCTGCGGTCGGTCGGCGGGGTCATCGGCGGGCAGACCGGTGCTGAGCTCGACCGTGCCGCCGCCGCCCTCGTGTGGGGCGCGAGCTGGGCGACGGCGTGGGCACCGGTGTCGCCTGCCCTGCGCACGTCGCTGTCGGGTCTGGAGACCTCCTGGACCGCAGGCACCGCGGCGGCGCCCGTCCTGAGCGCCGCCGCGGACGCCGAGCGGCGGCGACGGCGCCGTGCCGGGCGTGAGGCGGCAGCGCGGCTGGGGGTGCGCGTCGTGCTGCCGCTCGGGCTGTGCTTCCTGCCCGCCTTCGTGCTGCTCGGGCTGGTGCCGGTCCTGGTGTCGCTGGCCGGGCAGGCACTCGGATAGCACGCCACCTCGCGGTGCTGCCGGTCGCCACCGCCGCAGTCGGCCGTCGTCGTGGTCGAACGGCGCCGGTTCGACGCACCGATCCGGAGAGGCATCCCGAACGGGGACGCCAGCCAGACCCGCGCATCCGCGGAACCGCTCCACGCAGGTCCCATCGATGATCCGCTCGTCGTGCCGGCGTCGACCGTCCACAGGCGGGTCCCGAACGAGTCGTCCCCAGTGCAGTGCCGGGAGGCGGGCCGGTTCGGTTCGGTGCGGGTCATGGTCATGCGAGAGCCCGGCGCCGTCGGGACCATCGAGAGGAGCATCGGATGACTCCGACCCTGACCACGATCAGCCCGGCCCCGGGCTGCGGACCGACCGACGCGGACACCCGCAGCCCCGCCGACGCGGGCACCCGCCGCGACGCCGAGGGCGACACCGTGGTGGCATCCACCGTCGGGCACCGCGCCGTCGACGGCCGGTCCGACCCGGTCGCGCTCGACCGGGCTCCGACTGGTTGCCATGCGTGCGGCCGGGCTGACAGCTCCCGACCTCTCCAGTTCGGCCGGGTGCGCGGTCTACCGACCGATGCCGGCATGGCGACCGCGGAGTACGCCATCGTCACGATCGCGGCGGTGGCGTTCGGTGGGCTGCTCATCACGATCCTGACCAGTGCGGAGGTCCGGGGCCTGCTGCTCGGGCTGATCCGCGGCGCGCTCTCGGTCTGATGCGCAGCGACCGAGGTGCGGTCACGGCCGAGCTGGCGGTGCTGCTACCGGTGGTCGTCGCGCTGCTGGCTGTGATCCTCAGCCTGGCCTCGGCGGCGTCGGCGCAGATGCGGTGCGCGGACGCCGCCCGGGCCGGAGCGCGCGCGGCCGCGCTGGGTGACGACGACAGCGGCGTGTCGGCAGTGGCTGGTCGGGTCGCGGGCCCGGGGGCCGCGGTCGCGGTGTCGAGGGGCGACGGATGGGTGGTGGTCGAGGTCGAACGGTCGCTCACGCTGCTCGGCCTGCGGCTCGGGCTGACGGTGCACGCCGACGCAACCGCACGGGAAGAGCCATGAGGCCGAGAGGCACGCGCACGCTCGGCGCGGCGAGGTCGGACGCGGTCCCTTCAGGACGAGGCGTGGCACCGAGCCTGTCGAGTGCGGGTGCGGGTGCGGGTGCGGGTGCGGGTGCGGGTGCGGGTGCGGGTGCGGGTGCGGGTGCGGGTGCGGGTGCGGCGCCGGTGTCGATGCTGTCGTGCAGCCGTGACGACTCGGGGGCGGGGACGGTCCTGGCGCTCGCGATGGTCGCGGTGGTGCTCCTGCTGATGGCATGGCTGGGTCTGCTGGCGGGCGCGCAGGAGGGTCGCGGTCGCGCGCAGACCGCGGCGGACCTCGGTGCCATCGCAGGGGCACAGGGAGCGCTGATGGGGGAGGACGGCTGCCGGGTCGCCGAGGAGACCGTTCGACGCAACGGTGCCGTGCCGACGGGGTGCGATGTCCTGGGCTGGGGCATCGTCCGGGTGTCGTCGAGCGTCCGTGCGGTCGTCGGGACGGCCACCGCCGAGGCACGAGCCGGCCCTCGCGGAGCGACCAGTCAGGACCGGTGACGGCACCCATGCTGGTGCTGGTGCTGGCACCCATGCTGGTGCTGGTGCTGGCACCCATGCTGGTGCTGGTGCTGGTGCTGGTGCTGGTGCTGGTGCTGGTGCTGGGCCGATCGGCCGCTGGGCCGGCTCAGCCCCCTGCACCGGCTCGCCCCGCTGCACCGGCGTCGGCCGGCTGCCCGGCCCGACGATCAGCTGTCGGCGTGCGCGAGCACCGCGCCGAGCAGCCTGACGGCTGCGGCCTTCTCCAGGGGGTTGTTGCCGTTCCCGCACTTCGGCGACTGCACGCACGCCGGGCACCCGCTGCGGCACGGGCAGGTCGCGATCGCGTCCCGGGTCGCACGCAGCCAGGTCGCACCGAGGTGGTAGCCCCGCTCGGCGAAGCCCGCCCCGCCGGGATACGCGTCGTGCACGAACACGGTCGCCTGCTCGGTGTCGGCGTGCAGGGCGGTGGACACGCCGCCCAGGTCCCACCGGTCGCAGGTCGCGAGCAGCGGCAGCAGCCCGATCGAGGCGTGCTCCGCAGCGTGCAGCGCGCCGGGAGCGGTCTCCAGAGTGATGCCGGCCTGCTCCAGCACCTCGGCGGGTGCCGTCCACCACACGGCGGTGGTCGGCAGGGTGCGGGCGGGCAGGTCGAGGATGTCGGAGCCCAGCACCTCCATCCCCGGGATGCGCTTGCGCTGGAAGCTCATCACCTGCGTGGTGACGTCGACCGCACCGAACCCCCAGGTGATCGGACCCCAGCGTCGCTCCTGGCTGACGGACCGGATCTCGGTGCTGGTCACCCAGCGAGCCCAGGTGCCGTAGTCCACCTCGCGGCGCTCGACCAGGGCGACACCGTCGGCGAGGTGCAGCGCGTCGACGACGTAGGAGGTGCCCTGGTGCACGTAGACGGCTCCCTCGTGCACCGTCGAGTCGGCGGCAGCGGCGTCCACGGTGCCGAGCATCCGGCCCGTGCCGACCTCGACCACCCGCACCGGGTCGCCGCCGGTGCCACGCAGGTCGGTGAGGCGGGATGCCTGCTCCGGATGGGTCCAGTACCAGCCGGACGGTCGACGCCGCAGGGCGCCACGAGCCACCAGCACGTCCAGCAGGTCACGGGTCCCAGGGCCGAACAGGTCGAGCTCGTCGGCCCGCAGCGGGGTCTCGGCCGCTGCCGCGCACAGGTGCGGTGCGAGCACGTACGGGTTGGCGGGGTCGAAGACGGTCGCCTCCACGGGGGCGTCCAGCACCGCCTCGGGATGGTGCACGAGGAAGGTGTCGAGCGGGTCCTCCCGGGCGACCAGCACCACCAGCCCGTCCGCCCCGGCGCGCCCGGCGCGCCCGGCCTGCTGCCACAGCGACACCCGCGTGCCGGGCCAGCCGGCGATCACCACGGCGTCCAGACCGGCGATGTCCACGCCGAGCTCGAGCGCGTTTGTGGTGGCGAGCGCGCGCACCTGCCCGGTGCGGACCGCCTGCTCCAGCGCCCGGCGCTCCTCGGGCAGGTAGCCGCCGCGATAGGCGGCGACCGTGGCGGCGAGCGCCGGGTCGACGGCGCGCAGATGGTCGCGGGTGGTGGCGGCCACCGACTCCGCGGCCCGCCGGGAACGGGTGAACGCCAGAGTCCGTGCCCCGGCGGCGGTGAGGTCGGCGAGCAGGTCGGCGACCTCCGCGGTGGCGGATCGGCGCGGGCGGTCGGGGTCGTCGGCCACCAGGTCCGTTCCGGTGCCGAACGGACCGGAACCCTCGGTGCGGCGTACCGGCGCGTCGACGAGGGGCAGCGCCCACGGGTCCTCCTCCGGCGGCAGCGCGGCCCCGGGCCCGTCCATCGGCGGCACCTCCGGCGGCTGCCAGAGGGCAACGGTCTTGCGGCCGGCCGGGGAGGCGTCCTCGTGCACGGAGACGACGTCCTCGGGCCGGACCCCGACGAGTCGTGCAGCGCTGACGGCCGGGTCGGCAGTGGTGGCAGAGGCCAGCAGGAACACCGGATCCGCACCGTAGACGGCGGCGACCCGGCGCAGCCGGCGCAGCACGGCGGCGACGTGGGCGCCGAACACGCCGCGGAACGCGTGGCACTCGTCGAGGACCACGTACCGCAGCGACCCGAGCAGGCGTGACCACCGTCGATGCTGGGGGAGCAGCGCGAAGTGCAGGAAGTCGGGGTTGGTCAGCACTGCGTCGGCGTGCTCCTGCACCCACCGCCGCTCGTCCGGTCCGGTGTCGCCGTCGCAGGTCGCCACCCGCACGTCCGTGGTGCCGGCTGCGGCGAGCAGCCGGTCCAGCGCGGTGAGCTGGTCGGCGGCCAGGGCCTTGGTCGGGCACAGGTACAGCACCGATCCCCGGCGGGTCACCGACTCGATCCGTCCGGGGTCGAGCGTGCGTGCGGCGACCTCCGCCCGGACGGCGGACAGCGCCGGCAGCCAGAACGCGAGCGACTTGCCCGAGCCGGTCGAGGTGGACAGCACGGTGTGCCGGCCGGCCCAGGCCGCGTCCGCCGCCTGCACCTGGTGCCGCCACGGGCGGTCGACGCCCAGTGCCCGGTATCCGGTGACCAGGTCGGTGTCCGCCCAGGCGGGCCAGGCGTCGGGGGCCCCGGCGCGGGCGGGCAGGTGCCGGACGTGCGTCAGCCGTTCCCCGCGCCGGCCACCGGCGAGCAGGACGTCGAGCAGCTCGTCGGATCGCACCCCCGCATCATCCTCGCCTCAGCGGATCCGCGCTGCCTCCGCCGGGCTGCGTCGCCCCCGCCCGGCCGGCGCGGCCCTCGCGGGCCCGCGCTGCCGGCACCGCCTCCGCCCACCCTGCCCGGGTCTGTCCGGGCGGGTCGTCGTCTCTGCCCGGCGTGGGCTGCGTCTGTCCGTCCTGCGCCAGGGGTGACCTCGCCCCGGCTGCGGGGCAGGATGGCGGCGTGGCGACGCACATCGACCTGAACTGCGACCTCGGTGAGGGGCTGGGCCCCTGGACGCTCGGCGAGCCGGGCACCGACGATGCGCTGCTGCGCGTGGTGACCAGCGCGAACGTCGCGTGCGGCTTCCACGCCGGCGATCCGATGATCATGGCCGCGACCTGTGCGACCGCGCAGCGCCGCGGGGTCGCGGTGGGTGCGCACGTGGGCTACCAGGACCTGGCGGGCTTCGGGCGGCGGGTGCTGGACGTCCCCGGCGAGGTGCTGCGGGCCGAGATCGCGTACCAGGTGGGGGCGCTGATCGGGGTGGCACGGACGGTCGGTGCACGGGTGCGCTACGTGAAGCCGCACGGTGCGCTGTACCACCGGATCGTGCGGGACGAGGACCAGGCCGCGGCTGTCGTGGCCGGTGTCGTCGCGGTCGACCCGACGCTGGCCCTGGTCGGGCTGCCGGGGTCGGCGGTGCTGCGGCTCGCGGCCGAGGCGGGGCTGCCCGCGGTGGTCGAGGCGTTCGTGGACCGCGGCTATCGCGCCGACGGCTCTCTGGTGCCGAGGGGGGAGCCGGGTGCGCTGGTCACCGATCCCGCGGAGGCGGGCCGCCGTGCGGTGACGATGGTGCGTGACGGGTGGGTGGCGGCGGACGGCGTGCGGGTGCCGGTGGTCGCCGACTCGCTGTGCGTGCACTCGGACACCCCCGGGGCGGTCGCAGTGGCGCGGGCGGTCCGGGCGGCGCTGGCGGAGGCGGGTGTCGACCTCCGCCCGGCCGTCGCGTGACGACCGGATCCGGTCGGTCCCCGCGTCCGGCTCCGCGGACGTCGAGCGCACCCGCGACCGAACGCCCGGCGGCTGTGCTGCACCGCTACGGCGTGCGCGCGCTGCTGGTGGACCTGGCCGATCTGGGCCAGGTCCGGGCGGTGGACGACGCGCTGCGCGCCGATCCGCTGCCGGGCACGCTGGACGTGGTGCCGGCGGCTCGGACCGTGCTGGTGTCGTTCGGTTCGCCGGGTGCGCGCGCCGCCGGTGAGCGGGGCCTGGCCCGACGGGTGGCGGACGCGACCGCTCGGTCCGCCCCGGTCGTCGGGCGCCCCGCGCAGACCCGGCAGGACCCGACAGCTGCGTCCAGCACACCTGAGCCCGGTGCGACCGCGTCCGGCGCGCCGCTGCCCAGCACGTCTCCGCCCGTGACGTCCGTCCCCGCCGCACCCGTGGTCGAGCTGCCGGTCCGCTACGACGGTCCCGACCTGGCCGAGGTGGCCACCCTGACCGGCCTCGACGTCGAGGAGGTGGTGCGTCGGCACCTCGCGGGCCGGTACACCGTGGCGTTCGGTGGTTTCATGCCCGGCTTCGCCTACCTGTCCGGCCTGGACCCGCTGCTGCACGTGCCGCGGCGCGACACGCCGCGGGTGCGGGTACCGGCGGGGGCGGTCGCGGTGGCGGGGGAGTTCACCGCTGTCTATCCCGCGGCCACGCCCGGCGGTTGGCGGATCCTCGGGACGTGCGACCTGCCGCTGTTCGACGTGCGGCGGACATCGCCCGCGCTGCTGCCGCCGGGGACGTCGGTGCGGTTCGTCCGGGTCGGCTCCGCATGACGGGGCCGGGGCGCGCCGGCCCCCGCGGCGTGGTCGAGGTGCTGCACCCCGGTGCATCGACCCTGGTTCAGGACCGGGGTCGCCCCGGCTACGCGGCGATCGGCGTCGGTCGGTCCGGTGCCGCCGACGCGGGGGCGCTCCGGCTGGCGAACCGGCTGGTCGGCAACGACCCGTCGGCGGCCGGGCTGGAGGTGCTGCTGGGCGGGATCGAGCTGCGGTTCACCGCCCCGACGGTGCTGGCGCTGGCCGGTGCCGAGGTGCCGGCGGAGCTCGACCTGCCGGGGTCTGAGCCGGTGCCGGTCGGCGCGCAGCAGGCGGTCCGGGTACCCGGGGGTGCGGTGCTGCGGACCGGTCGGGCGATCCGGGGCCTGCGGCTCTACCTGGCGGTGCGCGGGGGCGTCGACGTCCCGCCCGTGCTGGGGTCGCGTGCGTCCGACCAGCTGTCCGGGCTCGGGCCGGCGCCGGTGCGTGCGGGCGACGAGCTGCCGGTCGGCCGGCTCGGTCGCGATGCCGCGCAGCCCTGGCCGGAGCCGCTGCGCGCCTGGCCGGGGACCGCGCAGGCGCCGGGGCCGGCGGTGCTGCGCGTGCTGCCGGGGCCGCGGCCCGACTGGTTCGTGCCCGACGCGTTGGCCGACCTGTCGGCTGCGGTGTACCGCGTGACGCCGGCGAGCAACCGGGTCGCGCTGCGGCTGGACGGCCCGCCGGTGCGCCGGACGGACCGCGGCGAGCTGCCGTCGGAGCCGCTGGTGCCCGGTGCGGTGCAGGTGCCGCCGGACGGCCGACCGGTGGTGTTCGGTGCCGACCACCCGGTGACCGGTGGGTATCCGGTGCTGGCGGTGGTGCTGCCGTCGGACCTCGACCTGGCGGCCCAGCTGGCGCCGGGTGCACCCGTTCGGCTCGTCCCGGTGGGTGAACCCCTCGTGGTGCTCTCGGCGCGTCCTGGTCCGTCTGTTTGAATGCTCGGTGCCGGAAGGGAGCGCGGGATGGACGTCAGAGTGTCCAGCAGGACCGTGGACGGTCGGACCGTGGTCCACGTCTCGGGGGAGATCGACGTGTACACCGCGCCGACGCTGCGCGAACGCCTGACCGCGCTGGTGGACCAGGGGCACGCGGACCTGGTGGTGGACCTGACCGAGGTCCGCTTCATGGACTCGACCGGGCTCGGGCTGCTGGTCGGCCTGCTCAAGCGGGTGCGCGGGCTCGACGGCCGGCTGCAGCTCGTGATCGACTCCGAGCGCCTGCTGAAGGTCTTCCGGATCACGGCGCTCACCCAGGTGTTCACGATCCGCACGACCGTGATCGAGGCGCTCGCGGACGCCGACGCTCCCTGACGTCGGTCGCGACGACGCACGGTCGCGGCGGGCGGCGGGTCCGCGTGGTCACGCGCGACTGGCGGCCCGGGTCGGCGCCACGACCGGATCCTCGTCCGGCCCGGGTCCCCGTTCCGGGATGTCAGGGGGTCGGTGTCACCTGATAGACGAGCTCGTCCCCGGTGGCGCCGGCCTGCAGCCGCACCGTCACGCGCAGCTCGCTGCCGTCCACCTCCAGCCGGTCGAGCGCGCTCTGCACCCCGGTGACGCCCACGACCGTCGACCCGGGCTCCTCGCCGAGACCGGAGCTGCCCAGCGCGCGGCTGGCCGACCTGGCCAGGTCGGCCGTCGACGTCGCGGTCGACCCGGCGACCTCGGCCTCCGCCGCAGCCGCCGCAGCCAGCTCGGCCTTGGCCGCCGAAGCGCCGTTCGCCAGACCCCAGACCGCGTTCACGCCCGCGGACGGCAGACCGAGCGCGATCGCCGCGCGGAGGATCGCGTCGGTGCCCGTCACCGCGACGGTCACCTCCACGCCCCCGCCGACCAGCTCCCGCGTGCTGGTGACCTCGCCGCCGACCACCGGAACCTGGTCGGTCGGGAAGTCGGCGGGCACACCGTCGGCACCGGCGGTGAGCAGCGACGCCGTCGGCAGCAGGGTGAGCGGGATGCCGGCCGAGATCGCACGACGGGTCGCGCCGCCGTCGGCCGCGGTGAACGAGGTCACGGCGTGCAGCGCGTACGCCCCGGGCGCCACCTCGTCCGCCGTGCCGTCGGTGCCGTCGGTGCCGTCGGGGCAGGCGATCAGGTCACCGCTGCCGTCGGTGCCGTCCTGCGGGGTGGCTGCGGCGGCGACCGCGTCGGTGGCCGGCTCCACGGCCACCGGGGTCGCGCCGCCGTCCGCCACGGCGACGACCACGCCGTCCTGGGCCAGCACGAGCGAGGTGCCGCCGAGCGCGATGGTGGAGGTCGCCGCACCGGCGTCGGCCGGCACCCCGACCCACACGGGCGTGCTGGGGCCGAGGGTCCGACCGGTGTAGGAGCCCAGGTCGACCAGGGTCGGCAGGCCCACGGAGACGATGACCCCGGTGGGGTCCTCCGCCAGGTCGTCGACCGTCTGACCGCAGAGCGACAGGTCGGCGGAAGAGCTGGCGTCGTCGGTCCCGGACGGCTGGTCGGAGGGCGTCGGCGAGGCGGTGGCCGTCCCGGCGCCGCTCGGCGTCGCGGGCGGTCCGTCGGTGCCGAGCAGAGCGAACGTGCCGGCTCCGACGGCGCACGCCGCCCCGACCCCGGCGACCGAGCGGGTCCCGGTGCGGACGGCACGACGGCGCCGGATCCGGGTGCGCAGCGCGTCCGGTGCCAGGCTGCCCGCCGGGTCACGGCCGGGCAGGTCCACGGCGTCGCGCAGTGCGCGGCTCAGGTCGAGGATCATCGGTGCCTCCCGCTCGTCGTCAGATCGATCACGTGCTCCTCCGGGGCGTCCGCCACCGGGCCCAGCCGGGCCTCCAGCGCCGCGACGCCGTCGTGCAGGTACCGCTTGACCGCGCCGTCGGACACGCCCAGGCGGCGGGCGATCTCCGGCACGGTCAGGTCGTCGTAGAACCGCAGCACCACCGCCGCGCGCTGCCGTGGCGGCAGCAGGGCGAGGGCCCGGCGGACGTCGGTGCGGTCGTCCGCGGCGGCGTCGTGCGCCTCGGTCACCTCCGCCCGGGCGACCAGGTGCCGCAGGTCCTGCCAGAGCCGACGGCGCCGGTAGCCGTCGAGGTAGGCGTGCAGGATCGTGCGGCGCACGTACCCCTCGACCGCGGCCGGTTCGCGCAGCGTCGTGCGGCCTCGGGTGAAGGTGCGGACCAGGGCCTCCTGGGTCAGGTCCTCGGCCTCACGGAGGTCACCGGTGAGCAGCGCGGCGTACCGCACCAGGGCGTCGCCCCGTTCGCGCACCAGCGCGTCGAGCACCTGCTCCCAGCCCGCCATCCTCGCCCCCCTCCGTCCGGCCCGGCCCGGCCGCCTGTCGCCCGGGCCCGGCACCTGGACCGGCCGCCGCCCGGCCGTCGGTCCGTCGTCACCTGCCATGACGAACCACCCCGACGGAACGTTGTGTGCCGCCTGCCCCACCCCACCACGGGCATGAACGGGTCGCCATCGATCACGGACCAGCAGAACGCGTCCAGCTCGCTGATCGACCAGGTCGCGCTGCCGCACCTCGGTCCCCGGCCGCCCTCCCTGGCGGCGGCGGCCGGGTCGTCGGCTCCGGCGCCCCTGGCTAGAGTGACCAGTCCGCACGGCAACGGGGCCGCGCGCACCGGGGCGGTCGGGCAGGGCCGTACCCGTGCCCGAGGAGGATGCTCATGGTCACACTCGGTCCGGCCAGCCTCGTCATGGTCGCCGTCATCGCTCTCGTGGCGCTCGCCGCCCTGGTCGTCGCGGTGGTGCTGCGCCGTCAGGTGCTCGCCGCCGACGAGGGATCGGCGTCGATGCGGGAGATCGCCGCTGCCGTGCAGGAGGGCGCCACCGCCTACCTGTCGCGCCAGCTGCGCACCCTGGCCCTGTTCGCGGTCGTGGTGTTCGCCCTGCTGCTCCTGCTGCCCGGCGACGCCGGGGTGAAGATCGGACGCTCGGTGCTCTTCCTGGTCGGGGCCGCGTTCTCCGCCTCGATCGGCTACCTCGGCATGTGGCTGGCCACCCGCGCGAACGTCCGGGTCGCGGCCGCCGCCTCGCTGCCGGGCGGCCGGGCCGTCGGCGCGCGGATCGCGCTGCGCACCGGCGGGGTGGTCGGCATGTCGGTCGTCGGCCTCGGCCTGCTCGGTGCGGCGGGCGTGGTGCTGCTGTACCGCGGTGACGCACCGGCGGTGCTGGAGGGCTTCGGGTTCGGCGCCGCGCTGCTGGCCATGTTCATGCGGGTCGGCGGCGGCATCTTCACCAAGGCGGCCGACGTGGGTGCCGACCTGGTGGGCAAGGTCGAGCAGGGCATCCCCGAGGACGACCCGCGCAACGCGGCCACGATCGCGGACAACGTCGGCGACAACGTGGGGGACTGCGCAGGGATGGCCGCCGACCTGTTCGAGTCGTACGCCGTGACCCTGGTGGCCGCGCTGATCCTCGGCCGGGCGGCGTTCGGTGAGCAGGGGCTGGTGCTGCCGCTGCTGATCACGGCGATCGGGGCCGGCGTCGCGGCGCTCGGCGTGCTGGTCACCCGGGTGCGCGGCGAGGAGAGCGGCCTGACCGCGATCAACCGCGGGTTCGCGATCTCGGCGCTCGCGGGCGTGCTGGCGGCCGGGGCCGCAGCATTCGTCTACCTGCCGTCGACGTTCGCAGGCCTGACCGGCCAGGATGCCTCGGCGACGCTCGCCGACCACGGCGGGGACCCCCGGCTGGTGGTGTCCGGCGCGGTCGCGATCGGCGTCGCGCTGGCCGGGCTGATCCTGTGGATCACCGGCTACTTCACCGGCACCACCTCCAAGCCGACCATCCACGTCGCGCGCACGTCGCTGACCGGGGCCGCCACCGTGGTGCTGTCCGGCATCGGGGTCGGGCTGGAGTCGGCGGTCTACACCGCCGGCACCGTGGCGGCGGCGATCTGCGGGGTGTTCCTGCTGGCCGGTGGTTCCCTGACGCTCGCCCTGTTCCTGGTGGCGCTGGCCGGGTGCGGGCTGCTCACCACCGTCGGGGTGATCGTCGCGATGGACACCTTCGGGCCGGTGAGCGACAACGCCCAGGGCATCGCGGAGATGTCCGGCGACGTCACCGAGGAGGGCGCGCAGATCCTGACCGACCTGGACGCGGTGGGCAACACCACCAAGGCCGTGACCAAGGGCATCGCGATCGCCACCGCCGTGCTGGCCGCGACCGCGCTGTTCGGCTCGTACGCCGACGCGGTCAGCACCGCGCTGGGCGACCTCCGGCTGACCGAGGTGCCGGGCGACCTGGTGCTGGCGATGACCGACTACCAGGTGATCAGCCCGGTCACGCTGGTCGGGATCATCCTCGGCGGCGCCACGGTGTTCCTGTTCTCCGGCCTGGCGATCGACGCGGTGACCCGCGCCGCGGGTGCGATCGTGTTCGAGGTGCGGCGCCAGTTCCGCGAGCACCCCGGGATCATGGCGGGCACCGAGCGGCCGGAGTACGCCCGGGTGGTCGACATCTGCACCCGGGACTCCTTGCGCGAGCTCGCGACGCCCGGCCTGCTGGCAGCCTCGGCACCGATCGCGGTCGGCTTCGGCCTGGGCGTCGGGCCGCTGGCCGGGTTCCTCGCCGGCTCGATCGGCGCCGGCGTGCTGATGGCGGTGTTCCTGGCGAACTCCGGCGGCACCTGGGACAACGCCAAGAAGCTGGTCGAGGACGGCCGGTACGGCGGCAAGGGCTCGGAGGCGCACGCCGCCGTCGTGATCGGGGACACCGCCGGCGACCCGTTCAAGGACACGGCCGGCCCCGCGATCAATCCGCTGATCAAGGTGATGAACCTGGTGGCGCTGCTGATCGCCCCCGCGGTGGTGGTGCTCAGCGTGGGTGACGGCGCACGGCCGGCGCTGCGGCTGTCGATCGCGCTGGCGGCCACGGCGGTGGCGTTCGGCGCGGTGATCGCGTCCCGGCTGCGGGCCGCGCGGGTGGATGCCGAGGCGCGGCTGGAGCGGGAGGTCGGCCTGCCGGCCCGGCCGTGACCCCGCGGCGCCCAGCGCCTACCACGTCCCGCGGCCACGGCGCAGGAGCGAAACCGGACATGCGTAGGTAGAACCCCACATCGGCCCGGACGGCCGCGATCTCCGCGTGCCTAGCATCGCCGGGTCCGCCCCCGAGATCACGTCGTCAGCGACCGGTCGGGGGATCGAGGCCGTGCGCACGGGACGACCATCTGGTGCCCGGCGCGGTCGAAATGTTGGGAGGTCCGATGCTCCGCGAGGCGACCCCTCCGGGCCGGATGATCGCGAAGCTGTTCGTGCCGGTGCTGCTCGTCGTCGCGCTCGGCGCGGCCATCGGGATCGGCGGCCTCGACCGGGTGCGTGCTGCGCGCAGCGTGTCGGCCTACACGCGGACGGTCGCGCTGCCCGGTGCCGACGCGGCGACGGCCCTCGCCGTCGAGCTCGCCGCGACCACGGGCGGCGGAGACCTCGCGTCCGCGCGCGCCGCGACGGACGCCGCCGTGGCGGCCGCGGTCGACGCCGTCCGCGCGCTGGACGACGCGCGGCAGGACGACGCCACCTCCGCGCTGCTGGTGCAGGCGGAGAGCCTGGCCACCGACGTCGCCGCGGTCCGCCAGCAGGTCGACGCCGGCCAGGACGGCGCCGCAGCGGCGAGCGCCTACCTGGAGGTGGCGGACGCCGCTGCCGGCTGGCCGCTCGACCTCGTTCGCACCGCGGACACCGGGAGGACCGTCGGTGCACAGCTGGTCGTGCTGGCCCGGGAGACCGCCGACCTGGTCGCCGCCGGCGCCGCCTCGGGCTCCGTCGGCACCGACGCCCGCGACGTGCTCGTCGCCCTGGCCGACGAGACCGACGCCGCCGCGTCCGCCGAGGTCACCCGGCAGGCCGGTCTCGCCGCGGCCGTGGTGGTCGCGCTGCTGCTCGCCGGCGCGTGCGTCTGGCTCGCCCGTGGCCGTCGCCGGACCACCGCCGCGGAGGTCCCGGACGAGGCGCCCCGGTCGGCGCCGGACCGTCCTGCGGGCGCGCCGGCGGCGGCGCGGCCCACCTCGCTGCGGTCGGCGGGCTCTGCCGTGGTCCCGGTGCACGAGTGCGGTTCCGCCGCCGCCCTCGCGGCGGCCCGCCGCGATCTCGCGCTGCTGAACCGCCAGCTGGTCTCGCTCGACACCCTGGAGCAGACCGAGGAGGACCCCACGGTGCTCGCCGAGCTGTTCGAGCTGGACAACCTGACGGTCCGGCTGCGCCGTAACGCGGAGTCGCTCCTGGTGCTCGCCGGCAGCGAGCACGGCCGCCGGGTCCGCGAGGTCACCCCGGTCGCCGACGTGCTGCGTGCCGCCGCCTCGCAGATCGAGCAGTACGACCGCGTGCAGATCGCCCTGGTGCACGACCCGTACCTGCACGCCTCGCACGTCGTACCCGTCGCGCACCTGTTCGCGGAGCTGATGGAGAACGCCACCGCGTTCGCCGAGCCGATCACGCCGATCGAGATCACCGGGGCGTGCGACGCCGAGCAGATGACCATCGAGGTCCGGGATGCCGGGGTCGGGATGGCCCCGGCCGACCTGGCGATGGCGAACGCCCAGCTCGCCGCCGCCGAGGACGTCAGCGACGGCCGGATGGGACTGCGGGTGGTCGCCCGGCTGGCGGCACGCCTCGGGATCGAGGTCCGGCTGCGTCCGGGCCCGGACGGTGCCGGCACGGTCGCCGTGGTGCGGCTGCCCCGCAGCCTGTTCGCCGAGCCCGACGCGGCGCAGGCGGCCTCGCCCTCGGCGACGGCCGCCGCGGAGCCCGTGGTGTCCTCGGCGGTCGTCCCGCCGCAGCTGACCGCCGCCCAGCTCACGATGCCGCTCGTGGAGCCCACGAATGCCGGTCCGGCGTTCGAGCCGGTGCACCCGGCGACGTCGGCCCCGGACGCTCCGCTCCCGCGACGGCTGCCGGCTCCGACGGCCGCACCGGTCGCCGAGCGGCCCGCCACGTCCGCCCCGGTTCCGGCCTGGCGGCCGGTGGTGTCGGCGCAGCAGCCGGGCCTGCCGACCTTCGACGCCGTGCTCGGGACCGAGCAGGCGGGGGCCGTCCCGGTTCCCGAGCCCTCCGGGTCGGCGCGGACCCGCGGCAGCCGGCGGCTCTCCTCGCGGCGCGACCGCCGCTCGGAGCCGTCCCCGTCGGGCAGCGCCGGGCCGGCGAACGGCACGGTCGGGGTCGGCGGACCGGCGGCGCTCCCGCCGGTGCCGGTGCCGGGAGCGCCGGTGCAGCCGTCCGGTGCCGCCCGGCCCGGAGTGCCCGCCGCCCCGCCGCTCGCCGTGCCCGACCAGGAGCCCGCGTCGGTGGCGGGCGCTCCGGCGCCGACGGGAGTGTTCGTGCCCGGTGCGACCCTCGTGCCCGAGCGGGCACCCGCGTCCTCGGCCGTCCCGGCGACCTCGGTCCACGGGGCCGCGTCCGCCGGGTCGTTCCGGCCCGGGTCCGTCGAGGCGCCGGCGCCCACGAGGCCGGTCCCCGCGGCTGCGTCGGGCTTCGCTCCGGCCGCGTCGGCCTTCACGCCGGCCGAGCCCGGCTGCACGCCCGGCGGGGCCGAGAGCTGGACCGGCGGAGGCGTCGACACCTCGGCCGGGATCCGGGCCGCCGGGCAGAAGGCCGCGATGGCCGAGCTCAGCGGACTGACCTCCTACCGGCCCGCGGCCGGGACCGCCGGATCGTCGCTGCCGCCCCGCAGCCCGTCCCCCGTCGCCCCGCCCGCCGACGACCCCACCGCGCAACCGGTGGAGCGCGACGCCGACGAGCTCCGGCAGCGGTTCAGCGCCTTCCGGTCCGGCACGTCTCGCGGCCGGGACGAGCGATCGTCCACGCTGCTCGGTCCGTGACGGGACGGCCGCACCGGTGCTGACCGGGGCCGCTCGGCACCGGGCCGCGCACGACCCGGCGGACCACCACCGGGACGTGCGGACCCGCCCGGTCCGGCTGCGGCCCCGACGGCCCTGACGACCTCGACGAACCCGACGACCTCGACAAGGAGCGAGCACCCATGACCACCCGCGCAGCCGACCCCGACTTCGGCTGGCTCCTCGACAACTTCGTCCGGTCGACACCGGGCACCCGCCTGGCCCTGGTCGTCTCGGCCGACGGCCTGCTGATGGCGATGTCGGCCGGCGTGCCACGCACCGCCGGCGACCAGCTGGCGGCGATCGTGTCCGGCATCTCCAGCCTGGCGCGCGGTGCGGCCCGCGAGCTGGGTGCCACCACGGTGCTGCAGTCCGTGATCGAGCTCGACCGGGGCTTCGTGGTGCTGATGAGCATCTCGAACGGGTCGCTGCTCGCCGTGGCGGCGGAGGGCTCCGCCGAGGTCGGCCTGGTCGGGTACGAGATGGCCCTGCTCGCACGGCGCGCCGAGATCGTCCTGACCCCGCAGCTGGTCGCCAGCATGCGGGCGACCCTGCCCGTCGACGGGCCGCCCGTCGCCGTCGCCGAACCGGTCGGCACGCTCGCGGTCCCCGTCGTCCCGGTGAGTCAGGAGGAGCAGTGAGCGAGCTGAGGCACGAGCACACCCCGACGGGCTGCGACCTGCCGGGGGTCCGGCCGTACGTGGTGACCGAGGGGCGGGTGCGCGGCCCGGTCGAGGTGCACGTCGACACCCTGGTGCACCGGCTCCGGGCCGACCCCGACCCCCGGACGCTGTCCACCGAGACCCGGGCGATCCTGCGCCAGGTCGCCGCCGACCACCTCACCGTCGCCGAGGTCTCCGCGCACCTGCGGATGCCGCTGGGCGTGACCCAGGTGCTGGTCGGCGACCTCGCCGGCCTGGGGATGGTCGGGCTGCGGGACACCGCCGCGGAGCACGCGGCGATCCGCGCCGCCGGCGGGTCCGACGACGCCCCGGGGCGCCACGCCGCGCTCGACCTCCTGGAGAGCGTGGCCCATGGCATCGCCGATCTCTGACCTCGACGACAGCCGCGCACCGTCCGACCGGTCCGCGGGCGGCCACCCCGGGCCGGTCCCCGCCGGTTCCGCTCCGACGGTGGTGAAGATCGTGGTGGCGGGTGGTTTTGCGGTGGGGAAGACGACGTTCATCGGGTCGATCTCGGACATCGAGCCGTTGAACACCGAGGCGGCGATGACGGAGCACTCGTTGGGTGTCGATGACGCTGGTGGTGTCTCGGATCGCAAGACCTCGACGACGGTGGCGATGGACTTCGGTCGGATCGCTCTGCCGGGGTCGTTGTGGTTGTACCTGTTCGGGACGCCGGGTCAGGACCGGTTCTTGTTCATGTGGGACGACCTGGTGCGGGGTGCGATCGGTGCGGTGGTGCTGGTGGACACCGATCGGTTGGACCAGTGCTTCCCGGCGGTGGACTACTTCGAGTCGCGGGGGATCCCGTTCGTGGTGGGGGTGAACTGCTTCGACGGTGTGGCCAAGCACCGGTTGGAGGATGTGCGTGAGGCGTTGGCGATCCCGGTGCACGTGCCGGTGCTGTACACCGACGCGCGTTCGCGCACGGCCACGAAGCAGACGTTGATCTGCCTGGTCCAGCTCGCCATGGAACG